>MGYJ01000087.1:4615-6391 GCA_001801685.1 Gammaproteobacteria bacterium RIFCSPHIGHO2_12_FULL_63_22 | reverse complement strand
GGCCTGTCCATGCCCAGACGGTCCCCCAGCATCAGCCAGGTTTTCGGCACGTCCAGCAAAAAGGCCATTTGGGCGATCACCGGAGCCGATGGGGTGTGCTGGCCGGTGATGTAGCGACTGACCGATACGGACGTGACTCCCAATAGCCGCGCGAAGGCTTTACTCGTGAGCCCCTTACCCTTGATCGCCTTCTTCAGGCGTTCCCCGAAAGTCTCTAAAATACGTTCGGTTATTTTTTCTCTTGACATTATAATAACCGTTCGTTATGGTGTCAACCATTGTTTTACTATCTTACTATATGACACGCCGACTGCCAAAAGGTTACTTCCCGACCGCCCGCGCGCGGGCCAAGGCCCTCTCTGAGGAGGCCTGCATCAACTGGGCCGCCGTGGCGCGGCGATGCGGCGTCTCCAAGGCGTCGCTCTCCCGCACGCTGCACGGCCATCGCGCGTCCCCGCGCATGCGGGCCATCGTGGCGAAGGCGCTAGGCGTGACGCCGGAAATCATCTGGCCGGAACGGAAAGCATCATGAAAAGAGCCCCCATGAAATTCCCGCTGGCCTCTCGCTTTTTTCTGGCCCGTATCTTTCTTCGCCACATCAACGCTTCAACCCTGAGCGATCGCAACAAACGCCGCCAGAAGCTGGACAGCCAGATTTTCTCCTATGGGCCTCGTCTGTGGAACCTGCGGATGCTCTCGGCGTCAGGACGTTAACAGGATGGCCGCGCCCAACCTCGAATTTACTCTTGACGCCACGGGGCTCCAGCTCCTGGCCGAGCTGCGCGTCCTGCTCGAGCACAATACGATTCCCGCGCGCGGCTATCTCACTCTTCCGCAGGCCGCCCTGTACCTGGGCGCGTCGCCAGGCACGCTGCGCGAGTGGATCCGCATGAAGCGCCTGCCCACGTACAAGCCCGGCAAGGAGCTGCTTTTCAAGCGCACGGAATTGGATGCCTGGATGGAGCGGCATCGGACAGTGGACGGACCCTTTCCCAAGGAGGTGACCCATGCTCTCACGCGCTGACCAGGCTAACGCCATTCTCATCACGTTCGGCGCCATCGGCATCGGCCTGCTCGTGTTCGCCGCCTGGATGGGCCTACGGTACTTCTTCGGCTGGGGCCACGCCGACAACTATCAGTCGCCCCAGGTACGCCCCAACCGCCGCCTGACCTTTCCTGAACTGCTCTGGCATCACCTCCGGAAAGCGTTGTGAGCACGCTCCTGATGGACGACCTGGACATGGACACACAGATCCGCCGCCGGAACCTCCGCACGGCATGGCGGCTCTGGGTCAAACTCACGCCGGCAGAGTTGGGGCAGCTCATCGACGCCTGCCGTCGTGAATGGGGCGCCGGCTGGTTGAGTGGGGTCCTGCGGTGACGACACGGGCGGTGCTCCCGACGCCCGACGAGGCCGACCCGGTTGGCGCTGGGGGGATGGCCATCGGGGGGACTCGGTTGGATCGGCGGGGCCGGACTTGCTGGAGCCGGCTCCGCCTTTCCCTTGCGCACTTTTTCTGGAGGACCTCATGCTCAAAGCCGACGTGCTGAAGAAACTGGACGCGATCCCAGAAGACGAGCCGCTGTTTCTCCTGCGCGGGCGCGACCCGCTCGCGCCTCCCATTGTGGCCGGCTGGGCCACGGACGCCTTCAATGCCGGCGTCGGGGAGGCCAAGGTGGAGGGCGCGCGCGCCGTCGCCCACGCCATGGCCGACTACCACCTGCAACGACTCCCGGACTGACGGGCATGATCTTTTGTTGGAATGACGAAGGCCC
>MGYJ01000087.1:1485-4607 GCA_001801685.1 Gammaproteobacteria bacterium RIFCSPHIGHO2_12_FULL_63_22 | reverse complement strand
CCGCGCCCAAGCGAGCCCCCGCGCGAGGCCGAGGAATAGATGCCGTCCTGGTTCACTGCCGCCCTGATGAAGGACCTAATGTGGCTCAACTGCGCCTGGTATCTCCTGCTCGCCGTGGGCTTTGCCCTGACACGCACGTGGGTCCTGGTGCTCTACTGGCTGTCCGCCGCCGGCATCACGCTGGCGGCCGTCCTGCTTTCGAAAGGAGTGTGAGATGAGCAGCACATACAAAGAGATCCCCCTGAAGGACCTCAAGGAATCCAAGCTCAACCCGCGTCAGCACTTCGACGCGACGGACATGGCAGAGCTGACCGAGTCGGTGAAGGTGAAGGGCGTGCTGCAGCCGGTGCTGGTGCGCACAAACGGATCAGCCGGCGGGTACGAATTAGTGGCAGGCGCGCGTCGCTACCGGGCGGCCCTCGCCGCCGGCCTCACGGAGATCCCCGCCATGATCCGCGCGCTCACCGATCAGGAGGCGCTCGAAATCATGGTGATCGAGAACAGTCAGCGCAAGGACGTGCATCCCCTCGAAGAGGCGCACGGCTACCGCGCGCTCATGGCCACCTACAAGGGCCACGGCGACAAGGCCGTGGACGTCATCGCCGGCAAGGTGGGGAAGAGCGTCAAGTACGTGTACGACCGCGTCAAGCTCTGCGCGCTCATTCCGGAGGCGCAGACCCTGTTCCTCGCCGACCACTTCACCGCCGGCCACGCCATCCTCCTTGCGCGCCTTTCCACCGCCGACCAGCAGCGCGTGATCGGGACCGAGGATCATGACTACGGAAACGGGGGCCTGTTCTGCGGCACCCGCAGCCTCAATTTCACGCCCGAAGAGAAAGCGGATGGCGCGGCGGACAATCCCTTGGCCACGCTCAAGGCCGTGAGCGTGCGGGAGCTGCAGGCTTATATCGACGATCATGTCAAGTTCGATCATTGCGCCGCCGAGCCGATGCTGTTCCCGGAGACGGTGGGCACCGTGCGTCAGGCCGTGCAGGAGCGCGTCAAGATCATTCAGATCACGCACGACCATTGCGTGCAGCCGGACGCCAAGGACGGCAAGGAGCGCATCTTCGGCCCCATGTCCTGGACCAGGGCGGACGGCAAGCACGGCTCGAAGACCTGCCTGCACTCCGTCCTCGGCGTGCTCGTGGCCGGCGCCGGGCGAGGGCAGGCCTTCAACGTCTGCACCGACAAGCACAAGTGCGCCGTGCACTACGCCCAGGAGATCAAGGACCGAGAGAAACGTGAGACGGCTAATCGGGGCCATCTGCGCGTCCCCGCCAATGGCGCCGAATCACGCGCCGCGCAGGAGCGGAAATACAAAGACGACCAGCAACGCGAGGCCGCCGAGCGAGCGCGGTGGGAGAAGGCCTATCCCGCGCTGATGGCCCCCCTGGCCGCCGCCGTCCAAAAGGCCTCGACGAAGGCCACGGGCCTGCTCGCCGGGATCATCGTGGGCGCCGTCACGGAATATCACTCTCTCCCTTGTGCCAAGAAGGCCTTTGCGCTCGTGCCGATCGGCACGACCGCTGAGGACCTGGTGCGCCACGTGGCGTTCAAGATTCTCGCCGAGGAGGCCTCGCGCAGCTACAGCGCCGTGGAGGACTTCCCCAAGCGTATGAAGGCCTTCGGTCTGGACGCGAAGAAGATCCTCGACCAGGCGGCGCCGGCCGCGTTAGCTCCTGTCGTTCCCGCGAAGGCGGGGACCCAGCCCGATCCGGATTCCCGCCGTCGCGGGAATGACGTCTCGGCCAAGAAGCCCAAGGCGAAGGCGACGGTTGTTCGCAAAAATGCGAACGGCAAGAAGAAGGCCGCCTGATGCTCTATGGCCGCAGCCAGCGCCATCCGAAGGCCCCCATCCCAGGCATGGTGGGCCACGAGCTGCAGCTTACGCGCAGGCCCCTGCCGTTTCCCGAGGCCGGCCACGCGGACTATCTGGCCTTCTCCGCCGCGCTGGGCCCCGCGCAGGGCGGCCACGTGCGCATCGACCCGGCGGCCTATCCACCCGAGCGCGTGGCCGCGCTCCTGGCGCAGGCCCAGGCCAAGGCCCGCCAGTTCTACGTCCCGCACCTCCACAGCCAAGCCCACGACGAACACCCCACCTGCTGGACGGAGGCCTTTTGATGGGCGACCGCCTCGAATACATCGCCTGGTGGATTATCGGACTGGCCTGCCTACCGTGGGAATTACTGATCCTGTGGCTGAGGGGATGATGGGCGACAAGTCCAAGATCGAGTGGACGGACGCGACGTGGAATCCTGTCACAGGATGCACGCACGTCTCGGAAGGATGCCGGAACTGCTATGCCGAGCGCGTGCTGCCGCGCACAGGGCAATCCTTCGACAAGGTGGTCTGCCATCCTGACCGCTTGAACGCGCCGCTCCACTGGCGCAAGCCCCGCCGCATCTTCGTGAACTCTTTAAGCGACCTGTTCCATGAGGACGTGCCGGACGAGTTTATCGCCAAGGTTTTTCTAACGATGCTATCGGCCAAGCGGCACACTTTCCAGATATTGACGAAGCGACCGCAACGGATGCTGGAATTGTTGGAAAAACCATCCTCGGCATTTCCGTTGGCGATGATGGTTGGAGACACGCTGCCGAACGTCTGGCTCGGGATATCCTGCGAGGACCAGCAGACGGCCGACGAGCGCATCCCGCTGCTGCTCCAGACGCCGGCGGCTGTGCGTTTCATCTCCGCCGAGCCGCTACTGGGGAAGATCGACCTATCCGTGATCGGCGGCAAGAGCGCGGTGGCCTATCGAATGGTAAGGCTTGAGCCACGGCGTCTCGATTGGGTGATCGTGGGCGGCGAATCAGGCCCGCACGCGAGGCCGATGCACCCGAACTGGGCTCGGAGACTCCGCGATCAGTGCCAGGCCGCCGGCGTGCCGTTCTTCTTCAAGCAGTGGGGGGAGTGGGCGGAGGACCCAATGCTCGATTGTGGACGCGGAGACAAATCACATAGCCGACAAGTTGCCAGCGGCGGGCTTTGCAATTCTATCTGGATGACTCGCTTCGGCAAGAAGGCCGCTGGGCGCATCCTGGACGGGCGGACGTGGGACGAGATGCCGAAGGCCCCCATATGCGACGCGCAATGACGAAGGCCCGAGCGGGGGATCG
>MGYJ01000087.1:0-1473 GCA_001801685.1 Gammaproteobacteria bacterium RIFCSPHIGHO2_12_FULL_63_22 | reverse complement strand
GAGCGGGAGCCGTCCCCCGCGAGAGGCCGAGGAATGAACTGCCCGCGCTGCCAGGGGTTTCTGCAGGTCGAGGAATACGCCTACGGCGAGCCGCCGGCGGTGCGCTGTGTCAATTGCGGCTGGCGGCCGGTGATTGTGCGGGCTCCCGATCCGGTGCCGCCGCGCGCGCCCATGCTCTCGGCCAAGGCGCTGCGCTATCGGCGCTCGTATCAATGCAAGCGCCTGGCGGCGCGCACTGCCAAGGGCCTCTGCCGCGCCTGCCCGAACCTGCGCGAGCCCGGGAAGATGCATTGCCGGAAGTGCCTCACCAGGCAGGCCAAGCGCGCCGCGGCCTATTACCAGCGCAACCGCGCGAGCGTGCACGTATGAAAGCAGACTGGCCGGACTGCCCGCACTGCCCCGGCGAGGAACTGATCAATGCGGATCGCCCCGGCTATTACGAATGCGGATACTGCGACCGAAAGTATCCGGTGACGGATTTTGAGCAGCCGGAGAAGAAGACGATCGCGGGGGCTGCCCGCGTGCTCACTTCGGCCGCGCCACGCCAGGTGAAAGAGAAAAAGGAGACAGCCATGGCACTCGCAAAGGACGATCCGAATAAAAACAAGCTCTGGCAAGTGAATTTCCGGCGCAAGAAGAAGGGCCTGCCGGCGTTCCCCTCCCTGGAGGCCGCCCTCAAAGACGGGTCCTATGTTCCGCGTGGCGCCGGCGTGAAAACTCCGCGCGCCGCCCGTGAGAAGACACCGCCGAAGGCGAGGCGGAGATGTGTGGGAGGGGCGCGTCCTGCGCGCCCGTATCCGACGCCCGCGCTCGACGAGATCCCCGCCGTGCCTGGCGGCAACGGCCCTGTGAGCACGGCGCGAGCGATCGCGCTCGCGGAGCTCGACAAGATGATTACCTGCCTGGCGTCGGCGCGTGCGGTCATGGCCTCCATTCCGGACGAGGGTTGAGGTAGTGAGCTTGCGCGCGATGACGTATTGCATGGAACTCTATGCCGATCCGACCGGGCGGCCGATCTCGCGCACGGAGAAGTTCGTGCTGCTCGTGCTGGCCAACTACCACAACGACGCGCTGGACGTGGCCTGGCCGTCTCTGCGGCTCCTGGCCGAGCAATGCCTCATCACAAAGCGCGGGCTCCTCAACACGCTGGACGCGCTTCAGGCCAGGGGGCTGCTCGAGGTCGTTCCGGCGGGCGACAATCCGGGGCGCGGCATGGTAAATACCTATGCATTTCCGCTCCTTCCACCGATGCCACGAAAGGGTAAAGCTACTTCACCCTTTACGGATGAGCAAAAGAGTGAAGCTGCTTCACCCTTATCCGGGCAAAAGGGTGAAGTTTCAGGCAGCAAAAGGGTGAAGTTTCGCGATCAAAAGGGTGAAGTTTCAGACAGTCCCTCTATAGAACTCTTAAGAAACTCTTCAGAAACTAAGACTACTACAGGTATAGCAGCTCAAGAGCCGACTCTCATCCAG
>MGYJ01000086.1 GCA_001801685.1 Gammaproteobacteria bacterium RIFCSPHIGHO2_12_FULL_63_22 | reverse complement strand
AGCAGAAAAATGCGCGGCGTTATACTGGACGATTGCACGGAGTTGGCAGGCAATGAGCGACCGTTTTGAGATCGAGGCGCCGTTCGAACCGGCGGGCGACCAGCCCGAGGCCATTCGCCGCCTGATCGAGGGATTCGAGGCAGGCGTCGCGCACCAGACCCTGCTGGGCGTCACCGGTTCAGGCAAGACCTACACCATCGCCAACGTGATCCAGGCCGTGCAGAAGCCGACCCTGGTGCTGGCGCCGAACAAGACCCTGGCGGCGCAGCTGTACGGCGAATTCAAGAGCTTCTTCCCGCACAACGCGGTCGAATACTTCGTCAGTTACTACGATTACTACCAGCCCGAAGCTTATGTCGCGGCCAGCGACACCTTCATCGAAAAAGATTCCAGCATCAACGAGCACATCGAGCAGATGCGCCTGTCCGCGACCAAGGCACTGCTGGAGCGTCGCGACGCAATCATCGTGGCGACCGTGTCGTCCATCTACGGCCTCGGCGATCCGAATGAATACTTCCGCATGGTGTTGCACCTGGTGCGCGGCGACAAGATCGACCAGCGCGAGCTGATCCGCCGCCTCACCGACATGCAGTACACGCGCAACGATGTCGAACTGCGCCGTGCCTGCTATCGCGTGCGTGGCGAGGTGATCGATATCCACCCGGCCGATTCCGAAATCGAGGCCGTGCGCATCGAATTGTTCGATGGCGAGATCGAGACCATCTCGTTCTTCGATCCGCTGACCGGCGAGGTTTATCGCAAGGTTCCGCGTTATACCCTCTATCCGAAATCGCATTACGTGACGACGCGAAAGACCGTGCTCGACGCGATCGAAACCATCAAGCCGGAAATGAAGGAACGCCTCGAATACTTCTATCGCGAGAACAAGCTGGTGGAAGCGCAACGCCTGCAGCAGCGCACCCAGTTCGACATCGAGATGATGGCCGAAGTCGGCTTCTGCAGCGGCATCGAAAACTATTCGCGGCACCTGACCGGACGGATGGAAGGCGAGCCACCGCCCTGCCTGTACGACTATTTGCCGCCGGATGCACTGCTGGTGGTGGACGAATCGCACGTGACCATTCCGCAGTTGGGCGCCATGTACAAGGGCGACCGGTCGCGCAAGGAAACGCTGGTCAACTTCGGGTTCCGCCTGCCGTCGGCGCTCGACAACCGGCCGCTGAAATTCGAGGAGTGGGAGCGCCGGTCGCCGCGCGCCATTTTTGTCTCCGCGACGCCGGGCAAATACGAGTACGAACACACCGAAGGCCATGTCGTCGAACTGCTGGTGCGTCCGACCGGCCTGGTGGATCCGCAGATCGAGATTCGCCCGGTGGCCACGCAGGTGGACGACCTGCTGTCGGAGATCAACCTTCGCACGAAGATGGGCGACCGCGTGCTGGTGACGACCCTGACCAAGCGCATGGCCGAAAACCTCACCGACTACCTGTCGGAACACGATGTGCGGGTGCGCTACCTGCACTCGGACATCGAGACGGTGGAGCGCACGGAAATCATCCGCGACCTGCGCCTGGGCCGCTTCGACGTGCTGGTCGGCATCAACCTGCTGCGCGAAGGCCTGGACATGCCGGAAGTGTCGCTGGTGGCCATTTTGGATGCGGACAAGGAAGGCTTCCTGCGTTCGGCCGGTTCGCTGATCCAGACCATCGGCCGTTGCGCCCGCAACGTGCGTGGCAAGGCCATCATGTATGCCGACCGCATCACAAACTCGATGCGCATCGCCATTGATGAAACCGATCGCCGCCGACAGATCCAGGTGGACTACAACCTCAAGCACGGCATCGTGCCCACCAGCATCAACCGCGAGATCATGGACGTGATGGAAGGGGCCCGGTCTGCGCCTGAGCCGGGCAAGGGCCGCGCCAAGGCCAGGCAACTGGCCGAGGACGCCGAGCGTTACCTGGTACTGGAACCGGGCAAGCTGGCCGCGCGTTTGAAGCAGATGGAGGCGCAGATGTACCAGCATGCGCGGGACCTGGAATTTGAACAGGCCGGCCAGATTCGCGACGAAATGCAGCGTCTGAAGGCGCTTTCCCTGACCAATCCGCTGTAGGGCAGGGCGGCCGGACCGATGGTCTCCGGCGCGCCGGAGGTTGTCCGCAACCGGTCCCGTGGCCTACAATGGCCCCTCTCGGGCGATTAGCTCAGCGGTAGAGCATTACCTTGACATGGTAGGGGTCACAGGTTCGAACCCTGTATCGCCCACCACGCTTTAAGGCGTGGGCCGAGACCAGACAACCGAATAGCCGGATCAATCCGAAGGGGGCGTCGGGAAACCGCCGCCAAGCGTGCGACATGAGCACTACCAGCCGCCACTACTGACGCAGCCAGGTTCTCGTCGCGCACGAAGGACGCCTGGCGTCCTTTTTTGTTTTCAGCCTCTTCGAAAAGCCCAATCCCATGATCAACATCACTCTCCCCGACGGCAGCCAGCGTCCGTTCGAGCATCCCGTTTCCGTGGCCGAAGTGGCCGGTTCCATCGGCCCGGGCCTGGCCAAGGCCGCCCTGGCCGGCAAGGTTGACGGCAAGCTGGTGGATACCTCGTTCCGCATCGACCACGACGCGTCGCTTGAAATCGTCACCGAGAAGCATCCTGACGCACTGGACGTGCTGCGCCATTCCACGGCGCACTTGCTGGCGCAAGCGGTGCAGCGCTTGTTCCCGGGCGCGCAGGTCACCATCGGCCCGGTGATCGAGAACGGCTTCTTCTACGATTTCGCCTACGAGCGGCAGTTCACCGTCGACGACCTGGCGAAGATCGAGGAAGAGATGCAGAAGATCGTGAAGGAAGCGCTGCCGGTATCGCGCAGCGTGAAGTCGCGCGAAGACGCGATCGCTTTCTTCAAGGGCATGGGCGAGTTGTACAAGGCCGAGATCATCGAATCGATTCCTTCGGACGAAGACTTGTCGCTGTATTCGCAAGGCGAATTCACGGATCTGTGCCGCGGCCCGCACGTGCCGGGTACGGACAAGCTGCGCGCGTTCAAGCTGATGAAGGTCGCCGGCGCCTACTGGCGTGGTAATTCCGACAACCAGATGTTGAGCCGCATCTACGGCACGGCTTGGTTGAACGACAAGGATCTGAAGGCGCACCTTTTCCAGATCGAGGAAGCCGAGAAGCGCGACCATCGCAAGATCGGCAAGACGCTCGATCTGTTCCACCAGCAGGAAGAAGCGCCGGGCATGGTGTTCTGGCACCCCAAGGGCTGGGCGCTGTGGCAGGTGGTCGAGCAATACATGCGCAAGGTTTACGTGCAGTCCGGCTATCAGGAAGTGCGCTGTCCGCAGATCCTGGACGTGTCGCTGTGGAAGAAATCCGGCCACTGGGACAACTACCAGGAAAACATGTTCTTCACCGAATCGGAGAAGCGCACGTACGCCGTGAAGCCGATGAACTGCCCGGGCCACGTGCAGGTCTATAACCACGGCCTGCACAGTTACCGCGACTTGCCGATCCGCTACGGCGAATTTGGTTCATGCCATCGCAATGAGCCGTCCGGCGCGCTGCACGGCATCATGCGCGTGCGTTCGTTCACGCAAGACGACGGCCACATCTTCTGTACCGAAGACCAGATCGAATCGGAAGTGACGGCGTTCCACCAGCAGGCGATGCAGGTCTATTCGCATTTCGGCTTCAGCGAAATTTCGTTGAAGATCGCGCTGCGTCCGGAAAAACGCCTGGGCACGGATGAAACCTGGGATAAGGCCGAAGGCGCATTGCGCGCGGCGTTGGCTGCCTGCGGCGTCACGTGGGAAGAGCTGCCGGGCGAGGGTGCGTTCTACGGCCCCAAGATCGAATACCACATGCGCGATTCCATCGGCCGCGGCTGGCAGGTGGGCACGATGCAGGTCGATTTCATGATGCCCGAGCGCCTGGGCGCCGAGTACGTGGACGAGCATTCCGCGCGCAAACACCCGGTCATGCTGCATCGGGCCATCGTCGGGTCGATGGAGCGGTTCATCGGAATCCTGATCGAAAGCCACGCCGGGGCCCTGCCGTCCTGGCTTGCGCCGGTGCAGGCGGTGGTCATGAATATCACCGATGCCCAAGGCGAATACGTCAGTGAAGTCCAGACATCCCTTATGAATCAAGGGTTCCGGGTCACCAAGGATTTGCGGAACGAAAAGATCGGCTATAAGATTCGCGAGCACGCGATGCAGCGGGTGCCCTACATCCTGGTGGCCGGCGACCGTGAGCGGGAGCAGGGCCTGGTGTCGGTCCGCTCCCGCAATGGCGAAGATTTAGGCACAATGACACCCGAAGCCTTCGCAGCGCGCCTGCAGGCCGAGTCCACCCCGGGGGCCTGACCCCCCGGATCCGAATGACATTTGAGGAATTTACGAATCAATACGCCAGCCACTGAAAAAGGTAACCGCAAGAACAGCGAAATCCGTGTACCGCGCGTTCGCGTGATCGGAGCGGATGGAGAAATGGTTGGCGTACTGACGCGCGAAGAAGCGTTGGCGCTCGCGGAAGAATCAGGCATGGACCTGGTGGAAATCCAGCCCACTGCTGATCCGCCGGTCTGCCGGATCATGGACTACGGCAAGTTCAAGTTCGAAGCCCAGAAAAAGGCCAACGCCGCCAAGAAGAAGCAGAAGATCGTCGAGATCAAGGAGCTGAAGTTCCGGCCGACGACCGACGACGGCGACTACAACATCAAGCTGCGCAACCTGCGTCGTTTCCTTGAAGAAGGCGACAAGGTGAAAGTGAACATCCGCTTCAAGGGTCGCGAAATGGCCCATCAGGAACTCGGCATGCAGATGGCCGCACGCATCGAGAAAGACCTGGCCGACGAAGTGGTGATCGAGCAGCGTCCGCGCCTGGAAGGGCGCCAGATGATCATGATGGTCGCGCCCAAGCGAAAGTAAGCTCGCCTGTTGCGTAAGTGGCTGGATTTATTGCATAATTCCCGGTTCTTGGCCTCGGCCAAGGCCCCGGCGCGGCATCCGGGCCCAGGAAATCGGGCAAAACCGTGTTGGACCAAGCGTTGATTCGTAACAGGATCAATGACTTACAAGCAGGCCCAGGGCAAGTCGGCAAGTGTGGGTAAAACCACCGCCCAGGTCAGTAATCAAAAAAACCGCAAAGGATTTCCAATGCCCAAGATCAAGACCAACCGCGCTGCTGCCAAGCGCTTCCGGAAGACCGCTTCCGGAAAATACAAGTGTGGCCACGCAAACCGCAGCCATATCCTCACCAAGAAGTCCACCAAGCGTAAGCGCAACCTTCGCCAGGCGAATCATGTTCGCCCCGAAGACGCGGGCCGTCTGGACCGCATGCTGCCCTACCTCTGAGGAGACTGAATCATGGCTCGTGTTAAACGTGGTGTAACGGCGCATGCGCGCCACAAGAAACTCCTCAAGATGGCGAAGGGCTATTACGGCGCACGCCGCAAGGTCTATCGCGTCGCCAAGCAGGCCGTCACCAAGGCTGCCCAGTACGCCTACATCGGCCGCAAGCAGCGCAAGCGCCAGTTCCGTTCGTTGTGGATCGTGCGCATCAACGCCGCGGCCCGCATGAATGGCCTGAGCTACAGCCGCTTCATGAATGGCCTGCTGAAGGCCGGCATCAAGCTCGACCGCAAGGCCCTTGCCGACATCGCAGTGCACGACATTGCGGCGTTTGGAAAGATCGCCGAACAGGCCAAGCAGGCTCTCGCTGCGTAAGCCTTGCCTGTGGGAGCGACCTTGGTCGCGATGCCCTTAGAAGCAATCGCGACCAAGGTCGCTCCCACAGGAAATTGAATGGGGAAGGGCGAGAGTCCTTCCCCATTTTCGTTTCAGCGGACCCAAGTTTCTGCGACACGGACGATGGCAGGACCATGAGCGATATCGAAACCCTGGTACAAACCGCACTCGCCGACATCGGCGCCGCTGGCGACCTGGATGCGCTGGATGCCTTGCGCGTCGGCTTGCTCGGCAAGTCGGGCAGCATCACCGGCCAGCTCAAGCAGCTGGGCACCTTGCCGCCCGACCAGCGCAAGGCGTTTGGTGAAACCGTCAACCGTGCCAAGGAATCGATCGGCAACGCATTGGCCGAACGCAAGACGGTGCTGGAAGACGCCGCGTTTTCCGCACGCCTCGCCACTGAGTCACTCGATGTCACGCTGCCCGGCCGTGGCAATGGCGTGGGCACGATCCATCCGGTGTCGCGCACGCTGGAGCGCATGACCGACATCTTCGCGCGGCTTGGCTACCAGCTGGCCGACGGTCCGGAAATCGAAGACGACCAGCATAATTTCGAAGCGCTGAATTTCCCGCCGCACCACCCGGCGCGGGCGATGCACGACACCTTCTATTTCCCCGATGGCCGACTGCTGCGCACGCATACCTCCGGCGTGCAGGTGCGCTTCATGACCAACAACAAACCGCCGCTGCGCATGATCGCCGCCGGCAAGGTCTATCGCTCCGATTCCGACCAGACGCACACGCCGATGTTCCACCAGGTGGAAGGCTTGCTGATTGACGAGACGTCGAGCTTCGCCGACCTCAAGGGCACGCTGTCCGAGTTCGTGCGCGCCTTCTTCGAGCGCGATTTCGAGATGCGTTTCCGGCCCAGCTACTTCCCCTTCACCGAACCTTCCGCCGAAGTGGACATCGCCTGGCACCAGCCCGATGGCAGCACGCGCTGGCTGGAAGTGCTTGGCTGCGGCATGGTGCATCCGAACGTGTTGCGCAATTGCGGCATCGACCCCGAGCGCTACACCGGTTTCGCCTTCGGCATGGGCGTCGAGCGCCTGGCCATGCTGCGCTATGGCGTGAACGACCTGCGCAGCTTCTTCGAAAACGACGCGCGCTTCCTCAAGCAGTTCGCCTGAGCCATACGGATTAGACCCAGATGAAATTTCCAGAAAGCTGGCTGCGCGAGCACGTGACCGTCAATGCCTCGAGCGAGGAACTCGCCGCGCGCTTGACGGCGATCGGCCTGGAAGTCGAGGACGTGCAGTCCATCGGCGCCGCCCTGGAAGGCGTGGTCGTGGCCGAAATCCTTTCCTGCGCCCGCCACCCGGAAGCCGATCGCCTGCAGGTTTGCCAGGTGTCCACCGGCAGCGGTGAAGAGGTGCAGATCGTCTGCGGCGCGCCGAACGCGCGGCCGGGGCTGAAGGCGCCGCTCGCCACCGTCGGCTCCGTCATTCCCGGCGGCATCACCATCAAGGCCGCGAAGCTGCGCGGCGTCGAGTCCTTCGGCATGCTGTGTTCGGCGAAAGAGCTGGGCGTGGATCCGGATGCCTCGGGATTGCTCGAGCTGCCTTTCGATGCGCCCGTCGGCGCCCCGCTGGCTTCCTATCTCGGCCTGCCCGATTCCAGTTTCGAACTGAAGCTCACGCCGAACCGCGCCGACTGTTTTTCGATCCGCGGCGTCGCGTTCGACGTGGCGGCGGCCATGGGCGCGCAAGTGAATGCGCTGCAGATTCCAGAGGCTGCCGTCGCATCGCAAGCGAAGTTCGATGTCGAGCTGCAAGCCGGCGCCGATTGCCCGCGCTATTGCGGCCGCGTGGTCGAGGGTCTGGATCCAGCGGCGCGCTCGCCCTTGTGGTTGACGGAAAAACTCAAGCGCGCCGGGCTTCGCCCGATCAGCCCGCTGGTGGACGTGAGCAATTTCGTGATGCTGGAACTCGGCCAGCCGATGCACGCCTTCGACGCCGACAAGCTGAAAGGCCCGGTCGGCGTGCGTCGCGCACGCCATGGCGAAATCGTGAAGACCCTGGACGAACGCGACTGCACGCTGACCGAAGAATTCCTGGTCATCACCGACGCCGACCGTCCGGTCGCGCTAGCCGGCGTGATGGGTGGCTTCGACACTCGCGTCACCGATGCCACCACGCGCGTGTTCCTCGAAAGCGCGCACTTCGCGCCGTCGGTGATTATCGGTCGCTCACGCAAACTGGGCCTGCACACCGACGCCTCGCACCGCTTTGAACGCGGCGTGGACCCGGAGCTGCCGCGCTACGCACTGGAGCGTGCGACGGCGCTGGTTCAGCAGATAATGGGCGGGACCGCCGGCCCGATCACCGAAGCAACGCTGCCCGAATACCTGCCGACGCCGTCGCCGGTCCGCCTGCGCCGCGCGCGCCTGGCCCGCGTGTTGGGCATCAGTGTCAGCGACACCGAGGTCGAGCGCATCCTGCGCGCGCTGGGCATGCAGGTCGCCGGCAATAGCGAAGGCTGGCAGGTGACGCCGCCGACGCGGCGCTTCGATATCGCCATTGAAGAAGACCTGATCGAAGAGATCGCGCGCATCCATGGTTACGAAGCCATTCCGGTGCGCACACCCGCAGGCGTGATCAGCCTGGCCGTGCCGTCGGAAACGCGTGTGCCGGAATCGGTGCTGCGCCGCCAGCTGGCCGCGCATGATTTTGCCGAAGCCATCAACTACGCCTTCGTCGATGCCTCGCTGCTCAAGACCTGGGCGGTGGAGCAGGGCGCCGTCGCGCTGGCCAATCCACTCAGCTCCGAACTCGGCGTGATGCGCACGTCCTTGCTACCCGGCCTCGCCAGCGCCGCGCACCGCAATCGCGTCCGCCAGCTCGATCGCGTGCGCCTGTTCGAGCTTGGGCGCGTCTTCCATCTTGCCGACGACGCACCGCGCGAGACCCAACGCATTGCCGCCATCGCCTGCGGTCCGGCATCGTCGGAGCAGTGGAGCGCGAAGTCTGCCGATGTCGATTTCTTCGACATGAAAGCCGAAGTCGAAGCCTTGCTGGCGTTGTCGAACAAGGCGGCGGAGTTCCGCATCGCCACCGATTCCTACGGCCATCCCGGTCGCAGCGCGACTGTCTGGTTGGACGGAGCACGAATCGGCTGGGTCGGCCACCTGCATCCGCGCCTCGTGAAGGCCCTGGACCTGGAAGGCGAAGTGGTGGGTTTCGAGCTCGACGTAGACGCAGTAACGCTGCGCGAGGTGGCGCGCGCGGGCGAAATTTCCCGATTCCCGTCCCTGCGCCGAGACCTCGCGCTGGTGGTGCCGGAAGCCACGCCTTGGGATGCACTTCGCAAAAGCCTTGAAGCGACCCTGCAACACCGACTACGCGACGTAGTAGTTTTCGATCAGTACCGCGGACCCGGGCTCGAAATTGGGACCAAAAGTCTCGCTATGGGCTTGATCTTGCAGGAAGTTTCCCGCACTCTCACCGACGTGGACGCCGACCAGTCCGTACAGGAAGCACTCGCCGGGCTGGCCAAAGATTGCGGCGCGACGTTAAGAAAATAAGACGGAAAAGCAGAACCGTCACGGGGATGAAATGGCATTGACCAAGGCCGAGATGGCCGAGCGATTGTTCGAGGAAGTTGGCTTGAACAAGCGCGAGGCAAAAGAATTCGTGGACGCGTTTTTCGACGCGCTGCGCGAGTCGCTCGAGCGCGGGCAAAGCATCAAGCTGTCCGGCTTCGGCAACTTCGACCTGCGTGAAAAAAACCAGCGCCCGGGCCGCAACCCGAAAACGGGTGAAGAGATTCCGATCTCCGCCCGCACCGTCGTTACCTTCCGCCCCGGCCAGAAGCTGAAAGAACGCGTGGAGGCCTATGCTGGATCCGGGCAGTAACCGCGAGCTTCCGCCGATCCCGGCCAAGCGCTACTTCACCATTGGCGAAGTAAGCGAGCTGTGCGACGTGAAACCGCACGTGCTGCGCTATTGGGAAACCGAATTCGAAAGCCTCAGCCCCGTGAAGCGCCGCGGCAACCGCCGCTACTACCAGCGCCACGACGTACTGATGATCCGCCAGATCCGCGGCCTGCTGTATGAAGAGGGCTACACCATCAGTGGCGCCCGCCAGCGCCTGGAAGGCGAAACCGGCCGCCAGGAAACCACGATGTCGGCCCAGATAATCCGCCAGGTCCGCCAGGAATTGGAAGAAGTCCTGATTCTGCTGCGCCGCTGAAGTATAATTCCGGCCATGTCGGGGCGTAGCGCAGCCTGGTAGCGCATCTGCCTGGGGGGCAGAGGGTCGTGAGTTCGAATCTCGCCGTCCCGACCAACGGCTCAAAGCCAGCAAGATCAAGGAAACCCGCGCAAGCGGGTTTTCTTTTGCCTCAGCGGCGCCATCGCTCGCCCATCTCGTAAACCGCTTCTACCCCGCGCCGGACCTGACCGCTTCCACCCCCCAACCCCGTAGACTCCCTCAACGGCGCGCATTCCCTCAACGCCACCGCCAACCCGGGGCCCACTTTGTCCAAGCCGAACCTGCTGCGCTCCCGCTGGCTGATCGCACTCGCAGGCGGCGCCTTGCTCGCCGCAACCTGGCAGGGCGGCCAACTCGAACAATGGCGCGACCTTCTTTTCCCAGGCGACCAAGCCAACGCCGCCCCCGCCGAATCAGACCGAGCGACGCAGCCTTACCGAAGCGCCACGGTCGAAAGCGTTCCGCCGGCCTTTTCGCTGGAGCAGGACTGGGGCATCCCTGTTTTCGCGAGTTTGTTGGCTGCGGGTGATTTCAATGGCGATGGACGCGAGGACCTTGCAGCGAATGTGAGAGCGGAGGCTTACGGTCTTCCAACCGGTATCCATTTCTACCTGCAGCAACCCGACGGGTCGTTCGCGGCACCGCTGCTGGTGCCGTTTCCGTTTCTCATCGGCACGTTCGGGATGACCGCCGCGGACTTGAATGAAGACGGGCGTGATGACCTGTTGATGGCGGCCAACGGCGAAAACGCTGGATTGCATTACCTGTTGTCTCAACCGGATGGCGAGTTCGCCTGGCGGGTCGATGACTGGAGCAATGAAGTTGCAAGGACACCTACGCGCGCCGCCGACGTGGACGGCGACGGACACGTCGACGTAGTTGTGCAACTGACTTACCAGAATTTCACCATCCCAAGCGACTTTGGCGGGCAAGTCGCAACGTATTTCGGTGATGGCACGGGCACGTTCACGCGACATGGCTCGGTCTCGACGCGTGACATTTCCAACGCGGCCGACTTGGGCGACCTCGATGGCGACGCGCGCCCCGACTTCCTGACCGTGCCCGTGACCGCGCTCGATCACCGACCCATGGTCCGGCGCAACAATGGCGCCGGGGGTTGGCTCGATCCGCAGGCGCTGGGCGACGTGCATGCGCCACGGTTCAGGGGTGGCGTCATCGCTGACCTGACGGGCGAAGGCCGCGCCGACGCCGTGTTGCTCAGCAACACCCAGCCAGCCAGGTTCGATATCTACCCGCAGTTGGCGGATGGATCGTTGGCGCCGCAGGCCACGTCGTTTGGCGCGGGCGGGTATTCCCAGTTCCTGCATCACGCGGACCTCAATGGCGACGGTCGCACCGATCTGGTCCACCTTGACGAGGGATCGTCGGTACCGCGCTTCTACTACTACCTTTCCGATGAATATGGCCCGGGTTACCCGATCACCAAGACCTTGGTCATCGATGATCCCCAAAAGCAGTTCGTCGTCAATGACATCGTTACCGCCGACTTCAACGATGACGGCATCACCGACGTTGCCGTGGCGACGCGGTTCCACGGACTCATCGTTACCCACGGCAAGCTAACGCCCCATGCCGGGCCGGGCGGATTGCCGGGCGCGCCCACCATCGTGCTGGTGGACGTGCAAGGACCTGCGGATGCGCCGACGCGCACCGTGGATGTGACGGTGGCGGCGCCTGCGGACGATGGCGGTAGTCCGATCCTCGGTTACAACGTGTATTCCGTTCCGGGCGGCATCGTGGATTCTTTTGCGGGCAGCACGGTTCCCGTCCACAGGTTCCTGGATCTTCCCAACAACGCGTCGTACGTCTTCTACGCGCGGGCGATCAATGCCGCGGGCCTTGGTCCGGCGTCCGCCTTCACCAATCCGGTGGTGCTCGGCACGCCGGTGGATCCGAATGCGCCGCCGGTGCTGTCATTCAATCTGCAGCCCATCGACGAATTCGATGTCGGCAATCGCACCGTGCAAATCCAGGGGCAGCTCAACAAACCTGCGCCCGCCGGTGGCGTGAGATTCGATGTCGCCACCAGCGACGGATCGGCCATCGCGGGCGTGGACTACGTGGCCAACACGCAAGGCGATATTTTTATCCCGGAGGGCAGTTGGATTGCGCCACCCATCGACGTGACCGTGATTGGCGACATGCAGTACGAGACGGACGAAACCTTGCAGCTCGTTTTCAGCGACCTGCAGGGGCTGACGGTGGCTGGCGCGCCCAACACGCTTACCATCCTCAACGACGATGACACTGGCCCGCAGCTCGGCATCGGCAGCGCCAGCGTGGTGGAAGGAAATGCGGGGTCACAGGTAGTCAACTTGCTGATCAAGCTGTCGCAGGCAAGGCAGGTTGATGTGGTTTTTGACGTGACAACCTCCAGCGGTAACGCCAGCACGAAGGCTGGCGTCGATTTCGAACCGTTTAACCTGGAAGGCGCCAAGATTCCTGCCGGGCAGACCGAATTGCTGATTCCGGTCACCATCCGTGGCGACACCGACTACGAGGTCGGCGAGAACGTGCGGGTCAGCGTCTCCAACCTGCAGGGCGCCTGGCAGGGCGTGTCGCAAGGCACCATCTGGATTGGTAATGACGACGCAATCCCGACTCTGTCCGTCGCAGACATCAGCATCGACGAAGGCGACCAGGGCAGCGTGGTGGCTCACTTCACGGCGATCCTGTCGACGACCCTGGGCAATGACGTCAGCTTTTCCGCCTACACGGTGGATGGCAGCGCGAAGGGCGGCAGCGACTTTGCGTCCCGATACCTGGGCACCCTGGTAATACGCGCTGGCGACCGGAGCGTGGACATGGAGGTGAAACTATTCCCCGACCGCCGTTTCGAACCCAATGAGACTTTTTCGCTACAGCTGGAAAGCGAAACGGGCGCCGCCATTGCCGATGGCACGGCGGTCGCGACCATCGTCAACGATGACCAGCTCAACAGCATCAGCGTGGACGATGTGACGGTAAGCGAGGGCGGTATCGCGCAGTTTACCTTGCGACTGTCGGAACCCAGCGCGCAGGCGGTGACCGTGGACGTGGCAACCAGCCAGGGCACGGCAGTAGCGGACGTCGACTACCAGACATCGCACGCGGAGGGCCTGGTGATTCCTGCGGGCAGTACCAGCATCACGTTCGATGTGCCGACGATTGAAGACACCATGGTGGAAGCCACCGAGACCTTCGTGCTGAACCTGTCGAACGTGTCGGGCGCCGCGATGGGCGATGCCCAGGGCCTGGGGCGTATCGGCAACGATGATGTGGCGACTATTTCCATCAGCGATTCGTCGGTGGTGGAGGGCGCCTATGACACTGTGGCGACGATGGTATTCGAGGTGAAGTTGTCGGAGCCGCTGACGGTGCCTGTTACCTTTTGGGTGGAACTTGCTGGCGGACAGACTGCCACCCTTTACGAGGATGTATTCCCCACGTGGTTTCCGCAGTTGATACGGATTGACCCGGGCCGGACGCGCGCCACTTACCGGGCTTACGTGTATGGCGACCCCTTCGCTGAAGCGAATGAGACGTTTACCGCCAAGCTGGTGAACGTGACGGGTGCGAACGTGGGTGATGACACGGCC
>MGYJ01000085.1 GCA_001801685.1 Gammaproteobacteria bacterium RIFCSPHIGHO2_12_FULL_63_22 | reverse complement strand
CCCGGATCGGAGGAAATACGTTGTTCAGTCTTGACCTTAACGCAGCGCGATAAGTTTCGGTAGCCCGTCGCTAGCGGCGCAAAACAAAAACCCCGGCGCAAGGCCGGGGTTTTTGGATTACTTGCTGCGGCTGCTTACTCGGCGGTTGCGACCGTGGTCTGCGGGCGATCCACGAGCTCGACATAGGCCATCGGGGCGTTGTCGCCCGGACGGAAGCCGGCCTTGAGGATGCGCAGGTAACCACCCGGGCGCGCCTTGTAACGCGGGCCGAGTTCGACGAACAACTTGCCGACGGCGTCCTTGTCACGCAGGCGCGACATGGCGAGACGACGATTGGCGACGCCATCGATCTTGCCGATGGTGATCAGCGGCTCGGCGACGCGGCGCAGTTCCTTGGCTTTCGGCAAGGTGGTGCGGATCAGTTCGTGCTTGATCAGCGACGCCGCCATGTTGACGAACATCACTTCGCGGTGGGCACTGGTGCGGCTGAATTTACGGCCGGATTTTCTGTGGCGCATGGTCGTGCTTCCTAAATAATATCGAGGCTTCTCAGCCCATCATGCCCTGCTGCAGGCCGGCCGGTGGCCAGTTTTCCAGCTTCATGCCGAGTGAAAGACCACGCTGGGCCAACACTTCCTTGATTTCCGTGAGCGACTTCTTGCCCAGGTTCGGGGTCTTGAGCAGCTCGACCTCGGTACGCTGGATCAGGTCGCCGATGTAATAGATGTTCTCCGCCTTCAGGCAGTTGGCCGAACGAACGGTCAATTCCAGGTCGTCGATCGGGCGCAGCAGCACCGGATCCACGCCAGCAACGGACGGCTTCGACGGGCCACGCTCACGCTGGGTGAAGTCACCAAACACCGACAGCTGGTCGGTCAGGATGTCGGCCGCAGTGCGGATCGCATCCTCGGCGTCGATCGTGCCGTTGGTTTCGATATCCAGGACCAGCTTGTCGAGGTCGGTACGCTGTTCGACGCGGGCAGCTTCGACCGCGTAGGCAACACGACGGACCGGCGAGAAGCTGGCGTCGAGCATCAGGCGACCGATGGTGCGGGTTTCTTCATCCGGACGACGACGCGCAGTGGCCGGCTGGTAGCCGAAGCCGCGCTCGATCTTCAGGCGCATGTTCAGCGCCGTGTCCTTGGTCAGGGTGCAGATCACGTGGTCGGGATTCAGGATCTCGACGTTGTGGTCAACCTTGATGTCAGCCGCCGTCACGATGCCCGGTCCCTTGGTCTGCAAGGTAAGGGTGGTGTGTTCGGCGGTGTGCATGCGGATGGCGACATCCTTGAGGTTCAAAAGAACTTCAAGCACGTCTTCCTGCAAGCCTTCGACCGTCGTGTATTCGTGCAGCACGCCGTCGATCTCGACTTCCGTGATGGCAAAGCCGGGGATGGACGACAAGAGAACGCGACGCAGCGCGTTGCCGAGCGTGTGGCCGTAGCCGCGCTCGAGGGGTTCGATCACGACCTTGGCGCGGTTGGCGCCGAGGCGTTCAATGTTCGGGCCGCGGGGACGCAGCACCTGGTGTGCGGAAACCGTCATGGACAGTGACACTCCTGAAGAATTACTTCGAGTACAACTCGACGATCAGCGCTTCGTTGATGTCGGAAGGCAGGTCGGCGCGATCGGGAACCGACTTGAACACGCCGGAGAACTTCTTCGCATCGACCTCGCACCAGCCCGGAATCAGATCCATCTGCTGGGAAAGGGTGAGCGCCTCGGTAACGTTGAGGTGCTTTTGCGCGCGCTCGGACAACTGGATGTTGTCGCCAGCCTTCACTTGGTAGGAAGCGAGGTTCACGACCTTGCCGTTGACCAGGACGCCTTTGTGCGAAACCAGCTGGCGGGCCTGGGGACGGGTGACCGCGAAACCCATGCGGTACACGACGTTGTCCAGGCGCTGTTCGAGCATCTGCAGCAGCGATTCACCGGTGTTGCCCTTGCGACGGGCAGCCTTGGTGTAATAGCCGCGGAACTGGCGCTCGAGCAATCCGTAGATGCGCTTGACCTTCTGCTTCTCGCGAAGCTGGGTGGCGTAGTCGGACAGCTTGCCCTTGCGGGCGACGGGACCGTGCTGGCCCGGCTTCTGCTCGAGCTTGCACTTTGAATCGATAGCGCGCGCGGGGCTCTTGAGGCTGAGATCAGCGCCTTCGCGACGAGCGAGCTTACAGGTGGGACCGGTATATCGTGCCATGTTTAATTCCTAGCCCTTAGACGCGGCGCTTTTTCGGCGGCCGGCACCCGTTGTGCGGGATCGGGGTCACGTCGATGATGTTCATGATCTTGTAACCGACGGCGTTCAACGAACGCACGGCGGACTCCCGACCCGGACCCGGGCCCTTGATGCGCACTTCCAAGGTCTTCACCCCGTAATCGAGCGCAGCCTTGCCGGCTTTTTCAGCGGCAACCTGAGCAGCGAACGGCGTGGACTTGCGGGAACCGCGGAAACCCGCGCCGCCCGAAGTTGCCCAGGAAAGGGCGTTACCCTGACGATCGGTGATCGTCACGATGGTGTTGTTGAAAGAAGCATGCACATGCGCGATACCGTCGGTGACGATGCGCTTGATCTTCTTCTTTACTTTGGCTGCAGGCTTGGCCATTAGGCGCTATCCCTTACTTTTTGATGGCTTTGCGCGGACCCTTGCGGGTACGGGCGTTGGTACGGGTGCGCTGGCCACGCAGCGGCAAGCCGCGACGGTGGCGCAGGCCGCGATAGCAGCCAAGGTCCATCAGGCGCTTGATGGAGATACCCACCTCGCGACGCAGATCGCCTTCGACCACGTACTTGGCCACTTCCGAACGAAGCTGATCTACCTGGGCTTCGGTGAGGTCGCGGATCTTGGTGGAATGGGCTACCCCAACCACGTCACACAGTTGCTTCGACCGGGTACGGCCGATGCCGAAAATACTCTGCAAGCCGACCCAGACATGTTTCTGGACAGGCAGGTTGACACCTGCAATGCGCGCCATGAGGCGATCTCCAAACTAAATTTTAGCGCAGTGAATCGAGAATTATAGCAAGGCTTCGGGTTATTCGGAAGCCCCAGCGGCCTAAGCCGCTGGAACCCGGCATGGGGAGTGTGCCCATGCTCCGGCGAGAGGTTGCCGTCCAGGGCCTTGTCCCATTGCTGAGACCCGGACCAGCCCCGCGCTACTCAAGCACAGGGACCAACGTCAACCAACCCGTGCGCGAAGCGCCGCCCGGGTCGCCCATCTTGTGACTCAGCCGCGAGCGAAACCGCCGCGGGAGCCGCCTTTCAGATTTGCCTTCTTCATCAGGCCTTCGTACTGGTGCGACATGAGGTGGGCCTGGATCTGGGCTGTGAAGTCCATGACCACGACCACCACGATCAGCAGCGAGGTGCCGCCGAAGTAGAACGGAACATTGAGCCAGGCGCGAAGGACCTCGGGCAGCAGGCAGACCAGCACCAGGTACAGGGCGCCAATCAGGGTCAGCCGCGTCATCACGCCATCGATGTATTCGCCGGTCGCCTTGCCCGGGCGGATACCCGGAATCAACGCGCCGGACTTCTTGAGGTTCTCGGCCGTCTCCTGGGAATTGAAGACCAGGGCGGTGTAGAAGAAGGCGAAGCCGATGATCATCGCGCCGTAGAGCAGCATGTGCAGCGGTTGGGCCGGCGCCAGGGCATTGGCCACCGACTGCAGCGATCGCGAGAAGATGCCCTGCCAGCCCTCGGCATTGGCGTTCGCACTACTGAGCCACTGCGAGATCGTCGACGGGAACAGGATCAGGGACGAAGCGAAGATCGGCGGGATCACGCCAGCCATGTTGAGCTTGAGCGGCAGGTGCGAGCTCTGGTTCATGTAGCCCTGGCGGCCGCCCTGGCGACGGGCGTAATTCACCGTTATCTTGCGCAACCCCCGCTCCATGAACACCACGAAGAAGGTGACTCCGAGGACCAGCACCAGGATCACGAGCACCGACATGAAGCCGATGTCGCCGGTACTGACCTGCTGAAGGGTGGTGATGACCGCGCTGGGCAGGCCGGACACGATGCCCGCGAAGATGATCAGCGAAACGCCGTTGCCGATGCCCCTCTCGGTAATCTGCTCGCCCAGCCACATCAGGAAGATGGTGCCGGTGGTGAGCGCAACCACGGCGGTCAGCACGAAGCCGATGCCCTGGTCGTAGGTGACGCCCTGCTTCTGCAAGGCCGAAGCGATGCCGAAGCTCTGCACGACGGCGAGTACGACCGCGAACAGGCGCGAGTACTGGGTCAGCTTCCTGCGGCCGCTTTCGCCTTCATTGCGAAGCGCCTTCCAGGGGCCGTAGATCTGGCCGGCCAGCTGCACGATGATGGATGCCGAGATGTAGGGCACCACGTTCAAGGCGAACAGGCTGAAGCGGTTCAGGGCGCCGCCCGAGAACATGTTGAACATGTCCACGATGGTGCCCTTCTGGCTTTCCATCAGCTGCAACATCGCTTGCGGATTGACACCCGGCACCGGGATGAAGCTGCCGATGCGATATACGATCAGGGCCAACAACACGAACAACAGCCGCTGGCGGAGCTCGGTGAATTTTCCGAGCCCACCCAGGGCACCCGCTGCGGTATTAGCCTGCGCCAAGGTATTACTCCACGCTGCCGCCGGCGGCTTCGATCGCTGCCTTGGCACCGGCAGTCGCGAGCACGCCCTTGAGCACGAACTTCTTGGTCAGGTCGCCCTTCTTGACGATCTTGGCCTGCTTGGCAGTCGCCGGCACCAGCTTGGCAGCGCGCAGCGCGGCGAAGTCGATGTCGGTGATGTCCAGCTTCTCGAGCTGGTAGGTCAGCACTTCGGCGGTGTCGAGCTTGAGCTTCGAACGGAAGCCAACCTTCGGCATGCGCTTCTTCATCGGCATCTGGCCGCCTTCGAAGCCAGCCTTGATCTTGCCCTTGCCGGAGCGCGCGAACGAACCCTTGTGGCCGCGGCCGGCAGTCTTGCCCAGGCCCGAACCAATGCCGCGACCGACGCGCTTGCGCTCGGCGCGGGCGCCGTCAGCGGGACTCAGAGTATTCAATTTCATGATGATTTTCCTTGAGCCGCTCAGGATTCGACGCGAACCAGGTAATGCAGCTGATTGATGAGACCGCGGACCGAGGGGGAATCCTTCAGTTCACGCACATCGTTGATTTTGTTCAGGCCGAGAGCCTTGACCGACAGGCGGTGGCGCGCTTGGCAGCCGCGCAGACCCTTGACCAGGCGAACCTTGATGGTCGGGGAATTAGGCATTGTAGATCTCCTCGAGCTTCTTGCCGCGCTTGGCGGCGATGTGGCTCGGGGACTGCATTGCGGTCAGACCCTTGAAGGTCGCACGAACCAGGTTGATCGGGTTACGCGAACCGACGGCCTTGGCCAACACGTTCTTGACGCCGACGGCTTCCAGCACGGCGCGCATCGCGCCACCAGCAATAACGCCGGTACCTTCCGAGGCGGGCATCATGAAGACGCGCGCGGCGCCGTGGCCGGCCTTGACGGCGTGCCACAGGGTGCCTTCGTTGAGGTCCACGCTGATCATTGCCTTGCGTGCCTTTTCCATCGACTTCTGGATGGCGACCGGCACTTCGCGGGCCTTGCCATAACCGAAGCCGATCTTGCCGGCGCCGTCGCCCACGACCGTCAATGCGGTGAAGGTGAACTGGCGGCCGCCCTTGACGGTCTTGGATACACGGTTGACGGCGACCAGCTTCTCGATGAAGCCGTCGTCACTCTCACCGCGATTGCGATCGCGTTCGTTGCTGCTCATTGATTTGATTTCCTGTTGGAGATTATTTGCTTACGGCGTTCGCCGCTTATAGTTGTATGGAACTGATGGGCGCCGAAGCGCCCATTTCAAGCGTGTCGCACTTAGAACTTGAGGCCACCTTCGCGGGCGGCTTCGGCCAAAGCCTTGATGCGGCCGTGGTAGCGATAGCCCGAGCGGTCGAATGCAACCTTCTCGATGCCAGCAGCCAAGGCGCGTTCGGCGATCAGTTTTCCAACCTTGGAAGCGGCGTCGGAATTCTTGCCGTTCT
The DNA here is from genome assembly GCA_001801685.1 of Gammaproteobacteria bacterium RIFCSPHIGHO2_12_FULL_63_22. GTDB lineage: Bacteria > Pseudomonadota > Gammaproteobacteria > Xanthomonadales > Xanthomonadaceae > Arenimonas. The sequence continues at coordinate 8,135 of MGYJ01000085.1, read as the reverse complement.
TCAGGCCTTCCTTCACGTCGGCCTGCAGGGTGGAAGCGGAAGCCAAAACCTTCGAGCCGTCGGCGGTAAACACCTGGGCATAAATGTGCTGGCCGGAGCGCAGCACTGTCAGGCGGTGAACGCCCAGGTCGCGGATATGCGAACGGGTGGTCTTGGCGCGGCGCAGACGGGCGATATTCTTATCCATTGCTCTCTACCTCGAGGAAGCTGAAGCGCCCAATTAGGCCTTCTTGGCTTCCTTCATGATGATTTTTTCGCCGGAGTAACGGATGCCCTTGCCCTTGTACGGCTCGGGTTTACGGTACGCGCGGATCTTGGCGGCCACTTCACCGACCTGCTGCTTGTCAGCGCCGGAGACCAGGATTTCAGTCTGGGTCGGCGTGGTCAGCGTGATGCCTTCCGGAGTCTGGAACAGCACCGGGTGCGAAAAGCCGAGGCTCAGGTTCAGGTCCTTGCCCTGCATGGCGGCGCGGTAACCGACGCCGACCAGCTCGAGCTTGCGGGTGAAACCTTCGGAAACGCCGGTCATCATGTTGGCCAGGATGGCGCGGATGGTGCCGGCCATCGCCATGTCATCGGGATTGGCAGCGCCCAGTTGGACGACGCCGTTCTCGTTGCTGACGCTGACGCCGTTGGGCTTGTTGATGTTGAGCGTGCCCTTGGGGCCTTTCACTGACAGGACGCCATCGGCGTCCTTCAGCTCTACGCCCTTGGGCAGGTTGATCAATTTCTTGGCGACGCGGGACATGGCGGTGCTCCTTAGGCCACGAGGCAGAGGACTTCGCCGCCCACGCCCGCAGCGCGGGCCTGGCGATCGGTCATCAGACCCTGCGAGGTGGAGATGATGGCCACGCCGAGGCCGGCGAGGATCTTCGGAAGCTCATCCTTGCCGCGATACTGGCGCAGGCTGGACTTCGAAACGCGTTCGAGGCGCTCGATGACGGGCTTGCCCTCGTAGTACTTCAGCGCGATTTCCAGGCGGGCTTTGGCGCCCTCGCCCGAAATGCGGACGTCACCGAGGTAGCCTTCGCTACGCAGGACGTTGGCGATGGCGAGCTTCAGGCGCGAAGCGGGCATCGAAACTGCGGGTTTGCCGACGGCGAGCGCATTTTTGATGCGCACCAGCATGTCGGCGATAGGATCAGTCATGCTCATAAATTGCTTACCTGTTAGTTAGGTTGGCAGCACCGATATCCGCTTGATCCCGATCCGTGCAGCGATCGGGAAAAGGCGGTTACCAGCTCGCCTTGCGAAGGCCGGGCACATCGCCACGCATGGTGGCTTCGCGCAGCTTGTTGCGGCCGAGGCCGAACTTGGCGTACACACCGCGGGAACGGCCGGTGAGTTCGCAACGGTTACGGACGCGGGAAGCCGACGAGTCACGCGGCAGCTTCTGCAGCTTGGTCACTGCATCCATCTTGTCTTCGTAGGAAGCGCTCGTGCTGGCGATGGTCGCCTTCAGCTCTGCGCGCTTGCTCGCGAATTTCTTTACCAGTTTCTTCCGCTTGATATCGCGGTTCACCATCGAGGTCTTGGCCATGATTTAGTTCCTGATATCAGTTACGGAAGGGGAAGTTGAAGGCTTCGAGCAACGCCTTGGCTTCTTCGTTGGTCTTGGCCGTGGTGGTGATGGCGATGTCCATGCCACGCATCGCGTCCACTGCGTCAAAGTCGATTTCCGGGAAGATGATCTGTTCCTTGATGCCCATGTTGAAGTTGCCACGGCCATCGAAGGAACGGCCCGACACGCCGCGGAAGTCACGCACGCGGGGCAGCGAGATGCTGATCAGGCGATCCAGGAATTCGTACATCTTGGCGCGGCGCAAGGTCACCTTGCAGCCGATCGGCCAACCGTCACGAATCTTGAAGCTGGCCACCGAGACGCGAGCCTTGGTGGTCACCGGCTTCTGGCCGCCGATCTTGGCCATGTCGGCCACGGCGTTTTCCAGGATCTTCTTGTTGCCCACCGCCTCGCCCACGCCCATGTTGAGCGAGATCTTGGAGATGCGCGGAACCTGCATGATGTTGTCGTAGCCGAACTTTTCCATCAGCTTCGGAACAACGGTTTCTTTGTAGATTTTTTCGAGACGGGTGGTCATTTGCTATTCCTCAAGCGTCCAGCGCTTCACCGCTCGAGCGGAACACACGCACTTTGCGTCCATCCTCGAGCACCTTGAAACCAACGCGCTCACCCTTGCCGGAGCCGGTGTTCAGCAGCATGACGTTGGAGATATGGATCGGCGCCTCACGCTCGATGATTCCGCCAGCCTGGCCAGCCTGGGGATTCGGTTTCGTGTGGCGCTTGATGATGTTGATGTTCTGCACGACGACCTTGTCGCCGTCGACCCGAACAACCTCACCCTTCTTGCCTTTGTCGGCGCCGGCGATAACGATCACCTGGTCACCCTTGCGAATACGGTTCATATGCTTTTCCTGGTCCGACTCAGAGCACTTCGGGCGCGAGCGAGACGATCTTCATGAACTTCTCGGAGCGCAGCTCGCGGGTTACTGGCCCGAAGATGCGGGTGCCGATCGGCTCCTGCTTGTTGTTGAGCAGCACGGCCGCGTTACCGTCGAAACGGATCAGCGAACCATCGGGACGACGCACGCCGGAACGGGTGCGGACCACGACGGCGTCGTAGACCTCGCCCTTCTTGACCTTGCCGCGCGGGATGGCGTCCTTGACGGTCACCTTGATGACGTCGCCAATGCGGGCGTAACGGCGCTTGGAGCCGCCGAGCACCTTGATGCACATCATTTCCTTCGCGCCGGAGTTGTCCGCGGCGTCGAGGTAGCTTTGTACCTGGATCATTCTCGGATCTCCTTACTTGCCGGTGCGCGGAAGGACTTCCACGACACGCCAATTCTTGGTCTTGGACATCGGGCGGCACTCGGTGACGCGGACGATGTCGCCTTCGTTGCAGGCATTGTCCTCGTCATGGGCGTGCAGCTTGGTGGAGCGACGGATGTACTTGCCGTACAGCGCGTGCTTGACCAGGCGCTCGACCAGGATGGTGACCGTCTTGTTCATCTTGTTGCTGACAACGCGGCCTTCGACCGTCTTGAGAGCAGTGGTATTGGCGGATTCGCTCATGGCTTAGCCTTGCTTCGTAGCGGTCAACAGCATGTTCACGCGAGCAATCTCGCGGCGAACAAGCCTGATGTCGTGGGTCTTTGCCAGCTGGCCCGTGGCTTTCTGCATGCGGAGCGAGAATTGCTCCTTGTGCAGGTCCAGCAGGTGGGCCGTCAATTCGGCCGGCGACTTCTGACGCAGTTCTTTAAGTTCCATTAGCGCACCGTCCGGACCACGAACGTGGTCTTCACAGAAAGCTTGGCAGCGGCGAGACGGAACGCTTCACGCGCGGTCTCTTCCGGAATGCCTTCGATTTCATACAGCATCCGACCCGGCTGGATCGGAGCCACCCAATATTCAACGTTGCCCTTACCGGCGCCCATGCGGACTTCGATCGGCTTCTTGGTGATCGGCTTGTCCGGGAACACGCGGATCCACAGCTTGCCGCCACGCTTGACGTAGCGGCTGATCGAGCGGCGGGCCGCTTCGATCTGGCGCGCGGTCAGCTGGCCGTGCTGGGTAGCCTTGAGGCCGTACTCGCCGAAGCTGACGGCAGCGCCGCTCCAGCTCAAGCCGTCGTTGCGGCCCTTCATTACCTTGCGGTACTTGGTGCGTTTTGGTTGCAGCATCTGGGCTTACCTCGGGTCACGTGCCGGACGGGCCGGACGCTCGTTGCGCTCTTCGACTTTTTCCTGGCCTACCTGGGAGAAATCAAAGATTTCGCCTTTGTAGATCCAGACCTTCACGCCGATGATGCCGTAGGTGGTGAGTGCTTCGGAGAAGCCGTAGTCGATGTCCGCGCGCAGGGTATGCAGCGGGACGCGACCTTCGCGGTACCACTCGGAACGGGCGATTTCTGCGCCGTTCAAGCGGCCACCAACGTTGACCTTGATGCCCAGGGCGCCGAGGCGCATCGAGTTGCCGACGGCGCGCTTCATCGCGCGGCGGAACATAATGCGGCGCTCGAGCTGCTGCGCGATCGATTCGGCCACCAGCTGCGCATCGAGTTCCGGCTTGCGGACTTCGGCGACATTGATGTGAACCGGCACGCCCATCAGCTTGGAAACGTCAGCTTTCAACTTTTCGATGTCTTCGCCGCGCTTGCCGATCACCACGCCCGGGCGAGCCGAGTGGATGGTGACGCGGGCAGTGTTGGACGGACGCTCGATCAGGATCTTGGAAATGCCGGCCTGCGCGAGCTTCTTGCGCAACATCTCGCGGACCTTGAGGTCAGCAGCGAGGTACTGGCCGTACTGGCGCTTGTTGGCAAACCACTTGGAGTTCCAGTCCTTGGAAATACCAAGGCGGATACCGATCGGATGGACTTTATGACCCATATTCTTGTCCTTAGCCTTTCTTGCCCGAGCCCACGACCACGGAAATGTGGCTGGTGCGCTTGAAGATTTGGGTTCCGCGGCCTTTGGCGCGGGCCATGAAACGTTTCAGGATCGGGCCTTCATCGACCATGATCGAGCTGACCTTCAGCTCGTCCACGTCGGCGCCGTTGTTGTTTTCAGCGTTGGACGTCGCGGAATAGACCACCTTGTAGATGATCTCGGCCGCTTTCTTGTCGCTGAACTTGAGCAGGTCCAGGGCGCGAGCAACCGGCAGTCCACGCACCTGGTCTGCGACCAGGCGGGCTTTCTGCGGCGAGATGCGCACCGTGCGGAGGATGGCTTTGGCTTCCATGGTCCCGATTCCTTACTTGCCGCCGGCTTTCTTGTCGCCACCGTGACCTTTGAAGGTCCGGGTGACGGCAAATTCGCCGAGCTTGTGGCCGACCATGTTCTCGTTGACCAACACGGGAATATGGACCTTGCCGTTATGGATGGCGATCGTGAAACCGACCATTTCCGGGAGGATCATGGAGCGGCGCGACCAGGTCTTGATCGGCTTCTTGCTGCCCTGCGCGGTCTCCACCTTCTTGATGAGGTGGTGATCGACGAACGGGCCTTTCTTGAGTGAACGTGCCATGACCCATCAGCTCCTGCGATCGCGCACGATGAACTTCTGCGTGCGTTTGTTGTGGCGAGTCTTGTAACCCTTGGCCGGCGTGCCCCACGGCGAAACCGGGTGCGGATTGCCCTGGCCAGCCTTGGCTTCACCACCACCGTGCGGGTGATCGACCGGGTTCATGGCGGCGCCGCGGACGGTCGGCTTGATGCCGCGCCAGCGCTTCGCGCCTGCCTTGCCCAGCTTCTCGAGGTTGTGCTCGACGTTGCCGACTTCACCAATGGTGGCCAGGCAATCGGTCGGCACCTTGCGCATTTCGCCGGAGCGAAGGCGCAGCGTGGCGTAACCGGCGTCGCGGGCGATCAGCTGTGCACCGGCGCCAGCGGCGCGGGCCATCTGGGCACCCTTGCCCGGCTTCATCTCGATGCAATGCACGGTCGAACCGATCGGCATGTTGCGCAGCGGCAAGGTGTTACCCACCTTGATCGGCGCATCCTTGCCGGCGATGACCTGGTCACCCTGGTTCAGGCCCTTGGGAGCGATGATGTAACGACGCTCGCCATCGGCATAACACAGCAACGCGATGTGCGCAGTGCGGTTGGGGTCGTATTCGATACGCTCGACCTTGGCCGGAATGCCTTCCTTGTTGCGCTTGAAGTCGATCAGGCGGTAAGCCTGCTTGTGACCACCACCGATGTGACGGGTGGTGATGCGGCCGTTGTTGTTGCGGCCACCGGTCTTCGGCTTCTTTTCGGTCAACGCATCCAGCGGGCCACCCTTGTGCAGGCCGGCCGTGGAAACGCGAACCATCGAGCGACGGCCCGGTGAAGTCGGTTTGAATGTCATCAGTGCCATGGGTATGCCTTAGGCCTTGGCCATCACGTCGATCGTCTGGCCTTCGGCCAGGCGAACGTATGCTTTACGCCAGTCGCTACGACGGCCTGCTTTGAAGCGGAAGGTCTTGCTCTTGCCCTTCACGTTCAGCACATTGACCGCTTCGACCTTGACGTTGAACAGTGCTTCCACGGCCAGCTTGACGTCGGCCTTGGTTGCAGTCGTCGCCACTTCGAAGACGTACTGGTTGATTTCCTGCAGTCGCGCGGTCTTTTCAGACACGCGCGGCGCGCGGATTACATTGAGAAGTCGGATATTGCTCATGCCAGCCACTCCTCGATTTTCTTGACCGCTTCCGAGGTCATGACCACGTGCTCGGCGCCGACCAGCGATGCCGGATCCAGGCCCTGCACGTCACGCACTTCCACGTAGGGAATGTTGCGGGCAGCGAGGAACAATGCATCGGAGCCGTTTTCGGTGACGATCAGCGGACGCTTCGACAAGCCGAGCTTCTCGAGCGCGGCGATCATCGTCTTGGTCTTGGGCGTGTCGATCTCGAACTGCTCGACCACGGTCAGGCGACCCTGGCGATTGAGTTCGGAAAGGATGGCGCACATCGCACCGCGATACATCTTGCGGTTGACCTTCTGCTCGAAGCTGCGCGGCTTGGCCGCGAAGGTGACACCGCCGCCGATGAAGATCGGGGCGCGATAGTCGCCGTGGCGGGCGCCGCCGCCCTTCTGCTTCTTGAATTTCTTGGTGGTACCGCGAACTTCCGAACGCGTCAGCTGTGCCTTGGTGCCCGAACGACCGGCGTTGCGGAAGGCAACGACGACCTGGTGCACGAGGTCCTTGCTGAAGTCGCGGCCGAAGACTGCGTCGGAAACCGACAGCTTCTGCTCGCTACCATTAATGGCGAGTTCCATGATCTAGCTCCTCAACCCTTGGTGCCGGGACGAACGACGACGTTGCCGCCCGGAGCGCCTGGAACAGCGCCTTTGATGGCGATCAGGCCGCGCTCGGCGTCGACCTTGACCACTTGCAAATTCTGGGTGCTCTGGTTCACGGCGCCCATGTGGCCGGACATCTTCTTGCCCGGGAACACGCGGCCCGGCGTCTGGCGCTGGCCGATGGAGCCCGGCGAGCGATGCGACAGCGAGTTACCGTGGGTGGCGTCGCCCATCTTGAAGTTCCAGCGCTTGATCGTGCCCTGGAAGCCCTTGCCCTTGGTGACGCCCTGCACGTCGACGATCTGGCCGACGCTGAAGATGTCAGCCTTGATCTCGCCGCCAACCTGGAAATTGCCCAGGTCCTTGGCATCGACGCGGAACTCCCACAGACCCCGGCCGGCTTCGACCTTGGCCTTGGCGTAGTGCCCGGCCAGCGGCTTGGTGACCAGCGCGGCGCGCTTGGCACCCGCGGTGACCTGCACGGCGCTGTAGCCGTCGATTTCGTCGGTCTTGATCTGGGTGATGCGATTGGCAGAGGCCTCGATCAGGGTCACCGGGACGGAACGACCGTCTTCGGTGAACAAGCGGCTCATGCCGGCCTTGCGGCCAATGATTCCGATAGTCATGTCAGGCCCCTCAGCTGAGCTTGATCTGGACATCGACGCCCGCCGCCAACTCAAGTTTCATGAGGGCGTCGACGGTCTTGTCGTTGGGGTTGACGATATCGAGGACGCGCTTGTGGGTGCGGGTCTCGTACTGGTCGCGGGCGTCTTTATCGACGTGCGGCGATACCAGGATGGTGTAGCGTTCGATGCGGGTCGGCAGCGGGATCGGGCCGCGCACTTGGGCGCCGGTCCGCTTGGCTGTCTCGACGATTTCGCTGGCGGAACGATCAATGAGGCGATGATCGTAAGCCTTCAGCCGAATTCGGATTTTTTGATCCGCCATGGCGAATATCCTTTGGTTAAAGAGCGCCGGGAACAGGAACTTAGGTCCAATTCCCCGTTGAAATGGTACGGTGGGCCACGCAGGGCCCACCGAGTCAGAAAGTATAGTGCGTGTTAAGGGGCCCTGTCAAACGACTGGACCAATTAATTTGCCCTATTCCCCTTCCTGGGAACGAATACGAGGCACGTCCTGTGCATCATTTCGTTGGTAGGCCGCCCAAGGGGGCGGCCGATAACTATTTGAAACTAAAACAGATTACTTGAGCACCTTGGCCACGACGCCGGCGCCGACGGTACGGCCGCCTTCGCGAATGGCAAAGCGCAGGCCTTCGGCCATCGCGATCGGGGCGATCAAGGCGACCACCATCTTCACGTTGT
>MGYJ01000084.1 GCA_001801685.1 Gammaproteobacteria bacterium RIFCSPHIGHO2_12_FULL_63_22 | reverse complement strand
GCCTGGCTGGCTTGCCGGCGAATCAGCGAGTAGTCGTAGTACACCGGCAGGCCGCTGGATTTCATCGTGGAAAGATGAAAGGCATTGAGTTCGTGGAAGCGCTGGCCGAGGTCGATGCCCTCGTTGCCAAACTGGTCCCAGGCGTGGCCCGTGCCGCCGGCAAGCTCGTTGAAATATTCCCAAAGCCGTGGCTCGCGCATCGTCATGGCCAGGCCCACCAGCAGCAACACGCCAGCGGTCGCCATCACCAGTCGTGATCGCGCCTGCCAGGCATACGCGAACACGCTGCCGGCCAGCAGCGCCAGTGCGAATACCAGGGGCAGCCCATGGCGAATGCCGGCGTAGGTTCCCTGCGATGACATCAGCGCCGCCAGGTGCGTGCCCGCCATCACCAGCACCGCGAGCAGGCTCGCGCGCATGGTGGCGGAAAGCTTCATCCGCCAGATGGCAAAGGCGCCCAGCAACGAAAGCGCCATCAGGGCCAGGGGCAGTTTCGATACCACCACGCTCGGCCAGGTATGCCACGGCGGCGTGCCGCTGAAGATCCGGCCCCAGACCAGGTGTTCCGCCTGGCCCCTGCCTTCCACGCCGGCACGCACGGTATCGGCCAGGCCCCACAGGTACGAACGCGGCAGCAGCTGCGCATCATCCGCAAACGCGATGACCGAGCGCAGGCTGGGCACCTGCAATCCCGAAATCTTTTCCGGCATCGGCATGTTGAATTTGTCGCTGCCGTCGCCGCCGGCATGGAAATGGAAACCGTACTGCGCCCACAGCACCGCCAGGCCGAGCGCGCCGGCAAACACCACCTGCAGCAAGCGGCGGCCCCGGCCGGGCGCGCCCGCGGCAACGGGCAGCAGGGCCATCAACACCGACAGCAGTCCCAGGCCTGCCAGTCCCGCCAGCGCCGAATGCTTGGACCCCAGCGTCAGCCCGACCGCCAGGCCCAGCGCCCCCGCCCAACGCCATTGCCAGGTGGCGAACAACAGTCCCGCCGAAAGCGCAGCACCGATCAGGGTCAGGCCAAGCGCCAGGTCCATCATCACGACCGGCAGATGCGCGCCGATGGTCGGGTCGATGGCAAGGAAGGCCAGCATGCCCAGCGCCCAGGGCAGCCCGAATGCCCGCCAGCACAGCAATCCGATCGCCAGCAACAGCAAGGCGTGGCCGGCCCACATCGCGATGCGCGCGCGCTGTTGCGCGGCCAGCGAATCATTTGCCTCGTACATGACGATTTCGGTGAACTCGCGCTCGTTGCCCTTTTCCTTCAGTTCGGGCAACGGCGGCAGCTGGAAGGTCGACGGCATGAAGGCGCCAACCCACAACTTCACCAGCGGGGGTTGTTCGGGATTGAGGCGGAAGTCGCCGGTGCGCACGTAGCTGGCGCCGGCAACGATGTGCCAGGGTTCGTCGATGGTGAAGCTGTCCAGTCGGGTGCCCACTGCCGAGCGGGCAACCGCCAGCAGGCACAGCAGGACCAGCAGGACCACGCCGAGGGCGTGGGTTCGGGTTGCCGCGGAAGTGTTCCCCATTCCCGACTGAACGCGCTCGACCGATCGGCGCGGCCAAGTCACGCGTTCGCGCGGAGCTTCGGATACCCTAGCCGTATCACGAGTCCGACCAGGAAGCCGCTTGGCCCCCGACCCGAACAATCCGCTGCTAGGCCAGGTCGCCCGCCTGGACACCCAGACCGCCATCGAGCGGTTGGAGGAGCAGGAGCCCGCGGCGGCGGCCAAGGTGCTGTCGGCGCTGCCGCCTGCGCGAGCGAACCGGATTTTTTCGGCGATGTCGGAAGAGAGCCGCGAACGTATCCTCGAGGCGGCGCCTGCCGGCACCGACTGGATGGATTCGCTGCGCTACACGGAAGGCACGGTCGGTCGGTTGCTGGAGGACCCGCCCGCGGTGTTTCGCAGCGGAACCAGCGTGGCCACGGCCATCGACGTGCTGCGCGAGACCATCAGGCAACGCATGGTCACCTACCTGTTCGTGGTGGACCCGGCGAATCGTTTGATCGGCGTCGCGGCCTTTCGTGAATTGCTCTACGCCGAACGCAGCCAGACGCTGGACCAGGTGATGTTGCGCTCGCCGTTCTTCCTGCTGCCCGACATGACGCTGGTGCAGGCCATGCGCGAAGTGGTGACGCGCCACTATCCGGTCTATCCGGTTTGCGAAGCCGACGGCACGCTGGTCGGCCAGGTGCGCGGGCAGACCTTGTTCGAACAGCAGGCTTTTGAAATTTCGGCGCAGGCCGGCGCCATGGTGGGTGTCGAAAAGGAAGAGCGCCTCGCCACGCCGCTGATGCGCAGCTTCAAGTTTCGCCATCCGTGGTTGCAGATCAACCTGCTGACGGTCTTCATCAGCGCGGCCGTGGTCGGCATGTTCCAGGACACCATCGACAAGATCGTCGTGTTGGCGATGTTCCTGCCGGTGCTGGGCGGGCAAAGCGGCAACCTCGGCTGCCAGTCGCTGGCCGTGGTCTTGCGCGGCATGACCCTGGGCGAACTGCGCGGCATGAAGGTGGCGCAACTGGTCGGCAAGGAAACCCTGCTTGGCCTGATGCATGGCCTGGTGACGGGCGTGCTGGCCGGCGTGGCGATGTACATCGTCGCGGGGCGCCATCCTGAAAACGGTTCCCCGATCTATCTCGCCTTCATCACCATGATGGCCATGGCCCTGAGTTGCGCGGTGGCCGGCTTCTCGGGCACGACCATTCCGTTGTTGTTGCGCAAGCTGGGCGCCGACCCGGCCACGGCATCCAGTATCTTCCTGACCACCATCACCGACGTCGTCAGCATGGGCACTTTCCTGGCCCTGGTGACCTGGCTTATCCTCTGATTTGTTGCACTGCAACGTGCACGCCGGCCGCGACACGGCCACGATGGCGACGCTTCCGATTGGGGGGAGGGCAGGAGGGCCCGCAGCTGCTAGAGCGCTGCGGGCTTTTCTTTTTGTGATCCGGGCGCGCCGTGGGCCTGTGCCAGAATCCGGCCATGTCCGCATCAACCACTGACTCCCTCGGATCGATCGTGCAGCGCGCGCTTGCGCGTTTGCACCGCGCGCAGCCATCGCTGGGCGATGACCCGACGCATATCGAGCGATTGTCTCGGCTGGCGCTCGCCAGTGATTTCGCGATCGACACCCTGGTCTCGCAACCACACTTGTTGGCGACACTGGACCAGGCGGCCGATGCGCCGCCTGCGTACGACCCGGAACACGAGGCGCAGTGGCCCGGCCTGTTGCGTCGGTGGCGCGCCGCCGAATCCACGCGCCTGGTCTGGCGCGACGTGCAGGGCCTCGACAGCGTCGAGGACACGCTGGCCGGCAGTAGCCGCATTGCCGAGCAAGCACTGGATGCCGCACTGGAAGTTGCCGCCGAACAGGTACGGCTTCGTCATGGCGAACTGCGCGACGAGTCGGGCAGGCCGCAATCGCTGGTCGTGTTCGGCTTGGGAAAACTGGGTGGCGGCGAGCTGAACTTCTCATCCGACATCGACCTGATCTATGCCTTCGCCGAACACGGCATCAGCGACGGCCCGCGTCCGCTGGATGCCGAAAACTATTTCACCCGGGTCGGGCAACGGCTCGCGCAGTTGCTGGGCGAAGTGACCGCCGATGGCTTTTCCCATCGCGTGGACTTGCGACTGCGTCCCTTCGGCGCGTCCGGTCGACTGGCATTGAGCTTCGCGGCCATGGAGCAGTACTACCAGCGCGAAGGCCGCGACTGGGAGCGTTATGCCTGGATCAAGGCGCGCACGGTGGCGGGCGACATCGAAGCCGGCGAGCGCCTGCAATCGGGCCTGCTGCCCTTCGTGTATCGCCGCTACCTCGATTACACGGCGCTGGACGGCCTGCGCGAGATGAAGGCGATGATCGACGCCGAAGTGCAGCGGCGCGAAATGGCCGACAACCTCAAGCTGGGGCCGGGCGGCATTCGCGAAATTGAATTCCTGGTGCAGGCACTGCAGTTGATTCGCGCCGGGCGCGAGCCCGCGCTACGCGAACGCAGCCTGTTGCCCGCGCTGGCTGCCCTGGGTCACGCCGGTCATCTGCCTGCGGCCACGGTGGATGCCCTGGCCGTGGCCTATCGGTTCCTGCGCCGCGCCGAGAATCGTGTGCAGATGCTCAACGACCAGCAAGTGCACGCGTTGCCTGACGCACCGCTGGCGCGCGAACGCATTGCCCGCGGCCTGGGCTTCGCCGGCCTCGCAAGTTTCCAGGCCGAGCTCGACCTGCATCGCGCCGTGGTGTCGCAGGCGTTCGACGGCCTGCTGCAGGCGCGTCGCCGGCGCGTGGAACTGTCGGACATCGCGCGCTACTGGCAGGGACTTCCGGAAAGCGGCGATGCCGATGCATTGGCCGATGCCGGTTTTGCCGACGCCGAATCGCATCACGCACGCCTGCGCGACTTCGCGCGATCGCCCGCAGTCCGCGCCCTGTCGGAGCGTGCGCGCCATCGGCTGGACCAGGTATTGCCGGCCTTGATCGAGGCCTGTGCGCAGAGCGGCGCGCCCGATGCCGCATTGCCGCGTGGGCTGGCGTTGATGCAGGCGATCGCGCGTCGCGCCAGTTACCTCGCCTTGCTCGATGAACAACCGGCCGCACTTGCGCGCCTGGTGGACGTGACTGCGCGCAGCTCGCTGTTGTCCGAACGACTGGCCGCGCATCCACTGCTGCTCGACGAACTGCTCGATTCGCGCGCGGCCGGCAGTTTGCCCGACATCGAGTCGCTGTCTCGTCAGGTCGCGCAACAGGGCGACGCGCTGGCGGAGCTGGACGCCGAGTCGGCGCTGGTCGCGTTGAATGAACTCAAGCAAAGTCTTTCCTTCCGCATTGCGCTGGCGACGCTTGCGCAACGGCAGCCGCCCCTGGACAGCGCACGGCAACTGGCCGCGTTGGCGGACAGCTTGCTGGTTTCGGTGGAAAGTCTGGCGCGGCGCGAACTGGAACCCGCCCACGGCCGCATGCCTGGCGTGGGCTTCGCGGTCATTGCCTACGGCAGCGTCGGCGGCCGCGAACTGGGCTTCGATTCCGACCTCGACCTGGTGTTCCTGCATGACGCGCAGGCGGACCAGGTTTCCGAGGGCCCGCGTCCGCTCGACGTCCCGCGCTATTTCGCGCGGCTTGCGCAAAAGCTGGTCGGCTTGCTCGATACCGTCACCCCTGCCGGCCGGCTTTATGAAGTGGACATGCGCCTGCGTCCCGATGGCGCCAAGGGCGTGCTGGTATCGGGCATGCACAGCTTCATCGAATACCAGCAGCACCGGGCCTGGACCTGGGAATCACAGGCGCTGGTCCGCGCCCGCGCCGTGGCCGGAGACGCGGCCCTGTGCACGCGTTTCGAGGAAGTGCGCCGCGAATTGCTGATGCGTGAACGCGACCCCGCGGCGCTGAAGTCGGAAGTGATCGCCATGCGGCGCAGGATGCGCGGCGAGCTCGACCGCAGCGACGGATTGCGCTTCGACCTCAAGCAGGGCGAAGGCGGGTTGGTGGACCTGGAGTTCCTGGTGCAGGAGCGCGTGCTGGCGCTGGCCGCCGCGCATCCAGTTCTGTGCGACGACCGCGACACGCCGTCCTTGTTGCGTGCGTTGGCGGGCGTCGGCGGATTGCCGGGCGGCGATGCGTCGGCGTTGCTGAAGGCGCACGCAAGCTTGCTTGCGCGCGGCCTTGACTGCACGCTCGATCGCCGGCCGAGGATCGTGATCGAGGATGCGGCGATCGTGGATGCGCGCGAAAAGGTTCGACGCGGCTGCCAGGCGGCAGGCCTCGATTTCAGGACAGGCTGAGCCGTTCGCGAACTTCGACCGCCACGCGAGCCGTCTCGCGCAACGGCTCGGCGCTGAAGGGCTTCAAGTTGCCGATCTGCGCGCGAATGCGATCCATCGCTTCGAGTGCAAGCAGGAATCGCCGCACCCGCCCCGTCGCGCGCGCGGGCTCGGCGACGAACACCGGCAATGCAGTCGAACAGGCTTCGGAAACCATGTTGACCGAATCGGGCGAGACGACGATGCGGTCGGCCCAGCCCAGTGCGCCGGCATACGGATTCGCGCCGTCGCTGGCGGCCATCCACACGCGATGCCCATCGCCGGCATAGCGGGCGCGCAGCAGCGGCGCCCATTCGCGCGGCGTGCGGCCGGATCCGCAAATGAGCAGGCTGCCGCCTTCGCGTGCGAGCGTCAGCTCGAGTTTCGCCAGCATCACTTCCAGCGCGCCGCGGTCGAAGCGGGTTGCGCGCGTGGGCCCGCCGATCAGCACGGCGGTCCGTGGTTGCGGCAAGTCCGC
>MGYJ01000083.1 GCA_001801685.1 Gammaproteobacteria bacterium RIFCSPHIGHO2_12_FULL_63_22 | reverse complement strand
CCTGGTGCAGGCCTTCCGCGCCGCACATCCGGCAGTGCAGCTGGTGCTGCACAACGTGACCGGCAAGGACGGCCTGAGCCTGTTGCGCTCGGACACCGTGGACCTGGCGGTCGGATCGATGCTGGACGTGCCCACCGACCTGAGCTACGCGCCGGTGTATTCCTTTGACCCGATGCTGATCATGGCCAAGGGCCATCCGCTGGCGTCGCGCTCGCAAATCAGGCTGGAGGATCTTTCACCGTACGGGCTGATCCTGCCGCCCAAGCGCCTCACCACCTGGCGCATGGTGGACCTGGTGTTCCAGCAACGGCGCGTGCCCTACACCGTGGCGCTGGAAGTGGGCGGCTGGGAAATCATCAAGCAATACGTGGCGATGGACCTGGGCATCTCGATCGTTACCGGCATCTGCCTGACCGAGGCCGATCGCGAGCGATTGGAAGTGCGCAACCTCAGCGAATATTTCCCGCCACGCAGTTATGGCGTGGTGGTGCGCAAGGGAAAGTTCCTGTCGCCGCAGGCGCGCGCATTTGCCGACCTGGTGAAGCCTGGATTGTTCGAGCGGCGCGATTATTTTGAATCGGGGCATTCCGAGCGCTGAGCACGCTGGCGCCACGCAAATAAAAAGCCCGGCTTTCGCCGGGCTTCTCATTTGTTGCCACCACCTGATGAATCAGAACTTGTAACCGACGCTCAGGTAGTAACGGCGACCCAGCGGATCGGCACCGATGAAATTGTCGAAGAACGGATAGGTGATGCTGCTCGCATCTTCGCGGAACTGGTTGTTGGCCAGGTTGTTGACCGTAAAGATCGCGTTGACCTTCTCGCCAAACGTGCGACCAACGCTCAGGTTCCACAGGAAGTACGGCGACAGGCGCCTGCCCTGGAAGGCACCCGTGACCGGATCGGTGTAGTCCAGGCCTACCTGGTTGCCTGCCGTGCCGTAGCGGGTACCGGTAAGGGTGCTGGACCATGCGCCGGTCATCCAGGTCAGCGAACCCTTCATGCGGCTGCGCTGGTCATTGACGAACGGGTCGTCGCGGAAGTCGACGATCGGATCGGTTTCAAAGGTGCGGCGACGGTTGGTGATGATCAGCGAATGCGACAGGTCGAGGCTGAACTTGCCCAGGCCACCCATCTGCCACGAATAGCGGTAGCTGCTGTCGATACCGCTGGTGTCGGTAAGCGCAAGATTGATGTAAGCGGAGTTGACGCGCTGGAGGCGCAGGTCGTTGATCGTGCCCGGCTCAGCCGGCAGGCGGGTGATCAGGCCCAGGATGTTTTGGCAGAATGCCGAGTCCAGGGTGTACTGCGACGGATTGCCATTGCGGTCAACGCCAAGGCGGCAGTCGGCCTCGTTGCGCAGGATGGTGGCGACCGGGAACTGCGCAGCGCGGTCGGTCAACTTGATGCGCCAGTAGTCCACGGTGACACTCATGCCGCTGGCGATGTCCCAGACGAAACCAGCGCTGAAGGTCTTGCCTTCCTCTTCCTTCAGGCCCGGATTGCCCGCGACAAGCGTCTGCGTCTGGTAGATCGTGCGATCACCCGTCACATTGCACTGCCCGAAGCTGCGCGGCACGGGTGGCGTGGGTGCGCCGACGCCGGTGCCGCTGCGGCAGGCGTACTCGTCGAGGATCGTCGAGAACGACGCGGCGCCCTCGGCGAAGACCAATTGCATGTCGGGGGCGCGGAAGCTGGTGGCGTAGCTGCTACGCAGCAACAGCGTCTTGAACGGGCGATATTCCAGGCCCAGGTTGTAAGTGATCGCATCATCCACTGCCGTGATGTCGTCGTATTTGTCGTAGCGACCGGCAATCTGTGCAGTCAGGGTCGAGAACAAGGGCACCCGGAACTCGCTGAATACGGCGTAGCGGTCACGCTTGCCGTGGGTCTCGCCGGAGCTGACCAGGTTGTAGATCGTTCCGGCATCACGCGGACGCAGCGGGTTGGTGCGCGGGTCGCTGAGGAGGTCGAGCTCCTGGCGTCCGGCCTCGGCACCAGCGGCGAACGCGATGCTGCCGGCCGGCAGTTCCCAGAGGTCGCCGCGAATGAAGAAGCTCAGGTTCGACGACGTGCTGGTGCCGGTGTTGACCGCGCGGGTTGAGAAGCTCTCGTAGATATCCGGGGTGATCGGCGTGGACCAGCGCGCCAGGTTCAGGCTGTAGATCGGCACGCCACCGCTGGTGAAGCCCTGCTGCGGGCCGAGGAAGTAGTCGTGCACTGCCTGGGCGAGCAAGCGCGGACGATCCGCGGTGTAGTCGTACTTGGAGGTCGAAGCGCTGGCTTCCCAATCGAAGCGATCGGCGAAGGTGCCCTTCGCGCCCACCAGCAAATCCCAGGTCTTCTCGTCGAACAGGGTGGTGGCCGCTTCGGCGCCGCCGAGTTCGAACGGGTTGAAGATGCGCTGCAGCTGGATGTTGGCGTTGAACTGCGGATCGAAGTAGGTCGAGCGCGTCGCGCCGCTTTGGCTGCGCATGAACTGGTCGCCCGACGTGCCCCAGAACTCCGTTCCGCCGCTCGACTTGCCGTCGGTGGCGTAATAGGTGGCACTGGCAAACAACTCGGTGTTGTCGCTCAGGTTGAAGGTTCCGTAGCCATACACGCTATAGAACTTGTTGTAGTTCGCGATGGAGCGCGACGCGGCCTGGTCGAACGCACCGCAGTAGGTACCGCGAGCCGCCGTGGTGACCGTGGTGTAGCCGAACGCGTCACATGCGGCCTGGCCGGGATAGTAGGCGTTCTGGTTGAGATTCGCGCCTGACGCGCGAATCGCGATCATGGACAGGGCCGGATTGGTTACGCCCGCGATGTAGCCGCGCGGACCTGCGAGGGTGCTGGACAGCAGCTCGCGCTGCGAAGCGAACACCGGATCGGTCTCGCCCCACTGCAGGGCCCAAACGCCACTCCAGTTGTCGCCGGTCTTGCCACCGGTGTATTCAAACGACCTGCTGTCGCCGCCACCTTCTTCGGTGGTGCCGATCTTGGCCTTGATGGAGTTGCCGTCGAAGTTGGTCTTGGTGACGATGTTGACCACGCCAGCGACCGCGTCCGAACCATAGATGGCCGATGCGCCGCCAGTCAGGATTTCGATGCGTTCGATGATCGCGGAGGGAATCGCCTTGATGTTGACCACGCTGTTGTCGCGGTTGTAGGGCTGCGGATACTGCGCAGGCCGGCGACCGTTGATGAGCGTGAGCGTGTAGCCCGGACCGATGTTGCGCAGGTTCACCACCAGCGCATTGGGCGTAAAGCCGGTGACGGCGAGGTCGCCGGTGAAGCTGGAGGTGGTGTTCTGGGTCAGCACCTGGAGGATTTCACCGACAGTCTGGTAACCGGAACGCTCGATGTCTGCCGCGGAGATGACGGTGATCGGCGCGGGGCCTTCGATTTCTGCGCGCGCGATGCGCGAGCCCGTGACGGTGACTTTTTCAAGCTGCTTCTTGGCAGCGGCTTCAGCTTCGGCAGTGGTGGCGGCAGCGGGCGCAGTTTCTTGCGCCAGTGCGGCGCCCATCGGCAGCGTCAACGCGGCGATGAGTGCAACGGTGAGCCGGCTGCGCTGAGGCAGCAGGTTACGGTTCGACATCGGATTTTCCCCTGAAAATGGTTTAAGTATCTTCTCGGCCACTGAAGGCCTGTCATCTGTAGCGATGAAACAAAAACTTAACATGAGTGAAATGCGATCGCCACGAAATGCCCGTGAAAAACGGGCGTTTTGCAGGGTCTCAGGACGCTTTTGCAGCAGCAGAGTGCGGAACTGTGATGCGCAACGCCTTTCTTCACGCGGCGCTGCGTCGGCCTTGCGCCGCGATCAGGCGTTGCGGTGCTTTCCCTGGTAGCGGGAAAACAAGGCCCGGATCCGTTTCAGGTCGGCGTCCATGTCGTCGGTCAGCGTCACCAGCTCGGCGAGGCGGATGGTCTTGTCGGGATAATTGAAGCCCACGCAAAAGACCGGCACGTCGGCGCGACGGGCGATCTTCCAGAAGCCGGTCTTCCAGTTCTCGACCTTGCGCCGGGTGCCTTCGGGCGCCAGTACGAACCACATGCGGTCAGCCTCGCGGATCTGCGTGGCGACCTGGTCGACGATGCCGCCGGGCGCGCTGCGGTCCACCGGCACGCCGCCGAACTTCTTCAACAGCCAACCCACCGGGCCCCAGAACGCTTCCTTCTTGCCGATGAAGACGATGCCCAGGCCCATGCCGACCTTGGCGGCGATGCCCCAGATCGCGTCCCAGGCGGACGAATGGGGCGCGACGATCACCACCACCTTGTCCACCGAGGGCCAGTTGCCAACCATGCGCCAGCCACCCAAGCGCAGCACCGCGCGACCGAAGGCGCGACTGAGCGCATTGCCGCCGCTGCGCGGCGCATGTGCGGGCAGCTCGGGCACGACCGGTCTCATTCGCGGTCCCAGGTACGCGTGGCGCGGGTGCTCTTGACCTGCGAGCGCTCGCGCTTGCCCGTAAGGCGGCGCTCCTTGGAGGCGCGCGTAGGCTTGGTCGGCACGCGCTTCACCGGCGCCTTCAACGCCGCCTGCACCAGCGCAGCGAGCCGCTCGCGCGCGTCCTCGCGGTTGCGATCCTGGGTGCGGAAACGCTGCGCGTTGATCACGATCACGCCGTCGCTGGTGATGCGCCGGTCGCGCCGCGCCAGCAGGCGCGCGCGCACGTCGTCGGGCAGGCTCGGTGAGTTGGCGGCATCAAAACGCAGCTCAACCGCCGTGGCGACCTTGTTGACGTTCTGGCCGCCGGGGCCGCTGGATCGAACGAAGCGTTCGATCAGTTCGTCGTCGGCGATGGCGATGGCGGGGCTGATTTCAAGCATGTCGGGGAGTCTACGCGCGGGTCGCAGGCATGCCAAAAAATGCCCGGGCATTGGCTGTGGTCGCTGCCGCCGTGGTTTCGAACGATTCGCCGCGGTCGCGCGCGAGCTCCTCGACGATGTGCGGCAGGTACATCGGTTCATTGCGCCGGTGCGAGGGCATCGGCCGGACGCTGCGTGGCAACAGATACGGCGCGTCGGTTTCCACCAGCAGGCGATCGGCGGGAATGTGCTTGACGATTTCGCGCAGGTGCAAGCCGCGGCGTTCGTCGCAGAGCCAGCCGGTGATGCCGATGTAGTAGCCGGCATCGAGGCACTCGAACATTTCCTCGCGGGTGCCGGTAAAACAATGGACGACCACCGGGCCCAGCTTGCCGTCGAAATTACGCAGCTGGGCAAGGAAATCAACGTGCGCGTCACGCTGGTGCAGGAACAGGGGCTTGCCGAGGTCCGCCGCCAATTGCAGCTGGCGCTCAAATGCCCGTCGTTGCGCCGGTCGCGGCGCCAGGTCGCGGAAGTAATCGAGGCCGCATTCACCCACCGCCAGCATCTCGGGCGCCTGGTGCAGCTCGCGCATCTCGGCATCGCATTCGTCGGTGTATTCGACGGCGTGGTGCGGATGCACGCCCGCCGTGGCGAACAGGAAGCCCGGGTGTGCGCGGGCGATCCGTAGCGCGTCCCTCGATCCTTGGCGGCTCGCACCCGTCACCATCATCTGCACGATGTCGGCGACGCGCGCGCGCGCCAGCACATCGTCCAGGTCGTGGGCAAAACTTTCATGGCCCAGGTTGGCGCCGATGTCGATGAGTTCCATGGTGGAATTCTATCCGATGCCATCGCGGCCATAAGATTTCGGTCGGGTGCGCGCGATGGCCTAGACTTCGAGGGTGAAAGCCGCAAATCCGCCAGCCGAATTCCCGATCACGCCCCTGCTGCCGGACATCCTGCGCAGCCTGGAAGGCTCGTCCCGCCTGGTGCTGGAAGCACCACCCGGCGCCGGCAAGACCACGCAGGTGCCGCTGGCGATGTTGCAGGCCGCGTGGCGCGGCGATGGCCGCATCCTGATGCTGGAACCGCGTCGCGTCGCGGCACGCGCAGCCGCCGGCTTCATGGCCCGGCAAACCAATGAAGCGGTGGGGCAAGGCGTGGGCTATCGAATCCGTTTCGAGAACAAGACCTCCGCCGCGACCCGAGTCGAAGTGCTGACCGAAGGCATCCTGACCCGCATGATCCAGGACGATCCCGGCCTGGATGGCGTGGCGGCGATCATCTTCGACGAGTTCCACGAACGCCACCTCAGCGGCGACCTCGGCCTGGCGCTGGCGCTGGACGTGCAGTCGCAACTGCGCCCGGACCTGCGCATCGTTGTGATGTCGGCGACGCTGGACGGCGAGTCGCTGGCGCGATTGATCGATGCACCACGGCTCAGTTCGGCCGGGCGCAGTTTTCCCGTGGCCGTATCGCATTTCCCGGCACGGCGCGACGAGGGTTTGACCTTCCAGCTCAAGCGCTGCATCGAATCGGCTGTCGCGCAGCATCCCGGCGATGTGCTGGTCTTCCTGCCCGGCCAGCGCGAGATCGGCGACGCGCAAAAAATCCTGTCGTCATTGCCCGAGGTCGAATCGGGCCAGGTGCAGGTGCTGCCCTTGCATGGCGAGTTGCCGCTGGAACAACAGACGCTCGCGCTGTCTCCCGACCCGCAGGGCCGGCGGCGCATCGTACTGGCAACCAACGTGGCGGAATCGAGCGTCACCCTGCCCGGCGTGCGCGTGGTGATCGACGGCGGCCTGGCGCGCGAGCCGCGCTTCGATCCCAACAGCGGCTTCTCGCGATTGGAAACCGTCGCTATTTCGCAGGCGTCGGCCGACCAGCGCGCCGGCCGCGCCGGGCGTGTCGCCGAGGGCGCGTGTTATCGCCTGTGGCCGCAGTCGCAACGGCTCGAGCCCGCGCGCAGCCCGGAAATCACGCAAGTCGAACTGGCCGGACTGGCGCTGGAACTGGCCGCCTGGGGCAGCAGCGAACTTCGCTTCGTGGACACGCCGCCGGCCGGTGCCCTGGCCGCGGCGCGTGAGTTGTTGCAGCGCCTGGGCGCGCTGGACGGCGCGCACTCCATCACGCCGCTGGGTCGCGACATGCTGGCCTTGGGTACGCATCCGCGCCTGGCCGCGATGTTGCTGAGCGCGGCGCGCGGCGAGGAACAGGCCTTGGCCTGCGACATGGCGGCGCTGGTGGAAGCGCGCGATCCGTTGCGCGGCTATCGGGGTGACGACTGGGCCTCGCGCTGGCGCGCGCTCGCCCAGTTTCGCCATGGCCATCGCGCGACTGCGGCGGGCGCAGCGGGTGCGGCACGCGAAGCGGGCGCAACTCGAGCGGCATCGATCGATTTCAATCGCGGCGCATTGGCGGCCATCGATGCCGCAAGCGAACAGTGGCGGCGGCGCGTGCGCTGCACGACGGCGGCACCCGCCACCTTGGCGGCGCACCGCATCGGCGACGTGCTGGTGCATGCGTTTCCCGAGCGTATCGGCCGGCAACATCCATCCGACCCGCGCCGCTACCAGCTGGCGAGCGGGCGGATGGCGCGCATCTTCGATGACAGCGCGCTGTTTGGCGAACCCTGGATCGTCGCCAGCGAATTGCGTTTCGATGCGCGCGACTCGCTGGTGCAACGCGCCGCGCCGGTGGACGAGGCGCGCCTCCAACGCGATTTTCCCGACCGCTTCGTCGAACGGGATTTCGCCCATTGGGATCCGCAAGCCCGCGCGCTGCAGGCGCGGCGCGAGCGACGCTTCGACCGCATCGTGCTCGAATCGAAACCGGCCGGCCGGCTCGATCCGGCGATTGCGGCGGAAGCCTTGTCGGAGGCTGTCGCCGAACTCGGCCTGGACGTGCTGCCATGGACGGATTCGCTGCAGCAATGGCGCGAACGCGTGCGCTGGTTGCGCGAGGTGCAGCCCGAGCTCGGCCTGCCCGACCTGTCCGACGAGAGCTTGCTCGGCTCGCGCGGCTGGCTGTTGCCGGCCCTGCAAGGCAAGTCGCGGCTCGACGCCATCGATCCGCACGCAATGGCCGAAGGCCTGCGTTCTCTTCTGGACTGGAGCCAGCGCCAGGCGCTCGACCGGCTGGCACCCACTACCATCACCGTGCCCTCGGGCATGAGCCGTGCCATCCACTACCAGCACGACGCCGCGCCAGTGCTGGCGGTGAAGTTGCAGGAACTGTTCGGGCTGGCCGACACACCGCGCGTTGCCGACGGCCACGTGCCACTGACCTTGCACCTGCTGTCGCCAGGCGGCAAACCGCTGCAGGTCACGCAGGACCTGAAAGGGTTCTGGGACCGCACCTACCCGGAGGTACGCAAGGAAATGAAAGGCCGCTACCCGCGCCATCCCTGGCCGGAAGACCCGTGGGCGGCGCTGCCGACCCATCGCGCCAAGCCGCGCGGCACTTGAATTGGCCGGCCGCCGACGGCATGGATAGTCAAGGTTCATCCCGGTTGCGCTAGCGTTACCGTTCAGACGCAACACCCCCAATCAAGCAGGACGCAGGCCCATGAGCAAGCAGACCGAAGAATTGATCAACAACGGATGGAAGCTGGTACGTGACGCGGGCGCCACCGTGGGTGAAGCCGGCAGCCGCGTCAGCACCAGCCTGGTACGCAGCTATCCGCACGTGAAGGAATGGCTGTCGGCAGGCGCAGGCCTGGCACTGGCCCGCCGCGGTGGCAAGGTGGCAGTGACTGCCATCCGTCGCCATCCGGTGGCCGCGATTGCCGGCGCAGTGGCCTTGGCGGGTCTCGGCCTCGCGGTTGCCGCCGCCAAGCGTCGCCGCGAATTGATCAATGGCGAGGCGCCCGCGCGCACCAGCAAGCGACTGGCGGCGACCAACATGCGCACCGCCAAGCCGAAGTCGGCCGATGCGGCAACCAAGGCCAAGCCGCGCGCTGCGCGCAAGCCCAGCGCCCCACGCACGCCGCGCGTACGCAAGCCCGCAGAAACCTGATTCGAAGCGTTGGGTTAAAGACCTAAGGCCGCCCCGCCAGCACCAGCAGCGGCCAACGCACGATGCGCGCAAGCCCGGGTTCACCCCAGGCTTCGCGCATTTCATCGGAAATTTCCTGCACGGCATCACGCCCGGTCCGCGCCAGATGGCGTTGGCTGGCCGACCAGCTGCGCAGGTATGCCAGGTACTGATGCAGGTTCCACTCGCTACGCATCTCGAAGGCCGGCGTCGCAATGCGATCGACGTCAAACGGCAGGTCGCGATAGCGATTGACCACATGGTCGCGGCCCGACGGCCAGTCCTGCGCGAGGCGCACGTCGTGCAACTCATTGAAGACGCGGTCCACGTCCGGGCTCACTTCCGATTGCGCGTAACTCCAGACCGCGATCAAGCCGCCGGGTTTCAGCACGCGCCGAGATTCGGCACAAAAACGCGCCGTGTCGAACCAATGATAGGCCTGCGCAACAGTAATCAAGTCCGCGCAGCAACCTGGCAGGCCGGACTCCTCAGCCGCAGCTACAAAGTAACGGACGCGCTCGTTCGCCATCGCACTGGCAATCTGCGCTTCGCTCGGATCACTCGCCACGACCGAATCGAAATACCCCGCCAGCGCCACACTCGCCTGCCCATTCCCGCAGCCCGCATCCCAAGCCAACTGGTGCCCATGCGACTGTGCCGCCAGCCAGGCAAACAAGTCGTCCGGATAACCCGGCCGGGCATCGGCATAAGCGGCGGCGTGGCCGGAGAAATGGTCCTGGAACGCCACGGGCAAGGCCTTAAGCGACTTCCTCGCGCCACTGTCCCGGCGCAAGCCCATCCAGGCGATACGGACCGATGGCGATGCGCACCAGGCGCAGCGTCGGCAGGCCGACGGCGGCAGTCATGCGGCGCACCTGGCGGTTGCGACCTTCGCGGATGGTCAGTTCGATAAAGCTGTCGGGCACGGTCTTGCGCGCGCGGATCGGCGGATCGCGCGGCCATAGCCAGTCCGGCACGACCTGCAGGCAACGCGCCTTGGCCGGCAGCGTGGGGCCATCGTTCAAGGACAGGCCTGCGCACAGTTCCTGCAGTTTTTCCTCGGTGGCCAGACCTTCCACCTGCACCAAATAGGTCTTGGGCCATTTGAATTTCGGCGAACTGATCTGGGCGATGCGCGCGCCATCGTCGGACAGCAACAAAAGGCCTTCCGAATCGTGGTCAAGGCGCCCGGCCGGATAGATGCCGGGCGGCAATCCGAAACCGGCCAGCGTCGGCCGCTGCGGCGTTTCGCTGTCGGTGAATTGACTGAGCACGCCGTACGGCTTGTTGAAGACGATCATCATGGTCCCAGTCTAGCCCCATGCGAGAATTGCTGCCTGATTCCCGCCCGAACGCCGCCCATGACGGACACCCATCCCCTTCGCCGCCTGTTCGCCTTCGCCCGGCCGTACCGCCGCGATGCGGTGCTGGGCAGCATTTACTCGGTGTTGAACAAATTCTTCGACGTGCTGCCCGAATTGCTGATCGGCGTGGCCGTGGACGTGGTGGTCAACCGCCAGGCCTCGTTCCTGGCCCGGCTGGGCCTGGTGGACCCGATGCAGCAGCTGTACGCACTGGTCGGCCTGACCATCGCCGTGTGGGTGTTCGAGTCGCTGTTCGAATACCTGTATGCCCTGAAGTGGCGCGGGCTGGCGCAAAACCTGCAGCACGAGCTGCGCAACGCCGCCTACGAACACCTGCAGGCCCTGCCGCCGGACACCATCGCGCGCGAGCGCAGCGGCCGGCTGATGGCCTTGCTCAATGAGGACGTCAACCAGATCGAACGCTTCCTCAATACCGGCGCCAACGACCTGATCCAGGTGTTCTGCGCGTCCTTGCTGATCGGTGGCGTGTTCTTCGTGCTGACGGCCGACCTGGCCGTACTGGCGATGTTGCCGATCCCGCTGATCCTGTTCGGCGCCTTCTGGTTCCAGCGCCGGCTGTATCCGCGCTATGCCGCCGCGCGCGAAGCCGCGGCCAGCGTGTCGTCGCGGCTGAGCAACAACCTGGCCGGCATGGCCACCATCCAGGCCTACACCGCTGAAGGCTTCGAGGCCGCGCAGGTGCGCGCCGCGTCGGATGCCTTCCGCGCGCGCAACAGCGATGCCATCCGCGTATCGGCAGCGATCACGCCGGTGATCCGCATGGCGATCCTTTTTGGTTTCGTGTCCACGCTGTTGTATGGCGGCTGGCTGGCCTTGAACGACAGACTGGGCGTCGGCAGTTATTCGGCGCTGGTGTACCTGACCCAGCGCCTGCTGTGGCCGATGACGCGCCTTGCCGACATGACCGACCTCTACCAGCGCGCGATGGCGTCGGTGGATCGCGTGATGGACTTGCTGGAAACGAAACTGCCCGTGCGCGGCGCTGGTCAGCCCGCGCAACCCGCCCGTGGCGCGCTTGCTTTCGAGAATGTGCAGTTCTCCTACGACGGTCGCATTGCCGTGGACGCAGTGTCGCTGCGTGTGCCCGCCGGACAGACCGTTGCGTTGGTAGGCGGCACGGGCGGCGGCAAGAGCACGCTGTTGAAACTGCTGCTGCGCTTCATCGACCCCGCCAGCGGCAGGATCTTGTTCGACGGCGTGGACATCGCCTCCATCGACCCAGCCGCGTTGCGCCACGCCATCGGCTACGTCGCGCAGGAACCCTTCCTCACCGATGGCACGGTGGCCGACAACATCGCCTATGGCGAACGCGAACCGGATGCAGCGCGCGTGGAAGCCGCGGCCCGCGCAGCGGAAGCGCACGATTTCATTTCCGCCATGCCGCTCGGTTATGCGAGCGCCGTCGGCGAACGCGGTGCGCAACTTTCCGGCGGACAACGGCAGCGCATCGCGCTGGCCCGCGCCTTGTATCGCGAGCCGGCGATTTTGGTGCTGGACGAAGCTACATCGGCGGTGGACAACGAGACCGAGGCCGCCATCCAGCGCTCGCTGGCGCGCATCGCGCACCAGCGAACCACGCTGATCGTGGCGCACCGCTTGTCCACCGTGCGCCAGGCCGATGCGATCCACGTGCTGGAAGCGGGCCGCATCGTCGAGAGCGGAACCCATGATGAGTTGCTCGCGCGCGACGGTGCTTACGCTGCGTTGTGGCGACTACAGACCGGTGAAGCGATCGCCTGAATCAAGCCTGGGTCGGCGTTGGTTCGCGCTCACGCAACGGAACCATCAGCCACAGACTCATCAGGGCAGGAACACTGAGTAGCGCGCAGGCCAGCAACCACGCGACGCGGGCGCTGCGCGAAAGCACGGCGCGTCGGGTACGCCAGATCGCCGCCAGCAAGGACAGGCCCATAAGCCCAGCCGCAAGCAGCTTCATGCTGCGTGGTACCGGCGCCAGGTTCTTGTCGTCCTGGATCGGCACGTAGCCGGAGAATACGTCGAGCACCGCATTCTTGGCGCCGTATAGCAGCGGCGAGGGATACCAGTTCTGGTAACGCCAACTCGGTCCGTAAGGAACCTGGGGCGTCCGTCGCGCAATGTCCTGGATGCGCCCGCCTTCGTCGATGCGCTGGGTCAGCTGGTAGGCCGGTGCGCCCTCGGCATTGTGCTGGTGGGCCGAGAAAAGGAAGCTGACCAAGCTGCCGTCGACAAGCGGCATCAACACGATGCGCGTCAGGTTGCCGGTCTTGCCGGGCAGAGGCATGCGTTGGCGTGGCGACACCAAACCGGTGTTATTGCGGAAGTCGCGTGCGTCGAAGAAATACAAGGCTCGGTCAGTGAGCACGGCAACACGATCGCCAATGCGGTCGCCGCCGGTGATCGTTTCACCGGCCGGCGCCTTTATGCGAGGCAGGATCACGTTCGCCAGCCGGTCGTATTGGTAGATCGTGTGCGCGGTGAGCAGCATGCCTTCCGGGCCCGGCAGCGGTGGCGCTGGAAAAGCGCCATTACCCTCGATGCCCAGGCTGCCGGCCGCCCCGGAATCGGCAACACGCATGCCTTCAAACTTCAGGCTGTCGTGGCTGAACTCCCAACGGATGCGCCGCTGTTCATCGTGCAATCCGATCGGCGCGACATTCATCAGGGAATTGCGAACCGGAAGCTCGGCGGCATTGGGGCCGATGTCGAACACTTCGGCGACGCCTGCCTGTTCGCGCCAATCCGCGGCCTCGGCCGCAGTGCTGGCTTGCAAGCCCATCACCATCAAGGTTTTTGCATCGGCGTAGTTCGCGGCCTTGACGCTGTCGGGCGGATTGACGGCCAGGTTGTTGGGATGCGAGCCGCTGGCGATCCACGCGGTCTCAACGACCACGCCAGCGAGCAGCAGCACGAACCACATCGTCATCTGCAAGGGCAAGGCCGTGGCAATAACGCCTGCGAAGGCCGTACCGGGCGCGGATCGGCTCCCCGGCAAACCGGACAGGTCAGGCTTGAAAGCGAACAAGACCATGGCCAACAGCCAGGCGAGCGCCAGGCACTGCAAGGCGATCGCGCCCATGCCTACCGCATCTGCGAGGGCCAGGCCAATCAGGAAGATGAAGCCGCTGAAGGCGTAACGCTTGTTGGCGAGCATGGCGTAACAACCCACCAGGTACGCGCACAGCGTCACCAGCAACGCGGACAGGCACAGGAACAGGTGGCGCGTATCGAGCACGCGCGCCGTCATCGTCTCCTGCCAGCCCGCGATGGCCAGCAAGGGCAGCAGCACGGCAATGGCCAGCAAGGCCGCGCCGGCAGCCAAAAGCGCGAGTGCAATACGCGTCGCCGACAGCGGGCGATGCAACAGGTTCAGCCAAGTACCGGGTCGACGATAGCCGCCCATCTGGTACAGCCCGAGCAACAGCCCACTGATGGCGTAGACCAGTCCGACCAACTGGTAGATGCGATCGGGTTGCTGCGCCGGGTCCACCACCCGCGCCATGAGCACCAGGGCGAACAAGTGGATGAGCGCGTAGGCAATCGTCCAGCTGCGAAAGCGCAGCATCTCGGCCCGGAAGAAATCCCGCATGCGTTAGTCCTGGGGTGAAGTCAGTGGCGCGCGTCGAGGCGCAGGTTGCGACGCAGTTGTTCGCGAAGCTCGGCATTCGGCGGCGTCGGTCGCGCGCCGCGCAGGTGGCGATGGAACTGGTCTTCCATCAGGTACAGGTAGGCTTCGCGGCTGCCCGGCTCGTCAAGCGCATGGCCCGCCTTGGGGTCGATGTACAAGCCCAGGTCCTTGTCCAGCGCGCGCAAGGTAGCCGCGTAGTGGACCACGCCACGGATGGCGACGCGCTGGTCGCGGCCGCCCGCCATCATCAGCAGGGGCCGCTGCAGCCGCGCGGCGTTGGCCAGGGGTGACTGCGTACGGAGCCTCTGCAGCACCGTCGGGTCGCTGATGTCGAGCGACAACAGCTTGAGGGTATCGATGAGCGGAATTGCCGCGTTCAGGCTGATGTCGCTATTGGTCGTTGCCCAGCGCAAGGTCCAGCCGAAGTCCGAAGGCGGAACCACCGCCACGCCGACACGGAACAAGTCCGGCGAGAAAGTGATGCCGAGCAAGGTCGCGTAGCCGCCAAAGGAAACGCCTGTGATGCCAACCCGCTTGGGATCGCCAATGCCCTGCGCCAGCAACTGCCGCACGCCCTCCTCGATGTCGCGCTGCACGCGACCGTTTCCGAAATCTCCCTTGGCGGCGAACAGATAGCTGCGGCCGAAACCGGTGGAGCCGCGAAAGTTCGGTTCGAACACGACATAGCCGCGATTGGCCAGGAATTGCGTCGTGGTGGAAAATCCCGGCCTGGCTTGCGCCCAAGGGCCGCCATGCACGGACGCCAGCAGTGGCAGCCGGCGGGGATCGATGCCGGGTGGAACCGAGAGGAACCCATGCAGTTGCATGCCATCCGAGGCCCGCCAGGAAAAGGCGATGCGCCGGGCCAGCGCCGCTGCGGGAAGCGATTTCGATGGGTCTTCGATCTTGTCCAGGATGATGCGAAATTCGCCGGATCGCGGGTTGAACAAGAACCAGCGGCCTCGTTGCAAGACATCGCCCCGCTCGTGCAGCAGCCAGGGCGCATCGACGCCAGCCGCGATCGAGATGTCCAACATGCGGTCGGGAAACCGCGCTTGCAGCTTGGACATGCGCGCGGCGATGGCGGGCGTGAGGCCGTGGGTGGAAGGCCGGAGACTGCGATAGCTGGCCAGCAGGGGCTGCTGCGTTTCTGGATCGATGACAACGTCGGCAAGATCGGCAATGGCCTCGGGGTCTTCATGCAGCCTGTGGACCTTGCCTTGCAGGTCGACTCGCAGCAGGGCGCGCCGGTCGCTGGCGATGTCGCCGGCCAACAGCAGGCTGCGACCACCGTCGCTGGTGGCGATCAAGGATGCGCGTTCCATCGCGTGGCTACGCACCAGTTCGCGCCAGCGCTGGCCGGGCGCGCGGCCCACGATGCTTACGGACT
Organism: Gammaproteobacteria bacterium RIFCSPHIGHO2_12_FULL_63_22; assembly: GCA_001801685.1. Classification (GTDB taxonomy): domain Bacteria; phylum Pseudomonadota; class Gammaproteobacteria; order Xanthomonadales; family Xanthomonadaceae; genus Arenimonas. The sequence continues at coordinate 32,486 of MGYJ01000083.1, read as the reverse complement.
TGCCGTCGACGCGCTTGAGGAAGGCCAGGCGACCGTCGGGCGCCAATGCGAAATCGAGCAGCGCGCGCGAGTCTTCGTGCAGCACGGTGCGGCGACCCGACACATCCAGCCGCAATAAGCGGTACTTCGAGGGCAGTGTCTCCCCGGGCCGCGTCTCCTGTTCGAACAACAGCACTGCGGCCGGCTGCGTGGGATCGATACCGGCCACTTCGAGCTTGCGTGCATCGTCGAGTCGCAGCATCACGCCTGAACCAAGCGCGCCGGTAACGGACACCTTGCTCAGCTGGCGCGTGCTTTCGAGGAAGAGCCACTTGCCATCCCGCGACCACGACAGGTCCGTGGCATCGGTCATCGCCACCAGTCGAGTCAATTGCAGGCTTTTTGTATCGAGCAACCAGACGCTACGGCCACGCTCGCCCTCGCGCAGCACGGCGACATGACGGCCCTGCGGCGACAGGCGCGCACCGGCGATGGCCGGCTTGGCCAGGAAGTCGGCACGCTCGAGGCGCGGTGCCGGTGCGCGCTTGCGCTCATGCTCAAGAGCGCTGCGCAAATCGCGAAAATCACCGGCTTGCACCGGGCCTGCGCACAGGACCAGCAATGAGGCCATCCAGGCAAGGTGGACGCGAGAGAGAAGGAAAAGCATGGAATCAGCCCTCGCTGTCGGGATGGATCAAGCCTTGCGCAAGCAGCGCAGGCACGCCGATGCCGGCGCACGCCAAGGCCCAGGCCACGCGCCTGGCCCTCGGCAGTCCCTGGCGACGCGACCAGTACGCGCTGGCCAATAGCGACGCCATCAGCAGGGCTGCGGCCAGCCATTTCATGCTCGTCGGAATCGGCTGCGGAGCCTGGGCTTTCAGCGGCATGGGCGCGGCCAGCGCATTGATCGCCAACTTGCGCAAGTCATGCATCACCGGTGAAACCCACCAGGGGTAGTGGCGCAGTGCCAGTGGAAAATCCGGCTGCAGCGCACGCTGGCCGACCCGGGTTGCCTTGCCCTCACCCGACACATGCACCATGGCCTGCAGGGGCGAACCTGGCCCATCGGTGCTGCCCAGGCCCGTCACGAACGAAACCAGGTAGCCGTCGATCAGTTCGATCATGTCGACGCGGTCGATATCGCCGATCGGCGCAGGTAAGGCAATGCGCAAGCGCGGCGCGAGCACGGAATCACCGTCGGTGAAGGCGCGCGCGTCGTAGCCATACAAAGCGCGATTGCTCATCACCAGGACGACTTCCCCCATGGCAGACGGTGCCAGCGCCAGGGTTTCGCCCGCAGGCAGGATGATGCGCGGCAAGACCATGCGATGCTGCGTGTCATAGCCATAAACGGTATCGGCGCTGGCCAGGAACTTGCCGCCGATCGGCAGCGGCGGCTTCGGAAACGGCGCCTGCGCCGGGCCGATTCCCATGCGGCCGGCAGGCTGCGAGTCTCCGAGTGACATGCCGGTGAAACGCATCGTGTCGTGGCTGAATATCCAGCGCAGTCGGCGTGCGTCATCGTCGAACTCCATCGGCGCGATGTTGCCCAGCTCGTTGCGGATCGGCAGTGCGTCGAACTGGCGTTGCCAGGTAAACACTTCCGCCAGACGCACCTGCTCGCGCCATACCGGCGCTTCGGCAACGCGGCTCGATACCAGTCCGGCAGCCATCAGGTCGGCGCCATCAGCGCGGCTTGCCTCGATGTAGCCTCCGGCAGGTGGCGTGCTGTTGAGCGGATGCGAGCCCTGCAGCATCCACAACAACTGGTAGCCAAGGCCGGCACTGGCCAGCAGTACGTAAACCGCCATCTGCACGGTCAGCGCCACCGCCATCAAGCCGGGCCAACGCACCGGCGGCCGCGTCAGGTCGGGCTGGAAAGCAGTCGCCACCAGGGCCAGCAACCACAGCACCAGCGCTAGTTGCACCAGCAATGCCGACGCGCCCACGGCATGGCTTGCTGTCAGCAGCAAAAGGCCGAACAGGCCCGCGGCGGCATAGCGCCTGGGTGCCAGCATCGCGAAAACGCCGGCGAGATAACTGCACGACGTGACGAGGAAGGCAGCGAGCGGCAGCAGCCAGTGACGCGAATCCACCACGCGCGCCGTCCACGTTGCCTGGCCGGCCAACATCAACAACAAGGGCGCCACGATGGCCAGCAGCAACAGGCTGGCGGCAGCCACCAACAGCGCGACGGCGACTTGCCAATGCGGCAGCGGACGATGCAAGAGATTCAGCCAGGTATTGGGGCGCCGATAGGTGCCCATCTGGTAGAGGGCCAACAGCAGTCCACTCAGTGCATACACCGCAGCGACAACCAGGTAGACGACGTCGGGTTGCTGCAAGGGATCCACGACACGCGCGAAGAACCCCAGCATGCCCAGGTGCAAGAGCGCGTAGGCCAAGGCCCAGTGACGGAAGCGCAGCAGTTCGCTCCTGAACAGGTCGATCATGGCCGTGGCTCATGCCCTTCGGGGCCGATGTGGTTCTTTGCCAGGAAGCCGTTGACCGCGCGGTCAAGGCTGACCGGCATGCCCTGCACGCTGCGCGCACCGTGGCTGCGCAGGAAGTCGGCGAAGTCCTCGCCCTGGTCTATCACCACATAGTGGAACAGGCCCTCGATGCGCTGTACCTGCAGCAGCCCGGGCACGAGCGACTTGTCCGGCCCCTTGAAGGGCATGTCGGCGATCCAGTAGTGCACGCGCTCGCAGAATTCATCCGGTGGCGACATGTTCACCAGCGAGCCCTGCTCGAGGATGATCAGGTTGTCGGCGACGCGCTCTATCTCTTCCATCTGGTGCGAGCAGTAGATAATCGAGCACGATTCCGCGGCGTTCGAATTGAGCAGCGATTCGAGAAACGCGCGCTTTGCAACCACGTCCAGCCCGAGCGTAGGCTCGTCGAGGATCAGCAACTCGGGGCCTTGCGCCAGCGCCAGGGAAAGATTCAGGCCGGCGCGCTCGCCGCGCGAAAGTTGGCTGACTTTCTGTTCCGGCAGCACGTGGTAGTTGCCCAGCACGTCGCGATGAACGTCTTCATTCCATTGCCGATAATGGCGACGCTGCATCGCCACCACGGCAGCCACGGTCATCCAGCCTGGCAGCGTGTGCTCTTCGTTGACGAATCCAATGCGGCTGCGCAAGGCCGGGGTCAGCGACTGCGAATCACAACCAAGGATGGTGGACTGACCGGATGTCGGCGCGAGGAAGCCGAGCAGGATGCGAAACAGCGTGGACTTGCCCGCGCCATTGGCGCCGACGATGGCGTGGATGCGGCCGCGCGGAATCTGCAGGTCCAGGTGGTTCAGCGCCAGCTTCTTGCCGTAGCGCTTGGTCAGCGCGCGGGTTTCGATCACGTAGTCAGTCATGGTCCGGGTCTTCGGGAGAGGGTGGGCTCAGGCCGTTTTTTTTGGCGCAAGCGCCTGCAGTTCGAAATCGAGTCGTGCGATGACTTCATCGGCGGGATAGTCGAGCGCGACCACGTCGTGCACGAAACGGTTCACCGCCTCGTCCATGCGCTTCTCACGTTCATGCGTGCTCAGTCGCTGGCGCGGCGCGGCCACGTACAGGCCGAGCCCCTGTCGCGAATCCAGCCAGCCCTCGGCGGTGAGTTCCGCGTAGGCCTTGGCCACGGTGTTGGCGTTGATGCCGAGCTGCTGGGCGAGGCCACGCACGCTGGGCAGTTGCACGCCCTGGGCGAGCTCGCCGGTGGCGACCTTCATGCGGATGCCGTCCACGATCTGCTTGCTGATCGGGCGCGGGTCGCCGGTGGCGATCTGGAGCATCAGGGCCTGGGTGCGAGCCATTGGCTGTCCTGCCTGTACTGTGTGTGTTAGTACAGTAAACACAGCGGGGCGTCACGTCAACCCCGGTTGGACCCGCTTCGTCGCCCAATACGCGCTCCCGTCGGATCGGGAACCGCCGGTATAGTCGGGGTCCACGACGGGAGTCTCACCCATGCGCCAGAAGCCCCTTTTCCGCCCCCTTTCGGCCGCCATCCTGGGCCTGGCCGCACTGGGACTCGCCGGTCTGGTCAGTACCGCCGTCCAGGCACAGCCGGTCGCCGCGGCGCAACCGACCGATCAGGTAGTTACCGCAGCCAGGCTGCTGGACGTGCGCACCGGCAAATGGATCGACCGGCCCAGCGTGCTGGTTCGAAACGGGCGCATCGTGCAGGTCGCCAGCGGCGGCAACGAGGTCGCCGCGGGCCCGGGCGCCACCCGCATCGACCTAGCCGGCATGAGCCTGTTGCCCGGCCTGATCGACATGCACGTGCACCTGACCTCGGACCCGTCGTACGGCGGCTATACGCGACTGCAGTTCAGCGACCGCTTCTGGTCGGTGCTGATGGTGCCGCACGCGCAGCGCACCCTGGCGGCGGGATTCACCACCGTGCGCAACGTCGGCGCGAGCGCATTCAACGATGTCGGCCTGCGCGAGGCGATCAGCGAGGGCAAGATCCAGGGCCCGCGCGTGGTGACTGCCGCGTATTCCTTCGGCGCCACTGGCGGCCACTGCGATTCGACTTTTTTCCCGCCGTCAATGGAACAACACAGCGACTACAACGCCGACAATCCGGAGGAAGGCCGCAAGCGGGTACGCGAGCTGCGCAAGTACGGCGCGCAGGTGATCAAGATCTGCGCCACCGGCGGCGTGTTTTCTCGCAACACCGAACCGGGCCAGCAGCAGCTGAGCGAAACCGAGATGCGCGCGATCGTGGACGAGGCGCATATGTGGGGCCTGAAAGTCGCCGCGCATGCGCACGGCACCGCCGGCATCAAGGCCGCCATCCGCGCCGGCGTGGACACCATCGAACACGCCAGCCTGATCGACGATGAAGGCATCGCGCTGGCCAAACAGCACGGTGCCTGGCTATCGATGGACATCTACAACACCGACTACACGCAATCGGAAGGCAAGAAGAACGGCGTGCTGGAAGACAACCTGCGCAAGGACCGCGAGATCGGCGACCTGCAGCGTGAGAACTTCCGGCGCGCGCACGCGGCCGGCGCGAAGATGGTGTACGGCACCGACGCCGGCATCTATCCGCATGGACAGAACGCAAGACAGCTGGCGGTGATGGTGCGCTACGGCATGACGCCGGTGCAGGCGATCCAGTCAGCGACGGTGAATGCCGCGGCAGCGCTGGACAGCAAGGATGTCGGCATCATCGAGGCCGGGCGCTGGGCCGACATGGTGGCCGTGGCCGGCGACCCGACCATGGATGTTTCCCTATTGGAAAACATCCCGGTCGTGATCAAGAGCGGCGCGCTGGTGAAAGACGCGCGCTGACTTGGACTCGTTGCTGTGAGTCAGGGCTTGGCGGGCTTGGTGAAGCGCAGCGTCATGCGGTCGCTTTCGCCGATGGCCAGGTATTTCGCGCGGTCCACATCGCCCTTGGCCAGGCGCGGCGGCAAGGTCCAGACACCGTCCGGATAATCCTTGGTGTCGCGCGAATTGGCGTTCACTTCACTCTTGGCCTCGAGCTTGAAGCCGGCCGCTTCGGCCAGCGAGATGACGTAGGCCTCGGGCAGGTAACCACTCTTCTTCATCTCCTCGGCCGGCTGGTCGGGCTTGGCGCGATGGTCCACCACGCCCAGGGTGCCGCCGGGCTTGAGCACGTCGAACATGGCCTTGAACATCGCCTTCTCATTGCCGTCCATCACCCAGTTGTGCGCGTTGCGGAAGGTCAGCACCACGTCGGCGGAGTTGGCTTCGCCCAGGACTGGCGCGGCGCTGCCGGCCTCGAGCAATTTCGCCTTGCCGAACACATCGGGGCGCTTTTCGAGCAAGGCGCGCAGCTTGCTGTTGGTACGCTCGGCATACGACTTGCCGTCGGCATCGGGCTGCTTGGCCGGATCGACGATGACGCCGGTGTAATTGCCCGCGTCGCGCAGCAAGGGCGCCAGCACTTCGGCATACCAGCCGCCACCCGGCCACATCTCGATCACGGTCTGGTCGGGCTTCACGCCAAAGAAGGTGAGCGTTTCACGCGGATGCCGATAGACATCGCGCGCCTTGTTCGCCTCCGAGCGCCAGTCGCCGGCGAGCGCGCTGTCGAGGGGGCCGATCTGTTTGGTGGCTGCTTCCGTGGTGGCGCTTGGCTGCGGGGCCGATGCAGGCGCAACGACTGGTTTCATCGCGGGCGGCGGCAAGGCGGGCATCGCCGGAATCATGGATTCCTGGGCATGCGCGCTGGCGCTGGCCAGCAACAGGGCGGTGGCAATCAGGGAAAGACGCATCGGTGACTCCTGGGGGATGGTTTGACGGGTTGTTTCGAATCAGGGCGACCGAGGCTAGCACGGCGCCTGTTTGGACTTCGTGCACGGGCGGTGGTTCCCGCGCGTCGCGCCGGATGCCTCAGGAAGCCAGCAAGCGCACCGACTCGGGATAGGGCGGCACGTCCTCGAAACCGCCGGCGCGGTAGCGGTCCTGCAGGGCCTGCCACCAGCGCACGTCGAAGATTTCCCCGTGTGCGGCCAGCAAGGCCTCGCGTTGTGCCGGCGTCATGCCGAGGAAGCGCGGGAACTGTTCGGGGAAGACATCATTTTCGCCCACGTAATACCAGGCGCCGTGGTGCATCTCTTCCTCGTCGTTGCGCGGCTCGGGCAGGCGGCGGAAATGACAGTCGCTGACCAGGCACAACTCGTCGTAGTCGTAGAAGATGGCGCGGCCGTGGCGCGTCACGCCGAAATTCTTCAACAACAGGTCGCCCGGGAAAATGTTGCTGCGCGCCAGGTCCTTGATGGCCTGGCCGTAGTCGAGGATCGCGGCCAAGGCGAGATCGTGCTCGACTTCCTTCACGTACAGGTTGAGCGGACGCAGGCGGCGCTCGACATAGCAGTGGTGCACGACGATGTCATCGCCGTCGGCGCTGACCGATTCCTTGCACTGGCCGAGCAGTTCGTCCAGCAACACGGGATCGAACTGCGCGCGCGGGAAGCGCAGGTGGCGGTACTCCTGGGCATCGATCAGGCGGCCGACTCGGTCGTGCTTGAACACCAAAGAGTACTTGTTACGGACATACTCGCGATCGCTTTCCTTCGGGTAACCGAATTGGTCGCGGATCAGCTTGAACACCAGCGGATACGAGGGCAGGGTGAACACCGCCATCACCATGCCGCGCTCGCCCTCGGCATGCACCAGGGATTGTTCCGGATGCTGGGCCAGGTGGCTGAAGAAATGCCGGTAACGCTCGGTCTTGCCCTGCTTGGCGCGGCCGAGCACGGTATAGATTTCATCCACCGCCTTGCGCGGCAACAGGGTGCGCAGGAACACCACCGCGTCGCCCACCGTGGCGAGGTCGGCGTGGAAGTAGCTGTGCGTGTAGCCGAACAACACCGCCACATGCTGGCGATTGACCAGCACGGCGTCCACGCGCAAGCCCGCATCTTCATTGACCAGGGCAATCACGCAGGGCGAGTAACGGTCGCGACCGAACACGCGGCCGACCAGGTAGGCGCGGCGCTCGCGATAGAAGACGGTGTCGAGCAGTTCGATCGCCAGCACTTCCGGCTCGCCGTCGCCGGCGACGCAGGCTTCGAGCTTTTTTGCCACTGCGGCGGCATCCGACGCCAGGTTCGAATAGCCCACGGCGAAACGATAGTCGCCCAGCAGGCGCTGCACCGTGCCAAGCAGGTCGCCTGACACCGCGTAACTGTGGCGCGCGACCGGATGGGTGATGCGGTCGGTCGGCTCGATGTCCAGCGCGACGAACTCGATGTCCGGCGCCACGCCGCGGGTCTTGAAGAAGCGACGCGTCAGCGTGTTGAAGAAGGTCTTGTACAGCTCCTGGTCGAGCAGCGGCGCGATCAGCTTCGCGTAATGGTCGCGCACGGCATTCCATAGCCCGCGGTCCTGCGCCTGGTCGCCGAGGTGCGCTTCCAGCGCGTGGGTGATCTCGCGGATGCAGCGGTCGTAGAGTTCGATGCGCGCCACCGCATCGGTGCGCGCCGCATGCCAGTCGCGGCTTTCGAAATGGCCGCGCGCGCGTCGGGTGATCTCGCCAAAGCGGCGGTTGTAGTCGGCGAAGGCATCGCGGATCGCCAGGGCGCAGGCCTTGGCGCGAGTCGGTTCGGCGGCGGCTTGGCGCGAACGCTCAGGCATGCGGGCGACTCGGCGTGGCGACATCGCAGCCGTTTTCATCGCAAGCCGTCGCCCGGGTTGCCGCTCGCCTGGCGGCCCTCGCCACGACTTTTCCGAATAGGCGGTTTAGTCCCAGGCGCGAGAGCAACATCCGGTTTTTCGCCACATGGGGATATATCCAGTCCCAGGCGGGACGCAGCCAGGGATTCGCCAACAGAAGCGACATTGCACGCACGCCAATGGCAGCGTAGGCCGCTTCGAATACAGCGATGCCCTTCAACCAGCGACCCTGCGAATCACGGGCGTGGATGAAGTCCATGGCCTGCTTCGGGCTGATGCCAGCGGCGGCCAGGTGCGGGTCATGGAAATCCGGCGTGGAGCAATCGACCAACTGCAGCTTGCCGAAAGCATCATGCGCGGCCAGCGCATGCATTTCCTGCGCGCACAGCGGGCAAGCCGCGTCGTAATAGATGCGCAGCGGCCAGGCGACCGTCACTTGCCATTCTCACGAAGCAGCTTCTGGATGCGATTGCCCAGCTTCATCACTTTCATCAGGGTGGCGGGTTCCAGGCGCAGCATTTCTTCGCCCCAGCCCGACATCGCCTGCATCAGGCCGTGCGTATCCTCGATGCGCTTGCGAACCTCCTTGTCCTCGGCCGCGAATTGCGGGTCGGCCATGAATTCCTTCAAGACGCCTACCGTGGGATCGAATTCGCGCGCCTTGCGTTCGCGCACCACGGTGCGCATCAGCTCCCACACGTCGCGCGAGGTTTCGAAATGCTCGCGACGTGATCCGATCAGGTGCACGGTACGCACCAGGTTTAGGTTCTGCAGCTCGCGGATGCTGTTGCTGACATTCGAACGCGCGACGAAAAGTATCTCGGCGATCTCTTCGGCATCCATCGGTCGGCCAGACAGGAACAGGAGCGCGTGTATCTGGGCAACGGTCCGGTTCACGCCCCAGCGCGAACCCATCTCGCCCCAATGCATGACGAAGCGACGGCGGATCGGACTCAGGCTATCGGGCAGGACTTCGCTGGGCGTGTTCATGGCGGTATCGGTGGCTTGCCAACAGTCTATTTCCATCCTATTATTTCTGTCAATACAGAAATGTCTGTAAACGAGGGGCGGAAGGTGCGCATCCTGGTGCTGGGTGGAGCGGGTTTCATTGGTCGGCACGCGGTGTCGGCCTTGCTGGAGCGGGGCCAGGCCGTAATCGTCGGCAGCCGACGCCCGGGGCGCGTTTCGCGACGCCTGGGAATGTGCGCCGAGGCCTGTGAACTGCGGCGGGTGCGCTTCGAAGAGGTCACCGACGCGGACTGGCTGCCGCTGATTGAAGACTGCGACGCCGTGGTCAACTGCGTCGGCATCCTGCGCGAGCGTGGCCGCGAGACTTACGACGCCGTACACGTGCAGGCACTGGGCGCACTGGCCCGAGCCTGCGCGATGCGCGAGATGCGCCTGGTGCATGTGTCGGCGCTGGGCCTGCAGCATGCGCATCGCAGCCGTTTCCTGCGCAGCAAGCGCGAGGGCGAGCGCCGCCTGGCGGCCAGCGGCGCCGACTACTGCCTGGTGCGGCCGTCGCTGCTGGATGGCGACGGTGGCTTCGGCGCGAGCTGGATCCGCGCCCTCGCCCGGTTGCCGCTGCACGTACTGGCCCGCGGCGCCACCGGGAATATCGCGGCGCTGGACGCGCGCGACCTGGGCGAGGCGCTGGCGAACCTGTGCAGCTTGCAGTTGCCCCGCGACGCCGCTGCGGCGCAGCGCGAGTTCGAACTCGGCGGGCTGCAGGCGCCGGACATTGCTGCCTACCTGCAAGGACTTCGGCAACTGCACGCCCGGACCCCGGCGTTCGAAATCCGCATACCGTCACTGGTCGCGCGCGTCGCCAGCCACGTCTTCGACCTGCTGCATTTTTCGCCGCTGTCATTCGGCCATTGGGAGTTGCTGCACAAGGACAATGTGCCCCTGCCCAATCGACTTCCCGAACTGCTCGGCCGGCCGCCCCGCGCCGTGGCCGCATTAAGCGCGCGTTCGCCGGCGCCAGCGCACTGTGTTGGTCCTGATTCCCGGACGGAACCGACCCCATGACTTCCCAGATGAAACCCGCGACCGTTCCGCTGCCACACGAAGGCGAGCCCGCACGCGAACAGATCACGCCGCGCGCCGGCAAGCCCAAGTCGTCCGGCTACGCGGAAACCAAACCTTCCGAAGCCACTGCGGTCAACGCGCCTGATCCGCTCGCCGCGGGCAACGAGGCCAGCCAGGTCGAGGCGGCGCTGCCGGGCAAGCCCAGCGAGGACGAAAATCCAGACGACACCGAAGACGTTCCACCCGGCGAACACAAGCGCGAGCCGATCGACGATCCCGATCCGGCCGACGCGCCGCTGCAGGTGCAGTCCGGAGGACGCTGACTCAGGTGCGCGGCGGCCCCCAGTTGAAACAGCGTTCGGAATTGTGGCCGTCGCCGTCCGAATCCAGGAAACCGGCCGTGGACAAGTCGCAGTCCTCGTCGAGGCCGTCGTGATCGCAGACCTCAGCGGCGCCCGGATAGCGGCGGGGGTTGTTGTCGTCGCAGTCAGTGCCGCCGGTTTCCGTGGATCGGGCGCCATCCCCGTCCGCGTCCACCATCGTCGTCATGCAGCGATCGGCCGCCTCGCTGCAGCTCATGCCGCCGGCGCAGCTTACTGGCGTATTGGCTGGTGCGCATTGGCGAAGCACCGCACTGCCGTCGTCCCGCAGCAGGCAGCGCTCGGCGCCGTTGCAAAACACGCCGTCATCGCAATCGGCGTCGGAGCTGCAGCGGTCTTCGACACGCGACAGGGAAAAGCGCGTCGGCGCAGCCCCTGCAGTCAATCGCGCCAGTGGCGTGCCGCGCTGGTCGAGCAAAGTGCGCTCGACACCGTCCACGCTTACCGTGATGCGCAGGGCGTCGAGGTTCCAGTTGTCCACCTGCTCGAAGACGTCGTTCTTCATGCGGTCGCTGACGCTTATTTCTACGCTCGCAAAGTCACCCACGCTGCCCACATCGAGCAAGGTGACATCGTTCACCGAACCACCACCCCAGGTCAGTGACTTGTTGCCATTGCGGAGTTCCTCCACCACGACGCCGCTGCGGTTGAGGAAACGCACGTAGACGTTGTTTCCGGTGCCACTGATATTTCCGCCACGCAGGTCGTCGCCACCGGTGACGAAACGCATTCGCACCACGGTGTCGGCTTGCGCCTGCGCACCGATGCCCAGCAGGGACAGCGCGAGCAGGCAAAGCGCGAAGATTGGAAGATTGCGCCGGGAAACCCTTGGCATGTGCTTGCGCTCCTGGCGGTTCATGGGCAGCCCGTCCACAGGGAAGGATCGGCGTCGTTGCAGTCATTGCCGACAAATACCAACCAGCGCCCGGATTCGGCCGCAGCGCGTTGCTCGTAGGGACAGCCTTCCATCCGCTGGGCGGGATCGCCATGGCCGTCGCCATCGGCATCCAGGAAAAACAACAAGCGCTGGCCTTCATCTATCGCGCCATCGCAATTGTTGTCATGACCATCGCAAGTCTCCGACGCATTCGGATTTACGTCGCGGCGCATGTCGTTGCAATCATCGCCTTGTGCGTATCGGACCATGCCCTCGTGCGAATCGCGGCGTGCTGCCGCCTCCGCCGCGGCTTGCGCGTCAGCCGCTTCGCGCTTGCGTCGCAAGGCATCGAACAACGCCGCCTTGCCGCCAACCGGATTGCGGGTGGCGGGAGCGAGCACGGTCGGCGCCAGGATGCGGGTAGTGGATACGCCCGGGTTGCCGTTGCAGGCGGCCAGCTGCACTTCGTCGAGGCTGGCGCGGGCATTGCCGAATCGGGTCAGGCGGCCGGCCTTGGCGGCAAGCGCCGCGCAGGCGGCGACTGCAGGGGCAGGCCAGGTCGCCTGGGTTCGGCAAACACCCTTGCTGCAAGCCCAGGTGACAGCACCGTCGGAAACCTGTCCGGAGAAAAGCGGATTGCCCAGTTGCGCGGTGTAGGGCTGCGCCATGTTGAGCACCAGCTTGCCGGGCATCACGCGGGGCAAGGGCTTCAGGGTGGGGGTCTGCGCGTAGGCAGGACAGGTCAGCACCGCCGCTGTCGCGGCGAGCAGGAGGCAAGCCAATCGCATGTTCCGAACTCCCCAAGGCCGGCCAGGCAATGACCGCACCCGACCAGCCTACTCCTGCGGGCAGCTCCTGGGGAGCCACCCGCGGAGATTCCGCTTTACATGTGCTTGATCAGCTCGTCGCCGAACTCCGAGCACTTCACTTCGGTCGCGCCTTCCATCAGGCGGGCGAAGTCGTAGGTAACGCGCTTGCTGCCGATGGCCGCATCCATGGCGTGGATGATGGTGTCGGCGGCTTCGTTCCAACCCATGTAACGCAACATCATCTCGCCCGACAGGATCACTGAACCCGGGTTCACCTTGTCCAGGCCCGCATACTTCGGCGCCGTGCCGTGCGTGGCTTCGAATACCGCATGGCCCGTCACGTAGTTGATGTTGGCGCCCGGCGCGATGCCGATGCCACCAACCTGCGCGGCCAGTGCGTCCGACAAATAATCGCCATTCAAGTTGAGCGTGGCGACCACGTCGTATTCGGCCGGACGCAACAGGATCTGCTGCAGGAACGCATCGGCAATCGCGTCCTTGATGATCAAACCGGCGCCCGGCTTGCCTTCCGGAATCACCATCCACGGACCGCCGTCCAATTCGACCGCGCCGTAGAAGTCCTTGGCGACCTGGTAGCCCCAGTCACGGAAGCCGCCTTCGCTGAACTTCATGATGTTGCCCTTGTGGACCAGGGTCACCGACTTGGAACCATGCGCGATCGCGTACTGGATGGCGCTGTGCACGAGGCGTTCGGTGCCGAGGTAGGACACCGGCTTCAGGCCGATGCCGACCATCACCGGCGTCTCGCGCTTCGGGCCGCCGACGCCTTCCAGCGCAACTTGCCATTCGGCATTCTTTTCCGCGGTGCCGAAGCGGATCTTGCCGAACATCTGCGGGAATTCTTTTTGCACGAAGTCGAGCACCTTCTGCGCATCGGCGCTGCCGCCGGCCCACTCGATGCCGGCGTAGATGTCTTCGGTGTTCTCGCGGAAGATGGTCATGTTGACCTTCTCCGGCGCCTTCACCGGGGACGGCACGCCCTTGAACCAACGCACCGGGCGCAGGCACACATACAGGTCGAGCATCTGCCGCAGCGCGACGTTCAGGGAGCGGATGCCGCCACCGACGGGCGTGGTCAGCGGGCCCTTGATGGAGACCAGGTAGTCGCGACAGGCCTGCACGGTGGATTCGGGCAACCAGGTGCCGAGTTCGTTGTTGGCTTTTTCACCGGCGAGCACTTCCAGCCAGTGGATCTTGCGCGAACCACCGTAGGCCTTTGCGACCGCGGCATCGAGCACGCGCACCGAAGAACGCCAGATGTCGGCGCCGGTGCCGTCGCCTTCGATGAAGGGGATGATCGGATTGTTGGGAACCGACAGCTTGCCGCCGGAAATGGTGATCGACGCGCCGCCAGGCGGCGGGGTCAGGATTTGTTCTGCCATGCAGTTCTCCAGGATGATGCCACCGCCCATTGTCGCGGTTCCGGCGGTCGCCGGAAAGCAGCAGGCGGCGCCACCGGCTAAGCTGGGCTACCCTTTCCCGGTGGGAGCCGTCCATGCGCTCTGCAAACCTGCTTCTGGTGCTGCTGATGTCCACCACGCCCGCCTCCGCCGACGATCCCAAGACCCCGCCCACCCGGCCGGTGCCGTGTTCGGCCGCCGAACATCGCCAGTTCGACTTCTGGCTGGGGGAGTGGCAGGTGTTCGACCCCGCCGGCAAGTCCGTCGGGCAGAGTCGGATCGAATCGGTCTTGAATGGCTGCGTCCTGGCCGAGCATTGGACCAGCGGCGGCAATCCGCCCGGCGCGGGCGACGGCAAGAGCTTCAACCTGTACAACGCCCAGACCGGGCAGTGGGAGCAGTTCTGGGTGGATGCCCAGGGCACGCGACTGGTGCTCAATGGCAACTTCGCCGCGGGCAGCATGGTGCTGTCCGGGCAGCAGCCCAAGCCCGACGCCAAGACCGGCATCGCCCAGCGCGAGCGCATCACCTGGACGCCGAATGCGGACGGCAGCGTTCGCCAGTTGTGGGAATCGTCGGTCGATGACGGCAAGACCTGGACGATTGCCTTCGACGGCCAGTACCGACGCAAGGCCAAGCCCTGAGTGAATCTCTACCTGCGCCTGTTGTGGGTGTTGTTGCGCGGGCACTGGCTGCCGGCGCTGGCGTTCGGCGAAACCCTGGTGCAGCGCTGGCGCGTCCTGCCCAACGACCTCGACATCAACTTCCACATGAACAATGGCCGCTACCTGACGATGGTGGACCTGGCCCTGATCGAATGCTTCACCCGCACCGGTTTTTTGAAGGCGCTGGTGAAGAACGGCTGGCGGCCGATGGCGGGCGGCGTGGTGATGAGCTTCCGGCGCGGGCTGAACCTCTTCCAGCGCTACGAGCTGCGCTTCAGCTGGCTGTGTTCGGACGAACGCTGGAACTACATGGCGGTGGAATTCGTGCGCAATGGCGTGGTCCATGCCGCCGGCATGATGAAAGGAGGCGCCGTCGGCCGCGATGGCATCATTCCGACGTCGCAATACCTGTCGACGTTCCCCGAGGCGGTGCACGAAGAATTGCAGCGCATGTTGGCCCGGCCGCTGACGGACGAAGTGATTGCCTGGCGCGCGTCCGAAGCGGCGCTGATGAAACGCGTGCAGGGCGCGCGTGATTGATGCGGCGCGAATGATGCCGCGCGATTAAAAATGCCGGGCGAAGCCGCTCAGCCCATCCGGCGCAGCGTGTCGTCGCGGCGGATGAAGTGGTGGTAAATCGCCGCCACGACGTGGAAGCCGATGATCCAGTAGAAGATTTCACCGACCTGGCCATGCAGGTCTTCCATGGTCTTGGCCCAGGCCTCGTCGGGTGCGAGCAGGGCCGGCAGCGCGATATCGGTGAAGGGCAGGAATACCGATTTGCCATCGAGCCAGGCGGTGGCGAGGCCCATGATCGGCATGGCGATGAAAAACGCATACAGCAGCACGTGCATCAAGGTGCCGATGCCAGCCTGCCAAACCGGCAGCGCCGGCGTGATGGCGGGGGCGCCGAAGCGACGGCGCTGCACGATGCGCCACCAGGCCAACACGAATATCGTCAGGCCAATCCAGTAATGCGACTGCACCATCGCGTTGCGCGCGGTCGAGCCGCGCGCGAACAAACCGCGCTGCTCGATCGCCAGGTAACCCAGCGCGATCAACGAGGCCATCAGCCAGTGCAAGCGGCGCAGGACGGGGGCGTAGCGGTTGGCGTCTGCCACGGTCATTCCACCTTGAAGGTTCGCGTCTGCAGCGTGCTGCCATTCACCGCGACCTGCAACTGATATTCGCCTGCAGGCCAGCCAGTCGGGTTGGCGATGCTGAAGGTCGTGGCAGTCGCCGTGGTGGGCGCCAAAGGCTGTTCGGTTTCAGCCACCACGCTGCCGTCCGGCGCCAGCCATTTGGCAGACAGGCGCAGGCCGTCGTGCGCGCCGGTGCTCAGCACCGAGGCATGGATCGTGTCCTGGGGCGCGAAGGTTCCCGCGTCGCCCAGCACGATCCGCTCGGCATCCAGCGACGTTCCCAGCAGCACCGAAACAATCTTGAAATCGCCCAGGTCCGGCGGCGGTGCTTGCGCTACTGCCGACCCATCGACCTCGGCCGCGTCGGCATCAGTGCCGCCAGCCGCAGCGCTGCCGTCGGCATTGTTGGACGGGCCCTTCTGGCAGGCCACCAGCACCAGTGCGAACAAGCTGCCGGCCAACAGAAGAAGCCAGCGAGACGACGGGCGAGGCAAGTTGATGTTCACTGGCGCGAGGTCCGTGTGTTGCCGGGCATCAGCCAGCCCGGAGTGGCGCGGAAAGGATTGATGTCGAGTCCGCCGCGTCGAGTGTAGCGCGCATACACCGACAGGCGGGAGGGCAGGCATTTCGCGAGGACGTCAACAAATATCCGCTCGACGCAATGCTCGTGGAAATCATCGTGTTCGCGATACGACACCAGGTAGCGCAGCAAGCCGTCGCGACCCAGGCGCGGCCCGGTGTAGTGGATTTGCACGCTGGCCCAGTCCGGCTGGCCGGTCACCGGGCAATTGGACTTGAACAGGTGCGAGACCAGGCTCTCTTCCACCACCGCATCGGGATTGGCGTGCAGGAAATCGGGCTGCGGCGGACCGTAGTGGCTGATCTCGATCGGCAGGTCGTCGATGACCTCGCCTTCCAGATTTTCTATCAGCGCCGACTGCTTCGAGGTGGGCGTGCCCAGCACCACCGACACCGGCGCGCCCGCCGCCGCCGACAAATCCCCGGCCAACTGCTGGCGCAGGGTATCGGTGTCGGGGATGCGGGTCTGCATGTAGCTGTTGAGGTAGAGCTTGAAGCTCTTGGACTCGATGATGTTGGGCGATGTCGCCGGCACGCGGAACTCGGCGAGCGCGACGCGCGGCTTGCCACGCGCATCAAGCCAGCTCAGTTCGAAGGCATTCCAGATATCCACGCCGATGAAGGGCAACGGATCGCCGATGCCGAGCGCCTCGCGCTGCAGCGCGCGCGAGATCGGGAAAAGAAGGCCCGGGTCGTAGCTGCCGGAATACACCACCGGCTTGCCCAGCTTGGATTCGTTGATCGGGTCCATGCGTCTAGTCTGGCACGGGCCCCGATCAGCGGGGCGTGCTGGCGCTCAAGTAATCCAGGCTGACTTGCAGCAGGGTGCGAGTGCCCACGGCCAGCCCGCCTTCGTCAACGCTAAACAGGGGTGAATGATTGGGCGCAGCCGTGGCCGGTTCCACGCCTTTGGCAGTGACGCCGACATACAGGAACACGGCCGGCACCAACTGGCCGTACATCGAGAAATCCTCACCACCCGTGGACAGGGGAATCTCGCGCACGTTATCCGCGCCGACGGCTTTTTTCACACTGGGCAGGATGCGCGCCAGCAATTCCGGATTGTTGTACACGGACGGGTAACCCTCGGCATCGGGAATCTTCAGCTCCACCGTCGCGCCATGCGCCGCCGCGGTGTTTTCCGCCACCCGGCGCAACTCGGTGAAGGCCTGCTCACGCATCGCCGGGTCGAAGGTGCGGATGGTGCCGATCAACTCGACCTGGTCGGGAATGATGTTGGAGCGCAGGCCGCCCTTGATCATGCCGAAGCTGAGCACGACCGGCTGCGAGGCCAGGTTCATTCGCCGGCTGACGATGGTCTGCGCCGTGCCGACAAGGTCGCTGGCGGCGACGATCGGATCGACGCCCAGCCACGGCCGCGCCCCGTGGGTCTGCTTGCCCTTCACCACGATGCGGAAGCTGTCGGCGGCAGCCATGAAGGCCCCACTTCGATAACCCACTTGGCCGACCTGCACGGTGCTGTGCACATGCAGCCCGAATACGGCTTCGGGTTTGAAATCGGCGAACAGGCCTTCGGCCAGCATCTGTTTCGCGCCACCGGTCTCGCCTTCGGGCGCGCCTTCTTCGGCGGGCTGGAAGATCAGCATCACATCGCCGGGCAGGTCCTTGCGCACCGACACCAGCGCCTCGGCCACGCCCATCAGGATGCTGGTGTGCGCGTCGTGGCCGCAGGCGTGCATTACGCCGACGGTCTCGCCGTTGTAATTGGCCTTCACTTTCGATGCGAAGGGCAGGCTGGACCGTTCGGTGACGGGCAAGGCATCCATGTCGGCGCGCAGGGCAATGCGCGGACCGGGCTTGCCGCCCTTGATGATGGCCACCACGCCGGTGTGGGCGATGCCGGTGCGCACCTCCAGGCCGAGTGAACGCAGGTGATCGGCCACCAGCTTCGAGGTCTTGAATTCGCGGTTGCTCAGTTCCGGATTGGCGTGGATCTGCCGCCGCCAGGCGACGACGTGGGCATTGACCTGTTCGCTGAGCGCCTGCGCATCGGGAACTTGCGCTTGCGCGCCTACCGGCAGGCACAGCGCGAGTACAAGGGCGAGCGGGATCAGGCGCATGGAAACTCCATGTAATCGGGAAGGCGAAAGTTGCCGCGAAAGCCTAGCACGCAGCCTCAGGGGCGATGTTCGCTGGCCAGGTAGTCGTTGCTCTGCATCTCGATCAAGCGCGAACTGGTGCGCTCGAACTCACGCTCGAGGCGCGTGCCCTGGTATAGCGAAAGTGGATCGGCAGCGGCCGACAGCAACAGGTTCACATGGCGGTCGTAGAACTCGTCCACCAGGTGCACGAAGCGGCGCGCGGCATCTTCCCGGTCGGGGCCCAGGCGCGGCACGTTCGACAGCAGCACGGTGTGGAAACCACGTGCGATCTCGATGTAGTCGGCCGCCGAGCGCGGACCTTCGCACAACTCGGTGAAATCGAACCAGGCGATGCCGTCGGCCTGCGCACGCACGGCGATTTCGCGCTCGTTGATCTGCAGCGGCCCGTGCAGGCGTGGCGAATGTGCGGCGAGCCGCTCGAAGTGATCGTGCAACGCCGCTTCCGACGCATCCCCGAGCGGACACAAATAAGTTGCGGCGCGCTTGAGCTCGCGCAGGCGATAGTCCTGCGCACTTTGCAGTTGCCAGACCGTGCAATGGCTTTCGATCAGCGCGATGCAGGGCAGGAAACTGGCCCGCTGCAAGCCGTCGCGATACAGCTCGGACGGCGGGATATTGGAGGTGGTGACCAGGGTGACGCCGCGACCGATCAACTGGTCCAGCAGGCGGCCGAGGATCATCGCGTCGCCGATGTCGCCGACGAAGAATTCATCCAGCACCAGCACGCGCATGTCCTTCGCGAGGTCGCGCGCGACGATGCTGAGCGTGTCAGCGGTATCGGGCAGCGCCCGCAGCCGGGCATGCACCTGGCCCATGAAGCGATGGAAATGCCAGCGTTGCCGCGGCACGTCGCCCAGGCTTTCGACCAACAGGTCGACCAGGAAGGTCTTGCCGCGGCCAACCCGTCCCCATAGATACAGGCCCGGCACGGCGACCGGATCGCGGAAGCGCGAGGCCAGTTTTTCCAGCAAGGACGCGTCCTGCGCCGACTGCAGCGCCGCATGCATTCGATCGAGTTCGACCAGCGCCGCCGATTGCGCTTCGTCGTGTTGCCACTCGCCGCGCGCCACGCCTTGCGCGTAAGCGCGGGACGGCAACTGGCCGGCGCTGGCGACGGT
This sequence comes from Gammaproteobacteria bacterium RIFCSPHIGHO2_12_FULL_63_22, assembly GCA_001801685.1. GTDB lineage: Bacteria > Pseudomonadota > Gammaproteobacteria > Xanthomonadales > Xanthomonadaceae > Arenimonas. The sequence continues at coordinate 13,218 of MGYJ01000083.1, read as the reverse complement.
CGCGATGGTTTCGACGGTCGCCACGAACCGTCAGCCCTCGAGCGGCGGCAGGTTCTTGCGCACGCCGTTCTTGATCGCCCCACGCAGGTCCAGCAAACGGCGATGGAAGAAATGCCCGGTGTCGGGCATGCGCACCAGGGTCGGCGCTGGATTCTGTTTCGCCACCCAGGCGAATACGCCGGCCGCATCGACGATCTCGTCCTGCTCGCCCTGGATCACCAGCCACGGGCAGGCTGGCGGCAACACGCCGGTAAAATCCCGGCGACCGACCGGCGGCGCGATGGTGATCATCTGCTGCACGGGCAACTGGCGGGCCGCCTGCAATGCGACCCACGATCCGAACGAAAAACCGCCCAGCCACAGCGCATGCTTCGGATGCGCGGCCATCGCCCAGCGGGCCACGGCCAGCAGGTCGAGCACTTCGCCGCGACCATCGTCGAAGCTGCCCTCGGAATTCCCGGTGCCGCGAAAATTGAAGCGCACGCAGGTCAGCCCCAGTTCGGCCAGGGCGCGCGAGGTCATGGTCACGACCTTGTTGTGCATGGTGCCGCCGTCGGGCGGATTGGGGTGGCAGACCACGGCGATCGCGCGGCGCGCTTCGGACCGGACCGGCAATTCCACCGCCACTTCCAGCAGGCCCACCGGGCCTGGCAACAGCAGGCTGCCAGTGACGTCGGGAAACGCGGGCGGGGGCGGGGCAACCGGGCTCATGGCGCGATCATAGCCCGGGCCGGGCGAGGTCGAAGCCAAGCAACATCGGGTCGTGGTCGGAGGCGCGATACGGATCGCCGTCGGGGTCGCTTTCGTAACCGAACACGGGCACTTCGTCGGCGTTGACGTGCCATTCGACGGCGCCACGCAAATGCGACGCCAGCGCCGGCGTCAGCAAGGCGTGGTCGAGGCGCCCGGACTGGTTGTCGAAGTTGAACGAGTACGGCGGTTCGCCGCGCGCATCGGCAAAGGCGTCTCGCCATCCACGCTTGCGCAGCAGCTGCAGTGGATCTTCCAGTGCATGTGCATTCAAATCGCCGACCAGCAGGCCAAGCTTGCTGCCGCTATGGGTTGGGTCAGTGGCAAGCCACGCGTCAAGCAGCCGCGCCGATTCCACGCGCGCCGGATTCCAGCAACTCTGCCCATCGCCCTGGTCGGCCTGCGCACCCGTGGCTTTCTTTTCATCGCGGCCGCAGCCCTTGGATTTGAAATGGTTGGCAGTGACCACGAACACCGGTCCACGGCCGGCACGGAAAGCCTGTGCCATTGGCACGCGCGACAGTCCGGCGAACGGTCCGCCGCGCAATAGTGCGGCGCGGCCCTGCGGCTTCACCTTGCTGCTGCGATAGATCATCGCCACCCGAATGCCGTCATCACCGGATCGACCACCGGCATCGACCAGGCGGTAATCACGAAGGGGCCCGGCATCATTCAATGCCGCCACGAACTGCGCCAGCGATGAGTCCTTGCCGATGCCGTCGTTCTCGACTTCCATCAGCGCGACGATGTCGGGGCGCAAGGACTGCACCACCGCCACCAGCTTGCGTTGCTGTTGTGCATATTGCGCCGCCGTCTCGGCGCCGCGCTCGGTCGGAAAACCGCCGCCGCGGCCATCGCCATTGAACAGGTTCAACAGGTTGAGGCTGGCGATGCGCACGTCGCCAGGCACCGTGGGCACATCCGGGCGCGGCGCCTGCGTGATGTCCAGCTTGTCGGTCAGTTGCAGGCGGTACTTGCCGCGACGCTGGTCGAGCACGCCGGCGACGCTGCGCAACACGCTGCCGACACGCAGCGGATGCGCATCGTCGAGCACCTGCGGCAGGAACCACAGGTTGCGCGGATCCTTGCTGGTGCGGTTGTCATCGAGCAACAGCAGGCGACGCGCGTTGTCTTGCTTCACGACCAGCGCAGGCGAACCGGGCAAGGCGATTTCGGTGGGCTGGAACAGACGGCCGCCGAAACTTGCCGCGATCTCGCCGTAGCTCGCCACGCCGCCATTGCCGGTGACGGTGAGCGGTGCGGCGATGCGCAACTGCATGCCTTCGTAGCGCTCCCAGTCATCGGCATGGCCGGGCGGCTCCGAAATCACGATCGGGTCGACCTGGCCACGACCGATCACTTCGATCACCGAATCGCGCAAGGCGGTCAGCGTCGCGCCCTTGTCTCCCAGTTCGACAACCCGACCGGACACGCGCACGCGATCACCCTTGCGCAGCTCCGGTTCCGCGTTGCCCTCGTGCTGGATGAACAACCCTTCGGCCGTGAGTGGGTCGCCGTCGTCGCGTTCGGACTGCACGAAGACGCCTTGAAGGCCCTTCGCGAAATTGCCGACCACCACGCCCTTCACGGTGACCTGCCTGTCGAGCAAGGGGCTGGTCGCGCCACGGCCCTGTACTTCGGCCATCGTCACCAGTCCGGGCAGGGGCACGTCGCGTCCGTCGGCGCCATTGGCCTTGTCCGTGGCGGCCGGATCGGTCGCGGCCTGGCAGGCCGACAGGGAACAGGCGGCGGCCAGTGCGAGCAGGATGTGCGGCGATTTCGAAACCATTCCACGACCTCCAGAGACGACAACGCCGCCCGTAGGCGGCGCTGGCAGGTAAGAACCGAAGATCTTACTTGAGTTGGGTCAGCATCCAGTCGACGGTGGCCTTGACCTGTTCGTCGGAAAGCGCCGGGTTGCCGCCGCGCGCCGGCATCATGCCGGCCGGGCCGGTGTAGCCGTTGATGGCGTGGGTGTGCAGGGTCTCGACGCCCTGGGCGATGCGAGCGCCCCAGGCGGCTTTTTCAAGCTTCGGTGCACCGGCGACGCCCGCGGTGTGGCAGCCGGTGCAGAGCGCGCCGTAAATCGTGGCGCCATCCAGCGAACCGCCGTAGGCGACCTGGCCCTTGGCGGCGTCGGCGGCGGCTTGTGCGGCGGCAGCCTGCGCGGCCGCGCCGGTGGCGCCGGCGAATACCGCGCCTGCCGGCTGGATGCGGGCCAAGGTGGCGGCTTCCGCAGCGGGATTGGGCTCAGCGGGCTTGATGCCGTTGATGTAGGCGCCCAGCAGGATCAGCGCGATGGTGATGCCCACCAGGATGCCGATGACCTGGGAGAAGTGCTTGAGGAAAACGAGGTCGTGGTTGCGCACGTGGGTCCGGTGCGGGCCGCAGCCCGAATGAAGTCAAGGCCGCGATTATATCGGTCTGGCCCTGCCCAGCGGAAGCGCCAGCCGCTTGGCGCTTGACCGCAGGCAGGACTTGCGGGGTAATCCGGGAATGCCCGCCCCTTCGCCTCCGGATCGCGTGATCGACCCGCCGCGCCTGACGGCCGCCCCAGCCCGGGACTGGACCGTCTTGCGCAATAGTGGGCTGCTGCTTGCCTTGGCCTATGCACTGGCCTGGACCGGCCTGGTGGCGGTCTCGCACCTGCTCTGGTTCCTGCCTGCCGGCCTGCGCCTGGGCGCGCTGTGGCTGACCCCATCCCGGCGATGGCACTGGCTGGCGCTGGGCGAATGGTCCGCCCAGGCCGTCATGGCGAGCCGCGACGACTGGGCAGTGCTCGACACGCACTTCCTGGCGATGAGCGTCTGCCCGTGGTTGATCTATGCGCTCGTGGTGCGCGCGGTGCGCGGCCGCGAGGCGCCGGCGCAGATTGATGATCCGCGAGGGATGCTGACCTTGCTGGGTACCGGCCTGATCGGCGCGGCGCTGGTGTCGCCGGTGCTGCAGCAATTCATGATCGATGACACCGGCCGGCTGGACGGCGTCGCCGGACTGTTCGCCTTTCTTTATGGCGACTTCATCGGGCAACTGGTGCTGGCGCCCCTGATGGTGCTGGTGGCCCATGAAGTTTCCCGGCGACGCCTGCGCGCCGCCCTTTGGGTGGACGTAGCACTGCAGCTGCTGCTGTCCCTGTCCGTGTTCTGGCTGGTGCGCGCTCGCGACGACCTGGCGCCGTACGTGCTGCTGCTCGCATTTGCGCCGATCTTTTTCGTCGCCTTCCGGCAGGGCTGGGAAGGCGCCGCAATTTCGGTGGCCTTGGTCGGCATGCTGATCCAGGGCTTGACCGAGATGGGCATGGTGCCGGTGGACATGCGCGTGCTGCAGTTGGCGCTGGCGGTGGTTGGCGGTGGCGGCTTGGTGCTGGGCGCGGCGAGCAGCGAGTTGCGGCGCAGCCACGAACGGCTGGCGCAGCGACACCGCGAACTGGGCGCGATGAACCGAACCCTCAGCGACGCCGCCCACGAACTTCGAAATGTCAGCCAACGACTGGTACGGCTGGAGGAACAAGGCCAGCGCGAGCTCGCCGGTGAACTCGATTACGAAATCGGCCGATCGATCCATGCGCTGAGCACGCGCATCAGCCTGGCCTTCCGCGACGTGCGCGACGAAAACATGTTGCGCCTGCTCGAATCGATGCGCGAACAGGTGCGCGAGATGCAGGACAGCCTGCGTCGCGTGCTTCGCCAGCTGCGGCCGCAGGCCCTGGACACCCACGGCCTGCGCGAGGCGATGGCCTTCGGCCCGCTGCGCGACATGGCCGAGGACGCGGGCATCCACTACGAAACCGCGTTCGGCGGCCGGGTGGAAGCGCTGAACGACGACACCCAGACCACGGTGTACCGGATCTGCCAAGCCGCCGTGCGCGATGCCAGCCGCAGCCAGTCGGTTCGACGACTGCTGCTGCGCGTGGACGTGCTGCCGGGCAGCGACAATCGGCTGCAGGTGCAAATGCAGATCGACATCGAGGCCACTCCTTTCCTGGATTTCCCGATCGAACCCAACCCACTCGCGGCGATTACCGATCGCGTGTTGGCCCAGCAGGGCAGTTACTGGGTCGAGAACCTGGCGCCGGGCGTGCGCCATCGCATCCAGTTCGAGGAAGGCGGCGAAAGCCTGATCTGATCGGAAATAGGTTCGGCGCCGGTCTCGCCGGCTGCGACACGCTTTCCGGCATCATGCCGACATGGGAACGCCGGCGAACCAATTCCTCCTCTATCACGGCAACGACCTCGAGATGCTTGCCCGGGTATTGGCCGCCCAGTTGGCGCGGCCCTTGCCGGGTCGCGACCTGTTGGCGCCGGACACCATCCTCATTCCTCAGCCGGCGATGCGTCGATGGCTGCAGAAGACGCTGGCGGAAACCCATGGCATCGCCGCCAACCTGCGCTTCCTGGCGCCGGGCGAATTCGTGCGCGAGGCGCTGGATGCCAACGTATCGGGCGCGGGTGATGAAGCGGTCGGCGATGCCGAGGTGTTGCGTTGGCGGCTCTGGCGCGTGCTCAGCGATCCGCAAGCGATGGCCGAGCCGGTGTTCGCGCCCATCGCGCCCTTGTTCCGCCGGCCCGGTGATGCACTCGCGCCATGGACCTTGGCCGGGGAACTCGCGTCGGCGTTCGAGAAGTACCAGGCCTGGCGGCGAGACTGGTTGCGCCGCTGGGACAAGGGCGCGGACAGCAACGACTGGCAGGCGCAATTGTGGCGGCGCGCGACGCGCGGCCTGGTCCATCGCGGCCGCCGGCTCGACAGCTACCTGTCTCGCTTCGATGGCGCCGACGGTCACGTTCCCGCAGGGCTTCCGCCGCGCGTGTTCGCCTTCGCCTGCCAGAACGTTTCGCCCGATGTACTGCGGGTCATCGCATCGAGTGCGCGCGCGGGCACGCTGCACTTCTTCTTCCTGTCGCCGGTCGCCGGCTGGTGGGGCGACCTGGTGAGTGCACGCGAACGACTGCATGCCAATGCCGACGCCGTGTTCGACGATGGGGAAAACCCGCTGCTGCGCGCCAATGGCGCCGCCGGCCGCGATTTCGTGCGCACGCTTTTTTCCTACGAGGTGGTACACCCGGACGAAGACTTTGCCATGTACGAGCCGCCCGATCCGGCGATCCGCAATGGTCTGCTCCATCGCCTGCAGCGCGACCTGCTGGCGCGGCGTGCACCGCCGGCCGACCCTGCATCGCAACCGCCCTTCGGCGCCGCGGCGCTGGCCGATGGCAGCTTGCGGGTGCATGCCTGCCACACCCGTCTGCGCGAAGTGCAGGTGTTGCACGATCAGTTGCGGGAGTTGCTCGAGCGCGATCCGCAACTGCAGCCGCGCGAGATTGCCGTGCTCACTCCCGACATCGATGCCTACGCGCCGTTCGTGCAGGCGGTGTTCGCCGGCGAGGCGGGCTCGAGCCCGGTCATTCCCTACGCACTGAGCGATGGCAGCAGCATCGCCAATGACGCGGTAGCCGAAGCCTTCGCGCGATTGCTGGATTTGCCCGGATCGCGCTTCGCGATCAACGACGTGCTCGACCTGTTGTCGGTAGCCGCCATTGCCGAACGACTCGAACTGGAACCGGCGGATTTCGATGCACTGCGCAACTGGCTCGGCGCGGCCGGCGCGCGCTGGGGCCTGAATGCCGAACACCGCGCCGAACTCGATGCACCCCCGGAGGCCGCCTTCAGCTGGGCCTGGGCGCTGGACCGTCTGCTGCTCGGCCACGCCACGGGCGATGACGAGATGGTCGCCGGCGTCGCCCCGCTGCCCACGCTGGAAGGCGGCGACCTGTTGGTGCTCGACCGCCTGTTGCAGGGGCTGCGCCGGCTCGCGCACTGGCAACGCGGATTGGCCATCGCCCGCGCACCGGCCGATTGGGCGGCGGCACTGGGTGCATTGATCGCCGACTTCTTTCCCGAGCGTGCACGCGACGAGACCGATCGCGACGCCATCGAAGCCCTGCGCGCGCAGGTGGCGGCCTTCGCGCGTCAGGCGGCGCAGGCACGGGTGGCCGACGCGGTCCCCGCGCCCGTGCTGCGCGCCTGGTTCACCGCGGCGCTGGCCGAAAGCGACAGTCGCCAGCCTTTCCTCACCGGCGGCGTCACCTTCGGTCGCATGGTGCCGATGCGCCTGGTGCCGTTCAAGGTCATCTGCCTGCTGGGAATGAATGACGGCGAGTTTCCGCGGCGCGACCCGCCGGGCAGCCTGAATCGACTCGCGGCGCAATTGTCGGGGCCGCATCGGCAAGTGGGCGATCGTTCGGTGCGCGACGACGACCGCGGCTTGTTCCTGCAGTTGTTCGCCGCGGCCACCCAGGTTTTTTACGTGAGTTACCTGGGTCGCGATCCACGCAGCGCCGAGTCCCTGCCGCCCTCGGTGGTGGTGTCGGAACTGCTCGATGTCGCCGCGTTGTACTTCGCGTCACCCGACGATGCCCGCAAGGGTCTGGTCGTCACGCATCCGCTGCAACCTTTCTCGATCGCGGCCGTCGGCGGCGATGTGGGTGAAGGCAGCGATGCGCGGCGCTTCACCTACCAGGCGGGCTGGGCGAAGGCCGCGGCGCTGACCCTCTCGCTACGATCTCCGCCGCCGCCGTTTGCCACGCCGTTGCGCGAAAGCGCGCACACGATGGACAAGGAGTGGACACGCGAACAATTGGTGCGCGTTCTTAGCCACCCGCCACAAGCCTTCCTGACCCGCGGCCTTGGCTTGCACCTGCCCGAGAAGCAAGACCGGCTGCCCGAGGAAGAGCCCTTCGACAGCATTGACGGGCTCGATCGATATCACCTGGACGCGCGCGTGCTGGACGCCTGTCTGGACGATCCTGCGCTGGCGACCGAGGCGCTGGTCATGCGGTTGCTGGCGGAAGGCCGCATTGCGCCGGGCGCGGCCGGCATGGCGGCCACCCGCCAATCCTTGCAGCGCCTGGCGCCGGCGCTGTCGGCATGGCGCGGCCACGGCGGGGTTGCTGGAAAACTGGCCTACAACCTCGATCTGGATGGCTACCGATTGACCGGCGCACTGTCGCGCGTGCATGGCGATGGGCTTCGCCAGTTCAGCGCGAGCAAAGGCCATGGCAAGACTTTGCTCGCGCTGGGAATCGACGCGCTTGCCTGGTTTGCAGCGGGTCAATCCGCGCCGATTGAACGCATCGTCAGCGGTTCGCCACTGCAACGCATCGACGCAATTTCTGCAGACCAGGCACGCGCCAAGCTGACGCAGCTGCTGCACATTGCACAGTCCGCGCAAGAACAGGCGTTGCCGTTCATGCCACGGGCCGGCCTGGCTCTGGTGGTCTCCGACCCGGACGACGGCCTGGCCGCAGCGGCCAAATCGTGGTGGGGCGAACGGGGTGAGGGCAACAATGCTTGGGTGAAACTGGCCTTGCGCGGCGCAACACCATTCGCTGCCAACGAAATGGCAACGCTGGAATTCTCGGAAATCGCGCACACTATTTTTTCAGGTCTGCCCGGCGTGGCTGGCATCGCATTCGCGCACGACGAGGCCTGCGACGATGACTGACCCCATCGACCTAGGCCTGACGCTGCCGGTGCGCGGCATCCAGCTAATCGAGGCCAGCGCCGGCACCGGCAAGACATTCACCGTGGCGACGCTGTACGCGCGGCTGGTGATCGAATTTGGGTTGCCGGTGCCGCGCGTGTTGGCCGTCACGTTTACCGAAGCGGCAACCAAGGAACTGCGCGAGCAACTGCGCGAGCGCCTGCTGCGGGCACGGCAGTTGCTGGAAGACCCGTCCGCGCCGCTGTCCCTGGCAGCAGTTGAAGGTGACAAGGCCGAGACCTTGCTGGGCAAGCAGCTGTTGCGCGATGCAGTGCGACGCGAAGGCCTGTCACCTCTGCTGATCCGGCTGCGCAATGCGGTCCATCAAATGGATATCGCGCCCATCCACACCATCCACGCCTTTTGCCAGCGCGCCTTGAACGAACACGCACTGGAGGCTGGTCAACCCCTCGCACCGCGCGAGCTGTTGACGAACGAGGCGCAATTGCGGCACGAGGTTGCGCTCGAATTCTGGCGCAGGCATTCGCTCGACAGGCACAGTGCCCAGGCCCTGCTCGCGGTGTGGAAATCGCCCGCGAAACTTGCCGGCAGCTTGCGCGATTTGCTCGCGCTGGATGCGATCACACCGGCGCCTGTGGACGCCGATGTCGGCGGCGCCGAACGAGCCGTACGTACCGCGCGCGAATTACTGGCCGCGGCGTTCGACCGCCATGGCGACAGCGCTCGCGATTTGCTGCGCCAGGCCGCTGCCGCCAAGCAGGTGGATGCCCGGGTCAGCAGCGACCGCGCGGTCGACCCCGTCTGGGACGCGCTGCGGCAATGGCGGGACGACCCACTAAACAGCGACCCGCCCACCGACAAGTTGGGCAATTACAGCCGAAGCGTCCTTGTCGAAAAGACCAACTTGCGCAAGCCCACGCCACAGTCACCACTATTTGATGCCATCGAAGCCTGGGTGGACGCGTCGCGGGCCGCCGATGCCGCGTTGCAGTCGGGCAAGATCGCCATCGTGCATGCGGCGCGGAATTTCGCCTTGGCCCGGATGGATTCGCTCAAGCACGACCGCGGCGTGATCGGCTTCGACGACATGATCCGCGGCGTCGCGCATGCGCTGGAAACGGACAACGACGGGCGCTTTGCCGCAGCCTTGCAATCGCAATACGCCATTGCGCTGGTCGACGAGTTCCAGGACACCGACCCGCGCCAGTGGGCCATCTTCCATCGACTGTTTGCGCAACCCGCGGCCGCCGATGACGACGTGCCGCGCGCGCTGTTCCTGATCGGCGATCCGAAGCAGGCCATCTACCGGTTCCGCGGCGGCGACGTCGCGACCTACCTGGCCGCGCAGGACGAGGCAGAACAAAGACATCCGCTGCCCACCAATTTTCGTTCGCGTCCATTGGCGCTGGCCGCCGTGCAAGCGCTGTTCGAGCTCGGTGGGGGTGGCGCATTCGACCAGCAGGGGATTGAATTTGAAAGGGTGCGCGCGGGCGGAATCTGCCCCGACAATGCGCTGCGCATCGACCACGAGGACGCGCCCGGGCTGGTATTCCAATGGCTGCAACCCGCTCCGGGTGATGCATCGATCGAAACCGCACGCGACCAGGCAACCGCGGCTTGCGTGTTTGCGATCCACGACTTGCTGGCCAAAGGCCAGGCCGGACGGGCCGTGCTGCAGGATCGGGACGGCAGGCAACGCGCGCTGGAACCTCGGGACATAACCGTGCTGGTTCCACGCAACAAGGACGCAGCACGCATCCAGCAGGCCCTGGCGGTCCTGGGCATTCCCAGTGTGGCCGCTGGCCGCAACAGCTTGTACCAGACCGACGAAGCCGCCCATATGTGCTGGCTGCTGCAGGCCTTGCTGGCGCCTGCCGACGATGGTCGCCTGCGCACGGTATTGGCATCGCCGCTGTTCGGGCTGGACGCCGCCGACATCGTGGCGCTGGACACCGATTTGGCCCGCCATCGCAGTTGGCAAGATCGCTTCCAGGGTTGGCAACTGCGTGCGCGCAAACTGGGGCCGATGGCATTGTTGGGCGATATTTGCGCGGAGCAAGCGCCGCGCCTGCTGGCCTGGCCCGATGGCGAGCGCCGGCTCAGCAACTACCTGCAGTTGGCCGAGGCGCTGCAGGCCGCCGACAGCCGTGCGATGGGGCTGGGCGGGTTGCTGTCCGAACTCGAGCGGCGGATGGACGAGGCCGACGATCGGAACGATGACGAATTGCTGCGCCTCGAATCGGATGCGACACGCGTGCGCATCATGACCTTGCATGTCAGCAAGGGCTTGACGCTGGATGTGGTGTTCTTGCCCTACGCCGCCACGATCAGCAGCAAGCCGCACACCACCGTGCCACCCATGGCCCGGTTCCACGACGGCCTGTCGCGGGTGGGCCAGCTGTTCGCGACCAGCAAGGACCCGTCACAGCACGAAGATATGCGCGAAGAGCGCGCGGAGAAAATCCGCCTGCTTTACGTGGGCCTGACCCGTGCGCGTCTGTGTACATGGGTGGGCTGGGGCCCGGTCAAGGATGCGCGTAAGACTGCGCTGGGCTGGTTGTTGCATCGGGGCGCAGACGAACAAATCCATACCAAGCTACCCGCGCTCGACGATGCCAGCGCATACGCACGGTTGCAGGCTATGCAGGCGCTTGCGCCCGGCGCGATCGCCATTGCTGAACCCATCGACGCTGCTGCGCTGTTCGGCCTGCCGCGGCTCAAGTTCACCGAGTCGGGTAGCATTGCGCCGGCACGCGTCGCGCGCCGCCACCTCGACCGCGACTGGTGGGTCTACAGTTTTTCGCAACTGTCGCGCGAAGACAGTGGCATGGCCGAGCGCGGCGCGGGTGACGAGATCGAAGCGACGCCGCTCGTGCGTTCGCGCTTTTCGGGCAGCCGTTTCGGCAACGCCCTGCATGAGGCGCTGGAGCGTGTCGACTTCGCGGCCTGGCTGGATTGGCGCGATGCCCTGCCACCTACCGGGCAACTTGAAGCAGTCGCCAGTGCACTGCGCAACTGGGGCTACGCCAGCGAGCTGGACCAGGAAGAGGGATTGCCCTTGCTGACGGCGCTGGTCAGCGAGACGCTGAATGCACCGATGCCGGAAGGCACTCGCCTGGCTTCCCTGCCCGGCGCGCATCGCTGCATCGAAATGGAGTTCCACCTGGCGCTGGCGCCGTTCGCGGTCGACGCCTGGCTGGCCCTGTTGCACGCGCACGGACTGTTGCCCGATCGAAAGGGCTTCGGCCTTCGAAACCGACTGGAAGGATTGCTGACCGGACGCATCGACCTGGTCTATGAAGCCGGCGGCCGCTACTACGTGCTCGATTACAAATCCAACCAGCTACCCGATTACGGGCAGGATGCCGTGGCGCAAGCGATCCGCGAAGGCGAATACGACCTGCAATACCTGCTCTACACCCTGGCCCTGCATCGCTGGTTGCGTTTTCGGCTCGGCGCGGATTACGACATCCACCATCACCTCGGCGGCGTGCGCTATGTGTTTTGCCGCGGCCTGGATCGCGACGATGCGTCGCACCCGGGCGTGCATGCGCTGCGCTTGCCCAGTGACGCGATCCTGGCGATCGATGCGTTGCTGCAGCACGGGTCGGTGCCGGCATGAGCGTACTTGCCTCATTGTGGCGGGACGGCTGGCTGCGCAACGTGGACCATGCCTTGGCGCTGAGCCTGCGCCACGCACGCGAGGACAGCAGTGACTGGGTGCTGGCCGCCGTCGCGCTGGCCAGCCGCGCACTGGGCAACGGCCATAGCCGGCTGCCGCTGGCGCGCCTGGCGGATCTGTTTGCCGAGATCGACGCCAGCCACGATGCGCGGGACCTGCCGCCGCTGGACGACTGGCTGGCGATGCTCGCGGTCTCGCCTTGGGTAATGAATGCCGGCGCCGCAGGCGCAAGCGCCACCGTCGGGCGATCGGACTTCGTGCTGGTGCTGGAGGGCGATGCGATTTCGCTGCGCCGCTACCACGACTACGAATACCGGCTCGCCCAAGCCCTGCTGCTGCGCGCGAATGGCACATCGCGGTTGCAGTTGCTGACCGGCGGTCCGGGCACCGGCAAGACCACGCAGGTGGCGCGCCTGCTGGTCGAGTTCAGTCGGTCTGCGTCGATGGCGACATCGGATTCGCCTTCATCATCGAAACCGCCACGCATCCTGCTGGCCGCGCCCACCGGCAAGGCCGCATCGAGACTTTCAGAATCGGTACGCGAATCACTGGCCGCGCAAGTGGACGCGGGCGAACTCGATGCCGCGCTCGCACTCGGCCTTCCGACCCAGGCCAGCACGCTGCACCGCATGCTCGGTTGGCAACGCGGCGGCAGCTTCCGCCACGATCGCGACCACCCGCTGCCGGCCGACCTGGTGGTGGTGGATGAAGCGTCGATGGTGGACCTGCCGATGATGTGCAAGCTGGTCGAAGCCGTTGCGCCCGACGCCTTGCTGGTGCTGGTTGGCGACCGTGACCAGTTGCCTTCGGTGGAAACCGGCGACGTGCTTGCCGCGCTGTGCGAGGCGAGCGAAACCGCAGGCTCTCCGCTGTCGGGTTGTCGCACGCATCTCACCCACAGCCATCGCCAGGGCGAAGACGTGGACGTGCCGCAACTGGCGCGGCTCGTGCGCGACGGCGATGCCGGTCGCGCCATTGACGGCCTGGTGCGGGACAGCTTCCGGGGCGTGTCGTGGCAAAGCGAGGGCGACACCGGCCTGCACGCGGGATTGCTGGCGCAGGCCCTGCCGGCCTACCGGTCGCTGCTGGATGCGCCCGATGTCGCCACCGCACTGCAGCGCGCCCGCGCGTTTCGAGTCCTGTGCGCGGTGCGCGAAGGGCTGTCGGGCAGCGCGACGATCAATGCCCTGGTCAGCCGCGCGCTAGATCCCCTGCGCGGCGGCCAGGGCTGGTTTCGCGGACGCTTGCTGCTGGTGACCGAGAACAGCTACCGGCAACAATT
>MGYJ01000082.1 GCA_001801685.1 Gammaproteobacteria bacterium RIFCSPHIGHO2_12_FULL_63_22 | reverse complement strand
CGCGCACGAAAAACTTGTCGGACCGCGCATACAGTTTCCAGTCGATCTGGCGCAGTTCATCGCCCGGTTCGTAGGCGCGATACTGCGCAAATTCCAAACCTGCGCCGCGGCTGCGGCTGGCGTGCTGGCCGTAACCTTGCCCGCCAAACGCTTGCCGCGAGGCCAGGCGGAATTCGCCCAGCCGCGCGCGCAATGCGGGCGGAACCAGCGATTCCATGGCGCGCCTCAGGCGCCCGGAAACGGCAGGCCGCGCAGCAAGGCCACGACCACGTCATCGGCACTGCGGCCTTCGGCCTCGGCGGTGAAGGACAGCAACAGGCGATGCCGCAACACCGGCGCCGCCAACGCCGCCACGTCCTCGCGTGTCGCGGCGTAACGGCCGTGCAACAGCGCGCGCGCCTTCGACGCCAGCACCAGCGACTGCCCGGCGCGCGGACCTGCGCCCCACTTCACCCACTGCTTCACTTCCGGCAGTTCGCTGTGTTGCGGACGCGTCGCGCGCACCAGATGGTTGATCCAGTCCAGCAGGTCGGCGCCCACATGCACCTCGCGCACCAACGACTGCAGGGCGAGCACTTCATCACCCGACATCACCGACGGCACTTTCGCGGCGCTGGAGCCGGTGGTGTTGATCAGGATGTCGCGTTCTTCCGCTTCGCTCGGGTAGTCCACGCGCACGTGCAACAGGAAGCGATCGAGCTGCGCTTCGGGCAAGGGATAGGTGCCGGCCTGTTCCAGCGGATTCTGCGTGGCCAGCACGAAGAAGGGCTCCGGCAAGCGGTGGGTCACGCCGGCATAGCTCACGGTATGTTCCTGCATCGCTTCCAGCAACGCGGCCTGGGTCTTGGGCGGCGTGCGATTCAACTCGTCCGCCAGCAACAGGTTGGTGAATACCGGCCCGGGCTGGAACTTGAAATGACGCTTGCCGGTGCCGTGGTCTTCTTCCAGGATTTCGGTGCCCAGGATGTCGGACGGCATCAGGTCGGGCGTGAACTGGATGCGCCTGAACTGCAGGTCCAGCGCCTGGCCCAGCGATCGCACCAGCAAGGTCTTGCCCAGGCCCGGCACGCCTTCCAGCAGGCAATGGCCGCCGGCCAGCAGGCCGATCAGCAGTTGTTCGACCACCGCGTCCTGTCCAACGATCGCCTGCGCGATGGCGCTGCGCAAATCGCCGAGCCTAGCCACCTGCGCGTTCACCGCGGCCTGGGTTTGATCATTTGCCATGGAGCTGCTTCCTCAATTGTTCAAAGCGTACATCACGATATTCACGCCGAACTTGGTGTTGTCCTCGGCCAGGAAGCGCTTGTTGCGCCAGTCGTAGTCCCACTCGCAGCCGTAGTCCTTGTTGCTGTACAGCAGTCCGAGCCGGCCATCGATATGGATGCCGCGCAGGTAATCATGCACGAGGTCGTCGCCCCAGCCATTCAATTCGAAGGTCGTCGCGGGCGGGCCGTCGAAACGGAAGAAGCTGCTGAACAGCGGATGCTTCTTCGGCAACTTGGCCAGGGCGTTCTTGCCGAAGATCGAGGCCATCTCTGCTTCGAAGGACGTGGCGAACAAGCCGTCGATGTCGTGGTTGCAGTCGTCCACGAACACGAATCCGCCATTGCGCACGTACTTCTCGAAATTGCGCCGCTCGTCGGGGTTGAACTCCACCAACTTATGCCCGGCCAGGTAGCAGAACGGTGCGGCCAGCATGCGCGGGTCGGCCAGCGCCAGTATCCGCTCGGTCGGGTCCACGCGCAGCGTCGTGTAGTCGATCAAGGATGTGATCAGGTTCGACGGCATGCGCTGGTCCACGTCCCAGTCGCCCGAGTCGTACATCAGCCGCGTGAACCAGAAATCGTAGTCGGCCTTGGCGCGAACCGGTCGGGGCAGCAGCGAAAACGCTGCCGCCCCAAGCGCCATCTTCAGGAACTGCGCGCGATTCATGGCGCGCCGGTGGTCACACCGCGTCGGACAAGGAGGTGAAGGTGAAATCGCGCAACTTCATCGGCGGGATCATCATCGAGAAATTGGACTCGTCGCCGGCGATGCGCATCGGCTTGCCGAGTTCCTCGATGTTGTTGAGCATGATCACCGGCGATTCGTTGAAGCGGAAATTCTTCACCGGGTACTTGATCTCGCCGTTCTCGATGTAGAAGGTGCCGTCGCGGGTCAGGCCGGTCAGCAGCACCGTCTGCGGGTCGATCAGGCGGATGTACCAGGTACGGGTGACCAGGATGCCCTTCTGCGTGGACTTGATCAGTTCTTCGGTGGACTTGGTGCCACCGGCCATCAGCAGGTTGCCGAAATTGCCCGGCGGTGTCTTGCCCTGCTTGGCCGCCCAGTAGCGCGAGTAGTTGAGGTGCGCGACCTTGCCCTGGTCGATGATGGCGTGCTTCTTGCGCGGCACGCCGGCGCCATCCCAGGGATTGGCCGGCGCATCGGTGTTCCACGGGTCGGCAATGATGCTGACGCGCGGGTCGAACACCTGCTCGCCCAGTTTATTGCCGCCGCCCTTCTTGGTCAGGAAGCTGCGACCTTCATCGGCCTGGCGCGCATCGAAAAAGCCCATCATGAAGCTGATCAGGCCGGCCGCGGCCGCGGGTTCCAGGATCACCGTGTACTTGCCCGGCTCAAGTGCCTTGGCCTCGGCCGATCCCTTGGCCTTGGAAATCGCGACCTTGATCTGTTCCTTGGCGTTGAACTGGTTCACGTCCTCATAATTGGCGGACGTCCAGCCCGAACCGCGGCCATCTTCGGTGCGCACCGTGCAGGTGTAGTTGACGTCGGTGAACTGCTGATAGCCGAAGTTTCCCTTGCTGTTGGCGAAGGCAGTAAAGCCCGCCAGGTCGACCAGGAAGCCCGCGGCAATCAGGCCATCGCCCTTGCACGGCTCGATCGAATCGGCCGCTACCTGCGCGCGATACTCCGGCGTGATGTCGGCAGTGGACTGCACATAGGTCGGGCTGGGCACATAGGTCTGCTTGCCGAGCTCGGGCATGTACTCGTCGTTTTCCGGCGCCAGGCGGGCCAGTTCCTCGGCGCGCCGCACCACGCGTTCCAGCGAAGCGTCGTCGAACTCGTTGCCGGTGGCAGTGCCCTGGCGTTTGCCGAAGGCGACGGTAACGCCCAGCGTGACATCCCCCACGATGCCGCTGGTGGATACGTTGTTCAGCGCAAATCGGATGTTGCCGGTATTGGTGCCGTTGAGGCTGACGTTGCATTCGTCGGCCACCGACATCTTCACCACTTTTTCCAACAGGGCCCGTGCTTCGGCTTCATTGAACATCTTCATTCGATATATCTCCTGCGCTCAGGTGGCTCAGCCGAGGCTGCGCGCGGTGTTGATGACGTTGACGCCATTGAAGCGCGCCGTGCTCGAACCGTGCGAAACGGCGGAGACCTGACCAGGCTGGCCCTTGCCGTCGAAGAAGGAGCCGCCGTGGCGATAATCCGACTCGTCGCAAACGCCAACGCAGGAACCCCAGAACTCGGGTGTGCGCAATTGGTAGGCCACGTCTTCAAGCATCGGACCCAGCTTGCCGTCCTTGATCTCGTAGAACAACTGGCCGCCGAACTGCGCGTTGTAGCGCTGCTGGTCGATCGAGAACGATCCGGCGCCGACGATGTAGATGCCCTTCTCGACGCCCTTGATCATGTCGCTGACGCTGAGTTTTTCCTTGCCCGGCGCCAGCGAGACATTGGCCATGCGCTGGAACTGCACGCTGGACCAGCTGTCGGCATAGCAGCAACCGTGCGATTCTTTTTCGCCCAGGATATGCACCTGGTCGCGGATGGCCTGGTAGTTCACCAGCGTGCCGTCCTTCACCAGGTCCCAGCGCTTGGTCTTCACGCCTTCGTCGTCGTAACCGACCGCGCCCAGGCTGCCAGGCTGCGTCTTGTCGGCGAACAAATTCACTTTCTCGCTGCCGTACTTGAACTTGTTCTCGCGCTTGTCCAGCGTGGCGAAGCTGGTGCCGGCGTAGTTGGCCTCGTAGCCGAGCACGCGGTCGAGTTCCAGCGGATGCCCGACCGACTCGTGGATGGTCAGCCACATGTGCGAGGGCTCCAGCACCAGGTCGTACTTGCCGGGCTTCACCGTGGCGCAGGTCAGTTTTTCCTTGGCGTGCTTGGCCGCTTCACGCGCGTCTTCCACCATGTCGTAGGACATTGCGTAGTTGATCACGCCGTTCGGCGACAGCACCTTGCCCGACGGCGCGCCGTCCAGGTATTCGAAGCCCATGCCCATCGGCGAGGACAGGCCCTGGCGGCTGCGGAACTTGCCGCTGGCCTTGTCGATGGCGGTGACATTCATCGGCGCCCAGATGCGATGCACGTCCTGGTCGATGTAGCTGCCATCGGTGGACGCAAAGTATTTCTGCTCGTTGACCAGGAACAAGGTCGAGTTGACGAAGTTGGCGCCGGCGTTGATCGCCGCGGCGTTCACGCTCAGCAGCAGGTCGGCCTTGTCCTTGATCGGGATCGCCATCGCGTTCTTCACGATCGGCGTCTTCCACGACACCTCGCCCAGCGCGGGTGTCGGCGCCAGGATGACCGGCGCGGTCTGCGTCTTGGAATTGGCCTTGGCGATCGCCACGGCCTGGCGCGCGGCAGCAGCAATGCTGCCGGTGCTCATGTCGCTGGTCGCGCAGAAGCCCCAGGTGCCGTTGGCGATAACGCGGATGCCGACGCCCACCGACTCGGTGTTGATGACGTTCTGCACCTTGTTTTCGCGGGTCACCACGAACTGGTTCAGGTAGCGGCCGACGCGCACGTCGCAATAAGTCGCGCCGGCGGCGGTGGCGGCATTGAGCGCGGCGTCGGCGATGGCCTTCTTCAGGCCCACGTCCATCGTGCTGACCAGTACCTCGGCAGCGACCGCATGGCCGAAGCCGGGAAGCATCAGGCCGGCAAGCCCGAAACCTGTGAACTGCATGAAATCGCGTCTATCCACTGCAAACCTCCCCGGGTGGCCTGGCTGGCACCATGAACGCCGGTACCGAGCCATGATTGTTGTCCGACCGACTGTGACGATGCCGCCAAAGGGGCGTCAAGTGACGAAAGGCAGGGGTCGTGTTAAACAGGGCGGGACCATCGCTCCGGACCTGCCGTGAAACTTTCCAGCTTCATCACACGGCACATGGAAGACATCCTGGTCGAGTGGGAGTCCTTTGCGCGGACCCTGCAGCCGGCGGGCTCGGAAATGTCGGCGCTGGCGCTGCGCAACCATGCCAGGCAGATCCTGCACGCCATCGCGCTGGACATGGATACAGTCGAAACACCGAGCCAGCAGTACCAGAAATCCAAGGGACTGGCCCCGGTGGCCGTGGGCGCGGAAACGGCGGCCTCCACCCACGGCGCCCTGCGCCATCTCAGCGGTTTCTCGCTGACCCAGCTCGCCGCCGAATTTCGGGCCTTGCGCGCCACGGTGCTGCGCCTTTGGTTGCCGCAAGTGAAGGCGCTCAGCGAGGACCGTACCCGGGACATGGTGCGTTTCAACGAGAACATCGACCAGGCCCTGGCCGAGGCCGTGGCAACCTATTCGCAAAAGGCGTCGCGTACGCGGGATACCTTCCTGGCCATCCTGGGCCACGACCTGCGCAGCCCGCTGGCCACCCTTGCGATGGCCGGCGAGTATCTGGCGCGCGCGGAAACGGGCAACGAGCAGACCGCCGCCGTGGGCATTCGCGTCAGGCGTAGCGCCGCAACGATGAACACCATGATCAATGACCTGCTGGAGTTTGCGCGCAGCCAGTTGGGCAGCGGAATCCCGGTCAGTCCACAAGCGGGCGACCTCGGCCAGGTGTGTCGCTGGGCGGTGGAGGATATCGGCGCCGCCCATCCCGATTGCCGGTTCGAGATCGAAACCCAGGGCAACCTGGAGTGTCGATTCGATGCCGCGCGCGTCCAGCAGCTGTTGTCCAACCTGCTCAACAACGCCGTGCAATACGGTAGTAACGGGCTTCCGGTGCTGTTGCAGGTCGCGGCCGGTGACAGCGAGATTGTCATGCGGGTTCGAAACCACGGCTCGCCAATCGCGGCGGAATCCCTTGCCGCGATCTTCGATCCCATGTTCCAGCTTGCCGCAACGCCCGATCAGCGCGACCGGCCCCGCACCAGCCTGGGCCTTGGGCTGTTCATCGCGCGCGAGATCACCCTGGCACACGGCGGTCGTATCCACGCCAGTTCCGACGCGTATACCGGAACGGAGTTCATCGTCATCCTGCCGCGCCGCTGAGTAGCTGCCTGCGCAGCCGCTCAGCCCAGGCTGCGCGCCGTGTTGATCACGTTGATGCCATCGAAGCGCGTCGTGCTGGAACCATGCGACACCGCCGACACCTGGCCGGGCTGGCCCTTGCCGTCGAAGAAGGAACCGCCGAGCCGGAAATCGCGCTCGTCGCAGATTGCGCTGCAGGCGTTCCAGAATTCCGGCGTGCGGATCTGGTAGGCCACGTCCTCCAGCATCCGCGTGACCTTGCCGTCCTTGATCTCGTAATAAAGCTGCGCACCGAACTGCGCGTTGTAGCGCTGCTGGTCGATGGAATACGAGCCGCGGCCGAGGAACCAGAGGCCGTTCTCGACATCCTTGATCATTTCATCCACCGACAGGGGCGCCTTGCCCGCCGCCAGCGATACGTTGGGCATGCGCTGGAATTGCACACTGGACCACGAGTCGGCGTACGAACAACCATGCGAGGCGCTTTCGCCGATCAGGTGGGCCTGGTCGCGAGTGGCCTGGTAGTTGACCAGGATGCCGTCCTTCACCAGGTCCCACTTTTTTGTCTTCACGCCTTCATCGTCGTAGCCGACCGCGCCCAGCGAACCGGGCCGGGTCTTGTCGGCGAAGAAATTCACCCGCTGGTTGCCGTAGGCGAATTTCGCATCGCGCTTGTCCAGCGTGGCGAAGCTGGTGCCGGCGTAATTGGCTTCATAGCCGAGCACGCGATCGAGCTCGAGTGGATGGCCGACCGATTCGTGGATGGTCAGGAACAAATGCGTCGGATCGAGCACCAGGTCGTACTTGCCGGGCTTCACCGCGGGCGCGGTCAGCTTTTCGCGCGCCTGCTTCGCGGCGGCAATCGCATCGGCGACCATGTCATAGCTGCGGCCGTACGCCACGACCCCGGCCGGCAAGGCGATGCGCCCGGACGGATCGGCATCGAAGAATTCAAAACCCATGCCCATCGGCGAAGACAGCCCATCGCGCGTGCGGAACTTGCCGCTGGCCTTGTCGATCGCGGTCACCGTGAACGGCGCCCAGATCCGATGTACGTCCTGGTCGATGTAGGAGCCATCGGTGGACGCGAAATATTTTTGCTCGTTGACCACGAACAAACGCGAGGCCGCGAAATTCGCGCCGGCGTTGATCGCGGCCGCATTCACGCCCAACAACAGGTCGACCTTGTCCTTCACCGGCACCCGCATCGCGTTCTTCACGATCGGCGTGCGCCAGGACACCTCGCCCACGCTCGGCGTCGGCGCCAGCACCACGGGCGCGGACTGCGCCTTGGAATTGGCCCGCGCAACGGCGACTGCCTGGCGCGCGGCGGCGGCCACGCTGGCCGTGTCGAGATCGCGGGTGGCGACGAAGCCCCAGGTGCCGTTGGCGATGACACGGATGCCCACGCCTACCGATTCGGTATTGCTGATGCTCTGCACCTTGTCTTCGCGGGTCAGGATCGCCTGGTTGAGGTAACGACCGACGCGCACGTCGCAATAACTCGCGCCTGCCTCGGTAGCCGCAGTCATCGCCGTATCGGCGATCGCCTTCTTCAGGCCCACGTCCATCGTCGCTGCAAGATCTTCGGCCGCGATTGCGCGGGCGAAGCCGGGCAACGCCAGCGCGGCGGCGCCGAGCCCGCCGTATTGCATGAATTCACGCCTGCGCATTTCGGTTCCTTGTTGCGTCGGCCCGCGGGCTCATCGGTGAGCCTTGCCGAGTTCGGCGTCGAGCAGGTCTTCCATCGCGCGGTACTCATTCAGCAGCCTGCGGTTCTGCCGGATCACCACGTAGGCGATCTGGCGAATGTGCGACACGGCGTTGAGGAAGGCCGGGTCCCCGCACAAGGCCGGGAAGTCGAACAGGACCTCGCCCGGCCCCGGCTGGTTCGTGGCGCCCCTTTCCTGCGGCACCAGGACCGTATTCCTGGCATCGATGTAGGCAAGCTGAGCCGTTCGCCGGGCGACGAGAAAACCGAACACCCCCACCGTGCGCTCCTGCTGCTGGAGGACGTTGGAAAGTTTCTGGCGGAGGCCGACGCTGCGGATGATGCCCAGTCGCCCCGTGGAGCGCAGTTCGTCCATCGTTCCGCGGGTCAGCGTTGGCGGTTCGAGCCTGCCGATCACGTAGAGGCCGGCGGCGAACTCGGCGTGCTGGGCACCTTCCTCCAGGCGACAGGCGCGCAGGCGGTCCAGCACCAGCGTCGCCCTGCGGGCCTGCAGCTCCATGTTCTCGATGTTGGATTCAGCGCCAGTGACCGACAGCGAGAAGTCCTCGCGCAGCCGCTCCAGGTACTGGCGCTCCAGGGCCCGGTCCCGGCGTTGCTCGTTCCAGGTCGCGACCTGCAGGCCGAGGAAGACGCCGCTGACCAGCAGCACGAACTCGATGACAATGGCGGTCCAGTTCTGCTCGCGCAGGGCCTGGGTCAACTTGCGAAGGATCATGGTGTCCCCTGGACGCGCTATGCCGGCTAGGCTGCGCGATAATTGTCCTGCATCGGATAACTGCGCGCATACCAGGCGAACACCGCAGCTGCAACAAAGGCAAAGCCCGCGAAGAAGAACATCAGGAAGGCGTTCTCGCTAAGTCCGGTGCTGGCGATGCGCTCGATCACCGCCGGGTTGCGCACGCTGGCGTTGGTCAGCAACACCCACAGGCTGCCGAAGGTGCTGGCCAGGTACCAGAAGGCCATGATCACGCCCTTCATCGAACCGCTGGCCTGGCTGTAGGCGAATTCCAGCGCCGTGGCCGACACCAGCACTTCACCGAAGGTCAGCAGCGCATACGGTGCGATCTGCCAGGCCAGCGAGACCGGCGATCCGCCGTCGATGCTGAGCTGGATGGCGCCCGCGACGATCCACGCGATGCCCGAGAAAGCGATGCCCGCGCCCATCCGCCGCAACGCAGTCGGCTCGAAACCCATCCGTCGCAGCCATGGATACAGCACCACGTTGTTGAACGGGATCAGCATCAGCACCAGGATCGGATTCAGCGCCTGCATCTGGCCGGCATCCTTCACCAGGAAGCTCGGCCACCACCACACGTCATGCGGAATGACCATGGTCTTGCCCTGCAGCACCCAGGTCGATGCCTTCTGGTCGAACAAGGACCAGAACGGCGTGGTCAGCGCGAACACGATGATGATGCGCAACACCGCACGCACGCCGTCCACCGCCGCGTCGGGATGCGCGCCGCGGGCACGCTCGAGTTGCATGGACGTGCCGATGCCACCGAAGGCGATCAGCGAACCCAGCGCCAGGCAGGCGGTGATGACGAAGCCGAAATCCTCCGGCCAGAAGCCGGGCTTGAATGCCCAGCACAGCAGCATGCCCACGGCCAGCGCGGCCCCGAACACCGCCACCAGGAAGCCGGAACGACCCTGGCCTGGCGCCTGCGTGGTCAGCGCGGTGCGCGCGACGTTGTAGAAGGAGTGCGGGTCTTCGCCGCGGGTCGGCGGCACCCGCACGTACTGCTTGCGGCCCATCCAGAAAATGATGGTGGCGATGAACATCAGCACGCCGGGTATGCCGAACGCCACCGCCGGCCCGTAGCTGCGCAGGAACAGCGGCATCAGCAGCGAGGCGAAGAAGGAACCGAAATTGATCGTCCAGTAAAACGCGTCGAAGACGATCTTGGCCAGGTGCTTGTTGTCCCGCGTGAACTGGTCGCCGACGAAGCTCACCACCAGCGGCTTGATGCCGCCCGATCCCAACGCAATCAGGAACAAGCCCGTATAAAAACCATTCTTGTTGTCGTCGAACATCGCCAGGCAGGCATGGCCCGCGCAGTAGATCAGCGAGAACCACATCACCGTGTTGTATTTGCCGAAGAAGCGGTCCGACAGCCAGCCGCCCAGCAGCGGGAAGAAATACACGCCGATCACGAAGCTGTGGAAGATGTCCTTGGCCGCGCCTTCACGGGCGTCGGCCGGGATGTAGGCCAGGATGACGCTGCTGACCAGGAACTGCACCAGGATGTTGCGCATCCCGTAGAAGCTGAATCGCTCGCAGGCTTCGTTGCCGATGATGTAGGGAATCTGGCGGGGCAGGCGCGCCGCGTCGGTGGTTGGGGAAGCGGCGCTTTGGCTCATGCGTTCACGATCGGTGGCGGTGGGGTTCGGCAACAATGCCATCATCCCCCACCTGGTTTCCACCTTTTCGCTTTGCGCGGTACATCGCGGCATCGGCGTGTCGCAGCAGGGACTGCTCGTTGTCCCCGTCCTGGGGGTATACGGCCACGCCCACGCTGGGCGGGGCATGGATGGCGTGGCTGCCGACCAGCATCGGCGCATCCAGGGCCAGGCGAATTTTCTCGGCGATCAGCCAGGCGTGCGCGGATTCGCGCAAGCCCTCGATCAGCACCACGAATTCATCGCCGCCCAGGCGCGCCACGGTATCGGACGCGCGAATGCAGCCCTGCAGCCGGCGCGCCACTTCCTGCAGCAGGGCATCACCGGTGGCATGGCCGTGCTCGTCGTTCACCTTCTTGAAGTTGTCCAGGTCCAGGTACAGCAGCGACAACGGCGTCTTCTCACGGCGGGCGCGGGCCAGGGCCGTGCGCAGTCGGTCATGCAGCAGTTCGCGATTGGGCAGGCCGGTCAGCTGGTCGTACAGCGCGATGTGCTGCAGGCGCGTATGCATGCGCTTGCGCTCGATCGCCGCGGCGGCCTGCGCCGACACGAACTGCAGCAACTCCATGTCGCTTTCACCGTAGGTCGCGCCACCGGCGTAACTCTGCACCACCAACGCACCGAACGTGCCATGGTTCGAACTCAGCGGCACGCCCAGCCAGTACGTCGAATCGGTACCCACCACCTTCTGCAAATGCGTCGGCAACCCGGCCAGGGAATCGGGCGAAACCAGCAGCGTCTTGCCGCTGCGGATCACTTCACCGGCCAGCGTTACCGACGACAGGCCGCCCACCGCCGGCACCGGGTCGAACTCATCCACGTGGTAGGGATAGCTGATCTCGTCCAGCTTTTCGTCATACAGCGCCACGAAGAAATTCTTCGCCGGCAGCAAGCACGATATCTGTTCGTGGATGTGCGCGAACAACTCGGCCAGGTCTTCGGTGGAGTGCGCGGCTTCGGAAATGGAATACAGCGCGGACTGCACCGCCTGGCCGCGTTTCTGCGCACTGATGTCGCGCGCCACCGCAATCCGCAGCTTGTGGTCCTCGGACCAGCGCGCGGACCACATGATGTCCACCACGCGACCGTCCTTGTGCAGGTAGCGGTTCTCGAAATGCGGGTGCGCCTCGCCATCCATGATGCGACGGGCCGTCTGCACGGTGCGCTCCAGGTCGTCGGGATGCACCAGCGACATCACGTTGCGCCCGCGCAGTTCCTCGGGCGTGTAGCCGAAGACCTCCTGGCACGAAGCGCTGACGAAGACGAAGCGTCCTTCCGGATCCACCGCACAGACAACGTCCAGCAGCAGGTCCAATACCTTGTGCGAGAGTTCGGGCGGGGATGGGGCAGGCATGGCCCGAGCATAGGCCTTGCGTGCGGTTAAGTCTGCCAATCCCGTCGCCATTCAGCCCAGCCTCGGGGTGTGCGGGACTATCATTGGTCATCACCGCCCAGGACGATGCGCCCATGCCGACTCATTCGCTTCATGTTCCCGCGCGTCGAACGCGCACTGTCCTGATCGCGATCGCTGTCCTGTTCAGCCTGGCGGCATGCCAGCCGCAGAGCCGCGCCAGCGATGATGAAGCCGCGGTCGCGCCCTCGCAAACCCCGACACCGAGACCTGAATCGACGCCGGCACCGACGCCCGCACCCGCGCCCACACCTGCGGCCGAGGCCACGCCCGGCGCCGTGGTGCTTGGCTTCGGCGACGAAGCCACCGTCGCACCGAACACCCAGCTGCGTTTCCTGCGCGTGGTCAACGACAGTCGTTGCCCGAAGGACGTGCAATGCGTGTGGGCCGGTGAGGTGACGATCGAGTTCGAACTGAAGTCGCCGTCGGGCAAGTCGCGCTTCCAGCTCGCAAGCTCGCGTGCGCCCGGCACTGCGGTCGGCACGCTGCAATTCGAACTGAAGGACTACGGCGCCTGCCCGCCAGGCAGCAATCGCCTGGCCGGCGCCGAGTGCGCCACCGTCGCGATCACGACGGCGGCGACCCGCTAGGCGCGTTTCAGCGGCTGGCCAGTCCGGTATTGGTGAGCCATGCATTGATCGCCGGCAGGCGTTCGGACTGGATGCGTATCCGGTATTCGATCGCCTCGACGGCCGTGTCGGCGCTGCGTCGCGAGCCCTCGGCCAGATGGTCCTTCGCGTAGGCACGGATCTTTCCGATCATGGCGACGTCGCGTGAAGTCGCACCCAGGCCGGGGTAATAACGGCTGCGTGACGTGAAATCCACGCGCTCGTCCAAGGCCTCGCGATGGGCCACGGCAAAATCAAAGGCCAGGTCCGGATGCACGCCTGCCACCGTCGCAATCATCTTCGCGGTATTGGTCGCACCGGGTTCGTTGCCCATCGCCAGCTCCAGTGCGCGTGCCGCCAGAGCCGCATCCTTCGGCGACGACAGCAACACGAACCACTGGTCCTTCATCAGCGGTACTTTCTCGGCGCGCGCGCGGTTCAGGAAATTTTCCCAGGTCGCAGCATCGGCATTGGCCGCCACCACGCCCAGCACCGTCTTGCGCAGTGGGCCGGGAATCGCATCGACGTCGCTGTCCATCGCGGCGAACCGCCGGCGGCTTTCGGCGATCACGCCGGCATCGCCCAGGGCGCCCAGCGCAGCAATCAACTCGGTGCGCAAGATCGCCACGGTATCGGCTTCATTGGCGCTTGCGGCCCAGCCCACGCGCGCCAGCACCGGCGACAACTTGCCGATCGCGAACTTGCGGAACGCAAGTTGCTGGGCCGATCCGGAAGCGTAGTAGCCGTCCAGTCCCGTGAGGATCGACGCAATCTTGCCCCAGACCTGGGTGTCGGCATCCAGCGGCGTCGCCAGCACCAGTTCCAACACGTCGCTGCTGGCCTGGTTGCCGGCCAGGCCCAGCGAATAACTGTCCGACAACAAGCCGAGCTGGTCGATCGGCTGCACGCGATTGAAGCTACCCGCCAGTGCAGCAAAATGCGCCGGCGAATACAGCGTGCGGTAATAACCGGACTGGCCGGAATTCACGACGACCGGATTGCAGCCTTCCAGATCGAGCGATGCGCTGCCGTCGCGCACCAGGGTGCTCACCGGCTTGCCCGAGCCCAGCGATTCGGCGATTACCGGCACGCGCCAGCGCAAGGCGGCCTTGCCAGGGCGATCCACGGTGTACTCGTCCTGCACCAGGGAAACCAGGCTGCGACCGTCGCGGCAATCGGGCGCGCCGACGCGGATCATGGGAATGCCCGGCTGCAGCGTGAAGTCATGCGCGATGTCGGTGATGGCCTTCGACCCGCTCGCTTCCATCGCGCGCCACAAATCGTCGGACGCCGTATTGCCGTAGGCGTGTTGCTTCATGTACAGGCGCACGCCCTCGCGCCAGGCATCGGCGCCGACGTATTTTTCCAGCATGTTGATCACCGCTTCGCCCTTGCTGTAGGTGATCGCATCGAAGGCCTGGTTGGCCTGTTCGACGGTTTCGATGTGCTGCACGACGGGATGCGTGCTGGCCACGGCATCGCGACCCATGGCCGCCTCGCGCACCGCCACCAGGCTGAGATGGTTGTTCCATTCGGGATGCAGCTTGCTGGTGGTGCGGCCTTCCATCCACGAGGCGAAGCCTTCGTTCAACCACAGGTCGTCCCACCACTGCATCGTCACCAGGTTGCCGAACCACTGGTGCGCGATTTCATGCGCGGCGATCGAGAACACGCGCTGTGCGTCTGCCTTGGTGGACACATTGGGGTCGACCAGCACCGCCGATTCGAAGCTGTAGATGGCGCCCCAGTTTTCCATCGCGCCGAAAAACGCGCTGCCACCCGGCGACGCCACGTTGTCGAGCTTGGGCAAGGGATACGGCACGCCGAAGTAGTCGTTGAATTCACGCAGCAAGTCCTTCGATGCATCCAGCGCGACCTGTCCCTGTGCCAGCTTGCCGGCCTGCGTCACCACGCCCACTTCGGTGCCATCGGCATCGGCGGTGGCGCGTTCGAAATTGCCCAGGCCAAAGAACAACAGGTAACTCGACATCGAAGGCGATTGCTGGAAGCGCACCCGCACCCGTCCGTTGCCAAGCTCGGTGCGCTCGGCCACCGGCATGTTGCTGACTGCCATCTGGCTGGCCGGCACCGTTGCCTCGAAGGCGAACGTCGTTCGGAAGGCGGGTTCGTCCCAACCGGGGAACATGCGCCTGGCATCGGAATTCTCGAACTGCGTGTACAGCGCGCGCTGCGGGCCGGACTCGTTCACGTAGTCAATCGCGAAAAGTCCGTTGGCCTGGGTACCGATCTTGCCGCGATAGTCCATGCGCAGTCGGTAGCTGCCGGCCGGCACGGGCTTGCCGAATCCGAAGCTGGCCGTCTGCGTGGCGGCGTCCACCTTCACCGACGATGCCGTCCAGGCCGCGCCGCCGTTCGCCGGCACCAGCTCGACCTTGCTGAAGTCCATGTCCAGCGCGTTCAGCACGATCACGTCAACGGACTTTGCGACGATGATGCTGACCGTCGTGCTGCCATCGAAGACCATCTTGTCGGCCTGCGGCGTGATCGCCACGTCGTAGTGCGTGGGGCGCACCTCGCGCGGCAATTGGGTGGTGGGCAATGCACGCTGGCCGGTCGGACCGGGCTGGGCCGCGGCGAGCGCGGGCGCGGCTGCGAAGGAAGGCGTGGACACGGCGCCGGAAAGCGCAAGGACGATGGCAGTGCACAGGATGCGGCGCATGGGGTTCCAGGGAGTCGGGCAAGGGCCCGAGTGTAATCGCAGCGAAGTGAACCGATGGTCACCAACACCGGCGGCGCCGCCCAACTGTTATCCAGTTCACGCTCCGACCCGCCCCGCCTTACACTTCAAGCCAAGCCGGCTTCGGAAAGTGTCGACCATGCGCAAGTTATTGCTGGCCCTGCTGGGATTCGTGCTGGTGGTCTACGGCGTACTGTGCGCGGGACTGTATTCAAAGCAGCGCACCCTGATGTATTACCCGCAGCCGGCCGCGCCCGGCGCGGAAGCGAGCATGCGCGCGCTGGACGGCACCGATGCGGGAATCCGCATCAGCGTGCGCGACGCCGACGGCCCCGACGCGCTGGTGTACTTCGGTGGCAATGCCGAGGACGTGTCGCGCAACCTGCCTGGCTTCACCGACGCATTTCCGACGCACGCCATCTATCTGCTGCACTACCGTGGCTACGGCGGCAGCGCCGGCGAGCCGACCGAAGCGGGCTTGGCCAAGGATGCACTGGCCTTGTTCGACCTCGTGCAACGCAAGCATGGCCGGGTGACGGTGATCGGCCGCAGCCTGGGCAGTGGCTTGGCCGTGCGCGTCGCCAGCCAGCGCAATGTCGCCCGCCTGGTGTTGGTGACGCCCTACGACAGCCTGCAGGATATCGCTGCCGACCTGTATCCGTGGATGCCGGTGCGCTGGCTGTTGATAGACAAATACGAAAGCTGGCGCTACGCATCGAAAGTCAGCGCGCCGACCTTGCTGGTGGAAGCCGAACATGACGAAGTGATCCCGCGCGCGAGCACTCGAAAGTTGCTCTCGCGATTCCGGCAGGGCGTCGCCCGCCTGGAAGTGATTGCCGGCGCCGGCCACAACTCGATCGCGCAATCGGACCGCTACCTGGAGCTGCTGCGCGGCGGTTTGCAACAAGCACCGCACGCCCGCGAATAAGGATCCCGAGCCCAGCCCTTGTCCCCCGACCGCGCAGCCACTAGTGTGGGGCCAGGGAAAACAAGGGGATCGCATGAGCGACATCTGGTATTACACCGACACTGCCGGCGCGCAGGTCGGACCGGTCACTGCGGCTGACGTTCGTGAAGCACTCGCCAGCGGTCGCGCCAGTAGCGCAAGCCTGGCCTGGCGCGAAGGCATGGCCGGCTGGCTTCCCATCTCGCAATTGGGCACGGAACTTGGCACTGCCAATCCTTTCGGTATTCCCCCGCCGCCGCAGGTGCCACCCACGCTTGAACTCGAACCGGTTCCTGTCGAGGCACCCCGCCCGATGGGCTGGAACGAAGCCAATCCGTATCGCGCTCCCGACGCGTCGGTGGAGGTGCGGTCCATGTCAACGGACATCGTCTATGCGGGCTTCGTGCGTCGCTGGGCCGCCTTCTTCCTCGACTCGCTGATCCTCGGCATTCCAATCGTCATCCTGGCCCTGGTGCTGGGCACGGCGCTCACCGGTGGCGACCTGCTGTCGACCAGCCAGTCGGGCACGTTCCAGGCCGTGTACTACCTGACGATCTTCATTGCCAAACCCCTGTATTACGCCGGCATGGAAAGTTCGGCCAGCCAGGCCACGCTGGGCAAGATGGCGCTCGGCATCAAGGTCACCGACGACGCCGGCAACCGGCTCAGCTTCGGCCATGCGCTGGGCCGCTGGTTCGCCGCGGCGCTGTCCTACATCACCTTGTACTTCGGCTTCCTGATGGCAGCCTTCACCGATCGCAAGCGCGCCTTGCACGACATGGTCGCCAGCACGCTGGTGGTGGACAAGTGGGCGTACACGGAATTCCCCGACCGGCAGAAGCGCGGCATGTCCGGTTGCCTGGTGGTGTTCCTGATCGCGATGCTGATGGTGCCGATCCTTGCCATCCTCGCCGCCATCGCGATAAGCCAGTACCAGGACTACGTGAAGCGCGCGCAGCAGGCGCAAGGCTCGGTGATTGAAGTTTCCACGTCGCACGTGGCACTGGCATCGTCGCGGGCCACGCCGGCGGATTGGTCCCGGCGCTACGACTGGTCGTGACCGCCAAGCCACGGCCTTCTGCTTTTTGGCAGGACATTCCGTCCATCCTCGCCTTTCCCTTGCGGGGCGAGGCGTTGCCGATGCTGGTGGCGTGCTCGCTGGCAAAGATAGTTTCGTACGCACTGGGCTCGTCGCTGCAGGTGCAGTGGCTGCCCACGATTTCGGTGCAGGGCAGTTCCAGCGGCGTGTTCGCCGTCGTGCTGGGCCTCATCATCGACCTGATCATCCTGATGCTGGTCCTGAAGCTGGCGGTGGAAGCCTTGGTCGACACCGCGCACGATCGCATCGGGCCCGACAAAGCCGGCGGCATGTCGGCCACCGACGGCCAGGCCGTCGGGCAGATCCTGTTGCTGCTGATCTTCGGTGTGCCGATCTTCTTGCTGGTGCTGATGGGCGGCGGAAACCTGGGTTGGCTGGCGATCGTGCTGGCGGGGGCGGTGTTGCCTGCGGCCATCATCCTGCAGGCCGTGGACGACAATCTCCTTCATTCCCTCGACCCGCGCGCGTGGTGGGCCCTGATGTCTCGCCTGGGCGTTTCTTACTTCGTGATGGTGGCGATGCTGGCCTGCCTGCTGGCGGCAACCATCGGCCTGCAGTGGGTGCTCGCATGGACCTTGCCTGGCGTGCTGGCCGCCGTGCTCTCGGCTTTCATCGGTTTCAATGCCCTGCTGGCCGGTTACCACCTGATGGGACGCGTCATCCTCTTCAAGCATGAGGCGCTCGACCTCGACCTGACGCCCCCGATCGTGCGGCCGACGCTGGCCAATGCCGAAGAGGATGAAGTGATGCAGGCCGCCGAACGGTTGCTCGCCAAAGACGAGCCCGTGGCCGCCGCCGACCAGTTGCAGTCGTTGATCGCGCGGCGCGGATCCTCGGCGCCCATCCACGAACGCTATCGGCAATTGCTGTCGGCCAATGGCGACATCGAGCGACTCAGCGCGCACGGCCGCGACTACATCAGCGTGTTGCTGGCCCTGGGCCAACCCAAGCGCGCGGCGGCGTTGCTGGTCGAATCGCGAGCACTCGATCCTGCCTTTCGACTCGATGCGCCGGAACACATCACCGCGCTCATCGCCCATGCCAGCGCCAGCGGCCAAAGCCAATTGGCAGTGGACCTGGCCGATGACTTCAACAGGCGCTTTCCGAAAGACCCCGACAGGCCGCGCAACACGCTTACCGCCGCGCGCCTGATGGCGGAACGCTTCGGCCGGATCGCCGAAGCGCGGCACCTGCTGGAAGGCCTGCTGGAAAAATATCCCGCACACCCGCTCACGCCGGAAATCGCCCTCGCCCTTGCCGATATCGCACGCATGCCGGCCGTGCGTTGACCGCGGCCAATTACCTGGCCGAACTCGAGCCGCGTCGATGGGCGCTGGTGGTGGGCAATGCGAGTTATGCGCAGCTTGGCGCCCTGCCCGGCGCCTTGGCCGACGCGCTTCAAATGGAAGCCCGCCTGCGTGAGCTGGGTTTCCAGGTAAGCCGATGCAGCGACGTCGCGTCGGTCGCGCAATTCGAGAACGACATCCTGCCCGCGTTTCGGCGACAGGTTCGTGCCGGCGACCTGGTGCTGTTCTATTTTTCCGGCCACGGGTTTTCGCATGGGCCCGACAGCTATCTCGCGCCTACCGACATGGACCTGCGGTTGGCGGCGCGCGACCTGGGCGAGGTGGCCATCGCGGTCGAGGCACTGGCGACCTATCTGTCGCGGCCGGTGCCCGGCCTGTTGCTGATGGTGATGGATGCCTGCCGCAGCATCGGCGGCTTCAGCATCGTCGATGCCGCACCCTTCGACCCGGTGCTGAAAGGCGCGCCGACCCTGCGACCGATGCACGACGCGCGGGTGAACCTGTTGTCGGCCTTCGCGTCGCGTCCCGGCATGCCTGCCATCGCCAGCGAGGATGGCGGCGAAGGCCTCAGCTTGTTCACCGCCGAACTCCTGGCGCAACTGGGCCTGGACGAACGCGAGTTCGGCGCCATGTTCAACGACGTGAGTGCGCAGGTTCGACTCGCGTCGGGCGAACGGCAGCAGCCCGGGCTGCAGGACTGGTCGGACACCGATCTTTACCTGCGCTTGCCGGGCACCTTGCGCGAACAACAGAAAGAAGCCTGGCTGGTGGCCTTGTCGAGCCGCAGCCGCAAACTCATCCAGCGTTTCGCCTACCGGTTCTCGATCAGTCGCCACGCGGCGGCGGCGCGTGCGTGGCTCGCCGACAACGTATTCGACGACCCCGCTGCCAAGCCGATCCTGCCGCGCGGCCTCGCGGCGTTTCCGGCTGACGCCGGTTCCCGCAACCTGCGCGCGAACCTGCCGGCATCGGCAAAGCCCGCATCCCCGGCTGGGCTGCTGCTGGAATTGCTGGTCCCGCCACTGCCGGATGGATTGCCCGAATTGCTGCACGGCGCCGCCATCCGGCGTGCCCTCGCCGACCTGCGTGACAGCGATCGCCGCGTCAGCACCGTCGCGCTCGCGATTCACGCCAGCGACGACGAAGAACAAGCCGAGCTTCGCGAGGCGCGACTGCAACATGCCGTCTTCCTGCTCGAGCGCAGCGGCCTGGATCGCGGTCAGGTCACGCGCACCACGGGCCACGACGACTCGCATGCCGCCATCGGTGACGGCGTACGCCTGCGCTTTTTCGGCAGCCTGCTTTCAACCGCGATGTTGACGATGGTGAGCGCCATCGCGGTCGGGGCCACGCCCAGCCATCCCTACGACGAGGCGGTCGATCGCCAGGCGCGACATCAAACCACGAAGCTCATCGGCGGCATCGAGGCGGTCGACGGCACGCTGCCATGGCAGGTCTCGCTGGGCGTCGCGCGCATCGCCGACCCCCGGGCCGCGCATTTTTGCGGCGGCAGCGTGGTTGCCGCCAACTGGATCGTCACCGCCGCGCATTGCGTTACGCGCCTGTCGGCCGACAAGGTGCTGGTGGTTGCCGGCAGCCATACCTTGCAGCCCGGCCTGCCGCGATATGTGGTGAAGCGGATCATCGTGCATCCGGCGTTTGCGCCTGCCACCGTCGATCGCGACATCGCGTTGCTGGAACTCGCCGAACCGCTGCCGATGGGCGAGCGCATCGAGGCCATCGCGCTATTGCGCACGGGCCAGGAGAAGAAGCGCCTGGTGAAGGATGCCGCGTTGACGGTTACCGGCTGGGGCGTCACGGTCGAGAACGGCCCGGCCGTGGCGTCGTTGCGCACGCTGCAGGTGCCGCTGGTGCTGCGGCGTAGCTGCAACCGCGCGCTGGCCTACGACGGCGCGATCAGCATCCACATGATCTGCGCGGGTTACCCCGTTGGCGGCAGGGACGCCTGCCAGGGCGACAGCGGCGGTCCGCTCACCATCGACCTGGACATCGATGGAAAAAGGACGCCGACCTTGGCCGGAATAGTCAGCTGGGGGGACGGCTGTGCACACGTGGACAAGGTCGGCGTTTACACCCGCGTCGCGAAATTCACAGCCTGGGTGGGGGCGTGCATCGCGGGCGGTCCTGGCTGCCAATGACGGCAGCGTCGGGAATCAGAATTCGAGGCTCCAGTTGTTCAAGCTGCCCGCGTTCCTGCGGAATTTGTCCTGCACCTGCAGCTTCCAGGTGCCGTTGAGGTTTTCACCCGACAGGTCCACGGTGTAGCTGTCGATCATGTTTTCGCGCGTGTCGTTCTTGCTCGCTGACTTGAGCAGGTAGCTGCTGCCGTCCGGTGCGACCAGGCTGATCGCCAGTTCGCCGCGCTGCGGATGGGTGATGGACAGGCTGATCCGGCTGCTGCTGGACGCCTTGCCGGCGCGACCAGCGACCGCGATGGAACTGACCAGTGTCTTGCCGTCCGGGATCGCCGCCAGCACGTCGTTGGCATACACGCGCGTACCGCCGCCTCCGCTCTTGGCGCTGGCGCAGCTGACGCCGACACTGGAGAACGCCCGGGTCACGTCGCCCGTGATGAAGCCCAGGTCGCTCGCGGCAGTTTCAACACCACAGGCGCCCTGGTCGAAGCTGCTGCTGGACGTCCAGTACAACTGGTTGGCCCGCGCGAACACCTGGAAGGCCTTCTTCGTATTCCAGCCCGAGGTCTTGGCCAACAGGAAGAACGCCTTGTTGTACACACCCGACGAATAATGCACGTCGAGGCTGTCGTTGTAGCGGCTGGCGTTGTCGATGGACTGGCCGTCCCTGCCCGGCTGGTCCATGTAGCGCATCGCGCCATCGCTCTTCGTGATCTGCGCGGCAACCTGGAAGTCGTTGCTGCCCTTCAGGTAATACTCGGCCGCTTCACCGGCCATGTCCGAAAAGGCTTCGTTCATGGCGCCGGACATACCGGCGTAAACGAGGTTGGAGTTGCGCTCGGTGAAGCCGTGCGACACCTCGTGCGCCGACAGGTCGAGGCTAACCATCGGATAGAACATGTTGCCGCCGTCGCCGAAGGTCATCGTGGCGCCGTCCCAGAACGCGCCCTGGTAGTTGCTGCCGTAGTGCACGCGCATCGTCAGCTGGAACGGCAGCGGTGCGACACCGAGGTAGGCGCCGTACATGTCATAGACGACCTTGCCGAAGAAATGCGCGTCGTTGAGCGGCGAGTACGCGCCATTGATGGCGTCCGCGGCATTGCGCGGGCAGGCATACGAGAAAGCCGAATAGGCAGCGGTGCCGCCGTTGAGGTTCACGGTCTGCACCTGCGGATTGCTCATCGTGCAGATGCCGCCGCTGGACTGCACGTCGTTGTAGCCGAAGTGCGTGCCGTACTCGTAGGCGCCGGTCTTCTGGTTGCCGCCGGGGCCGGTACCAACCTGCGCGTGCGTCAGGCCATCCCATTGCTTGATGACGGCGCCAGTGGCGGCATCCACCACCACGGTGGGCCGGGTCGGCGCACCACCACCGAGCTTGTCGGCGAACATCGACACGACGTACGCCATGCGGGCGCGGTCGTCGGCATCGATGTAGATCATCTGCTGCGCTTGTTCGCGTTCGATCTTCATCGACGCCTGGCGCTTGCCCAGGGAGGCGGATTTCGCGACCGACATCGCGCGTGCCTTGCCGATCAGCAACTGGCCCTGCGGCAGTTCGCCGGACAGGTTGGATACCTTGCGACCAAACAGCTTGCGCACCTGGCCGTTGGATTCAGTCACCACCACCTGCTCGCCGAAGATCGGCACGCCGCGGAAGGTCTGCTGGTAACGGTAGTACTGCGTGCCCTTGCTGTCCTGGCGATGGGTCAGCACCTGCAGGCGCGACTCGACATCGAGGCCGATCAATTCGGCGTGGCGCTCCTGCGCCTTGGCCGGCATGCCCAGGCCCTGGCTGGCCATCCGATACTGCGCATTCACCTTGGCAACGTCGGCGCGATGCAGGTCGTCGCGGCTGGCGGCGTGCGCGGCGGAGCCGGCAAACACCATCAGCATCGCAATCGCGAGCTTCTGCGGTAACGGAGTCGAGTGTGACGTGGCGCTCAATTCAAGATTCCCTGATCTACTTACGCGGTGGCCTGGGGGTGAGCCGGGCAGGTCGCGATCCGGGGGAATCTTCGACGCTTGTCACAGAAATACGAACTAGTGGGCATTAACCGGCCAAATTCGATCGCGGTCACGCTGCAGTGCAGCATTTCTCTTCTGGGCCTGAGACAGCGCGTCTAGTACATCCGGTAGTCCATCCCAACCAGGGGTCGCATGGGACGGGGCTGACCTGCGTTACGCTTCGCGTTCCCGCTTTCCGGACTCGACCCTGAGTCCCCCAAAGAGACCCACCATGAAAAAGTCCCTGCTCAGCCTCGGCCTGTCCCTTGCGCTCGTTTCTCCCGGCCTGATGGCCGCCACCCCGGCCCCGGGCAAGCCCCAGTTGGGCAGCTTCGGCATCGACCTGGCCAATCGCGATACATCGGTGAAGGCCGGTGATGATTTCAACCGCCACGCCAACGGCCATTGGTTCGACAACTACCAGTTGAAAGATTACGAAGCGCGCTACGGCTCTTTCAACATGTTGAACGACCAGGCCGAAGAGCAGGTCCGCACGATCATCGAAGAGCTGGCGGCGAAAAAAGATCTCGCGCCCGGCAGCAACGAACAGAAGATCCGCGACTTGTACGCCAGCTACATGGACAAGGCCGCGCGCGACGCCGCCGGCGTGAAACCGATCCAGCCAATCCTGGACTCGATCGCCGCGATCGACTCGCCCGCGGCATTGATCGCTGCGTTCGGTCGCGCCGATGTCGAAGGCAGCAACTCGCCGGTCGGCATCGGCCTGGGCATCGACCGCAAGGACCCCGATCGCTATCTGGTCGGCATCGGCATCGGCGGCCTGGGCCTGCCCGACAAGGACTACTACCTCAACGCAGACGCTCGCTTCGCAGGCATCCGCGCCGCCTACCTCGACCACATCACGCGGATGCTTGGCTTTGCGGGCGTCAGCGACGGCAAGGCCCGTGCGGAAGCGATCCTTGCGCTTGAAACGGAAATGGCGAAGCAGCACTGGGATCGCGCCGATCGCCGCGACCGCGACAAGACCTACAACCTCACCACCTTTGCCGAACTGAATTCGAAATACCCGGGCTACGACTTCGCCGCGCATCTCAGCGCGCAGGGCCTGCCGGTCCCGACTGAAGTGAATGTCTCCATGCCCAGCGCCACCGGGCCGATCGTGGAGATCATCGGCAAGACGCCGCTATCGGTCTGGCGCGACTACCTGACATTCCACGCCGTGCGCACCAATGCGCCGATGCTCAGCAGCGAGATCGACCAGGCCGCGTTCGCCTTCACCGGCACGGTGTTGTCGGGCCAGAAGACCCAGCGCGAAGACTGGAAGCGAGCCGTCGCCACGGTCGGCGCCACCACGGGCCTGGGCGATGCCGTGGGCCAGATTTACGTCTCGCGCCACTTCAAGCCCGAAGCCAAGGCGGCGATGGATGACCTGGTCGAAAACCTGCGCAAGGCGCTACGCCAGAATATCGGGCGACTGGACTGGATGGGCGAAGCCACCAAGGCCGAGGCCTACAAGAAGTTGGAAACCTTCAATCCGAAAATTGGCTACACCACGAAGTGGCGTGACTACAGCGCGGTCAAGATCACGCCCGACAGCCTGATGGCCAACACGATGGCGCTGCGCAAGTACTACAGCGACGACCAGAATGCGCGCGTCGGCACCAAACCCGATCGTGACGAATGGTTCATGACGCCGCAGACAGTGAATGCGTATTACAACGCGCAGTTCAATGAAATCGTGTTCCCCGCCGCCATCCTGCAAGCGCCATTCTTCGACGTGAACGCCGACCCGGCGGTGAACTACGGTGGCATCGGCGCCGTGATCGGCCACGAAATGGGCCATGGCTTCGACGACCAGGGCAGCAAGTCGGACTTCGCCGGCATCCAGCGCCAGTGGTGGACCGACGAGGACCGCGCGCGTTTCGACGCACGCACCAAGGCGCTCGGCGAGCAGTACAGCAAGTTCTGCCCGCTGGAAGGTGCCTGCGTGAATGGCAAGCTGAGCATGGGCGAGAACATCGGTGACCTCGGTGGCTTGTCGATGGCTTACAGCGCCTATCAGTTGAGCTTGAACGGCAAGCCCGCGCCGGTGATCGACGGCTTGACCGGCGACCAGCGTTTCTTCCTGGCCTGGGCGCAGGTGTGGAAGTCGAAGTACCGCGACGAAGCCATGCTCAACCAGGTCAAGACCGGACCGCATTCGCCGCCGCAGTACCGGGTCAACGGTCCGGTGCGCAACCTGGCTGAGTGGTATGGCGCGTTCGGCGTGACCGAAGCAGACAAGCTCTACATCGCACCCGCCGATCGCGTCCGCATCTGGTGATCGGGCAGGCGCGCGCCGACGGCCTCGTGCCGCGGCGCGCGCCATGACTTCCGGCCGGCTGCCTTCACGCTGGCGTTTGTTATAAAGGGGCTCCCCAGGAGCCCACCATGCGTCCAACCCTGCTTGCCATTGCGCTGCTTTCCAGCTTCACCACCAGTGCCGTCGCCACTGCCGCCACGCCTGCACCTGCCGCCGCACCCGCGGCCATCGACATCAGCAAGCTGCGCATCCCGCACGAGACCTTTGTCCTCAAGAACGGCCTGACCGTCATCGTCGCGCCCGACCACAGCGTACCGCTGGTATCGGTGAACACCTGGTACCACGTCGGCTCGCGCAACGAGCAACGCGGCCGCACCGGCTTCGCGCACCTGTTCGAACATTTCTTCTTCAACGGCAGTGAAAATTATCCGCATGGTTTTCGCGAAGCCATGGACGACCTGGGCGCCAACAATCGCAACGGCACCACCAATGGCGACCGCACCAACTTCTTCGAGGACGTGCCGCTGTCGGGACTGGAACGCACGCTGTACCTGGAAGCCGACCGAATGGGCTACCTGGCGGCCAACATCAACGAAGCCATGCTCGAGCGCGAGCGCGGCGTGGTGAAGAATGAAAAGCGACAGGGCGAAAACCAGCCCTACGGTCGCGCCACGCGAAAGATGGGCGAGGTGCTGTATCCGTACGCGCATCCCTACAACTGGTCCACCATCGGCAGCATGGAAGACCTCGACGCCGCCAGGCTCGACGACATCAAGACCTGGTATGCCGACTACTACGGCCCCAACAATGCCGTACTGACCCTGGCCGGCGACATCACGGTCGAACGGGCGAAGGAACTCACCAACAAATATTTCGGCCCCATCAAGCCGGGCGCACCGGTCGCGCGAATCGGCGCCTGGGTTCCGAAGTTCGACCGCAATATCCGCGACACCGCGCAGGACCGCGTACCGCAAACCCGCATCTATCGGGCCTGGCACCTGCCGCCTGCGGCCGACGCGACAATCCCGGACCTCGAATTGTTCGCCAGCGTGTTGTCGGGCAGTGAGAGCGCGCCGCTCGACAAGCGCCTGGTGTTCGACAGCCAGCTGGCAACCTCGGTCGGCGCCTTCGTCAACGACCAGGAACTCACCAGCACGCTATACGTGCAAGTTGACGTGAAGCCCGGCGCCGATGCCGCCGCGGCCGAACGTGAAATGGATGCGGTGATTTCGCGACTGCTGGCGCAAGGACCGACCGCGGCGGAATTGCAGCGCGCCAAGTCGCGCGAGTTCGCCCAGTTCGCGCGGGGCATGGAGCGCCTCGGCGGCATGGGCGGGCGCTCGGACATCCTCAACCAGTCGATGACCTATTTCGGTGATTCCAACGCCTACCTCGATCGCCTGAAACGCGTCGATTCGGCCACGCCCGCACGCGTGCGCGATGTCGCGCGCACCTGGCTGGGCGAGCCGCATTACACGATGACCATCACGCCCTTCCCCGAGTTGTCGGCCGGCGCCGAAACCATCGACCGCAAGAAGTTGCCGGAATTGTCCGCGCCGCCGGCGGTGAAATTTCCCGAGGCCCAGCGGGCCACCTTGTCCAACGGCCTGAAGGTGATCCTGCTCGAGCGCCATTCGGCGCCGCTGGTCAGCGCCACGCTGGCCGTGGATGCGGGCCAGGCGGCCAATCCGGCCGACCAGCTCGGCATGGAAAGCTTCGCCACCGACCTGTTGCTGAAAGGCACGACCACGCGCGACACGTTCCAGTTGGCCGACCAGCGCGATGCCCTGGGTGCGACGCTTGGCGTCGGCGGCAACCAGGACCTGACCTTCGTGCAAATGAAGGCGCTGCGCGCAAACCTGGCCGGCTCGTTCGACCTGATGGCCGACGTGGCGCGCAACCCGGCCTTTCCCGCCGACATGGTCGAGATCCAGCGCAAGCAGCAATTGGCAGGCATTGAACAACAACAGGCCAGCCCGGTCGGCGCCGCGCAGCGCGTCCTGCCGGCGCTGGTGTACGGACCGGGGCATGCGTACGCATCGCCGGGCGGTGGCGGTGGCGATCCTGGTGCGGTGGCGAAGATCACGCGGGCCGAACTTGCAGCCTGGCACGCGAGGTGGTTCCTGCCCAACAACGCCACGCTGATCGTCGCCGGCGACGTCACCATGACCGAGCTGATGCCTGCGCTGGAACGCAGCTTCGGCAGCTGGCAGCGTGGCAACGTGCCGGCCAAGCAATTGTCGGTCGCCAATTCACCGGGCCGGGGCAAGGTGCATTTCATCGACAAGCCCGGTGCGCCGCAAACGGTGATCGTCGCCGCACACCTGGCCCAGACCGGCGCCAGCGCCGACGACCTCGCGCTGGAAACGGTCATGCGCAACTTCGGCGGCATGGCGACGTCGCGACTCAATCGCAACCTGCGCCTGGACAAGCATTGGTCCTATGGCACCAGCGGCACGCTCAGCAATGTGCGAGGCCCACGCTTGTTCAGCGTGATCGCGCCGGTACAGACCGACAAGACCAAGGAAGCGATGGTCGAGGTGATGAAGGAGATTCGCGGCGTGGCTGGCGAGCGTCCGCTGGCCGGCGAGG
Organism: Gammaproteobacteria bacterium RIFCSPHIGHO2_12_FULL_63_22; assembly: GCA_001801685.1. Lineage (GTDB taxonomy): Bacteria > Pseudomonadota > Gammaproteobacteria > Xanthomonadales > Xanthomonadaceae > Arenimonas. Next base: position 34,141 of record MGYJ01000082.1, on the reverse strand, counting down.
AATACGACAGCATCATGCGCAGCCAGGTGGCGCGCCTGCCCGGTCGTTTCGAAACGCTGGATTCACTGGTGGCAGCCGCTACGGATTTCGTCGGCATCGGTCGCGCGCCCGATTACTACTATGACTACGCGAGCAACCTGGGCCGGCTGTCGTCGGAGCAGTTGACCACGGCCGGCACGGCAACCGTCAAACCCGGGGAACTCACCTGGGTCATCGTCGGCGACCTGCAGAAGATCGAAGCGGGCGTGCGCGAATTGAACTATGGCGAGCCGGTACGGATCAGGGCCGACTGATCGAAGCATTGGAATGCGGGCGACGGCAAGTCGCCCGCATTCGAGTCGCCTTGAGTGCGATTACTGCGGCAGCAACACCGAGTCCACCACGTGGATCACGCCGTTGCTCTGGTACACGTTGCCGATGGTCACCTTCGAGCTGCCGCCCTTGGCGTCGGTAACGACCAGGTCCTTGCCCACCGCGGTCACCGTCAACTCGCCGCCCTGCACGGTGGCAAGCGTGGCCTTGCCGCCGCCATCCTTCACTTGCTGCGCGAGGTTCTTCGCGTCGAGCTTGCCGGCGACCACATGGTAGGTCAGCACCGCGGTCAGCGTGCCCTTGTTTTCAGGTTTTAGCAGCGTGTCCACCGTTCCGGCCGGCAGTGCGGCGAAGGCGGCATTGGTCGGTGCGAAGACGGTGAACGGTCCCGGGCTCTTCAAGGTTTCCACCAGGCCTGCGGCAGTAACGGCGGCGACCAGCGTGGTGTGGTCCTTCGACTTCACGGCGTTGTCCACGATGTCATTGGTGGCGACCATGGCGGCGCCGCCGACCATGGGGTTCGAGTTTTTCATGCCGCCGGCGAATGCAGTCGCCGAGATGGCGGTCGCCAAGGTGATGGCGCTTGCGAGTTTGATCAGCTTCATGCAAATGGCTCCAGAGGGGGAATTCAATTCCGCGGCAGCCGGGGGTGGCGCCGCGAGATCGCAAACTAGTCCATGGCCGGTGCATTTGCGGTGACTGTCGCGTGTGCACGATGTGCACGCGAATCGTCACCCGGGCTTTACATCTATTCGAAGCTGGTGCGCTTGTCGCGCTTGTGCCGGAACTTCGACAGGGCGTTGTAGATCTTGATGCGGGCGCGATTCAAGCCGCCGAGCGGCGCGTGATCGGGCAAGGCATGGCCTGGCGAAAAGGCGAGCTCCTCGCCCATCAGCTGGCGCTTGGCGGTCCGGAAGACCTGGCGCGGAATGTACAGCGTGGCCACCTTCCGGAACGGCGACTGGCGTTCGTCCCAACGCACCGATGCATCCTCGACCGGCATGCCGCCACGACGCAGCTGCACGCAGAAATCGAAACTCGCATCGTGGCCGTCCAGATGCACCTGCATGGCTTCGCCCAGGTAATCGTCGCCTGGGTTGTGCGGCTTGGGGCTGGTGTACACCGACGTGGGGATCAGCGAGTACTTCACGACGTGGTCTTCGCCGAAGCGATATGGCGTGGTGCTCCAATACCTCGCGTCCAACGGCGAGCTGGGCGTATTGCGCAAGCCGAGCAAGCCGATCAACGCGCCCGCATGGCCGGTGATGGCGAACTTCGCCGCCAACAGCACCGGCGTGCTTTCGATCGTGTAGTACACCGCGTCGCGGAACATCGCGACGGTACCCAGCGGCATCACCGGTGAATCGAGCAGCACGAAATCCTGGCCCAGCGAACCTTCGCCGTGCTCGGCACGGCTGCGGTGGTCGAGCAACTTGATGGCGATGCCGCGCGCATCGGGGATGGCGTCGGACTGCACCTTGCCACTGGAATTGGACGTACGTATCCAGCAGTCGTAGCTGTGCGGCGTGGCGAACAGTCCAACCTGCAATTCGATCGGCAGGTCTTCTTCAACCACGAACTTGCCGCGCAATACGCCGGTGGACTTCGGATGTGCGTCGCGGCGCGTATGCCCGGCGCCGTAGTCGCGCTCCATCTTGCGGCGCAGGATGTCGATCATCTCGGCGACGTGCGCGGCTTCGCGCGGTTCGCGGGTTTCCAGGGGGTGGAGCTTGGCGGCGGGGGGCTTGGTCATCTGGCAAGCAGGGTAACCCGCCATGCATCAAGGGGGAAGGTTGTGGCCCGGCGCCTGTTCACGCGAGGCATCGTCGCGTTGGCGCTCGAAGCCGGAGCGCAATTCGCTCCAGGCGCTGAGCAGGTTGAGCTCATGCGCGCGCGCAATGGCTGCCTGCCGGCCGCGGCAATTGAGCTTGGCGCAGGCGCTGGCGATGTAGCCTTCCACGGTGCGCGCGCTGATGCCCAGGCCCGCGCCTATTTCAACCGACGTGCGCCCCTGCGCGGCCTGCCCGAGGCACTGGGTCTCGCGTCGTGACAGCAACGCGCGCCGCGCCTGCTGGCGACGATGCACGATCTGCAGGTGCCAGAAGCAGAAGTTCAATGCGTACAGCGAACAATCCGGCAACACGCGATCGAGTTCGGAAGCCGACATCGCCCGCGACGAAAAGAACGCCATCGCACCCCAACTCAATTCCGGCGCGAACACCGTGCACAAGGTGCCGGCGTGCACCGGCCAGTCGCGCATGTAACGCACGTGGTCCAGCGCCAGCTCGTCAACGATGGTGTGACCGGACAGTTGCCCGGTACCGCTCCAACCCACGGGCGGCAACTGCAGCGTGGCGTGGCGCACCAGGTTGTGCGGCCGGCCCGATACCAGTGATGCGCGGATCGCCGCTTCCCATTCCGGGACGGCGTTGCCGACGAACAGCAAGGGGTCGGCATTGCTCGATTCGGTGGGACGCAGTTCTGCGACAAATCCATAGGAAGAGAATCCCATGCCGGTTGCGAACTGTTCTGCATGGTGCCGAAGGTCTTCTTCCGACGAACATCGAAATTCGGGCACGCGCAAAAACATTCCAATTCAGCAAGATGAAAAACAATGCTGACACATCGACCTGAACCCGAGGATTTGGCAAGTGCGACGCACTGCACGAGTTGCGTTTCGTTCATACGTAAATCTACTTGGGTGCTTGTACGGATTGCGTACGCAGCGTGCTCCCGACTAGCCTGCCGGGCTGGTCCCCGCGGATAGATGCGATGCACTTCGTCAGTCCTGCGCTTCGCCTTGCGATCGTGTCTTGCTTCACTGTCATCGGCACGGGTTGCGGCGATGGACTCACCAAGGGCAGGGCCGCCGCTGCACTGGAAAAATCATTTCCGTCGCAGGGTGTGTGCTGGGCCACCAGCGACATGGCGAACACCCGGTTTCCGCTGCGGGTCAACTTCGATCCGTCGCAGCGCGATGGCAACGCCATCCTCGGTGCGCTCGCACAGTCAGGCCTGGTAAGCCTTTCGAACAAACACGTGGTCGACAATCCCGACGGCCTGCTCGGCCATCAGGTGATGCAGGTCGACCTGACGGGCGCCGGCAGGCAAGCCGATGCCTGGAACGAACGACATGGATTCTGCATCGGCACCAAGGTGGTCGGCGACGTGCTGCAGTGGACCGAGCCGACCCGGGCGTCGGACGTGCAGGAGTCGCGCGTTTCCTACACGTGGCGAATCCACGCCGTGCCCACCTGGGCCCGGGCGCCGGCCTTCCAGGCACTGCAGGGAATGGACGAGCCGGTCGAGGCCACGGCGACCTTGCGCAAGATGAACGACGGCTGGGCCGTCGTTCCGTAGCTCAGTTTCGCGGCGCAGGCCCTGTCGATTTGCGCACCTGGAGAGTGTAGGGCACGTGCAGCATCCGTCCCGAGCCGGGTCGCTGTATGGACGCCAACAGTTCAAGCGTCACCAGTCGGCCCATCTCGTGCGTGGGCTGGTGCACGGTGGTCAGCGAGGGGAAGATCTGGCCCGACATCGGCGTGTCGTCGAAGCCGCAAACCGACACATCCTGCGGCACGCGCAGGCCCTGTTCCAGCGCGGCATGGATGACGCCGGCCGCCATGTCGTCGTTGGCGGCGAACACGGCAGTAGGTCGCTTCTTCAAGGCGAAAAGTTTTTGCGCGGCGCGCACGCCGGAGTCGAACGAGAATTCGCCCTGCACCACCAGTGATGGATCGAACTTCAGGCCGGCGCGGTCCAGTCCCTGCTGGTAGCCGGTCAGGCGCCAACCACTCGCACCATGGGCCGGGTGGCCGACGATGTGCGCAATGCGGCGATGGCCCAGCGACACCAGGTGCGCCATCATGTCGAAGGCGGCCTGGGTTTCATCCATCGCCACGCCGATGCATTTCTTCTGCACCTTCGGCGACACGCTGGCGTAATTGATGTCGAGTTCGGCCAGGCGCTTGAGCAATCCCGGGGCATCGGTAATGGGCGGGGTCAGGATCAGGCCATCGGGCTGGGAGCGCGCGACCAGTGTTTCGATCGCCGTGATCAGCCGCGGCCCCTCGGGGTCCAGCGGGCACAACAGCATGCCGTACTGCTCGGCATCGCAGGCCGCCAACACGCCGCCCATCACTTCCATCAGGTAGTTGGCCGATGGATTGTTGTAGATCAGGGCGATCAGGTAGGACTTGTTGCCGGCCAGGCTGCGCGCCGAAAAATGCGGGATGTACTTGAGCTTGTCCACGGCTTTCTGGACGCGGGCGCGGGTGTCCTCGCGAACGTTGGGCTCGCGGTTCAGCACGCGCGACACGGTCTTCATGGATACGCCGGCGGCTTCGGCGACATCCTCGATTCGTACTCTCGACGCCATTGGCACTCCCTGGCATGGCACTGGCGCGGCGGACGCCGGCGCGACACCCGCGGCCGACAACGCTGTCAGCGTGGCGTGAAGAGTATAGCGCGCAAGCCCGGCCGGGCCGCGGGAGAATGCTGCGTTGCGGCATTCCGGGCGGCAAAATGACAGCGCTATCACTCGGCCGGGTTTTGTTCCAGAATGCCCTCGCCGCTGGCACGGGTTCCAGCTTGTAACAGGGAGAATGCGCATGACATCGATTCCAACAAGCGCCACCGCCGGCAGCCAGCCGGATGCATCCAGTGGCAACCACACCCGGTCGCTTGTCATCGTCACCATCCTGTTTTTCATGTGGGGTTTGCTGACGTCGCTCAACGACGTGCTCATCCCCCACCTCAAGGCGGTGTACACGCTCAACTACGTGCAGGCGATGCTGGTGCAGTTCTGTTTCTTCGGCGCCTACTTCATCGTGTCCATTCCGGCCGGCTCGCTGATCAAGCGCATCGGCTACCAGAAGGGCGCGGTCACTGGATTGCTGGTCGCGGCGTCCGGTTGCGCACTGTTCTACCCCGCCGCCGAGAGCGGCTACGGCTTGTTCCTGTTTGCATTCTTCGTGCTCGCCTCGGGCATCACCATCCTGCAGGTGGCGGCCAACCCCTACGTTACCGTGCTCGGAAACCCGCAGATCGCCTCGAGCCGGCTCACGCTCACCCAGGCTTTCAATTCACTGGGCACGACGGTCGGGCCGTATTTCGGCGGCGTCCTGATCCTGTCCGGCACGGCCGCGGTCGTCGCCGGGACAGGCGCCCTGAGCGCAGCGGATGAAGCGGCCAGTCGCGCCGCCGAAGCCGCGTCCGTGCAGGTGCCTTACCTGATTCTTGCCGGGATGCTGGCGCTGCTCGCGGTGTTCTTCGCGATGGCGCGCCTGCCGCACATCACGCATGAAGACGACTCTGCCACCGCCGGCGGCGGCGATTCGAAGCGATCCGTCTTCGACCATCGCAACCTGATCCTGGGCGCGGTCGCGATCTTCCTGTACGTGGGCGCGGAAGTGAGCATCGGCAGCTTCCTGGTCAACTACATGGGCGAGAGCAATATCGCCGGCATGCCGGCCGCGACGGCGGCGAAGTACGTCAGCTACTACTGGGGCCTGGCGATGGTGGGGCGCTTCATCGGCTTCGCCGTGATGCGTTATGTCAGCCCGGGCAAGGTGCTCGGCTTCAATGCGGCCGCGGCGATGGCGCTGATCCTGACCACCATCCTCAGCGACGGGCCGGTGGCGATGTGGTCCATCCTGGCGGTGGGCCTGTTCAATTCGATCATGTTCCCGACCATCTTCAGCATGGCGCTGCACCGGGTCGGCCGGCTGACCGGACACGGCTCGGGCATCCTGTGCATGGCCATCGTCGGCGGCGCGATCATTCCTTTCGTGCAAGGCTTCTTCGCCGACCGCATCGGCATCCAGCCGTCCTTCTACGTACCGCTGGCCTGCTACGGCTTCATCATGTATTACGGGCTCAAGCACATCCGCCTGTATCACTCGCCGGCGAATGCTTGATTCGAAGCTGGCTTGAAACTCGCCAGGCGGGCACCGCCGGGCGAGGAAGCTATGCCGGCGCGATGATGTTGCGCGCGTGCGCGGCCGCGCCGAGCAAGCCGGCCTGGGGATGGATGACCGCCAGCGTCGGGACGCCGGCCATGGCGGTCGAGAAGCGTCCCTTGGCTTCGAATCGTTCGCGAAAAATTCCCGACTGCAATTCCGGCAACAATTTCGGAACCAGTCCGCCGGTCAGGAACACCCCGTCCCAGGCACCCAGCGTCAGCACCAGGTCGCCGGCGATCGCCCCGAACACCGCGCAGAAGACGTCCACCGCTCGTGCGCAACCGGCATCACCCCGGCGCGCGCGTTCGGTGATGTCCTGCGGCCTGAGCGCAGCTGGCGCGGCATCGCCCGCCAATCGCGACAGCGCGCGATGGATGTTGATCAGGCCGCCGCCACTGAGCAGACGTTCGTCCGACACGCGGCCGAAGTCCTGCGACAGCTCACGCAGGATCTCCAGTTCTTCCAGGTTCGAAGGCGCAAAGCTGACATGCCCGCCTTCGGTTTCCAGCGCAATCGCGATGCCGTCGCGCACAACCAGGCCGCTGACACCCAGGCCCGTGCCGGGGCCGATCACGGCATAGGTTCGCGAAGGCGCCGTTGCTCCGCCGCGCGCGATGTCGCCGATCACCGCCAGGTCGTCATCGGTCAGCAACTCGACCGCCATGGCCTGCGCGGTGAAATCGTTGACCAGGTGGAAACTGTGGAAGCCCAGCGCCGCCGCGGTCGCCTTCCGCGAAATGAGCCACGGGTGATTGGTGATGCGGGCTTCGTCGCCATCCACGCGGCCGGCTACGGCGAACACGCCGGTGCGCGGCTCGCCGGCCAGCGGGCGCAATGCGTCCAGGTAATGCCGGGCGGCATCCACGAGCGACGGGAAATCCGTCACCGATAATTGGCGGATCGTGTCCGACAGCAACGGCGCGGCCAGGCTGACATCAGCCAGCGCGAACCGCGCATTGGTGCCGCCGATATCGGCGACCAGGGCAAGCGATGCATTCATTGGGCTGCGCCAGATTCGCCGGAGCCAAAGTAGGCCCGACAATTGACAACGCTGTCAACATGGGCGTAATAATCCGGCCATGCAGCGACGCGGCCCCGCGAGGCGGGGCTGTCTGTCGCAGCTGCGGACCTGGGAGGGTTCAATGGTTATGCCGTTCGCCGGGATCGCGCGTGTGTGCGCGACGACGCTTCAGCTCAGGCCCGTGGCGTTGGCCTTCGCAATCGCCGTTGGTTTGTCGGGTGCGGCTGCGGCTTCGTCCACGGCCGAGGCGTCCACGCCCGCGCCGGTCGTCTTCCCGTCGATTGCCAATCCGGAGCTCTGGCCCAAGGCGAGCTCGCCGATCGCGCGCGACGAAGCGCTGGAAGCGCGAATTGCGGCATTGCTCGCCACCCTGACAGTGGAAGAGAAAGTCGGACAGATCGTACAAGGCGACCTCGGCAGCCTGACGCCCGACGACGTGCGCAAGTATCGACTCGGCTCCGTGCTGGCCGGCGGCAATTCCGACCCCGGCGCGAAATACAACGCCAGCGCCGCCGAATGGCTGGCGCTGGCGGACGCGCTTTACCTGGCGTCGATGGACACCAGCGGCGGCGGCAAGGCCCTTCCCGTCCTGCTCGGCATCGATGCCGTGCACGGCCACAACAATGTCGTTGGCGCCACCCTGTTTCCCCACAACATCGCGCTGGGCGCGAGCAACGACGCCGACCTGTTGCGCAACATTGCCATCGCCACCGCCGCGGAGTTGCGCACCACGGGCTTCGAATGGACGTTTGCGCCGACGGTAACCGTGCCGCGGGACGATCGCTGGGGCCGCACCTACGAAGGCTATTCTGAAGATCCCGGACTCGTTTCGCGCTACGCCACCGCCGTGGTTGAAGGCCTGCAAGGCAAGGTCGGCGCCGGGGATTTCCTGGACGCAACCCATGTCGTGGCGTCTTCCAAGCATTTCATCGGCGACGGCGGCACTTCGGGTGGCAAGGACAAGGGCGACACGCAGGTTTCGGAGATCGAGCTGCGCGACGTGCACGGCGCCGGCCACATCGCCGCGCTGAAAGCCGGCACGCAAACCGTCATGGCTTCGTTCTCCAGCTGGAACGGCCAGAAGATGCACGGCAATGCCAGCCTGTTGACCGGCGTGCTCAAGCAGCGCCTGGGCTTCGACGGATTCGTCGTCGGCGACTGGAACGGCCATGGCGAAGTGCCCGGCTGCAGCAACGACAGCTGCCCTGCCGCCATCAACGCCGGTCTCGACATGTTCATGGCGCCCGACACCTGGCGCGCCGTCTATACCAATACCGTCGCCCAGGTTCGCGCTGGCGAAATCCCGATGGCGCGGCTCGATGACGCAGTAACCCGAATCCTGCGCGTGAAATTCCGGCTTGGATTGTTCGATGCGGGGCTGCCGTCTAAGCGCGCATTGGGTGGCAAGTTCGACCAGCTGGCAAGCACCGCGCACCGCAAGCTCGCACGCGCGGCGGTCAGGCAGTCGCTGGTGTTGTTGAAGAACGACACCGGCCTGCTTCCGCTGGATCCGAAAGCCAGCGTGCTGGTGGCCGGCGACGGCGCCGACGATGTCGGCAAGCAATCCGGCGGCTGGACGCTGAGCTGGCAAGGCACCGGCAACAAGCCGTCGGATTTCCCGAATGCACAGTCCATCTGGGCAGGCATCAGTGAAGCCACGGCAGCGGCGGGCGGAAATGCCGTGCTGTCCGCGGACGGTCAATTCACGACGCGACCCGATGTCGCGATCGTGGTGTTCGGTGAAAATCCGTATGCGGAATTCCTGGGCGACATCGCCAACCTCGCCTACCAGCCTGGCGCCACGCGCGACCTCGACCTGCTGCGGAAACTGAAGGCCGCCGGAATTCCCGTGGTTGCCGTGTTCCTGTCCGGTCGGCCGCTGTGGGTCAATCGCGAAATCAATGCCAGCGACGCCTTCGTTGCCGCGTGGCTGCCGGGATCGGAAGGCGGCGGCGTGGCCGACGTGCTGTTCAAGCCTGCGCAAGGGCAGCCGGCGCATGACTTCACCGGCACCTTGCCTTTCTCGTGGCCGCGCACCGCGGCGCAAACCCCTCTGAATGCAGGCCAGGAAAACTACGGCCCGCAATTCCCGCTGGGCTACGGCTTGAACTACGCCAAGCCGGGCAAGGTGGGCGTGTTGCCGGAAGAATCCGGACTCAAGGACGGCGGCGGCAAGCCGGGCGTGTATTTCGCCAACGGCGCGCTGTCGCCGGGCTGGTCCATGCGGCTCGCCGAAGGCGATTCGGCGGGCGACGCGGTGACTTCCTTGCCCGCCTCCAGCACTACCGGCGCGCTTGCCGTGGGTGCTGCGGACCATCTTGCGCAGGAAGACGCGCGCCGCCTGCGCTGGACGGGCGCGACCAGCGCGGCCCTGCTCCTTCACACCGGAACACCCTTGGATCTCAGCCGCGAAGCCAATGCCGGCGCGCAGCTGGTGCTCACGCTACGCGTGGATGCCAAGCCCGCCGGTGATGTGAAGATGGGATTGCGATCAGGCGCCCACGGACGCGGAAGCATCTCGCTGGCCAAGCTGATCAACGACCTGCCGGCCGGCACGACGTGGACGCGCATCGGCGTGCCGCTGGCGTGTTTCCAGCGCGCAGGCGCCGACCTCACGCAGGTTTCGGACGTGTTCGAATTGTCGTCTTCACATGCGATGGGCGTCTCTATTTCACGCGTCGCGCTTGGCAACGAGGCCGATCATTCCGCCAACTGCAACGCACCCTGACCAACCGCAACATCACAGCACGCTTCATGAAAACGATTTCTTGGCGATTGTCCGACCGTATGTTGACAACGCTGTCAATTAGGTGCGCAATGCCCACCGAAGCGTAATCGGGGTTATTGCGCGTTCGCATTCGGTCCACATCGAAACAGTTGCAAGTCCTGGGAGGGAGAGTCCATGAATCAAGCACACCGTTTTCCAAAGCAGCGAATCCTGACTGCTGCACTTTTGCTGGCACTCGCCCAGCCGACGTTCGCCCAGGATGCGGCGCCGAAGCCGGAAGATGCGCCCACCACCGACGCGGAAAAGAAAGCCGCCGCCGACAAGAAGGCCGCCGATGAAAATGCCGCGGCAGGCGAACTTGAAACGGTCGTCGTCAAGGGCATCCGCTATTCGATCGAAACTTCGGTCGCCACCAAGCGCAATTCCAACTCGATCGTCGAAGCCGTTTCCGCGGAAGACATCGGCAAGTTGCCCGACGCCAGCGTCGCCGAATCGCTCGCGCGCCTGCCCGGCCTGACCGGCCAGCGCGGCACCGACGGCCGCGTCAACGTCATTTCCATCCGCGGCCTGTCGCCGGCATTCTCGGGCGCACTGTTGAATGGCCGCGAGATCGTCAGCTCCAACGATGGCCGCGCCGTGGAATACGACCAATTCCCCTCTGAATTGATCGGTTCGGCGACGGTCTACAAGACACCCAATGCCGCGCTGCTGGGACAAGGACTGTCCGGCACCGTCGACCTGATGGCGCGCAAGCCGCTCGACACGCGCGGCCGCCAGGTGGCCCTGAACCTGCGCGTCGAAGACAACTCCAACGGCACCCAGGCGCCCGGCGTTGCCAGCCCGCTGGGCAAGCGCTTCAGCGTGTCCTACGTCAACCAGTTCGCCGACAACACCATCGGCCTGGCCATTGGCTTCGCGCACCTCGAATCGACCTCGCAGCTCAAGCTTACCGAGCTTGACCAATACGGCGACTACACGCCCTACGACCTGCCGATCGCGGGCACGGTGCCGTCGCTCTACCAGGCGCCCACGGTTACCTGGGGACCGCAGAGCAAGGCCTTGCTGCCGATGTTCTGGACCGGCTCGCAGTCAACCAAGAAAAACGTTCGCGACGGCCTGATGGCGGTGCTGGAATTCCAGCCGAACGAAGACGTGCACCACGAACTGGACCTGTACTACTCCAAGTTCGACACGCATGAAGTCGGCGGCAAGCTGACCTCGAACATGTTCGCCAGCTGGGGCCAGTTCTTCGGCCTGGGCGTGTTGAACACGCTGTCCGACATCGACACCACCCAGGTTGGCGACAACACCTACGCCACCAGCGGCAACGCCAGCGCATTGCCGACCACCACCACCAACTCCGACACGCGCCGCAAGGACACGATCTGGGCGGTCGGCTGGAACTCCACGTGGAAAGTGGGCGACGAATGGACCGCCATCGTCGACGCCAGCATGTCGAAGGACGTGCGTGACGAAAAATACCAGGAGGTCTATGCCGGCCCCTGGGACAACAACACGAATAATTGGGCCTACGGTCCCTATAGCTGGAACATCCCGGTGGATGGCAGCGACCAGTTCCTGACGCCGCTCACGCCCGGCTTCCTGTCCAATCCGGCCAACATCCATTTCGGCGACGTCGTGGGCTTCGATTACGTGCCCGGCGAACCGCGCTGGACCGGCGTCATCCGCGACCCGCACGTCGAAGACGAAATCAAGACCCTGCGCCTGTCGGCCAACCGCGGCTTCGACGGCTTCATCAGCAAGTTCACTGCCGGCGTCAACTACACGCAGCGCGACAAGAGCGTGGAGAAGAATGAAACCCGTCTGCTGATGCCGCTCGACGGCAACGGCCAGCCGATTCGCAACATTCCCGCCGGTGCCGTGCTGTCGCCGTTCGACATGTCCTGGATGGGCGTCGACAGCTTCATCCGCCTGGACGTGCCCTACCTGGTCCAATCGGGCGCGCTGGTCCTGAAGCCCGCCGAGTTGGGACTGAAGGCCAACGATTCCTTCATCAACGAAAAAATCCTGACCGCGTTCGCGATGGTCGACTTCGACACGCAGCTGGGCAGCATTCCGATCCGCGGCAACTTCGGCGTACAGGCCGTGCGCAGCGACCAGCACGCGGAAGGCTGGGAGTATCGTGGCGACAACAACAACGTCAACTTCGACCTGCTGCTGCGCAAGGAAGGCGGCGCCACATACACCGACATCCTGCCGAGCCTGAACGTGGTTGCCGAACTGCAGCCCGACTTGATCGCCCGCCTGGGCGTGGGTGTCGCCACCGCGCGGCCACAGATCAACGACATGCGCGCCGGCACCAGCACGCCCACGGTGAATGTGACGCCCGGACCGGAAATGGGACGCTGGTCCACTGCCTACGCCGGCAATCCGGAACTGCGGCCGTGGAAGGCCGTCGCCTTCGACCTGTCCATCGAGAAGTATTTCGGCACGCGCAGTTACATCTCGGTGGCGGCGTTCCGCAAGAACCTGATCAGCTACATCACCTACGGCATCAGCGCGGTCGACAACTCCGACATCCCGCTGCCCAACGTTCCGCTGCCCCCGGGCTTCGTGGCCGACCAGTTCGGCCCGGTGTTCCAGCCGCTCAACGGCAATGGCGGCCAACTCGAGGGCTTCGAGGTCGCCGCCTCGCTGGACGGCGGCTTGTTCATCGATGCGCTGGAAGGCTTCGGCATGGTGGTCAGTGCGTCCAAGCTCAACAGCACCATCCGCGACCAGAAGGTCGACCAGAACTCGAACCAGGTCATCGCCGGTTCGCAGACATCGATCAACGGCCTGTCGGGCATCGCCAACAACGTCACTTTCTACTTCGAAAGGAACGGCTTCTCGGCGCGGCTCAGCCAGCGTTATCGCTCGGCCTTCACCGCGACCACGCGCGACATCTTCTTCCGCCCCACGACGCGCCAGCAGGGCGCCGACAAGGTGGTCGATTTCCAGATGGAGTACGCGTTCAACGATTCCAGCCAGATGAAGGGCCTGTCGTTGTTGCTGCAGGTCAACAACCTCACCGACACCTACGCCCGCAACTACAAGACGCCGGGCAACGTGGACGTGCCCGATCCCACCCAGCTGATTCCGAACTACACCTATCAGTTCGGTCGCCAGTTGCTGCTGGGCGCCAACTACAAGTTCTGACCCCGGCCAGCGCTTGATCGCAAGCAACCCGGTGATGCCCCCGCTGCAAGGCGGGGGCATCTTCCGTTAAGCCCCCGGCCCTGAGATAGTTTCCACACCATGACGCCCGAACCCGTACGCAATATCGTCATCGTCGGCGGCGGTACCGCCGGCTGGATGACCGCCGCCGCGCTGTCGAAGGTGCTGGAAGGCCAATGCAACATCCGCCTGGTGGAATCGGACGAGATCGGCATCATCGGCGTGGGCGAGGCCACCATCCCGCACATTGGCGAGTTCAACCGCGCGCTCGAAATCGATGAAGACGAGTTCATGCGCGCCACCCAGGGCACTTTCAAGCTCGGCATCGAATTCCTGAACTGGGGCGCGATCGGCGATCGCTACATGCATGGCTTCGGCTTCGTCGGCCAGGCCACGCAGGCCCTGCCCTTCCACCACTTCTGGCTGCGCCTGGCCAAGCTGGGCAAGGCCTCGCCGCTGGATGCGTATTCCATCAATACCGTCGCCGCCTACCAGGCCAAGTTCATGCGCGCGCGCACGGACATGGTCGGTTCCCCGGTGGCCGACATTGCCCACGCCTACCACTTCGACGCCGGCCTGTACGCGCGCTTCCTGCGCGGCTACGCCGAAAAGCGCGGCGTCATCCGCACCGAGGGCAAGATCGCCCAGGTCCTGCAGCGCGCCGACGATGGCTTCATCGAGGCGGTGGTGCTGGAAAGCGGCGAGCGCATCGACGGCCAGTTCTTCATTGATTGTTCCGGCATGCGCGGCTTGTTGATCGAGCAGACCCTGCACGCCGGCTTCGACGACTGGTCGCAATGGCTGCCGGTCAATCGCGCGCTCGCCGTGCCCTGCGAGTCGGTCGACCCGCTGCTGCCGTACACCCGGTCCACTGCGCACACGGCCGGCTGGCAGTGGCGCATCCCGTTGCAGCATCGCATCGGCAACGGCCACATCTATTGCAGCAGCTTCATGGAACAGGATGAAGCAACCTCCATCCTGATGAAGAACCTCGATGGCAAGCCGCTGGCCGAGCCGCGCCCCCTGAAATTCACCACCGGCCGGCGCAAGAGCTTCTGGACCAAGAACTGCGTGGCGGTCGGCTTGTCGAGTGGATTCCTGGAACCGCTGGAATCGACCAGCATCCACCTCATCAACACCGCCATCTCGCGCATCATCAGTTTTTTCCCGCAGTCGGGCTTCGATGCGGCCGACATCGCCGAATACAACACGCAGACGCATTGGGAATACGAGCGCATCCGCGACTTCCTGGTGCTGCATTACAAGGCGACGATCCGCGACGATTCGGAGTTCTGGAATTACTGCCGCACCATGCCGGTGCCCGACACGCTGCAGCGCAAGATCGACTTGTTCCGCAGCAATGGCCGGATCCAGCGCGATGGCCTGGAACTGTTCGCCGAGCCCAGCTGGCTGCAGGTGATGGTCGGCCAGCGCATCGTGCCGCAGGCCTACCATCCCTTTGCCGACCTGCGGCCGGAGGCGGAAGTGGAGTCGTACGTGAAACACATCGAGCAGGTCATCGCCAAGTGCGTGCGGGTGATGCCGACCCAGGCCGACTACATCGCCAAGCACTGCGCGGCCAACAGCGCTTGAGTTCGCTGCTGCTGGCGCTGGGGATGGCATTCGCCTGGCCCGACGGCAAGCGCGCTGCGGTCAGCCTGGCCTACGACGACGCCATCAACTCGCAACTCGACAACGCGATCCCGGCGCTCGACAAACACGGGTTGAAGGGAAGTTTCTACCTCACCCTGTCCAGCGACACAGTCGCGAAGCGCCTGCCCGAGTGGCGCGCCGCGGCGGCCAAGGGACACGAGCTGGGCAACCACACCTTGTTCCACCAGTGTTCGCGCAGCAAGCCCGGCCGCGACTGGGTTACGCCCGAAAACGATCTCGACCAGCTCGCCGCCACGCAGCTTGCCGCGCAGGTTCGCGTGGGCAACGCGATGCTGCACGCCATCGATGGCAAGACGACACGCACCTTCACCGTGCCTTGCGGCGACTTGCTGGCCGCGGGACAGCCTTACCTGCCGCTGGTGAAGGCCGACTTCGTGGCGATCAAGTCCGGGGAGGGCGGCGTCATCGCCGACATGCAGGCGCTCGATCCCCATGCGGTCGGCGTGATTGCACCCAACGACGTCACCGGCGCGCAACTGATCGCCCGCGTGGACGAAGCCATCGAGAAAGGCACGATGGTCAACTTCACCTTCCACGGCATCGGAGGCGACTACCTGGTCGTGTCGACGCAGGCGCACGACGAGCTGCTCGCCTATCTGGACGCGCACCGCGACGTGGTCTGGACGGACACCTTCATCAACATCATGGAACACGTGAAGGCCAGGCAGTCCGCCAAGCCGTCGCGCTGAATCGGGGGCGCCACCGGGCTGGCCGCCTTTCCCGCGTCGTCACGTTGCCTTGACCGAGCAGGTAGCGGAATCAGCATCATGGTCGCCGAGCCCTATTGGATCAACGAAGTCCTGTCGTTCTGGTTCGACGAACTGGACGAAGCTGACTGGTTCTCCGGCGGCCCGCATGTTGATGCGGAAATCCGCGTGCGCTTCCTGGCGCTGCACCTGCAACTGGTCGCCACCGACGCCGCCGGCATCCAGGAACCGCGCGCGCTGCTGGCCGCGGTCATCGTGCTCGACCAGTTCTCGCGCAACCTGTTTCGCGGTGATCCACGTGCCTACGCCTCCGACCCGATTGCCCGGCGGCTGGCCAGCCAGGCCATCGATGCCGGCTACGACCAGGCCCTGCCGCCGCGGCAACGCCTGTTCCTGTACCTGCCTTTCGAGCACAGCGAACACGCCGGGCACCAGGCGATGGCGGTGCAACTGATCGGCAGCCTGGGCAACGCCGGCTGGACCCGTTACGCGCAGCTGCACAAGGACCTGATCGACAAGTTCGGGCGCTTTCCCGGGCGCAATGTGGCGCTGGGGCGGCAATCCACGCCCGCCGAGCTCGAAGCCCTGCAAGGTCCAAACGCCAGTTTCTAGGCGCTTTTCATGAAGCCGGGCCAACCGCCGCAGCGGTTTAGAGTGGCCCCGACGATAAAGGGTGTAGCGTCCCGAAGTGGGTTTCCACACCCGATTCAGGAGAATCGTCATGGCTGGTCAAGAAAAGAAGGTTGAAAACGCGGCACCGGCGACTGCCGCCAAGGCAGTGAATGTTGGACCGGAGCGCGGCAACAACGCCTTCCCCGCCAGCAACAAGAAGAAACCCAACCACAGCGGTCGTGGTGGTGGTGGTCCGGCCGGCGACGGCGCGCACCGCGCCGGTCAGAAGAAGGCTTGAGCAAAAAAAAGACCGCACCCCTCGAGGTGCGGTCTGGTTATGCGGCATCGCGTTCTACTTTTTCAGCGACGCAATATCAATCACGAAACGATATTTCACGTCGCCCTTCAGCATCCGCTCGTAAGCCTCGTTGATGTCCTGCATCGCGATTATCTCGATGTCGGAAACGATGCCGTGCTCGGCGCAGAAATCGAGCATCTCCTGGGTCTCGGCGATACCGCCGATCAACGAACCCGAAATCGTGCGGCGCTTGAAGATCAGGTTGAACACATTCGGCGACGGGTGCGCTTCGGCCGGCGCACCGACCAGGGTCATCGTGCCATCGCGGTTCAGCAAGCCGGTAAAGGCATCGAGGTTGTGCGGCGCAGCCACGGTATTGAGGATGAAGTCGAAGCTGTTGGCATGCCTGGCCATCTCGTCCGCATTGCGCGACACCACCACTTCATCGGCGCCCAGGCGCAACGCATCCTCCGTCTTGCCGGGGGATGTGGTGAACAACACCACATGCGCGCCCATCGCGTGCGCGATCTTCACGCCCATGTGGCCCAGGCCGCCCAGGCCGACGATGCCGACCTTCTGCCCCGGGCCGACCTTCCAGTGCTTCAACGGTGAATAGGTGGTGATGCCGGCGCACAGCAGCGGCGCCACGGCCGCCAGGTTCTGGCCCGGCGCGATGTGCAACACGAAATCCTGGCGTACGACAATCTTGTCGGAGTAACCGCCGAAGGTGTTTTCGCCGCCGAAGAGTGGGCCGTTGTAGGTGCCGACGAAGCCGTTCTCGCAATACTGCTCGAGGCCCTCGTTGCAGGACGCGCAGTGCTTGCAGCTGCCGACCATGCAACCCACGCCGGCCAGGTCGCCGACCTTGAAGCCGGTGACTTCCGCGCCGACAGCCACCACGCGGCCGACGATTTCATGGCCGGGCACGCAGGGATACTGGGTCATGTGCCATTCGTCGCGCGCGGTATGCAGGTCGGAGTGGCAGACGCCGCAATACTCGATGTCGATCTGCACGTCCTGCGGACCGGGCTCGCGACGCTCGAAGGAGAACGGCGCCAGTGTGTCCTTGGCGGTGAGGGCGGCAAATCCTTGGGTCTTGATCATGGCAATCCTTGGATGGGGGCTAGTTTCGGAATCAGTTTTTCGGATCAACCCTTCTTGGAGTCATCCGGCTTGGTGAATTTTTCCAGAACTTTCTTTCCTTCCGGTGACTGCGCCAGGCCCTCGAGCATGCTGGCCACCGCGGTGCCGCCGCTGGCGGAGAACAAGTCCATTACGCTCGACAGGCCCTGGCCCGGCGTGCCGGCATTGGCGATCACTTTCACATCGGCCGTCTTCAGCGCACCGGCCTGGGCTTCGCCCACCGCCTGGGCGGCTTCGATGTTGCGGATGCCCAGCAGGTAGTTCTGGTAACCCTGGTCGCTGCCGATCTTTTCAGCCAGCTTGATCTGCGCGTCCACCGGCGCCATCAATATCGCCGTCTCGGCCGAGCCCTTCGCCACGCCTTCCACGGTGATGCCTTCGGCGTTGCGCCTGGCGGCCTCGAGCTTGCCTTCGGCGACCAGTACCGTCTGCTGCTTGGCGCCTTCGGCTTCCACGATGGCGACCTGCTTGGTCGCTTCCGCGTCCACCACCGCCACCTTCTTGTTCTGGTCGGCGGTAATCACCTGCACGTCGCGGTTGATCTCGGCGGCGCGCACGTTCTTCACCTGCACCACGTCCATTTCGCGGGCGGCGGTCTCGCGCTGCTGCACCTTCACTTCCTGCGCCGCCATTTCGTTGGCGACGCCGACGTTCTTGTCCTTTTCCGCCGTGCGCAGGCCCACTTGTTCCAGCGCCAGCTGCTTGGACATATCCACTTCGCGCTTGGCGGCGATTTCGGCCATTTCCGCCTGGCGGGTATTGTCGGCCACCACCAGGCGCGACTCGCGCTCGATGCCCGAGGTGCGCTTGGCCATGATGTTGTGGATGACATCGCTGTCCTTGGAATCGCGGATGTCCATCAACTCGATGTTCTTTATTGCTTCCACGCCCCAGCTGGCCAGCTGCGGCTGCACTTCCTTGGTGAAGGCTTCGCCGAAGCGGCTGCGATCAAGCATGATCTGGTCAATCTCGTGGCCGGCCAATACCGTTCGCACGGAACCCTGCACGATGGCGGTCAGCTGCTGCTTGAGTTCGTCGAAAGACGCGACGCGCTGCGCGGCAGTGTTGGAATCGTTGATGCGGAAGAAGGCCATCACATGCACCAGGAAGGGCACGCGCTCCTTGTCGTAGGCGGCGTAGTCGGGCAGGTCGATGGCAAAGTTCGACACCGGCAGCATGATCTTGGTAAGACCAATGAGCGGGATCCACGACGGCCACTCGTAATAGGTGTTGCTGTTGAAGCCCTTGCCGAAGGACACGGTGTTCTTGCGGGTCTGGACGATGTGCACTTCATTCACCGGCACGACGCGGCGAAGCGCGACGATCCAGAAGAACAGCATGGTGGCGATGATGCCGACGATCAGCAGGATCGAGATAAGGACGATGGAGAAACCAAACATGGGGGTTCCACGGCAAGGGGACGGAAACCCAGTATAGAGGGCCATCACGCCCATGGCCCCGGGCTGCGCTAATCTTGGACCTGGGCTGGGGAGGCCCACTGCCAATCATGGGGACGACATGGCCAAGGATCTGCGTGAACTCAGGGATGCCCTGAGGCAATTTGCCGCCGACCGCGACTGGGACCAGTACCACTCGCCCAAGAACCTCGCCGCCGCGCTGGTGGTGGAAGCGGCCGAGCTGCTGGAACACTTCAAGTGGATGCCCGACGGGCAGAGCCGGATCCTGGGCGAGGAGAAGAAGCAGGTGGTCGCGCATGAAATGGCCGACGTGCTGCTCTACCTCGTGCAACTGTCGGACAAGCTGGGCATCGACCTGCTGGCGTCGGCCAGGGACAAGATGCGGGTCAACGCCGACAAGTATCCGGTGAAACCAGCGCGCAGCACGTCGGGCAAATACACCGAGCTCTAGGGCGGCATCGGCAGGCGCCGAGCGCCTTCAGTGGGACCGCTTGCCGAGGTAGTCCTGGATGCGGTCCGGGTCGCTGCCCACGGCGGCGACGGCGGCTTCCAGTTCGGGCAGGGTGCAGCCGAACAGCAGGCTCCAGGCCTTCGCCTCGGCAGCATCGCTGATGCGAACCGCAGACAGTTCGTCGGCGGGCGCGGCCGCATCGGGAACAATCTGTTCCAGGTCTTGTTGCACGGGCGGGCCGAAGTGGGGAGTTGCAATCAAGCTACTCCCAAGCGCGCAATGCGTCCTGATTCGTTTGGACTAGTTGATGCGCACTACGGGCAAGCAATGTTGCCGTGCAGCGTCAGGCAGCGGATTGTTCCTGCTGCGCATTGCCCAGGTAGTCTTCGATCGACACCAGGTAGCTGCCGGCGGCGGAAATCGCCGTGCGCAACTCAGCGACGCTGACGCCGAAATAGTCTGACCAGAACGCCTGGTCCGCAGCCGATGCCAGGCTGACCTTGCTGTGCGCCGTGGGATGGAAATTGGCGTAACTCATGCTGGGGCTCTCCGGGGGTGAGTAGGCACGCTATCGGCCCGGACCCCGGGTGTCCTGATACATATTGACCAGACGGGAGTGCGGCCGGTCACGGTTCCAGTCTCGCAATTGCGCCAATTCCCGACATTGGCGGCTGCGTCACAGCTTCACGCGCGACCGGTCAGCCCCTGATGAAGTCGATCAGGTCGCGGCTGAAGCGGTCCTTGTGCGTGGCGAACAAGCCGTGCGGCGCGCCGTCGTATTCGATCAGCTTCGCATCGGCGATGCCCTTCGCGGCGATGCGCGCCGACGCATCGATCGGCACCGTCTTGTCGTCGGTACCGTGGATGACCAGGGTCGGCACCTTGAAGGACGCCAGGTCGCCGCGGAAGTCCGTGGACGAAAACGAGCGCATGCATTCGATGGTGGATTTCAGGCCCGCCTGCATGGCGATACCGTGCGCCCAGCGCAGCAGTTCATCGCTGACCGGCTGCCCGGCATCGGTGACGCCGAAGAATTTGTTGAAGAAGCCGGTAAAGAATTTCGCGCGATCCTCATTCAAGGCGGCGGCAGTGTCGTCGAAGGCCGACTGCGGCGTGCCCGTGGGGTTGTCGTCGGTCTGCAGCCGGAACGGAAGGATCGATGCGACCAGCGCGGCCTTCGCCACCGACTTGCCACCATGGCGCGACATGTAGCGCGCCACTTCGCCGCCACCCATCGAGAAGCCGACGATGATCGCGTCATCCGCGCCGGTGTGCGCGATCACCGTGGCCAGGTCGTCGGACAGCGTGTCGTAGTCGTAACCGGTCCATGGCTGCGACGATCGGCCGAAGCCGCGGCGGTCGTAGGCGATGGCCCTGTAGCCGGCGTTGGCGATGGCCATCGCCTGGTCGTCCCAGCTGTCGGCCGACAAGGGCCAGCCGTGGATCAGGATGACCGGCGTGCCGCTGCCCCAGTCCTTTACATACAGACGCGTCTTGTCGCTGGTGGCGATGTAGTTCATGGCCGGTTCCTTCCGTGGAGACTCAAGTTCCAACATAGCCCCGACTCGGTGAACGGGTTCTGTCCAGGGGCGGGCGCTCTCCGCGGCCGGGTGTTCAGCTGCAATACCGTCGGACAGGCTGAGTATCTGCAGTCCACACACGCGCAAGGGAATGCCAATGGGACTGCTGACCAAGATCCTCGAAAAACTCGGATTGGGCACCGCACACGCGGCCACGCCGGACATCCGCGCCACCGGCAAGAAGCCGGGCATCACCGGTACCGCGACCGCGCCGCCGCCACCGCGCGTCGTCACGCCCGCCACGCCCGCCGCCGTGCCTGTCGTCGATGTCGTGGCGCAACTGGAAAAACGCGCGGCCGACAATCCGCAGAAACTCAACTGGAAGACGTCCATCGTCGACCTGCTGAAGTTGCTCGACATCGACAGCGGCCTGGCTGATCGCAAGGAGCTGGCCAAGGAACTCGGCTGCCCGCCCGCATTGATGGAAGATTCGGCCAAGATGAATATGTGGCTGCACAAGGAAGTGCTGGCGCGCATCGCCGCGAATGGCGGCAACGTGCCGGCCAACCTTCTGGACTGATCAATCGCCTGCGCGAGCTTGCGCTCGCGTTAGCGATCAGTGGTCATGGTCATGATCGTGACCACTCTTTCCCTTGCCGCCGGCCTTGCCCTTTTCGCTGGCCTTGCCCTTTCCACCGGCCTTGCCCAGCACGCCCACGGCGCGCTTTTCTTCGGCGGCCAGGTCCAGTTGGGTGAACATCGTCTGGAAGGTCGGCTTGCGCCGCTGCTGGATATCGACCGGCTTCTTCTTCGCAGCCTTGGGCACCGGCGCGGCCTTCGGCGCCACCGCCCGTACGAGCTTCACGTCGGCGACGGTTTGCTGCGTGTCCGCCTTGTGCGATTTCATGGCTTTGGTCATCCGGTGCTTGAGGGCGGGAATATGCTCGCGGGGCAGGTCGGGACATAGCTCGTCGATGCATTCGATCAGGGTCTTTACGTCCACGCCCAAATCGCGCAGCCGCTTCCAGGCCTTCTCATTGAGCACGGCGTGTTCCTTCAACAGGCAACGCAGCCACTCGCAGGCGCACTTGCTGCCGTCGCTGGAAGTTGCGCCATCGCCACGACCGCCGGCGCGATTGCGGAAGACGCCCGCCGTCAATGTTTTTTCGCGAGTCCATGCCGAGCCACTGGCAGTGAGCCCTTCGGCCATCACCCGAAACACGTACAAGCCCGCAAGCGATGTCGTGTAGTCGGCCGCATACCTGCCGTCGCCGCGCGCAAGCAGCTTGATCATTTGCGAGCTGCCGTCCGGTGCGCTTGCCTCCGCCCAGACGCTGGCCTTCCCGTCGAAGGCAACATCGTAGGCCTTCAGCGACGCGTTGATGCCGATGGTGCTACCCGGCGCGGTATCGTCCTGGACCTTCCATGCCTCCATTCGAAGATTGCTGGTCGCATGCACGAGGAAACTGTAGGGCAGGTACTTGCCCACCGGCGGGTTGACGGCGGCCGCCGCCAACTCGCGGCTACGCAACAGGCGAGCGAGTTCTCGCTCATCCTTCAGGCGCAGGATCGCGTTCCAGGTGCCTGCGTGGCTTCCCGACGGCGAAGCAGCGACCGCCGGCAATACCATGCGATAGCAGGAAACCTGTCGGCCATCGATCCACTTCACGTTGGCCTCGCCGCTGGTGGGTTTGATGACATCGCCACCGGGCGTGCGCAGGACAAACTCCAGGAACTTCGGAATCGGGCACAGCACGATCGCGTCCACGTACACGTCTGCGTCCGCCACCTGGAATGGAATCACATCCTCGCTGCCCAGGTAGAGCTTTCCATCCGGATCGAGCACGACCTGGGAATTGGTGACGCCGGCCAGCACCTGCACGAAATACTTGGTCAGCAGGAACCGCTGCTCGTCGCTGCCGATGTTGCCGGTGATGATCAGGTCGCCGTTGGTATTCGAGGTGATGTCGTTCAAGGCCTCGTCGCTGACCTGGCCCGGCAAGCCGAAGCCGATGGCGTAGGTGCGGTTGGTGATGGTGCCGGCAGGCAGTTCATGGATGTACGGGTGCACATTCTGGTTGCCGTCGGTCAGCACGATCATGCTGCGGCCCGGGTGGGTCGCGGCAGCCAATTCGGCCGCGCCCGCCTGGATGCCGCCGCCGATCCAGGTCGCACCGCGCGGCGATAGATCCACGGTGTTGAAGGCAGGCGCGCCACTGACCGCCTGCATGTGTATCGGTGTGTCCACGATCTCGTCGAACGTAGACACCGCCACCTGGTCGCCCGGCAACATCAGGTCGCGGAAGACGCCGATGGCGCCGCCCAGCAACTGGCTGCGCGTGCTGCCGCCGCCAGCGCTTGCGCCCATGCTGCCACTGCGGTCGAGCACCAGTGCGATCGCGTTGCTCTCGCGCGCCACGGTGGTCGCGCTAAGGGTCACTGAATAATCGCCGAGTGAAAACTCGCCGCCTTCGGTTGCCGCGTAATAGCCCTCGTCGTCCACGATGTAGGCATGGATGGCGACGGAACTGTTGACCACCGCCCCTGCGGGCGCAGTCAGCTGGACCCAGACATAGCCGTAGAAGAAATCGTCGCTGTCCACCGGCGTCGCGACGAACTCGCTGCCCATCGGTGTCAGGCCGAAGCTACCGGTCGGGTTGCCGGTGATCCGGAAACGCACGGGCCTGCCGCCCTTGATCTTGAAGCGCACTGCCCGGTAGCTGGTCAGGCCTTGCGGAATATTCGAGAACGAAAGTGATGGGCTGGGGGCATCAATCTCCGGAATATCCGACTCGTACCAGACGCCGTCGCCATGCATCGTATGCCCATTGATCATCTGCGCAGGCGTGGCGCCGGTCGTGAACGGCGCCGTGTCGCCCGGCTCGTTGTAGAGCATGGCGTCGTTGAGCTTGTGCCCCAGCGTGGTGCTGCTTTGCACGTAGAGCGGCGTGCCGGGCGCGACCTTCTTCTGCCAGATGCTCCACATGCGATCGATGTTGGCATGGTGCAGGAAGAAGATCGGGTCGTTGGGCGAGGTCATGCGCAGCATGTTGCCGCCGCAGTAGCGGTGCACCAGGTTGTGCAGGTCCTCGCAACGCGCGCGATGCGTGGTGTAGTTGATGGCGCCGCTGATGGCGTTGCGAAACGTCGTGCCGGTGCCGGTTACCACCGCCCCGTTCGACGGCAAGTTGGGCGCATCGCCCCGCTCGCCGAATTGGCGCTGGAAGAAATCCAGGCCGTCGCCCGGATCGAACACATCCAGCGACGATGACCAGGTTTCCGGATCAAAGGCATAAGGATAGGGCGAAGGCGCGCCCGCCTCGCGCTTGACCCGGTCGCCATCGGCGTCGGTTCCATCCACGCCCAGGAAATCATGCGTGAACGGGTAACCAGCATCGGCGCCCGTCTTCGCGCGGGTCCAGTCCCAGTAGGGAATCGTCACTTCGGAATCGACTGTCTGCAGCAGTTTTTCGAACTGGTACAGCAACTCGCGGTGCCAAGGCAGGAAGATCGATCCGTCATGGCCCCAGCTTTCCAGGCGCATCGTGTCGGTATCCATGTCGTGCATGGCAAGCAGGTGGGTTTCCGCGAAATCGTCATAGCGCGATTGCGCGCCCGGGTGCAATACGCTGTCTTGCGCCATCAATGCCTTCACGGCATTCACGAAGCGATTCTTGTCTGCGAGATTCTTGACGTTCTTCCTGCATTTCATTTCGACACCCTGCCAATGCGAATCGGTAGTGAGGCAAACGCGGGTGGATAGCAGCACCGGCCAAGCGCGTTTCGGATGCAACGCGGGTCTTAATTCTGCGACAGGCGTGCGCACTTACACGCGCGCGCGCAAGACGCGCGACGCAGGAAAATCGTTGGCCGCTTCAACGCATCGTCTCCGTTGAACTTGATCAAGCCCTCACGGCTGATCCTGCTCAGGACCGATTCCATCGCTTCATTCACCAGAGGTGTTTATGGGAAGTCACCTGGATCTGCATCGCGTGGTCGACATCGCCAGGCCCGCGTTGCTCGAATACATTTCACGCTACCTGCGCAGCCATGTACGAATCCTGTTCGTCGTGGATACGGCGATCAGCCTTTCGCCCGGCGCCGATGCCTTCGGCATCGAGCGCGTGATTCGACTGCTGCGCGAAACCACCATCGGTTGCATGCATTTCCACGCGGATGTCGGCCTGCGCTCGTCCGACGCCTTCACCGTGGTGGCGGCGCCCGTGGGCACCCAGGCGAAATACCTGGGTTTTCGCTTCGACAGCGCGATGCCAGACGGCTCCCGCGTCATCGACCACTACGACGAGATCTGGTGCTTCGGCTTCAAGCCCGACAACTTCGCTGCCACGGACGCCAACATCACGCAGGCCGGGGCGTTTCCCGCCAGCGA
Organism: Gammaproteobacteria bacterium RIFCSPHIGHO2_12_FULL_63_22; assembly: GCA_001801685.1. GTDB lineage: Bacteria > Pseudomonadota > Gammaproteobacteria > Xanthomonadales > Xanthomonadaceae > Arenimonas. The sequence goes on along the minus strand of MGYJ01000082.1, from coordinate 8,727 downwards.
TCCAGAGCTGGCCGTACTTACTACGTGGATGAACAACCACGGCGGCGTGTTTGCCACGGGCGACCACGACTACCTCGGCGCCTCGATGTGCCATCGCATCCCCCGCGTCGGTACGATGCGGGCGTGGACCAATGCGCAGGGCGTGCCGCCGATCGACGGGCTATCGCGCATCGATACCAATCGCCCGGCGAACTCGGCCGAACTCGCCGGCACCGAAATGATCGAGTTCGATCGCCAGGGAGACTTCGTTCCACAGGCGATCGAATGGGTGCCCTGGATGTCGGTCTCCCATTTCCCGTGGCACGTCCACCGTCGCCCGCATCCGGTGTTGTGCCATCCCTCGCTCGGCCCGATCAACGTGATGCCCGACCATCCCCACGAAGGCGTGGTGTTCGATCACGTAGCCCAGCCCGACGTGGGCCTTCCGGTGATCACGCTGGGCAACAACTACGATTTTGGCGGCGGAGTTGCCGGCGCGGAGTATCCCGCAGCCGGCGCAGTGCAGCCCTTGCCGATGGTCATCGCCCACGGCCGCACGCTGGCCGACCCGCCGATGGTGCATGCCAAGGGCGACTCGCCTGCCAAGCGCTTCGCGATGATCAGCGTGTACGACGGGCATCGCGCCAACGTGGGGCGGGTTGCGACCGACTCCACCTGGCACCACTGGATGAACGTCAACATCACGCAGATCGAGGGCGCCGGCGGCGACAACTGGGAAAAGATCAAACGCTACTACCTCAACCTCGCCATCTGGCTCGCGCCGCCGCACATCCATCGCGGCTGCTTCTACTTCCATGTGCTGGAAAGCTTCTACACGTATCCGGGCATCGAGGAATTCCATCCGAAGGCGAATTTGTTGGAGCTGGGCATCACCTTCCGGCATCACTTGCTGAAACTGTACGGCCCTTGCTGGGTATCGCATTTCGTCTTCGACTTCTTCGGCAAGCTCGACATCGGGTTGCGCGAACGCCTGATCGAACGCTATCTCACCGTGCCCCATCCGAAGCGGCCCTTCCCGCCGCGTCCCGACCCCTGCCTGAGTTGTCCCGCGCCGGAATTCCTGGAGATCGCGATATTGGGAGGCATCGTGCGCGCCGCCGCAGACGTGCTGCAGGGGGATGGGGGTGGCATCGAAGCGAGCGTGAAGCGGCTGCTGTCCATCAAGCCCGAAGCGCTCGAAAAGCAGTTGGTGCGTGGCGCTGCGTCGGGCTTCCGCGAGCTGCAGGGCATGGTTGCCACGTCACTGAAGCAAACCGCGGAACTGCTGGGCCCCGTCGCCAAGGCGCGGGCCTGAGTATCGGCAAGGGTTATCATCTATCGCCCCGCAGAGATCCTGCGGGGCGCACAACCCAACTGGATGAGTCTGCATGCCTACTAGTGGCGTGGCTTCCCCCGGCGAGATCGCCGCCTCGCTAACCGAGCTGTGGTCGCCGCGCGTTATCGGCGAAGTTGACGACAACTTCATCAAGGTCGCCAAGGTGCAAGGCACGCTCGGCTGGCATGCGCATGCGCACGAGGACGAACTGTTCTTCATCCTGAAGGGTCGCCTGCGCATCGAGATGGAAGATGGCACCGTGGAAATCGGCGAAGGACAGAGCTTCGTCGTGCCGAAAGGCGTGCGCCACAATCCGTCGGCGGACGAGGAATGCCACCTGATGCTGATCGAGAAGAAGTCGACCCTGCACACGGGTGACGTGGTGACGGAACGCACCCGATCGATCGAAGACCAGCTTCGCCCGGTCGAATCGATGGCCGCGGGTAGGGGCCGCGTCGCGGCCGCAGTCGGCGCCACCCGCACGGGTGACGACGCTATCGCGATCCGCCGCGTCGACCTGTCGGCCTTGGCGAGCGAATACATCGGCGAGACCGAGAAGAATATCGACCGCCTTTTCGAGGATGCGGCGCAATCGGGCACGGTGCTGCTGTTCGACGAGGCCGATGCCCTGTTCGGCAAGCGAAGCGAGGTTAGGGATGCGCACGACCGCTACGCCAACATCGAGGTCAGCTACCTGCTGCAGAAGATCGAGGCCCACCCCGGCCTGGTGATGTTCGCCAGCAACCGGCGGCAGGACATCGATGCGGCCTTCCTGCGGCGGCTGCGCTTCTAGAAGGCGCCGGCCGACGGCCGCCCCGGGGCCGCCCGCGGACGGAGTAACCCAGCCGTCATACGCCGGTAACGGCAATGGCACATGCGCATGCCAGCCTGCGCACATGAAAAGCCATCTCCATTTCGAACTGGTCACTGAAACCTACCCGCCGGAAGTGAACGGGGTGGCTTTCACCGTGCAGTCGCTCGAGCACGGGCTGCGGTCGATGGACCATCGCGTGGCGCTGGTGCGCACCGAGCGTCCCGAGGACAGCGACCGTTTCGACAAGGACCGCGTGCTGATCGCGGGCGCGCCGCTGCCCAATTATCCGGGCGTACGCTTCGGCCTGCCGGCAGGACGCCGGCTGCAGGCGCGTTGGACACAGGAAAGGCCGGATGCCATCTACGTGGCCACGGAAGGCCCGTTGGGGTGGTCGGCCTTGAATGCAGCGCGCAAGTTGGGCATCCCGGTTGCCACCGGCTTCCACACGCGCTTCGATACTTACGCGAAGGACTACGGCTTCGGCTTTTTGTCGCCCTGGGTCTTCAACTGGCTGCGCCGCTTCCACAACCGCGGCGACGCAACCCTGGTGCCGACCCTGGAACTGCAGCAGCAATTGCGAGCGCAGGGCTTCAAGAAAGTGCATCGCCTCGGCCGCGCCGTGGATACCGTGCAGTTCCATCCGCGCTGGCGCGACAACGCGCTGCGTGAAAGCTGGGGCTTGCAGGAAGACGACGTGGCGGTGCTGTGCGTCGGCCGCATCGCCGCCGAAAAAAACCTCGACCTGACTTTGAGCACGTTCCGCGCCATCCAGAAGCGGCAGCCACGTGCGCGACTGATACTGGTCGGCGACGGCCCATCGCGCGCCAACCTGCAGGCAGCGCATCCGGACGTGATCTTCGCCGGCGTGCAGCGTGGCGAGGCTTTGTCGCGCCACTACGCCAGCTGCGACCTGTTCCTGTTCGCCAGCCTGTCGGAAACCTTTGGCAACGTCACGCTGGAAGCCATGGCCTCGGGCCTGGCCACGGTCGCCTTCGATTACGGCGCGGCGCGCGAACACTTGCGCCACGGCGAACACGGCGCAGTGGTCGGCTTTGGCGACCACGATGAATTCCTGCAGGCCAGCGTACGCACGGCCAGCGCCCTGGACCTGCGCCACATGGGCTATGCCGCACGCTGCAGCGTGCAACCCCTGCACCCGATGAAGGTGGCCCAGGATTTCGCGGGGTTGCTGGCGGGACTGCACTGGCAGAGGAAGGTCGCGTGAACGGGGCTCGCGTCCGCTTCGGCGCACGCGAGCATCAATGGTGCTTGTCGGCGAATCGTTGGGGCGCGCGCCGCGCCGTACGCATCTATTTCCGCGCCGTCAGCCGGTTGGGCGACGGCGCGTTCTGGTACGCGCTGATGTTGGCGCTGGTGATGGTGGACGGCTGGCGCGGCCTGGATACGGCGGCACGCATGGCCGTGGTCGGCGGCGTGGCGACCCTTCTGTATCGCCGGCTCAAGCAATGGACGCGACGCCCACGTCCGTTCGCGACCGACCACCGCATCCACGCCTGGATTCCGCCGCTGGACGAATACAGCTTTCCGTCGGGGCACACGCTGCACGCCGTCGGCTTCAGCATCGTCGCCTGCGCCGGCTATCCCGCGCTGATGTGGTTGCTGATCCCCTTCACGGCAAGCATCGCCGTGTCGCGCGTGGTGCTGGGCGTGCACTACCCCAGCGACGTCATCGCCGCCACCGGCATCGGTGGCGTACTCGGCATGATGGTGGTCTGGTTGCTGTAGGGTTTCGGATCACGCCTGTTGCGGCGTGCGCTCCGCCGTCGGCGCGCCACATTCGGGGCAACGCGACGTGCCGGCCGGTTCGTACTTTTCGCGCAGGTCGATGGGCTTGGCGGCCGCCTTGCGCATGCGGATGTTGAGCATCTCCATCATCAGCGCAAAGGCCATGGCGCCGTACACGAAGGCCTTCGGGATGTGGTAACCGAAGCCGTCCGCCACCAACACCACGCCGATGACGAACAGGAAACCGAGCGCCAGCATCTTGATGGTCGGGTGCTTGGACACGAAGCGCGAGATGCCGCCGGAGAAGGCCATCATCAGCGCGACCGAGGCGACTACCGCAGCCATCATCACTTCCAGCTGATCGACCATGCCGACCGCGGTGATGATGGAATCGAGCGAAAACACCGCGTCTATCACGATGATCTGCGCAATGACGGCGCCGAAGGTTGCCTTCACGCCCGATGAAGCGTGGCCCGCGCGACCTTCCAGCAACTGGTGTACTTCGGCCGTGCTCTTCCACAACAGGAAGGCGCCGCCCGATGCCAGGATCAGGTCGCGGCCGGTGAAGCCATGGTCGAAGGCGGTGAACAACACCGCCGTCAGGCCGACCAGCCAACTGAGCACCGACAGCAAGCCCAGCCGCATGAACATCGCCAGGAACAAGCCGATGCGTCGGGCACGCGTGCGTTGTTCGGGCGGCAGCTTGTCGACCAATATCGAAATGAACACGATGTTGTCGATGCCCAGCACGAGCTCGAGCGCGGTAAGCGTGGCAAAGGCCAGCCAGACTTGCGGGTCGGTAAGAAGGTCCACGGCGGCGTCCACTATCCAGGAATGCAGGGATGATACAGGCAGCCGGCGGCTGCAATGCGCCCACGCGCCCGCGCGCCCGCGCGACGGATCAGGCGGGCAAGGGTCCCTTCTTGAACTCCCTATCCGACGAATTCCAGATATCGATGATGCCCGGCCGAGTTCCGGGAAGCCGCGGTTGCGCCCCTTTCGAACACTCGTTGATGGGAATTCGCTTGCCCGCGGCGTAACAGGCCCCACGCGAATATACGATGGCCGACACTTGCCCGCCTTGCGTCATGCGGTGCTCGAAGTAGGCCATCTTCTCGTCCCACCAAACCAGCGTGGTGGTCATCTCGACGATGCTGAAAACACTGACCGCCCGGCGGTAGTAGACAAGCTCGCTATGGGTGAACGGCGTCCAGCGTTCGCGAAACATCCGGCGCATGTCGATATTGGCGAAATTCCAGGACCAGCGGCCCAGCCCTGCCCAGGCCATGTAGGCATGGGACGAAGCATGCGTTAGTTCCACTTCGAAGGGCGACACCATGAATCGACACAGGACCGGGCGCAGCATGTCTGTCGGCCGTCGGTCGCCCCTGGACCGGAGGAATATCCTGAGTAGCCGGAACTTGTGCATGGACTGACATCCCCCTGGCACAGGCAAGGCTACTACTTTTCCTTGCGCCAGTTCAGCGATCCTGCGGTTTCCACGCTGCCCGATTCCAGCGACACGTCCAGGCCGCGGCGCAGCAAGTACTTAAGCGTCAGCACCTGGCCGGTGCCGAGCAACGACACGCCATAACTCACAAACAGTCGCGGCGACACCTGCTTGCCGACGGTGAAGGTGGATTCACCCAGCGCGCGGGAGGCACCGATGCCGGCTGCATCCAGGCCCAGTCGCGTGCCGAGGCGTTGCGCCAGCAAATTGCTGCCCGCGCTCAGGGCCAGCGAGCTGGCATTGATCTGCTGGATCTGCGATCCACTGGCGGTGCTGAGCGGCCGGCCGATCATCAGCCACGACAAGGCTTCCGAGGTCGCCATCGCCGGGCTGGCGGTGACCGTCGTTTCCGGCGCCATGGCCGAGCCGCGCACACGCACGCCCACCGTCACTTCCTCGAAATCACGCTCGGCCAGGATGTCGAGGGTCGGATTGTCGAACGCGGCATTGATGAAACCCAGTCGGCCGCGCTTGATCTCCAGCGCACGACCGTAGGCGATGTAGGTGCCCGAAACATTGAGCGTGCCGGTAACTTGCGCCACGCGATCGGAGCGGTCGCGCACACGCAGGCTGCCGGTCAGGCCGCCATCCAGGCCGAAGCCGCGCAACTTCACGTCGTCCCCGAGTTGCAGCACCACGTCGGTATCGAAGAACAGCGCGCTGCCGGTATTGGGCACGCGCGGATCCAGCACCACCACGTCCGGGGATACCGACACGCTGTTGTCCAGGCGCTCCAGGTCGATGCGCGCCATCGGCACGCCGACCGTACCGCGCACTTGCCAGATGCCTTCATTGCGAACCAGTCGCAGGTCGGGGCTCATCGTCGCCTGCAGGTCGGGCGTATCGGCGACAGTGATGTTGGCGCCACTGAGATGCAGGTTCACGGGACTGTTTTCATCGCGCAAATTCAAACTGCCATCCACCAGCAATCGACCCTTGCCTGACTGCACGCTGCCTTCGATGCGCGCCTGGCCACCCGGTTCGCCGCGCAGTGTGAATTCACCGCCACTGAGCACCACGCCTTGCCCCGGCAGTTCCGCGGCGAAGCCGCTCAAGCGCGCTTCGCCACCGATCGAGGGCGACGCGAGTGTGCCGGCGAAGGACAGGTTGCCGCTGAGTTGCCCGGTCGGCCCGGCCACATCGGCGGAAAACAATTCGATCCATTGCAGCTGGCGCATGTCGAAGCGCAGGTTGCCCTGCATCGGCGCGCTGCCCGACAAACCATCGACGCGGACGTCGCCGGCGATGCTGCCGCCCTCTTCCAACGCCGCCTGCAAGTTGGCCGTAAGTCGTGACGCCTGCAGCCGCGCATCGACTCGCAGGTTCGAGAATGCCAACACCGTCTGCTTCGACGCAGGATCGAGCCGCAATCCGCCGCTGGCCGAGCTTGCCGTCAACCCACCCGACCACGCACCCGTCTTGTCGCTGGCAAAATCGCCGCTGAAATCCACCGTGCCGAACGGCGCCAGGTCGAGCGAGGTGTCGGCCAGCCAGGGCTCGGCCAGTGCCCAGGGCAGCCTCGTGCCCTGCACGCTGATGCGCGAGGCATTGGCTTGCGCGCACACGCGGCCGTCACCGGTGGAGGCGAGGCAGGCGCGCTCGAAGTCCAGCCTGTCCTCGCCGTAACGCCAGGCCACGGGTGACTGCAGATTCCACGCGGCGATGCGCGGTGGCGCGAGACGCATCTGCAGCAAGCGGCCGCGCCATTGCGCGCCGTCCCGGTTGGCGGTCGCCTGCGCGCTGAATTCTCCGGACTTGCCCGACAGGCTGGCCTTGGCGTGCAGCGCGCTGAAGCTGCCTGCCAGGTTGATCACCGCGCGGTCGAACGACGTGCCGGAAACTTCCAGCGCCGTCGCCGACAAACGCAGGTCGCCGCCATCACCACTCGCGGGCAGCGTGCCCTTTGCAATAAGCTTGGCCGCCTTGAACGGCGCCCAATTCACCGCGGCACCTTCAAGGTCGGCAATGTAACTGGGCGCAGCGCGCGTGCCGCGCACGATCACCGTGCCGCGCAATCGGCCGCTGGCATCGGGCCACAAGTCGTGCAGGTCGAACGGCGCGAAGCGCGCGGTGACATCGATGCGCTCGCCAATGCTGCCGACCGCATCCAGATGGCTGTCGCCGATGCGCAGGTCGATGTTGCCGGATGCGGAGCCATCGGCGAAACGCAGTTCGGCCTCGCCCCGCAATGGCCGCTGGCGCAGCGTGCCGCGCAGCTCACTTACCTTGGCATCGCCCTTCCACAAACCCTTCGCATCACGCTGCGCGCGGCCGGCGATGCGGCCACTCACCGCGCCGGGGTAATCGGGAAACAGGTAAGCCGGATCGAAACCCGCCAGCGTGCTATCGAGCACCACGCGCAGGTTCGGCTGCCAATGCAGTTCGCCGGTACCGCGCAGCGTGCCGCTGGGCGTGCGCGCCAACAGGGAATCGACCAGCAGGCGACGCGAGTCGCCGCGACCGGCCACGGTCAGCTTCGCCGACTCATTCGCGCGATGCAGGTCCATGTCGCCATCCACGCGCCAGGCGGACCAGGGTCCGCGCACGCGCAACAGGCCGCTGGCCGTGACGGGCGGCGTCTCCGCGCTGGAGACCGCGGGCGTCAGCAGCAAGGCGCGCGAGCGCAGGCGCAAGTTGAAATACGGATCGCCGCCACGCAGCGCGACGGCACCGGTCAGGGCGATGTCGCCTTGTTTCAGCTGCATCGCCAAGGGCGAGAACGCGACGATGCCGTCATTTAATATTAATTTCGAAGGCGCCAACTTGACCGCCAGGCCATCGCGCGACACGGAGCCATTCAACTTCGCCTGACCACCATCGCCGATCACATGCAGGTCCATCGCAATCGGCGCGACGTCGGCCAGGCCGGTTTGCACGGGCAACCATTGCGTGGTCACCGCATCAAGCTTCCAGCGCGGGCGGTCGCTGCCGCCATCGCGCAGCGCGAGCGTCAGCGATATCGGCGCCGGCGCCCGGCCGTCCAGCGAGAATCCGAAGTCGTCCAGGTCGCCGCGCGCGGCAAAATTCAGCAAGGCCGGCGGCGCGCCCGCCGCTGCTGGAAACACCACGCGACCATCGATCGTGCTGCGGAAATTATCCGCGGGCAGGTAGTCGCCATGGATGCGCAGCACGCCCCGGTCGCTCACCAGCACCATCTGCTTCATCTGCAGGCGACCGGGGCCGACCAGCAGCGCGCCATTAATGCGACTGATCCGCGCCATCCGATCCGGGCCGTGCATCACCTGCAGGCCACGCACCTTCAGCTCGCGCACGTTGATGGTCAGCGGCATGTCCAGCACCGGCAGGATGTCCGGCCATTTCGGCAATTCGGTCGGCGACTCG
>MGYJ01000081.1 GCA_001801685.1 Gammaproteobacteria bacterium RIFCSPHIGHO2_12_FULL_63_22 | reverse complement strand
TCCGGCACCTGCGCGAACAGCTCGCGCAGCGGCGTGAACAAGCCGGTATACGTCGCCGGATTGGAACGCGGCGTGCGACCGATCGGCGACTGGTCGATATCCACGACCTTGTCGAACAACTCGATGCCCTGCACCTCGCGATGCGGCGCGATGGTGTGCGAGGCGCCGTTCAATTCATTGGCGGCGATGTGGTACAGCGTGTCGTTGATCAGCGTGGACTTGCCCGAGCCTGACACGCCGGTGATGCAGGTCAGCAGGCCGGCATGGATGGTCAGGTCGACATTCTTCAAATTGTTGCCGGTCGCGCCGAGCACGTGCATTGCCATGCTCGGGTTCGGCTTGTGCCGCTGCTTCGGAATCTCGATGCGCCTCTTGCCAGAAAGGTAGGCGCCTGTCAGCGAACGCGGTGCCTTCAGGATGTCTTTCAACTGACCTTCGGCGATCACTTCGCCACCGTGCACGCCGGCACCCGGCCCGATATCCACGATGTGATCGGCCATGCGGATGGCGTCTTCATCATGTTCGACCACGATCACCGTGTTGCCCATGTCGCGCAGGCGCGTCAGGGTGCCGAGCAGGCGCTCGTTGTCGCGCTGGTGCAGGCCGATGGACGGTTCGTCCAGCACGTACAACACGCCGACCAGTCCAGCCCCGATTTGCGAGGCCAGGCGGATGCGCTGGGCCTCGCCGCCCGACAGGGTGTCGGCCTTGCGCTCGAGGCTCAGGTAGTCGAGGCCCACGTCCACCAGGAAGCGCAGGCGCTCATGGATTTCCTTGACGATCTTCACCGCCACTTCGCCGCGCCAGCCGCTCAACGTGAGCTGCGCGAAGAAAGCCAGCGCTTCGTCCACCGGCATCTGGGTGATCTGCGGCAAGGGGCGCTCGGCCACGAAGACATTGCGCGCGGCGCGATTGAGTCGCGCGCCACCGCATTCCTGGCAAGCGCGCATGCTGATGAACTTCGCCAGCTCTTCCTTCACCGCCTGCGATTCGGTTTCCCGATAGCGGCGCTCGAGGTTGGGCACGATCCCTTCGAACTTGTGCTTGCGCTGGGTGCGGCCGCCCGATTCGGTCAGGTAGGTGAAGCCGATCACCTGGTCGCCGCTGCCATACAACACGGCATGCCGGTTGGCGTCGCCCAGTTCGCTCCAGGCCGTGTCCACGTTGAAGCCGTAGTGCTTGGCCAGCGAGGCGATCAGCTGGAAGTAGTAGGCATTGCGACGGTCCCAGCCGCGCACCGCGCCGGCAGCCAGGCTCAACTCGGGATGCACGACGATGCGCGAGGGGTCGAAGAACTCGGCCACGCCCAGGCCGTCGCAGGACGGGCAGGCGCCCATCGGCGAGTTGAAGGAGAACAGCCGCGGCTCGAGCTCGGGCAGCGAGTAGTCGCAGACCGGGCAGCTGAATTTCGACGAGAACAACAGCGGCGCGCTGTCGGCTTCTTCCATGTGCAGCACGGACGCCATGCCGTCGCCCAGCTTCAGCGCGGTCTCGAAACTCTCGGCCAGGCGCTGCTTGTTTTCGGCGCGAGGCTTGAACCGGTCGATCACCGCTTCGATGGTGTGCTTCTGGCGCAGGTTGAGCGAGGGTACGTCGTTGATGTCGTAGACAGCGCCATTGACCCGCACGCGCACGAAGCCCTGCGCGCGTAGCTGCTCGAACACCTGCACATGCTCGCCCTTGCGCTCGCGCACCACGGGCGCCAGCAACATCAGCCGGGCTTCCTCGGGCTGGGACAGCACGATGTCCACCATCTGGCTGACGGTCTGGGCCTCCAGCGGAAAATGGTGGTCCGGGCAGCGGGGCGTACCGACCCGTGCGTACAGCAGGCGCAGGTAGTCGTAGACCTCGGTGATCGTGCCGACCGTGGATCGGGGGTTGTGCGAGGTGGACTTCTGCTCGATCGAGATGGCCGGGGACAGGCCCTCGATGTGATCCACGTCCGGTTTTTCCATGACCGACAGGAACTGCCGGGCATAGGCCGACAGGGATTCCACGTAGCGGCGCTGGCCCTCGGCATAGATGGTGTCGAAGGCCAGGGAGCTCTTGCCGGACCCGGACAGCCCCGTGATCACGATCAGCCGGTTTCGCGGCAGGTCGAGGTCGATGTTCTTGAGGTTGTGGGTACGGGCACCGCGGATTCGAATCGTGTCCATGCGCCGGAGCGGGCTCGGAAGGGGGGACCGTGCAGTTTACCAGCCCGGGGGCATCCGGCCGTGACCGCGGGGTGAGTCAGGCATGGCCGCCGGGGCTGGGCCGGGGCCAGGCCCCGCCCGCCGGGCCAAATCCGGGAAGGGTTTGACCGGGAAGGGGTTTTCCACCATAATTCCGCTTCTGTCCGTGACCGCGGGCAGGCTTTCATCCAATATAACTACAGAGGAATTCCGGTCATGTACGCAGTCATCGTTACGGGCGGTAAGCAATACCGCGTCATGACGGGCGAAACACTCCGCGTCGAGAAACTCGACCAGGACGTGGGCAGCGCCGTCGAGTGGGACAATGTCTTGATGGTCGGCGACGGTGACAACATCACCATCGGCGCGCCACACATCGCAGGCGCGTTGGTGAAGGCGACGATCAAGTCGCACGGCCGCCTCGAGAAAATCCGCATCGTGAAGTTCCGGCGCCGCAAGCACCATCGCAAGCAGATGGGCCATCGCCAGCACTACAGCGAAATCGAAATCACCGGCATCACGCTCTAAGCGCAAGGAGAACTCGTCATGGCATCAAAAAAGGGCGTAGGTTCGTCACGCAACGGACGCGATTCCAACCCGAAATACCTGGGCGTCAAGATCTATGGCGGCCAGGCCATTGAGGCAGGCAACATCATCGTCCGCCAGCGCGGCACCGAGTTCCATCGCGGTGCGGGCGTGGGCATGGGCCGCGACCACACGCTGTTCGCGTTGGTCAACGGCAAGGTCGATTTTTCGATCAAGGGCCCGAAGAAGCGTCGTACCGTAAGCGTGGTCCCGGCCGAGTAATCGCCGCCACGTTTTCGCGAAAGGCCCCGCTTCGGCGGGGCTTTTTGTTTCAGCCACCCACTCACACTAGAATGCCCCCATGAAATTCGTTGACGAAGCCGTTATCTCAATCTTTGCCGGTAGCGGCGGCAATGGCTGCGTCAGCTTCCGTCGCGAGAAGTTCATCCCCCTCGGCGGCCCCGATGGCGGCGATGGCGGCGACGGCGGCAGCATCTGGGTGGAGGCCGACGAAAACCTCAACACCCTCATCGACTTCCGCCACCAGCGCCAGTTCCGCGCGCAGCGCGGCGAAAACGGCCAGGGCAGGCAGATGTTCGGCAAGGCCGGCGAAGACATCACCATCCGCGTGCCGATCGGCACCGAAGTGATCAACGTGGCCACCGACGAGATCATCGGCGACCTGACCGAACACGGCCAGCGCCTGCTGGTGGCGCGTGGCGGCGACGGCGGCAAGGGCAACGTGCACTTCAAGAGCTCGCTCAACCGGGCGCCGCGCAAGGCCACGACCGGTTCGGCCGGCGAGGAGCGCGACATCCGCCTGGAGCTGAAGCTGCTGGCCGACGTCGGCCTGCTGGGCTTCCCCAATGCCGGCAAGTCCACTTTCGTCCGCGCCGTTTCGGCCGCGACCCCGAAGGTTGCCGACTATCCGTTCACCACGCTGTATCCCAATCTTGGCGTCGTCAGCGTCGAGCCCTATCGCAGCTTCGTGATCGCCGATATTCCCGGCATCATCGAAGGCGCCGCGGAAGGGGCAGGGCTGGGCAGCCTGTTCCTGCGCCACGTGCAGCGCACGCGCGTGCTCTTGCACCTGGTGGACATGGCGCCCTTCGACGAAGCGATCGACCCGGTCTACCAGGTCCGCGCGATTGAAAGCGAGCTGCGCCAGTACGACCCCGGCATGCTGGAAAAGCCGCGCTGGCTGGTCCTCAACAAGGGCGACCTGCTGTCGGCGGAAGAACGCCAGGCCCGGGCCGAGGAAATCGTCGCCAAGCTCGAATGGAAGGGTCCGTGGTTCGTGACTTCGGCGCTCAGCCGCGAAGGTACCTGGCCGATCATGCTGAAGATCCAGCAGTTCTTCGACGACACCAAGCGCGAAGCGCTGGAAGCGGCGGAAGACGTGGCCGAACGCGCGCGGATGAACCCGAATGGCTGAACTTGCCCCTTGTGGGAGCGGCCTTGGCCGCGATGCCTTGCTCGCAAGGTCCATCGCGGCCAAGGCCGCTCCCACAAAGGCAGCAGGCACAAAAAAGCCGGCCAAGGCCGGCTTTTCCATGCAGCTTGCCGCGCCTGGATCAGGCGGCCTTCAGCGCCTTGATGCGGGCGTTGATGCGGCTCTTGTGGCGGGCAGCCTTGTTCTTGTGGATCAGGCCGCGCGACGAGTAACGATCGAGGATCGGCACTGCGGTCTTGTAGGCGGCTTCGGCAGCGGCGGCGTCCTGGGCTTCAAGGGCCTTGAGCACGCGCTTGACGGCGGTGCGCAGCATGGAACGCTGGCTGGTATTGCGGGCGTTGCGGACGACGGTCTGCTTGGCGCGCTTCTTGGCGGACTTGATGTTGGCCACGTGAAACTCCGAAAAAATGAATATACGACTCAGAAGACTCAAAAGTATGGCCGATTCATGGGCTTGAGTCAATCCAATCCGGCCCTGGCCGCCTCGGTGCGGGCATGAAGCGACCTGGCTTGCTGCGCTCGACCGCCGTTTTCAGCGTGATGACCCTGTTTTCACGGGTGGCCGGCCTCGCACGTGACCTGATCCAGGCCGCCCTGTTCGGCGCCGGGCCCGCAGTCAGCGCCTTCGTGGTCGCCTACCGGATCCCCAACTACCTGCGCCGGGTCTTTGCCGAGGGCTCGTTCTCCTCGGCCTTCGTGCCGGTGCTGTCGGAGCTCAAGCAGAAGGGTGACGACGCCGCCCTGCAGGACTTCCTGAACCATGTCGCCGGGGCGCTGCTGGCCATCGTCATCACCGTGACCGGGCTGGGCATCCTGTTCGCACCCTGGATCGCCCGCCTGTTCCTGCTGTTCGCCGGCAAGGACTCCGCCCAGGTGGCGATGACCGCCGACATGCTGCGCATCACTTTCCCGTACCTGGCCTTCATCTCGATGACGGCGCTGTCGGGCTCGGTATTGAACAGCTTCCGCCAGTTCGGCCTGCCCGCATTCACGCCCGTCCTGCACAACCTGTCGGTCATCTTCGCGATGCTGGTGCTGGCA
>MGYJ01000080.1 GCA_001801685.1 Gammaproteobacteria bacterium RIFCSPHIGHO2_12_FULL_63_22 | reverse complement strand
GGGAAGCAGCGGAAATCGTAATTAGCACCGGCCTGTCACGCCCTTGGGTGGTATCAGAATCAGCGTGCTTTGTCATGTATATATCTGCCTTCCGATTCTGCAAATCGTCCTATGCGGTGCAGTGCTTCCAAAGTGCATCGAACCCAGCCTGATCGGAGATTTCCTCGATAAGCCGATCCGCTCGGCGGCATGGTTCTTCGCCAGACATGGCGCACAATCTTTCTGCGCTGATAATATCGGCTTCGTCCGACGACACAACAGGGTCAATCATCGCCGAACCTGATGATGGTTCAGCCACGAACCGATGGAACCCGGAATACCCGCCAAGTCCGTTGCGCGCATTCACCTGACCGCACACCATCGCCAAACCATCATCAGGTTCGGCTACTTGAATATCCCGAAACATGGCGGATTGCGGGTCTTTCAACGTCGTGCGAACATCACTTTCCGCCTTTGACCTGAGGTTCGAGTCAGTGCCTGGTATGAATTGGCACGCCCCCAAAAACGGAATGAGAAACACCACAATCCTACTCATAAGTCCCATCCTTCGGCACTATGACCTGAGCCATTTTGACGAGCTGGCGACGTTGCTCGTCATTCGCGCTAAGCCATATCTCAACTATGTCGGATGGCAAAGTGTAGGGATTGTGGTCGAGAAGGTGGCCCGGAGTTGTGCGGAGCTCCGGAGCAAGGCGCCGTAACCATTTTGCTGACAGCGCGCGGTTGCTGTTCACCAGATCGCTGACCATGCCGGGTGTGATGTTGAGCTTTCTTGCGAGGTCTGCGCCCTTCACTCCCTGAAAACGCATCCAGTCGCCGAGGTAATTAGGGCCGCCGTTTTTGTCGGAATCATGCATGTCCCCATTTTGCGAAAGCGGGAAATGTATGTCGTTACCACTTTTGCGAATTTTGGCGCTTGCTACAACGTTCGCAATTTGCGAATATGACGCCATGCTGAAACCTGAACGCCCCACTGATCTCGCTTTGCTGGCCGGCATAAGCATTTCTTACGCAAGCGAAATCTTGGGAGGCACGCGCAAACCATCGCGGCCGCTTGCCATCCACATATTCCAGAAAACAGGATGGCGGCACGACAGTATTACCGATCTCACCGATGAGCAGATCGACCTGCTGTCGCAAATCGAGCCATATCCATCCTCGGAGGCCGCCGCATGATCTGGCGGGTGGGGGATGTCGCTGTTTGTGTTGCGACAGGCGAATGGGTTGCCTTCAGGCGCCTCCTGATCTTCCGCATTCGCCGACACGGACCAGCCTATCGCCAGACCCTGCGCGTCGTCAAGGCAATTACCGACGCCAGCGGAACATGGCTCTACTTTCCGCAATGGCAGACGTGGTTCAACGCACGATGCTTTCGCCCGGTTCAGCCCGCCGAGCAGCCTTTTGCGCAGGCAATGCGCGATCTCAAATCCCCCATTCATGGAGAGCCTTGTGTCTGATTTTTCCGGCAATGTCTTGCGCGTCAATTCGGTCGAGGAACAAACAGCTTACCGGTCGGCGATTGCGCGCATCATCACCAATATCATGCGCGATCACGATCAGACGATGGTCGAAATCGCCGAGAAAATAGACATTTCGGTCGGCACGATCTCCAATGCCGCGAACAAGAAAACCGATTTGCAGGCGGTCTATCTCAAGCGCCTCGCCGAACATTACGGCCCGGCGACGCTCGACCCTTATGCGGCGCTATGCGGCGGGCGGGTTGTTCCGATCGATGCCGAAGATGTCGACGCGATGGTGCCGCTGGCGGCGTCGGTTCATCGGCTGGCGGTGGCGCAGGCGTCCGGAAGTGAGGGCGGCGCTGCGATCACGCATCGCGAACTTCTCGGCATGGTCCCTGATCTGCACGCGGCGCAGAGAGCCATCAGCAGCTTGCTTGCGCGGGCGGAAAGGGTGGCGGCGTGAGGGATATTCTTCCCATGTCGGAACGCGCCCGGATTGTCATGGGCATGTTGAACGCCGCCGCAGAAAGAAACGACTTTTGCCCGAGCAATAGCCTGATTGCTACCGCGATTGGCGCCGCGAGCATGTCGGCTGGTGCGAATATCATTTCGTTCCTCGAGATCAATGGAATGATCAAGGTTGAGCGCTCGCGCAAGAGCCGTGTGGTCACAATTCGCGAAACCGGGAAGCGAACGCGCGGATCGATTGCAAAAACTATCAACCCCGCTTGCCGCACGCCGTCGTCCGCATGGAACGCCAGACGCGACGCTATCCTGATGGAGGCTATCGCCAACGAACTGGATTTCGAGCAGGCGGCAAAACTGATCGGGTGCTGCCCAGAACAAGGGGCGGCGCGGTTCGATTATTTGCGCTCCACAATGGGGGCACAGGCGGCATGACCCTCCTCGACCACCTCGCCCGTTCGCAAGCAAGGCAAAACCGCTGGGCGCATCAGGACCAGACCAACGATGCTATCCGGCGCATGATCCGCGCAGGCGCGACGATAGAGGATGTGCGCCGCCGCTTTCACGTTTCTCAGACCGGATACGAGCGGTTGAAGCAAAATCAGTATTTCTCCCCGGCGTCCGGCGGCGTCGATAACGAGGCGATGGGGTTGTGCTCGTCCCCGAGCCCGGTGGGAGCGCGGGGGTCATCCTTTCCCAGTTGTGACGGGCTCCCGCCCGAGCAACGACCGCGCCGAGAATCTTCTTCCGCCGGGAATTCATAAACGAGGGGTGGGGGATGATGGAGCTTCGGCCATATCAACAGACCTTGCTCGACGATGCCAGGCAGGCGTTTCGGCAAGGTCATCGCGCGGTGCTGTTGCAGATGCCGACCGGTGCCGGAAAGACGGTGAGCGGCTCCCATATGATAGGGGGTTCGTCGCGTCGCGGTAATGTCTGCTGGTGGCTGTCCCATCGCCGGGAACTGATCGCTCAGACTTCAAAAACATTCGCGGCCGTCGGCATCCCGCATGGCATCATCGCTGGCGGGCATTCAACCGACCCTCACAAGCTTGTCCAGATCGGATCGGTTCAAACCGTTGCGCGCCGTCTCGACAAGTTGACACCGCCTGATCTCATCATCTTTGACGAGGTTCATCACCTTGGCGCTACCCAATGGGGGAAAATCTATGAGGCTTTCCCCGCCGCCAAGATTGTCGGTCTGACCGCTACACCATGGCGGCTCGATGGCAAGGGGCTGGGCCGGTGGTTCGGGGCTATGGTCAATGGTCCCTGTGTTGCCGATCTGATCGAGGCTGGTGCGCTATCTCCCTATCGGCTGTTTGCTCCATCCGCGCCCGACCTTTCGGCGGTCGCAACGCAAGCGGGAGACTTCAAGAAAGATCAACTCGCCAGCGTCATGGACAGGCCATCGATCGTTGGCGATGCCGTTGGCCATTACCGCAGGCTCTGTTCAGGCAAGCGCGCGGTGGCCTTTGCCGTCAACATCGAGCACAGCCGCCATATCGTCGACCAGTTCCGTTCGGCCGGGATCCCCGCCGAGCATGTCGACGGCACGATGGATACGGCATCGCGCGATGGAGCCATCCAGCGCTTCACCGCTGGCGAAACACTAATCCTGTCAAATTGTGAACTGTTCGGCGAGGGTTTCGACGTTCCCGCGATCGAGGCGGCAATATTGCTGCGCCCGACGAAATCGCTCAGCCTTCATTTGCAGCAGGTGGGCCGAGCATTGAGACCGGCGCCTGGGAAAGACGCCGCGATCATTCTTGACCATGCCGGTAACAGCCTGATCCACGGCCTGCCCGACGATGAGCGCGAATGGAGCCTTGATGACCGCGAAAAGCGCAAGGCCGGCGAGCGCGGCGAGGTAACGATCAAATCCTGTCCGGAATGCTTCGCGGTGCATCGTCCATCGCCGTCCTGCCCTCATTGTGGATATGTTTATGTCGCGGCCTCGCGCGAGGTCGAGGTGGTCGATGGGACGCTGGAGGAGGTGGACCCTGCCGTGCTTCGCGCTGCGCGCAAACAGGAAGAACGGGCCGCTCAAACGATTGATGACCTGATTCGCATAGGACAGGAGCGCGGGTATAAAAATCCGGCTGGATGGGCCAGAAATTACTTTGCCGCGCGCCAAGGTGCCAGACAGCGCTACCAGCCAGATCGGCGGTGGGCATGAGTTGGTCCCCTCAACAGGAGCGCGCCATCAGCGATGTTGCGACATGGTTGAAAGACCCGCACGGAAAGCAGGTATTCCGCCTTTTTGGTTATGCAGGAACCGGTAAGACAACTCTGGCAAAAGAACTGGCCAAGACAGTGAAGGGCAAGGTTCTGTACGCCACATTCACCGGCAAAGCGTCACTTGTATTGCGCAGTAAGGGCTGCGACGAAGCGTCAACGATTCATTCGCTGATCTACAAGGTCGAGATAGACGAGAAGACTGGCGAGGCGTTATTTTCGATCAATCACGATAGCGATCTTGCCGCCGCCGCACTCCTCATCATCGATGAAGTTTCGATGGTCGGTGAGGCGTTGGCGAAAGACCTTCTCAGCTTCGGGAAGCGCATCCTGGTGCTTGGTGATCCCGCTCAGCTCCCGCCTGTGAAGGACGAAGGGTTTTTCATCAACGCTGCGCCCGATGTCATGCTGACGGAGGTCCATCGCCAAGCGCAAGATAATCCGATCGTCCGCATGAGCATGGATATTCGGGAAGGTAATCGCCTGCGCGCTGGCACATATGGTGAAAGCCTTATTGTCGATCGGGGGGACATAGACCGGGACGAACTGGCCCAACTGGTTTTGTCTGCTGACCAGTGTCTTTGCGGCCTCAACCGAACGCGCGTCACTTATAATCAGCGCATTCGGGCACTGAAAAATCTTTCCGGTAGCGCGCAGCCTTGGCACCCCGCCATCGGCGACCGTGTGATCTGCCTGAGAAACGACCGGCAGAAGCATATTTTCAACGGCTCACTATGGGATGTCGATGAGGTCGCCGACAAAATGGGTCGGCTCGATATGATCGTCGAAAGCATGGATGAGGATCGTTCGCCCGTCGAGGTGAGCGTCCACGAGGAATTTTTCAACGGGACTGAAAGCTGCCTTAAATGGTGGGAGAAGCGGGGGACGCAGGAGTTCGCATTCGGCTGGGCGATCACCTGTCATAAGAGTCAGGGATCACAGTGGGATAACGTCATTGTGTTCGACGAAAGCCGCGCATTTCGGGAGGCTCAACGCAACTGGCTATACACCGCCGTCACGCGCGCCGCCGAGAAGGTCACGGTGATCATATGAGCGCAAAACACGACGATCTGGTCAACTTGATCCGCCTCTACCTCTCCGAAATCGGGGCGGTGTCTGTTTCAGTCGACACCCCCGGCTTGCTTTATACCCGCGACGGTCGGCCAGCGAAGTTCGGCACGAAAGGCGCGCTCGACATTGCAGCGACATTCAAAGGCCGAGCCATCTGGATTGACGCCAAGACCGGTAAAGATCGCCTCAAACCGGCGCAGGTCAAATTTGCCGTCGCGCAGGAACGGGCGGGGGGAATAGCCTTCGCGGCATGGTCGGTCGACGACGTCAGGGCGCGCCTTGCTGCGGAGGGCCTGCTGTGAGGGACCGTGATTACCTGTTCGCTGGCAACGCCATCAGCGAGGTGAAGGCCAAAATCCACAACCAGATCGTCGATCACTACAACTGGATGGACGAGGCTCTGATCAATGCTCTGAATGACGGCAAAGACCCGATGGCGGTGACGCGCCTTTGGGGGCGCAATATCCGCGCACTTGGCGAAATGGCTGGCGAACTGTTACCGGACAGGCCGTGGCACGCGGCAAAGATGCGCGAGTTGACCGGCAATGCGAAGAAAGTGCTGAGATGGAAGGCTAGCGCTCTTAACTTTAACCCCGACAGTCCAAATCTCGATCTGGCGCTATCGGGGATGACGCCGTGGAACGATGGTGAAAAGTGGATGCTGGCCGTGGCATTGCCTGCGCCGGAGCCATTCTCGTTCGCACGAGAGCATGGTGGCCCCGATGGCATCATTCTGATCGATCCGAAGACCGGTGAGGCGTCTGTTCTGGGTGATTCTAACCCAGCGCTGATCCTGCCTATCGAGACAGATCACCTCACCGTCCACACCGACGCCAGGCTATGGGCGCGGGACTTCGCGACGGCCCGCGTCGAGTGGCTGTTCGGGAAGTTCAACGCCGAGCGCGTTGCCAACATCACGCCCAAATGGACAGGGATGCCCCCCGCAGCGCTGCTGATTGGCGACCCTATCAAGGTGGCGTGGCCTAGAGGTGCCAACATCACGGTTGGAGAAGGCGTGGACGCCAAGGCCATCCAGAAGGCGATCTACGCCCAGTCCAGAACCAGCCGGGTGCATCAGTCACAGAAAATAAAGAGGGTGGCATGATGAGCACCAATGTCGTCGATCTCAATGCATGGCGTCATAATCTCCAGATGGGAGACAAGGGGCCGAAGCGAAACCTGACGAATCTAATGGTTCACCTGCGTAATCTCCCCAGCCTCGGGAAGACGATCAAGCTCAACGAGATGACCGGCATAACCGAGTGGCGCGGAGATCCAATCACCGACACCGATTATGTCGATATCCAGATGATCATCGAGCAGGCGAGTTTCCAGCCGAACAAGAATGACATCCCGATCGCTGTGGCACGCATCGCAAAGGACAACGCTTATCATCCGGTGCGGGATTATCTCGACGGCTTGCAGTGGGACAATGTGACCCGACTGGACCAGTTTTTGCCCATCCTTTTTGGCACGCCAGACACGCCATATGAGCGAATGATCGGCGTGAAATGGATGATTGGCGCCGTCGCGCGTGTCTATCAGCCGGGCTGTAAAATGGACAATATGCTTGTCCTGGAAGGCCCGCAGAACATCGGCAAATCGTCGGCGCTCGCGGCATTGTTCGGCCGCCAGTTTTTCACCGAAATGGTGAACGAACTCCGCGACCACAAGAAATTCATGGAACAGATCGCCGGTAAATGGGTGGTCGAATTTGCCGAACTATCGGCCATCCGCCGCGCTGATGTCGAACTGGTGAAGGCCATAATATCGATGCAGGTCGATCGATCGAGGATGTCCTATGGCCGCAACCCGGTCGAGAATCCGCGCCAATGCGTTCTGGCCGCGTCGGTCAATCCAAAGCACGACAGCGGCTATCTTACGGACCCGACCGGCAATCGCAGGTTCTGGCCGGTGAGATGCTCATCGATCGACATCGCCAGATTGATACGGAAGCGCGATGATCTTTGGGCTGAGGCCGTCGTCAGATACCGCTCCGGCGAGAAATGGTGGCTGGATGACGACGAGGCGGGCGTGGCTGGAGGAGAGCAGTCCGAGCGCATGGCCGTCGACCCTTGGGCGGATGTGCTTTCCGCCAAACTGGTCGCTGGGTACTCTTATACCTCAGTCGCTATTTTGACCGAAATGATCAAGGTTCCAACTGACCGCCTTGACCAGTTCCAGAAGACCCGCCTCGCTGATGTGATGACGTTTTTGGGGTGGAAACAGCATGTCGCGAAGCGCCGTGGCGACGGCGGAAACAGGGTCAGTGTTCGCGAGTGGAGAATGTCGGAATGACGGTTTTTGCGATGAACCGATGTCTACACCATTTCGTCGCATTTTTGCGATTTGGCACTTACCTGTCTACGGGTTTTAGGCGAATTGTCTACGCCATTTTCCACACTGGCGTAGACACAAAAAAGCAAGCATTCCCAGCATCTTGCCCCGCTGTCTACACTGTCTACACTCTAAAAGACTATATAAATAAAAGGGTGATTTTAAGGGCTCTAAGGGGATGGGTGTGGTCAGGTGTAGTCACCCGTAGACAGGGGTGGTCTATGCGCACGGAATATGGTGCAAAATGACCCTCCCCCTCACCGACTACATCACCGCCCTGATGCGCCAACCACGAGAAAAGCTCGCACGCATCAATCCCGACAAGGCGGCGGCCCATTACGGCATCAGGCCGGACGTCGCGGAATATTATCTCAGGCAGGAACACATGCGCAGGAGGGCAGCACGATGAACGCATTACAGACGATCGAACCAGATCAGGTTTTTGAGGGATGGGTCGAGGCCGGCCGATCACTGGCCAATCAACGCCGCAACGTCGACTGGCAGATCGGCGACTGGATGGTCGAAGGCCGGGAGAAAGGATTCCTCAGTCAAGCCGGGTTCGATTTCCTATCCGAAAATCTCGGCATGACCCCAAAACGCCTGAAGGATATTGCTCGCGCCGCCGAAGCATTTCCCGCCCATATGCGCGACGCAAGCCTGAGCATTGACCACCACGCCAGCGTTGCCGACATCGAACCGCAACTTCGCATCGATTTTCTGTCACGCGCCAAGCAGGAGCACTGGACGCCTGAGCAGGTCAGGCATGAGGCGCACCATGCATCCGAACCACGCCAACTCAATCGCGGCCATGATGCCATGCTCGAAAGTTTCATCCGCCACTGGAACCGACTTCCGCGTCCGGCCAGGCTTGAAGCCGCCGAAATGATCGCGCAAAGCCATGGGGACGAGATAGAGCCATGAATTTTACGATCTCAGCCACGTACAGAGACAAAATGGCGTCCGTAGGTATCGGAGGGCCAAGAGTTGATAATTGCGCTCTATGGGGCTCAGGAGGGCAAATATGAGCATAACGGTTTATTGCCGTCCGTACGAACCAGCGCCCGAGGGGTTCGCGTCACGCTTCGTCAAGGATGGATGGCGCGGCATCGAACGCTATTACGGCGCTCGTACCGACATCATGCTCCGGTGGCTCAACGAATGCGACAAGGAGCGTCTACGTACCCTGCGCCGCCGTTACATGCGGGGGGATGTGACGGCTTTGGAGGAGGTTTCGCCATGACGCCAAAGCAAGAGGCGTTCGTCCGCGAATACCTGATAGACCTGAATGCGACGGCCGCAGCACGCCGTGCTGGATACAGCCAGAAAAACGCTGATCGCATCGGCCCAGAGTTGCTTGGGAAAACTTGTGTAGCAGCCGCTATCGAAAAGGCTTTGGCCAAGCGCGCCGAACGCGCCGAAATAGATGCTGCCTATGTGCTGAAGCGTCTTGTTGAAATCGACGATATGGATGTGCTCGACATCATGGGCGAGGACATGACCCTGAAGCCTATTTCACAGTGGCCTTCGGTTTGGCGTCGATATCTCTCAGGCTTCGACGTTGCGGAGATGTTCAAGGGCCGTGGCGATGATCGTCAGATTGTCGGCATCCTGAAAAAGATCAAATGGCCGGATAAGGTCAGGAACCTCGAATTGCTCGGCAAACATGTCGGCGTGCAAGCATTCCGCGATCAGGTCGCGCAAACCGGCACGATCAATATCAACATCGGCTCGGAGGATGCGGAACTCTGACCGCCGTCCTCACCCCAAAACAACGCGAAGCAAACCGCCTCCTCGCCAGCCCCGCCCGCAACATCATGCTCCGGGGCGGTTCGCGTTCCGGCAAGACGTTTCTCCTGTGCCGGGCGATCGTGCAAAGGGCGATAAATGCGCCGAATAGCCGCCATGTCATCTTCCGTTTCAGGTTCAACCACGCGAAGACATCGATCTGGGCCGACACACTGCCCAAGGTCATCAAGCTATGCTTCCCGACGTTGCGGGTGCGGTTCGACAAGACGGATTTCTACGCTGAACTGCCCAACGGTTCGCAAATCTGGATAGCCGGCCTCGACGACAAGGATCGCGTCGAGAAGATACTCGGATCTGAGTACGCCACCGTCTATTTCAACGAATCCTCGCAAATCCCGTGGGGGTCGATCGAGACCGCCATGTCTCGCCTTGCCCAGAAGTGCGCGCTGGCACCCGAGATAGCCAAGGCAACAGGGCGGACGGCACTCGCGCTCAAGGCATATTTCGACTGCAATCCACCCTCAAAGCTCCACTGGTCCTATCAGCTTTTCCGGCAGAAACTGAAGCCAGGCACGAAAGAGGCGCTGGCCAACCCTGACGATTACGCCGAGATGAAGGTCAACCCCGAGGACAACCGCGAGAACCTGCCGGAAGAATATTTCGACGTGCTCGACACCATGTCCACCGCCAAGCGCCTGCGGTTCAAGGAGGGCGAATGGGCGAGCGAGGTCAACAGCGCGCTCTGGACGATGGAGGACCGTTCCGCGCACGATGGCAAGCCTATCCCCGGCATCGACACAACCCGCGTTGCCGAGCATCCGAAACTTCGCCGTATCGTCGTCGCGGTCGATCCATCCGGAACCAAGGGCGATGACACAGGCGATGACATCGGCATTGTCGTGGCCGGTGTAGGCATTGATGGGCGCGGCTATGTGCTGGAAGACGCCACCTGCCAGTTGAGCCCGGAAGGATGGGCGCGCCGGGTGATCGAGATGTACCGCCGATGGAACGCAGACAGGATCATCGCCGAACGCAATTATGGTGGCGCTATGGTCGCGGCCGTCATCAAGGCCGCCGACCGCTCAGCGTCGTACAAGGAGGTCGTGGCAAGCCGTGGCAAGGTCGTTCGCGCCGAACCGATTGCAGCGCTCTACGAACAGGCGAAGGTCAGCCACTGTGGCCATTTCCCGGATTTGGAGGATCAGATGTGCAACATGACGGCTTCGGGCTACGTCGGTGAAGGCTCCCCCGACCGCGCCGATGCTCTGGTCTGGGCGCTGACGGAATTGATGCTCGATGGCGCTCGCCCATGGACCGACGCGCTTTAGCCCGTCCGTAGCTTTCGCGCGCGCCAACAAGGCACCGTCCGCCCCATGGTCACCATCCTAGACGCACGCGGAAATCCCATCGCGCCAAGGTCCAACGTCGTGCGTATGCACCGCGATGGACTCGCCAATCTCGTCAGTGGCGCTGGGACATCGCGAGACCGCAGCATCTTCGATCTGTGGTCGTTCATGGCGATGGATCAGCAGCAGCTAATGGCCGCCTATCGATCCAACTGGCTCGTTGGCAAGATCGTCGACATTCCGGCCGAAGACATGGTGCGCGAGTGGCGCAACTGGCAGGCCGAGAAAGACCAGATCGAGAAACTGGAGGAAGCCGAGCGCAAATTCGGCATCGTTGGCAAGGTTCAGTCCGCGCTCGCATTGTCGCGGCTGTGTGGTGGCGCCGCGATCCTGCTCGGTTTTGGCGATGTCAATCCGTCCATGCCGCGCCCTTCCAGTATCGGCCTCGACGCGCTCAAATACGTTCATGTTTTCAACCGTTTCGAACTGAGCCTTGGGGAGAAAAACAAGGACATTACGTCGCCATGGTACGGACATCCCCAATATTTCCGCATCGCCAGCGATTATCAGTCCGTCCCCATCCATCCATCGCGCATGGTCGTATTCCCCGGCGCGCCGGTCCCGAACATGGGCATGACGACATGGGAGGATCAGTTCTGGGGCGACAGCGTGATCCAGCGCGTCGACCGCGCCGTCAAAAACGCGGTCAAGGCCAACGACGGGTTCGCGCGCCTGATTGACGAAGCCAAGATCGATGTCTACCGCATGGCAGGCTTCATGGAGCAATTGGCGGCGAATGAGGCCACCGTCCGCCAGCGCGTCGAATATACCGACGCGGGCAAATCTTCCCTGCGCGGGGTATTTCTCGACAAGGATGACGAGTTCATCCAGCGCCAGCTTACCCTGACCGGAATGCCGGAAATGATCGAGTGCCTGATGGCGGTCGTGGCCGGCGCCGCCGATATCCCAGCGACACGCCTGCTCGGTCGCGCCCCGCAGGGCATGAACGCCACTGGAGAGGGTGACGAGAAAAACTACCACACGATGATCCGGTCGAAGCAGCGGCTTTACCTCGCGCCGACCATCGATCGCATCGACGATGTGCTGATCCCGTCCGTTCTGGGCACTGATCCCGCCAGCATCAGCTACGTCTGGAACTCGCTGGCGATCATATCCGACAAGGAGCGCGCCGAGATCGAGAACATGGAGGCGGATACCGTCTCGAAGATCGTATCGACCGGCCTCGTGCCCGATCCCGCGCTGTCAAAGGCTGTGCAGAACCGCATGATCGAATCGCAACGCTGGCCCGGCCTTGAACAAGCGATTGAGGAACTTCCGGACATGTCGTTTGATCCGGGCTCCGAAGACCCATCGGCTTTGACGCAACCGAACGGAAAGGAGGTTGATCCAACATCTCCCACGGCGCAGGGGCCGAGCGGAAGTCCGGCCCCTGCACGTGCGGCGAATGACGCGTGGCTTGCCGATGCATCACCTCGCCCGCTTTACGTTCAGCGCAAGATCTTGAACGCCGCCGATCTGGTTGATTGGGCAAAGGCGAATGGCTTTGCGTCGACACTGGCGGCAACCGACATGCATGTGACGGTGCTGTACTCTCGCGCCCCGGTCGATCCGATGAAGATGGGCCGTGACTGGTCAGAGGACGAGAAAGGCCGGATTATCGTTCGACCAGGTGGCCCACGTGCCATAGAGCGCTTGGGCGAAAACGCCGTCGTGTTGCGCTTTGTCGCGCCGTCACTCGAATATCGCCACCGCGATCTGATCGAGGCGGGCGGAAGTCATGACTATGACGAATATCGGCCCCATGTAACGCTGAGCTATACCGTTCCCGATGATGTTGATCTGGACGCAATCAAGCCATTCAACGGCGAACTCGTGTTCGGCCCGGAGATTTTTGAACCCTTGGATCTGGACTGGAAGGTGAAGGTCTCGGAGGAGTAGGCCGTGCCCATCGACCTCGCCACACTCGCACGCGCGAAAGGCATAAAAAGGGCGGTTACCCTCCGCCCGATCAACCCGACGCAGGCGCAGGCGCAGGAACTCGCCGCCATTCTCGTGCAGGTGACGAACGTCTGGAAAAGCTGGCTACCTGCCATCCTTGCCGGGTACGATCCGAAACCGCTCGGCGATGCGATGCTCACAGACACCGCCGACGCCATGCGTGGGGCCATCGAAACGGCGAACAGCGAGATTTCCCGACTGGTCATCCCGATCACGGCGCAATTGCGCAACTGGTCGGCGAAGATCGAGAAGTGGCATCGCGGCAAGTGGATCGACGCCGTCAACACCGCAACGAATGTCGATCTGTCCAATGTGTTGACGGCGATGCCGGTTCAGGAGACGCTCGGCTCGTGGCTTGAGCGCAATGTCGCTTTGGTCCGCGATGTCTCGGATCAGACGCGCGGGCGAATTTCGGACATCGTGTTCCGCGAGTATCAGAACCGCACACCCATCCGTGAAGTCGCCAAGCAACTGAACGAGGCTGCGGCGTTGGGCCGGAAGCGCGCGATACGGATAGCCGCCGATCAATCGTCGAAGCTGTCGGCGCAACTCGACATGGAGCGGCAGGCCGAGGCTGCGATTGAGCAATATCGCTGGCGTCATAGTGGAAAAGCGCATCCACGGCTCGAGCATCAGGCGCGCAACGGGAAGTTGTTCAAGCTGGGTGAGCCGTCAGGAGACACGCCAGGGCAGGCGCCGTACTGCGGTTGCCGCGCTCAAGCCTACCTCCCCCTTATGGATGAATTTGGGCTTTAGGAAGCACAGGTTTCTGTGTTAAGCACCCATCATGATGATCCTCACTCTGACTGCCCTTACCGCGTCAGTTCAGCCTCCTGCTGACAGATCATATATTCTCGTCGATACAGAGCGACCGGCGCAGGAAATTGCGCAATGTGTTGCTGGTTATTGGGACGAAGGAGGTAGGTCCGACGTTGGTGTGACGGCCTATGGCTTTAAGGTCGATTTTCGCTTCGGCAATTTCGGAGGTGCCGTCAAAGACCCTACCGTTTCCATGGAAATTCATGCCACAGAAGGTGGTAATTCGCTGCTGATGTACGGATTCGGTACATGGCGCGGCGCAATCAAGAATTTGTGGAAGCAGACAGCGAAGCGCTGTTATCCCGAACTGTTCAAAGTCAGTGTGGTTAAGGCGCTACCATGACCCCGATTGGTGGGACATCACAGAGTTCGGATGACCGTCCGTAGAGCATAACCCCATGCTCGCGCCAAACATGGCGCATGTATTTTGCCGACCGCCTCACTCTGGACGCACCGCGCCGCACCAAGGATGGCTTTCTTGCCGTTCGCGCCAAGGCTGCGCGGCTCGGCGTCTATGACTATGCAGGCAGCGAGGTAGACCCCGAGAACAAGCACGGCCTGCGCGATCAGGCGACGGTCAAGGTGCTGCGCGACGAAAATACCGTTTTCGACGAGCGCGCGGTCAAGAGCTTCATCGGTAAACCGATCACCGACAATCATCCCAGTCAAGCCGTCACCGCCGACAACTGGCGGCAGCACGCGCGCGGCACCGTCATGGGGGCAATGCGCGACGGCGATTATCTCGCCTTCGACCTGATGGTCACGGATGCTGAGGCAATCAGCAAGATCGAAGCGGGCAAGCGCGAATTGTCCAACGGATACGCCGCCGATCTCGAGTTCGGCTTGTTCACCGCCGCCGATGGCACCGTGTGCCCGGTTCGGCAGGCCAGCATTTCCGGCAACCATGTCGCTTTGGTCGATCATGGCCGCGCCGGTTCCAATTGCGCGATCAAGGATGGCGAGAAATTCGCCATTTGCGACGCAAACCCCGCCGCGATGTCGGCGTTCAATATGGAGAAGAAAGTGCCAAAGATCACGCTTGACGGCCTTGTGGTCGATCTGTCGGACGCGGCTGCCGTCGAAGCCGCGATCAAAAAGTTTCAGGACGCCGCGACGGCCGCTCAGAAAACCCTCGCCGACGCAAAGGCCGCCCACGACAAGGAGATGGCCGCGAAGGACGCAGAGATCGACAAGCTGAAAGGCCAGGTGGTCGATCAGGCGAAGATCGACGCGCTCGCCGACGCCAAGGCAACCGTCGTCGCCGATGCAAAGAAGATCGCTGGGGACAAGCTCGGCGACACCGCCGGCAAGACCGTCGCGGACGTTCGCCGCATGGCTGTTGCGGCCAAGCTCGGCGACGCTGCGGTTGCGGATAAGTCCGACGACTACATCGAGGCGCGTTTCGACGGGCTCAAGGATGGCGGCACGAGCGACCCCATCGCGCAAAACCTGCGGGATCAGCGGCATTCCACCACGAACGACAACGCTAGCGTGCGCGATTTCGTCCGCGCTGCTCAGTATTAAGGGAGGCGATAATGGCTGAACTTCAGACCACCTATTCCAACACGATCGCCGCCGCTTATGCAGGCATGATCGCCAATGGTGAAACGGGCAACCGCATCACCCGCACATGTGAAACCGCTGCCGGGATCGGCTTCGGTAAGGCCGTGTATCGCGGCGCGAACGATCACGGATGCCTCCTTGCGCAGACGCTGGCAGGCGCGGGTTCGGAGGCCGCTGGCAACGTCGGCACCGGCACGATTACCGCTACGCCGACGATTTCGGCTGGCGCAAAGATCGGGCGCTACACCGTCACCCTGCTCGCTACTTCGGCGACCGGCGCTTTCAATGTCACCGATCCCGATGGCATCGTTATCGGCACAGGCAAGATTGCCACGGCATTCAGTGCTGGTGGTGTCGCCTTCACCTGGGCGAACGGCGACACGATGACGATTGGCGATCAGGCCTATGTCGACGTCACCGGCAACGCCTTCCTCGGCATCTCCATTGCCACGTCGGGTCAGCAGATTCTCACCGGGCAGGATGCTGACGAATATCAGCAGTATGACAACGTGCCGATCCTGACTTCTGGGGCCATATGGGTGACCGCTGGCGGTACGGTAACGGATGGCGCCGCCGTCCATGTCGCTGCCGATGGCGATTTCGATACCAGCGGCATCCCGCTGCCCGGCTGGGTTTTTGATACGAGCGGGGCTGATACGAACCTTGTCAAGATCGTGAAGCGCTGAGGAGACGACAAAAATGAACGCGATCACTCATAATTTCTTCGACAGCGCTTCGGGTCGCATCACCGATCCTGTCGCATTCATGGCCGCCCCGGCGGATGTGAAGGCCCATGTCATGCGGGTGTGGGCTGCGGACAACGCCCGCACCGCCGCGACGTTTGCAGACAAGGTTGACGCATTCCTGAGCGACTCTCAGGTTGGTTACGCCTTCCTGACGCCGCAGCTCTACCGCATCGAAACTGAGGTCTATATGACCCGGTATCCCAGCTTCGACATCAGCCGTTTCATGACGGTCGATACCTCGGGTGATATGTGGGACGTGGGCACCCTGGTCTATTCGATGGATCAGGTTGGACAGGCTGAGTTTCTGTCCGGCGCATCCTTCGATATGCCTTATGCATCCGCCAAGATGGCGCAGGCCACGCATAACTTTCACCTCGCTGCCGTTGGCTATGAGTGGAACACGCAGGAATTGCAGCGCGCCGCCAAGTTGGGACGTTCGCTCTCGAACGACAAGGCGATGGCTGCCAAACAGGCGGCCGATCGCTTCATCTACCAGATCGCGATGGACGGCAAGACGCCGACCGCCGTGGCCGAAAAGGGTTGGACCGGGTTCATCAACAACGGGTCGGCGCCTTCCGCGCAGGTTGCAGCCGATGGCACCGCGTCATCGCGGCTGTGGTCGGCAAAAACGGCGGACCTCATCCTGCGCGATATTAACGAGGCGCTGACGACGGTCGAAACCGGCACTGGCGAAACGCATGTGGCAAATACTCTGGTCCTGCCTACCACGAGCTACAACTACATCGCCACTCAGCGCATCGGCGACACCAACGCGACGATCCTGTCCTTCCTGCTGGCGAACAACGTGGCTGGTGAAGGTCTGACGATCCTCAAGAGCCGCGCGCTGGAAACCGCTGGCACCGGATCGTCCACACGCATGGTCGCCTATGACAACAACAGCCAGGTGCTGAAGTTCCACTTGCCCGGTGCGCATCAGTTCCTGCCGCCGTTCCAGAAGTCGAGCATGACCTATGAAGTCGGTGGGATCATGAACGTCGGCGGGCTGGAAATCCGGCTTCCCAAGGCAATTGTCTACCGGGACAGCTTCTGATGGCTAAGGCCAAGGTCAGGAACATCTCGACCGGCCCACGCGGCGCATATCTCGATGGTGTGCTCGTGTGGGCCGCGCCGGGCGAAGAAATCGAGGCGGACGACTTCTCGGAAGAGTGGTTCGAAAAGATCGCGGCAAAAGCGGTAAAGTCTGCGGACAAAGAGGGCTGATAAATGGTCGCGTTCACCAAGCTGAATGGTTTTGTCGAGGATCTCGCCGAAAAGGTCCACAACCTCGGCAGCGATCAACTCGTCATCGCCCTTTCGAACACGGCGCCCGGCTCGGAGACCACGCCTCCGACCGGCGCAACCGGCACCAATATCCTCGCGAACATCACGCAGATCAGCTACACCAACTGCTCGACCCGCAATATCACGACGTCATCGAGCGCGCAGTCGGCTGGCACCTATACGCTGGCGCTGACTGATTTGGTTCTGACGGCGAGCGGTGGCACGGTCGGGGCATTCCGCTACGTCTACATCTACAACGACACGCCCACGTCGCCCGCCGATCCGCTGATCGGGTATTGGGATTACGGATCGTCGATCACGCTCAATAGTGGTGAGACGCTGACAATCGACTTCGCCGCTGGCACCATGACGCTTGCTTGAGGGACGAACGATGAAATTCACGACTGAAGCAATCCAGAAGCGCATGGATGAGCTGGGCGAACAGCGCGTGCCGCTATCGGATCAGCGCGATGCGTTGTGGGCCGAGCTGAGCGCGCTGAGCGCTGGCGATACCGAACTGTCGGTCAAGGATGCCCGCGCGCGCGAATCGACCATCCGCGACGAGATCAAGGCCTTGAATGCCAAACTGGCGCCGATCGATGACGAGCGAGCAAATTGCGCGCGTGCGTTGGGAGCCAAGCGCCTGCTCGCTGAATGACGCTAAGGGTGTAGCAATATGGGCGCTCCTGTCGGAAACGGCTTGCTGGTCGATTCATCGGCCAGTCAATCGACCTATACCGACGCCAATGGCGGCAGCGCTTATACGGTCGGTTCGGGATCAAATCGCGCCGTTATTATTTCGGTGTGCGGCTATCTGGACTCCGGCTCCGGCACGCCCGGCGCATCGGCAATGGTGTTCGGCACGCACAGTATTGCGAACGGCCAGATTGTTGCGCTGGGGTCTTACACCCGCAATGGCGCGAGCTGGGTTCAAAATTTCGTTGTCGTCAATCCAACGGCGGGTTCCTCAAGTTTCTCCATAACCTGCACCAACCTGCACCGCGCGATGGTGGTTCGGGTTGCCGAATATAACGACATCGATCAGACCACGCCGGTCGGGTCGAACATCGGCACGTACAACAACGCATCCTCGGCTACCGCCACCGGCACGCTGACGACGACGGCTGACGACAGCACAATTCATTTTGCGGTCTGCCACGAGGCGGATTTCGGCACCGTGACTGCTGGCGACGGCGGAACGCTGATCGGCAGCACCGCCACTGGCACGCTTGGCACGAACGACTGTACCGGCGCGACCAGTTACGAGGTGATTTCGGGGGCTTCCGGAGCTTCGGTCAGCACGTCAATCAGCGGCACGGACACGGACAACACGGTTGGGCAACTGATCGAGTTGATTCCGGCGTCATCGGGCTACACCCTCACGGCCGATGCATCCTCCTACAGCTTCACTCCGGCGGCGGCCGGAGTTCTGGCGTCGCGGTCACTGTCTGCGGGTGCTGCGTCATTCTCGTTCGGCGTTGCCGATGCCGGGCTTTCCGTCAGCCGCACGATCACCGCTGCGGCAGGATCATTCGCGTTGACCGGCGCGGATGCTGGTTTTTCAGCAAGCAGGACGCTCACAGCGGATGTTGCGTCGTTTTCGTTTGCCGGTGCAGACGCCACAATTTCCTATGGCCTGATAATGTCGGCGGGGGTCGCGTCCTATTCGGTCTCATGGGCTGATGCCAGCGCGCTATATGGTCGCGTTCTGACCGCTGGGGCGGGTTCATACACATTCACGGCCGCCGATGCTGCGATAGCCGGTTCTGCGGCGTTTACTGCCGACGCGGCGTCCTTCGCGCTGACATTGGCCGATGCGTCTTTCCTGCGCGGCAATATCCTTGTCAGCGAGGCGGCGTCCTATTCACTTGCCGTCGCCGATGCATCGTTCGCGCTTGGGCTGGGTATGACCGCTGGCGCCGCCTCCTACACACTGACCGGCGGTGGCGTAACATTCCTGCGCGGTCTGGTTATGCCCACTGAGGTCGCGTCCTATACGTTCACTGGCGCGGATGTCGTGTTCAGCGGCGATCAGTTCATGACCGCCGAAGCCGCGTCGTTCAGTCTCGCGGTGGCCGACGCTGGCTTTGCGCGCAGCATGTCGATGGCGTCCGATGCCGGGGCGTTCGCGTTCACGGGATCTGCGGCCGCTATGACCCTGAGCCGCATCATCCCAGCCAGCGCCGCCTCGTTCAGCCTCGCCATTGCTGATGCCGGGTTGAACTATGGGCACAGGATGCAGGCGGATTCGGTCGGCTATACGCTCACCGCTGGCGACGTGACGTTCTATCGCGACCTTTCGCTTGTGGCGGGCGTGGGGTCATTCATAGCGACCATCGGCGATGCTGCGCTCGCCTATTCGGGCGCCATCACCTATGCGGTTCCGTCGATCCGCAACGTCGACAGCATCGCCGGGCCGCGCGCCGCTGTGTCGATCTCGTTCGCACGCGATGCGGCGTCGATGTCGGTATCGAGGTCGGTTTCAAGTTCATAGGAGTGCCAAATGCTGAAATGGTCCCCGAAAGATCCCGACGAGGTTCTCGATTATAGCTGGACGCCCGCGATCGATACGGGCGACACACTATCGACGGCGACCCTTAGCGTTATTGATGGCTCGGTGGCGATCGACAGTCAGGACGATTCGACCGGCATCCTCGTCGCGTTTCTATCGGGCGGCGCGGATGGCGAGATTGCTGAATTTCTCGCGCGGGCAACGACTACGGGTGGACGCACGTTCGAGGAAACCATCATCCTGCCGATCAGGGCGACGACGGGTTCTGCTCTCGCCAATACCCTGGTCGATATGTTCCCGGCGTTCGCGTCCGTCACCGCCGGAACCGTCGACACATGGCTGACCATCGCCGCGCGCACCGTCACATCCACATTCGGCGACGATGAGGACTACGCCAAGATGCTGCTCGCCTGCCACCTGATGACCTTGCAGGGGATCGGCACCGGCGAACAGGCGAAGTTGGCGCAAACCGGCGTTTCCGAAATGAAATCCGGCACGATCTCGCTCAAGTTCGCCGAGGCCCGGGCCGAGATGGGCGAATATGGCAAGACCTCCTATGGGCGGATGCTATGGCCCTATCTCAAGGCATATATGGGCGGACCTCGGGTGATGGCCACCGGCACATACCCCGTCTATCCGAGCCTCACATGAGCTTGCTTGACGGTGGCATCGCATCGGTTTTCGGCTCGGTTTTCGGCGGGCTCTACCCTGATGGCCTACTACACAGGGACGGCACCGAGCCCGTCTATGACAGCTTCGGCAACATCACCGGGTATTCCACGGCGGAAGACATCGCGATCAAGGTTCAACGCGACGCCTGCTCCTATTCGATGCAGCGGGCGCAGGGGTTCTCAGATGGCGATGTGATGCTGATCATCCTCGCCGATGGGCTGGACATTCTCGTCACAACGGACATGCATGTGACCGATGGCGACGGCAATCGGTGGATGGTCAAAAGCGCCGATCTCGATGCGGCGTCCAGTCATTGGGTGCTTCGTGGGCGCGCGGCGTAATGGCGAGGATCACCGGGGCACGCGAACATAAGGCTCATCTCCGGGCGATTCGTTCCGCAACCGCGCGCGAGGTGGGCAAGGCGATATTCGTTGCTGCCGATGCGCTTGCGGTGGATGCCGCGCTATCGATCACGGAAGGGGCTGTGTCGGGAAAGAACCACGTCGTGAGCGCGCCGGGCGAACCGCCGAATTCCGACACCCATCTGCTCGACAGATCGATCGAAGCAACGAAAACCGGGCCGCTCACCGCCGAGGTCAGCGCCAACGCGCCATACGCTGCGGCGCTCGAATTTGGTACGTCAAAGATGGCCGCCCGCCCTTACATGAAGCCTGCCGCCGAACGTATCAGGCCCAAGGCGGAAGCATTCGTGCGCGCGGCGACAAAGCGCGCCGTCGCAGGGAAAAAGCTCTAGCCGCGCTCGTCCGTATTAATCCCCCACAGCCATCGCCACAATGCCGCCTGATCCATAGATCAGGAGATTAGAATATGGCTGGCGTAACCGGGGAAATTTCCCTCAGCATCAAGGCATCCCTGTCCGGCACCGCCGATCTCGGCACCCCGCGCGCGGGTATCGACACCATCACGCAGCTTTTGCAGATTTCGGCTGGCACCGCCGCTGTCAATCAGGCCGATCTGATGTTCGCCGATCAGCGCACGCTCGCTGCCAGCGCAACCGAAGACCTCGATCTTGCTGGCGTGCTGACCAACGCATTCGGCGCCACCATTACGGCGGCCGAAATCGTCGCGATCTATATCGAAGCGGCGTCCGGCAACACCAACAACGTCAACGTCACCCGCCCAGCCTCGAATGGCTTTGTCGGCCCATTCCTTGCCGCTGGCGATGGTATCGGCGTAAAGCCCGGCGAATATGCGCTGCTCGTCTCGCAAACCGGATGGGCAGTGACGGCTGGAACCGGGGATCTGCTCACCATCACTAACAGCTCGTCCGGCACTGGCGTCACCTATGATATTGTGATCATCGGGCGCTCCGTCGCGGCGTGATGAATGAAGGTCCGCTTCTCAAAAGGCTATGATCACCGATGGCCCAGCCGGGCAATAACGCATTACCCGGCTGGCTGGGAGGGGACGGTCAAGCGTGAAGCGGGTGAAGCGGCTGTATCAAAAGGGTACGCGACAGAAGTGCGCGGACGTGGTAAGAATCGCGCCGATGCCGAAACCTCCGACATGGCAGCAACTGACCAACTGGCTGGATGCGACGGTCACGCTGATAGTGGGGACGGCATTCCGGTGCACGGGGATGAAACATCCGGCCAATGACAATTCTCCCGTTACACTCTGCGCGAAGCGAGATTCTCTCGACCCTCAAGACTGACAGCGCACTGACGGCTGTTGTGCCAGCGTCACGCATATGGCCCCAGAAGACGCCAGCGAGCCCGACATGGCCGTTCATCCGCATCGACAGCATGACGGCGACGCCAGGGCGCTATGACTGCGCGGAAGGGTCGGAAATCACCGGAACCGCGCATTGCTTCACGAAGGTTGACACTTCGGTCCTCGATCCCGAGGCGCAGGCAATGTCGATCTGCGATCTGATGGGCACAGCGCTTGAAGCGTTGGGCGAATGCCATATCGGCGTTGTGCAGATTATCATGGACCCGGAGGAAGCCGACGCCTTCCACGGCATGGTCCCATTCCGCCTTTCCAAGGTCTGATCGCCCGTCCGTAGAGCCTTGGCCTTGACGGCCATACCGTTCCCGTAAATTAATTCGGGAGTTCCGGAATTGGCCTATACCAACAAGCTCAAGGGTACGCGCGTTGCCATCATGATCGGCGATGGCGCGACGCCAGAGGTTTTTACGACGCTGTGCGGCATTTCGACCAAGGGATTCCAGCAGACCCGCGCCACCTCGGACACCACCGATTGGGATTGCGCTGATCCCGATGCGATCCCGGTCATCACCCGCGATGTCAACGCAACGGACTGGTCTATTTCAGGCTCTGGCCTTCTGCACCGCCCGTTGCTCGCCACATTGCAGGCGGCTTATGACACGACGACCACGACCAATTTCCGCTTCTATTTCGATGAGGCGTCGGGCGATGAGGTCATCAGCGGCTATTATGAAGGCCCCGGCATCGTCACCGATCTCAATATCACTGCCACAAATGGCGAATATATCCAGATCAGCCTGACCATT
Organism: Gammaproteobacteria bacterium RIFCSPHIGHO2_12_FULL_63_22; assembly: GCA_001801685.1. Taxonomy (GTDB): domain Bacteria; phylum Pseudomonadota; class Gammaproteobacteria; order Xanthomonadales; family Xanthomonadaceae; genus Arenimonas. Next base: position 26,290 of record MGYJ01000080.1, on the reverse strand, counting down.
ACGGCGGGCGGCGCAAAAAGCTTCGTTGCCATCCCCTGATCCATCGCAACCCTGCACCTACAGGCGGTCTTCGGGCCGCCTTTTTGTCCGTAGCGAGCGCTGCCGCGAGCCCATAGCCTCGCGCCATGCAAACAGGAATTTCCCTCAGCTTCGCAGACGGCAACTATCATTTCCGCCTGCCCATCAAGCGCATCGTCGAAATCGAAGCGAAAGCAGGACCGATCGATCTGGTGCGCCATCGCCTTATCTCCGGTGGCTTCTCGATCCACGATGTTGTCGAGACGATCCGGCAAGGGCTGATCGGCGGCGGCAAGGGTGAGGTCAACGGCATCGAATATGTGGTGAGCGACCTGAAGGCGAATAGCCTGATCGAGAACTACGTCGAGGACAAACCGCTCGCGCAAAGCCATGTCATCGCGCGCGCGATCATCAGCGCCCTCTATGTCGGATACGAGCCGGAACCGGCGCAAAAAAAAAGCCCGCCGCAACAGAGGACCGGGAGCCGAAGAAAATCGACTGGGGCCTCATCCTCCACAACTGCGTCACTCTCGGATTGACGCTCCACGACGCGGAGAGGATCACCATGCCCGAATATCTCGCCATCTCGCACTTCCACAACGCCACCAACAGCGATGGTGCTGAACCGGAAGCGCCTGCGGCGGATGAAGTCTCGGCGATGTTCCTGCGCATGGAACGCGCTGGCATAGCGAAGGTGCATTGATATGGCTGTTGTTGCAGATCGCGTCGTCGTCGAGCTTGAGGCCAGGCTGGATCGCTATGAGGCTAACCTCGTGCGCGCCGATCAGAAGTTCGACCGCGCGATGGGCAATATCCAGAAAAACGCGGCGGGCACCGAGCGCGTCGTCAGTCGTGCGGCTGGCGTCATGGGCGCCGCGCTCGCTGGAGTGTCGGTCGTCGCGCTGGCCAAGGGGTTTCTCGGCCTTGCCGATGAAGCCAAAAATCTTGATGCTCAACTGAAGCTGGCAACCCGTGAATCCGGTTCATTCGCGCAGGCCCAGAAGGATGTTTTGCGCATTGCCAATGAGACGCGCAGCGGGCTGGCGGAAGCCGCCGCGCTGTACGGCACGTTCCAGCGGAACGCCAAGCAATTGGGCATCACACAGTTGGAGGCCGCGCGTACGACGGAGACGATCACAAAGGCTTTCCAAATATCTGGCGCTACGGCGGCGGAAGCCGCTGGCGGTGTCAGACAGCTTCTACAGGGCATTCAGTCCGGCACGCTGCGCGGCGAAGAGTTGAATAGCGTGCTTGAGAATGCGCCGCGTCTGGCGAAGGCTTTGGCGGACGGGCTCGGCGTCACCATCGGCCAGTTGCGCGCGATGGGGGCAGAAGGTGAGATCACGGGCAAGAAGGTCATCGACGCTCTGGCGGGTGCTTCCAAACAGATAGACGCTGAATTTAAGCAACTTCCCGTAACCTTCGATCAAGCGATGACCCGCGTCCATAACGCTGCCGTGACGACGTTCGGCGCGTTTGACCGGGGCGGCGAATTTTCCACCGCGCTCGCCAATTTCGTGAGCGACGGTTCGGATGGGTTTGATGGCCTGGCGGACAAGGCGGAACAATTTGGGATCACTGTTCGGTCGGAACTTACTGGACTGATCGCGGTCGGCAAAGAGGCGTATAGCGTCATTTCCGGCATTATCGGGTTGATGGAATCGATAGGAAATTCCGGATTTGGGCGATTTGTTCAAGGGGTGAACGATGTCGCGCAGAACCTCAATCCGTTCGGATTTGGGATGCGCGGGATTGGCAACTCATCGGCATTTCAGAACGCTCGCGGCGACACTCGCCAGCGCCTCGAAAACAACGCGACCGATCGCAAGTGGCAAGGTCTTATCGAGAGCATCCTGCCCGGCGTCGGCATCGACGGAAAGTCCAAGGACACGGGCACGCCCGCGATCACCCCGACCGGCACGGGTAGGACAAAGAAAGGGCCTAAGTCGCCGCTCGATGCGGACGCGTTCGCCCGCGAGGAAGCGGCGCTCAATGATCGTATCCTTGGCCTCAAGTCCAACGAAATAACCGATGCCGAGGAACGCGCGGCGATTGATCTACAGCGCATCGAGGCGGGTAGGCAGGCGACCATCAAAGAGATCGCGGCGGACGATCGCTACACCGCCCTGCAAAAGCAGCAGGTTTCGGCGCTCACCAATACCGTGGCGGCAATCGAGGCGGCATCCGTCATCCGCAAGCGCGAAGAGGCAATCCTTGAGCGCCAATACGATCTTGAAACCGACGCCAATCGAGGTGCGCAAGATCTGGCGCGGTCGAGCCTTGATCTCACCGCAAACCGCCGCGAGCAATATGAGATTGAAAAACGCATCCTGAAATTGAAGCAGTCGCAGGAGCGCGCGGAATATGAGCGTCTGATCCAGAGCCGCGATCAGACGGATGTTCTCAAGGGGCAGGCTGGCCTTGCCCGTCTCGATGCGAGCCAAGCCAATGAGCGCAAGGCGCTGGCGCAACAATATGAATCCCCCCTTGACCGCTACGCTCGCGGCCTGACACAGACCGATACGCAAGACCGCATCGAATCCTACGTCGTCGACGAGCTGCAATCAGTGCAGGAGGGTATTGCTGGGGCGCTGCAAAAGGCCATCGGCACCAAAGACCCGCTGATTTCCGGGCTGATCAATCTGCTGATCGAACAGGTCATCATGCGCCCGTTGGCGGAAGCGCTGGCGGGGGCATCTGGTGGAGGCGGCGGAAGCGGCCTACTCGGCGTTATTGCTACCGTGGGTTCCGCTTTGCTCGGCTTTGCCGGTGGCGGGTCATTCCAGATCGGCGGGCGTGGCGGAACCGATCGCAACACACTCTCTCTCAATGGTCGGCCCATCGCCAATGTGAGCCGTGGCGAGACTGTCAACGTCAGCAACAGCCCACTGTCGCGCGGGGGTGGCGGCACTACGGTCGTGCGACAGACCTTCGTGCTGGACGCGCGCTACGGGATCACGACGCCGGAACTGATCAACTACGTCAACCAGACGGCATCGCAGGAAGGCCAGAAAGCCTATGCCAGCGCCGTGAGGGACACGCCGATCATCAGCGCGCGCAGGCAGAGGTTTGGTTCCTGATGGCGACCTATCGGCACAGCTATGTCTTTCGGATGGCGGTATCGCCGGTCCTTTATATCTGGTCAGGTCACGGTGCACTCGAAACGCCAGCCGATAGCGTCGATGCGTCCGGCGCCACATGGCTTGGCGGCGGGCATGTCGTCTCGGTTCCATCGCTCAAGCTGCTGCTGAATGGTGCCGCCGACCGCATCGACATCAGGTTGTCGGGAATCACGGCGGAGATATTGCGCCTGGTCGAGGAGGACCGCCCCGAAGTGCAGGAGGCTGAAGTCCTGATCGGGCGGGTTGAGTTCGATGACGACTGGCAGGTGTCCGGAACGATCAATTGGGAGTGGCTCGGGGTAGCCGACAGCATGACGATCGCGTCCGGCAATTCCGAGAAGGGCCGCGAAAGAGTGCTGACGGTATCGATCCGCAGTGGCGACACCACGCGATCAAATCCACAGCCAGCATTCTTTACCGACGCGGATCAGCGCGGACGAAGTTCCGACGATGCATTTTTCAGCCATGTCGGCAAAATCAATGCCGGAACGTCGCGGCGATTCGGCCCGGCTTAAGTCTGTCCGTATCAGCGCCAGCTTGATTTCGGCCACTTACCAACATGGATCTGGGCGAATATCTCAAATTGCAGGCGACGCGGCCGTGGGCGTGGGGTTTTGCCGATTGCACCACCTTCGCCGCCGATTGGGTCAAATCGGTCACTGGCATCGATCCTATGGCCAAATGGCGCGGCTACAAAACCGACATCGAAGTCGAATTGCTAATTGCCGAGGCGGGCGGCTTGCTGGCGCTCTGGGGCGAGGGAATGATCGATATTTGGCCGCGCGTCTCTGGTGATCCCGCGATTGGCAATATCGGCCTGATCACGGTTCAAGGGCAGGACGGTGAACCGATCGACATCGGCGCGATATTCTCCGGCAAGCGCTGGTGCTTTCGTTCTCCGCGTGGCATCGGCGGCGCATCCATCGATCCTGCCAATCTGGTGGCGTCATGGGGAAGATAGGTCGTATTGCTCTGGTGGTCGCGGCTGTCGCGGTCAACGTCATCCCCGGTGTCGGGCAAGCGATCTCAGGAGCTATTGTCGGCGCGCTTGGCGGAACATTCGCGGCCTATGGCATCGCCGTCACCGCCCTTCAGGCTGTCTCTCTTCTTGGTTTTGCGGTAGGGCTGGGGATGGTCGGGAGCCTGTTCGCTCCATCCGCGCCAAAACCGGAACCGGCAGAGCGCCAGGTCAAGACATCGACACCGCTGCGGAACTACATCTACGGTCGCCGCCGTTCCTATGGCGCTCTGGTGCTATTCGAGACGGCAACCGATGGCACGGCGGTTGATGTCATCGCGTTTGCCGACGGGCGCGTTTCGGCTGTCCATGCGATCTATCTCAACGACGATCTGGTGACGTTGACCGGCAGTTCGGTCAACGCGCTGGCCGATGGCCGTTATGCCAGCAGCGCGGTAAATGTCGGCTATAATCTCGGTCTGGCGACGGAAACAGCATTCTCTGCCGTCATATCCAAGCTGCCCGGCATATGGACATCATCCCATCGCGGCGACGGCGTGATGGCGGGCTACATGCTCAAGACGCCGGTCAAGCAGAAGCATTTTCTGGATGTCTATCCGCAGGGCGACAATATCACCTTGTCGCTCGTGATCGATGGGATGACGCTATTCGATCCTCGCCTGACCGGGCAGGACTGGGCGGACGATGATACCTGGACCGGCTCTTTCGACAATCCGGTCCTCGGCCTGTTGCATTATCTCGTGACGAAGCGGCCTGTCGATTACGACACGAAGATTTTACCGGTGATCGATTACTGGATCGCCGCCGCCAATATCTGCGACACAGCACGAGCGTTGAAAGCCGGCGGGGCGGAAAAGCTCTACCGAGGCTGGATCATGTACGACAGCAGCGCCAAGCCGCACGAGGTGATATCTGAATTCCTAAAAACCTGCGACGGATGGATGGGGGAGACGCCAGAGGGGTATCTCATCATCTATGTGGGTCAGCTTTACACGCCGACCGTGACGATCACATCGACCGAAATCATCGACTACGAGGTCAAGAATTTTGTCGAGGACGAGGACCGCCTCAACGAGGTCATCGTCTCCTACATCAGCGACCAGCATGACTTTAACACGGTCGAGGCAACCGCATGGCTCGACAGCGCTGACATTGCCGAACGCGGGCGGAAGGTATCGCAGCCATTCGCGCCGCAGGTTCCGAGTCACGCTCAAGTGCAGTATCTCGCCAAGCGGATGATGGCACGGCAGAATGCCCAATATTCCGGCACCATCTCAACGAACTATTCCGGCCGATCGGTCATCGGGCAACGGTACATCAATCTGACTGTCGAGGAAGCCGGAACGATATTTTATGACGGCCTCGCCGAAATTCTCACCATTGAGCGCAACCACCAGACCAGCGGCGTCAATTTCACATGGGCGGCGGTGAGCGCCGCGCTCGATGATTGGAACGAAGTCACTGAGGAGGGCGATCCTGCCCCTGTCGGCGATGGGGTGGCGATGGCGGCGCTGTCTGTGCCTGTCGTGTCGTCCAGTTCGGCGCAACTCGACGGTGGCAGCGCGCGCATTCTCATCACATGTTCAAGCCCCGACCGCGCGGATCTGACATGGTATCTACACTGGCGCCTGAATGGTGAAACGGTCTGGAACGAGCAGGAATATAGCGACATCGCGCAAGGGACGAGCATCGATCTTGTGTCCGATCTCGTCCCGGTCGATCAGTCGGTTGAGGTCGAGGTTTCCTATTCCACCGGATCTGGCCAGTTTTCGGGATGGTCGGCGACAGAGACGATCAGCACCAGCACGGCGGCACTTGCCCCATCGCCGAACACTGCGTTCACGGCATCAGGCGGAAGCGGCTCGGTCTCCGGATCGTGGTCGAACAGCACGTCGTCGAATTTCGGCCACAGCGAATTGTGGTACGGCACGACCAGCGTATTTGGATCGGCATCACAGCTGGGCAGCGACTATTCGGGCGTTGCTGGCGCGACAGAGGCGTTCAGCGAAAGCCTGTCGGCAGACGACTATTATCTCTGGTCTGTGGCATACAACGCAGCCGACAGCGCAGCGTCCACAACCGGCCCAATCGCGGTGACGGTGACCTAGTTCGTCCGTAGCGGTGAAGGCGCGTTCCCCGCAGGTTGTGGGCCATGTTTATATTTCCTGTCCACATCTTCAATCCGACCAGCATAACGGCCCGGATTGTGGAATCCGTCATATCCGGCGGGGTCGCCCTATCCGGCGAGGAAGACGTGATTGCGACGGACGGCGGCGGGCGCTGGGAAATCGCATTCGAGGGCGTCACGCTTCGCACGCCTGCCCAGATCAAGGCATGGGAGGCGTGGGAGGGCTATTTGGGCAGAGGCAAGACCGATTGCCTCGTTCCGATCCTGTCGCTCGCTCACGCCAACAGGCCGGTGCACGGACGCTTGCCGCTGGTCGCATCGAAGTTGGTGTATGACGATCCGGTTTTTCCGACATCGGTGGCCTATTCCGCTTCGGCCATCGCCGCCACGATAGGCGCTGCTGCGGCACTCAGGGCAACCATTGTGGCGATCACTGTGGCAAAAGGCGCGGCCCTTGTAGGGGGTGAGAAATTCAGCGTCGGCGGGCGCGGCTACCGCGTTGTCCGCCCATTGGGCGCTGGCTTTTACCAGATCGAGCCGCCTTTGCGCGAGGCTGTTTCAGCCGGCGCAACATGCATCTTCGACTGGCCGTTCATCAAGTGCCGGTCAGCGCCGGGCGAAAGCTGGTCGCCCGCACTGCAATTCGGCCGTCGCGGTGAAGCGTCGATCCGCTTTCTGGAGAACGCGGCATGACACCTTTCTGGTTCGACATCGAGGTTCCGCGCAACGGCTCTGATTTCCGCGAATATCAGCTTGTCGACGCGACGGGTGCTGCAATGGACATCACCGGGTGGACGATAACTGCACAGGCGCGGGATGCGGCTGGAGGAACCGTCATCGCCACCGCAACGGTCGCGTTGGTTGAGCCGACGAACGGCACATTCTCGGCACAGTGGATCGGCTCTCAATTTGACGCCTATGGCGATGTGATGGGCCTCGCTACGGCCGCCATCGACATCAAGGCTGTCGCTGGAAGTCTGCCGATCGCGCTGACACGCGGCACACTCTACATCACCACGGAGGTTACAGCATGAGCACTCCCACGCGAGTTGTGGTCAATAACGCGCGCGGAGAGAGCTTCGCTGATGTCGCGCGCCGCATTGGCGCCATCGGCGATATTACGATTCCGTCGACATATTCCGACGCTGAAGTCATGGCGGCACTGTCGTCGAATTTCGCCGAGATCGTCGCGGCGGCCGGGTACACCGTTATCGATGCGGTTGAGACCGGCACGAGCGCGCTCAACTCCGATGGCAATATTACCCTGACCGGCGAGCAGACTATCGCTGGCGTGATGACCAGCACGAGCCGCGTCCTGTTGATGGACCAGACGGCACCTGCCGAAAATGGCATATATGTAACAGCCGCTGGCGCGTGGGCGCGCGCAACCGATTTCGATCAGACGGCGGAAGTGGTGCAGGGCAGCTATGTCCCGGTCACAGGCGGCGACAATGCTGGCGCATGGGTGCTGACGACCGCAGATCCGATCACGGTTGGCACGACTGCGCAGACGTGGCGCATGTGGAATCTCAACCAAACGCTTCAATTGATTTCCGACCTCGCCTCTACCGCGAGCGGGGAGGGGGCGTCGCTAATCGGCATCGATCTGTCTGTCGCTCAAACCAGCGAGACGGTCGGCGCGATTCTATGGAACTGGGCAGACGTTACAGCCGCGCCGTGGCTTGCAGACCGTACAGGTGCGGCGGACAGCACGACGGCGTTCAATGATGCCCTTGCAACAGGCCGCCCGGTCAAAGTGCCTTCCGGCACTTTCAAAATATCCAGTCTGACCGCGCTTGATCGCGATGGTGTTGTGATTGACGGTGCCGGGCCTGACCTGACCATCATTCAGCAGACCAGCACGACTGCCGACTTGTTCACTATCGGGGCCGGGGTGACGCTGCGTTACTCACCTTCGATTTCCAACATGTCGTTTACCGTCGCGTCGACCAAGACGGCGGGTTACCTGGTAAAGGCGAGCAAGACATTTGGCCTCAAGGTCAGCAATGTCCGGTGCGACGGATATTTCGGGCTCGTCGATCTCGTCACATGCCAATGGACAACCATTCGCGACAGTCATTGCGTCAACATGGTGGCGACCAACGGCAAGGCGGTTTCAGCCAGATCGGGCGGCTCAAACCTCATAATTCAAAACCTCTCCGTGGACGGTGGTGTCGGAACGCAATGCTATGCTGGGCTATACGTCGAAGAGTGGGACGGCGTATTCATGAGCGCGGGGACGCAGTTTAACCGCTGCGGCAACGCACTTGTTATAGCCCCGCCCGCCGCCACCAATTTTGACCACATGTTCGTGTCCGGTGCATCGTTTGATACCTGTTCCGGGGTTGGCATACTTTTCAAGAATTCCGGAGGAAATATCAGACGCCTGGTGTTTTCTGCCGGATGGAATGGGTCCCACAGTAATAGCGGTGTAGAGATCGAAGCGGGCGCGAGCGTCACCGGGCTTACGTTCGATAGCTGGCGAACCGTTAACTGTGGGTCTTACGGGTTCAACTTTCAGGAGCCGGTTGACGGGTTTTCCTATACTGATGGAATCATATCAGGAAACAGCACGTCTTCGTCTGGCACTTATTCAGGAATCTTTTTCGCCAATGGCGGCACCTATAATGACATGAACCTGTCCAATACGCGGATCACACCGCTGGAAGGTTTCTCCAACAGCCAGAAATATGCAATCGAGGTGGAGGCCGCTACAGGCCCCGTTTTTGCCGACAGCACTATCGTCGATTGCAATCTGAGCGGCAACGTCACGGGCGCGATCTCGTGGGCGTCCGCCAACCCTCGCACGATCTTCATGCGCAACAACACCGGCTACATCACCGAGGCGCAGGGCTCGGCCACACTTCTCAACGGCACAACGTCCATCGCAGTGAATCACGGCTTGTCCCTAACCCCGATAGCCGGTGAGATCATGGTGACGCCGCTCGATGATCTGGGGACCGCGAGCAAGTTCCGCGTTCCGACTGCCGACTACACCAGCAGTCAGTTTACAATCCGCGTAAATGCCGATCCGGGGGCTAACGTAGGGTTTGCATGGCAGGCGGTTGTCGCATGACCGCAGCAACAGAACACAACGGCGGGGGCCGGCGGTGAACGGACATCAGGAATCAGCAAAGCACGTCGCGGACGTTGGGATAACCGTCTCCGCCTTTGTGGCGTGGTTTAAAGAACAGGATCAACCCCATGACCAGTAAACCAAAACCCAAGCCGACAGGCCCGAAGTCGGCAGGTGGCATGTGTATGGGGCCGTTATGAACGTTAGGTCGCACACTATAGGAAGAGGCGGAATGGATTTTGGCGGGGCTGATGGGGGAGCTTTGGCGGGGGCCTTTGCTTCGGGTTGCGCAGCTACATGGGGGTTCATTCAGATGATCCTTATTGGTCCTTTGAAGCGCCAATTGGCTGAATTGAAGTCTGACTGCGAAAAGCGCGACGACCGCGCGCAGGCGCGGATCGCTCAGCTTGAAACGCTACTTCTGATGCACGGGCCGGGGCCGCTGCGTGAGCAGCTACAGGCGGCGATTTCCGAGATAAGGGTGAGGGAAGAATGGGCATCGACGACGTGATTGAGGAAGTGCTGTCGCGCGAGGGTGGATACGTCAACGATGCCCGCGACGCCGGTGGTGAAACAAATTTCGGCATCACCGCCGCCACTGCCCGCGCCGCCGGATATTCCGGCCCTATGCGCGCTTTGCCGCGCGAGCTGGCAAAGACGATCTATCGCCGCCGCTATGTCGTCGCGCCGGGCTTTGACAAGATCGCCGACATCAGCCCGGCAATCGCCGCCGAACTGGTCGACACCGGCGTCAACATGGGGCCAGCGGTCGCCGGGAAGTTCCTTCAGCGGGTGCTCAACGCGCTCAACAATCAGGGCCGCGACTATGCCGATATGGCGGTGGACGGCATCGCGGGCGCGGCCACGCGCGCGGCGCTGACCGCCTATCTGGCCAAGCGCGGCGCGGATGGTGAGAAGGTGATGCTCGCCGCGCTTAACGGGTTGCAGGCCGAGCGCTACATATCGCTGGGCGAGGCGCGGCAAGCGAACGAGGCGTTCATGTTCGGCTGGTTGCGGACGAGGGTCGCATGATCCGGCTGCGCGAGTGGACCGCGTGGGCGTTCGGGTGGATCGCGCGATCGGTCCGCTTTGCGCTCGACATGAATGCGCGGCGAATCCGCGCCCTGACCGTGTGGGCCATCGTCCTCGGCATCGCCGTTGAGGGCGTGTGCGTGATTTTCCTGCTGCTCGCCGCCCGCCGCCTCGACCGCAATCTGGTGGAGATGGTGATCCTCTACAGCGAATGGCTGCGCCTCGGCATGGTCGGCGGCGTGATCGTCATCGCGGTACAGGCCAACAGCTTCAAGGCTCGCCTCGGCGAGTTCGTCGACATCAGTGCCAACGTGCGCGACCGGGGCGAGAGCGTATCGCCGCCGGAGGAAGAGTAGGGAGCAGATTGATGACGGATGAACAGATCAAGCACATGGCCAACAGGTTCTTGGGTTGGAAGCTGCCGGAGGATTTTTACCCGGATGCCGGGATAAAGTTCGCGCCTCATGTGAACCCCGGCTGCGAATATGACCATGCCCGCGACGGCCCCATCGGCACCAATCTTTTTACCGCCATACAGGCCGAGGCCATGGTCCGGCATATGATCGAGGGGCTGTAGCGATGCCCGTCATCCTCCTCAACCTGCTCGCCCGCTGGGGCGTGCCGGACTGGCTGCGCAAGCCGCTGATCCTGTCCGTCGCCGTGACCGCGCTCGTCGGCCTGCTCGGCGTCGCCAAGTGCAGTTATGACCGCAGCGTGATCGCCGAACATGAGGCGGCGCGCGAGGCCAAGACCAGCGCCGCGCGCGAGGTCGCGGCCGAGGAACAGGCCGTCGACACCATCCGCAACACCCACAACGAAAAGGATCTGCACGATGCGATTCGCTCCGCGCCGTCTGGCGGCGCTCTCAGCCCTGCCGCTCTTGCTCTCAATTGCGAGCGGCTGCGCAAGCTCGGGCGGATACCCGAGGCTTGCCGATCTGCGAGCGGCGGTGGAGCCGAAGCCGGTCCCCACTGACGCGATCGTCACTGATCCGGTGGCGGCCGAGCATTACAACGCGGCGCTCGAAAGCTGGGGCGACCGCCTGCACAGCGCCGGGGCGCGGCTGTGCCGATTTTTCCAGCGCACGGGGATGCCCGGCGTCGATTTTTGCCCGGAAGGAAATGAACCATGATCAAGATGCTTTTGCTCGCCGCCGCCCTGACCACGGCACCGTGCGTTCCCATCGCGGAGGCTCCCGCGCCAGTCGTCACGCCCGCGCCCGCACCGGCCCCTGCGCCGGTTCCAGTTGCGGCCCCCGTCACGCCCGTGGCGGGTGCTCAGGCGGCTATCGACGGCGCGAAGGACGGCGCGGTCATCACCCTTGCCGACGGGGTCGATTACGGCACCCTCGCCATCACGAACCGGGTGCACACGGCCCCGGTGACGATCAACGCGGGCAAGGCGTTGCTGAAGCTCCAGTTCAAGGGGTCGGCGGGCTGGATCGTCAACGGCGGCGTCTACAAGGGCGCGATGGGCACCGCAGCGTCTGGCTATGGCGTTTATGTACTGAACAGCAAGCGGCTGACCTTCAACGCGCCGGTGCTGGTCGACAACCTGCGCGGAATCGTGCTCAGCAAGTCGCAGGACATCGCCATTGACAAGGCCGACATTTCGGGCGGGCGGATCGACGGGATCAACATCGCCGCCAGCCAGCGGGTCACCGTGACGAACAGCAAATGCTATGCGTTCATCACCGGAGACGCGCATCCGGACTGCATCCAGCTGTGGAGCGTGGCCGGGTCAACACCGACCGCAGACGTGACCCTGCGCGGGAATTCGTCGATTGGCGACCTGCAAGGCTTCACCGGGTTCAACCACGTCCGTAACGGCGTGAACGATGGCGGGTTCGACCGGATCGTGATCGACGGCAACGCGGCGGCGGGGCCCAGGCCGAGCGGCGTGGTGATCAGCGATTGCCGCGATTGCACCGTGACGAACAACATCGCCCGGACGCCGAAGGGTGCGCGCTGGATGACGCAGGTGCGGACGACCAACTGCCTGCGCTGCACGATCTCCGGCAACGTCAACGGGGCGAGGCCGCCGCTGTACGATTATTGAGGGAAGTCTGGCGGGGTGAGGGCTTGGCGGGCTGCTTGCTCGCGGGTCATGGCATTCTCCTGGCGCACCTTGTGCAGTAGTGGCGGCTAGGTCTCTTCCTCTCCAAGAGAAAGCCTGCCGCCGTGCCGCACGCAAAGGCCACCATACATAGCAGGACGATGAGTGCCGCCATCACCCGCGCTCCTGAAGGTGGGCGCGGAGGGTGCTTGCCGTGGCCGCCAGAACATCGTCAGGCAACCGGAAGAACCCAAGTTGCCCCCTGCACGGGATCAACGGCAGCGGGAATGCGTCGCGCAGGACGAAACCATAGCGGCCAAAGAACCAGTCGCTGTCCATCTGTTCGACGCAATCAACAATGCGCGCCATGCCGACCACGCCACCACGCGGCAGATCGTATTGAGATGGTGCGCATTCCGATTTCGATACGCCGGCATGAATGATGAACCACCCCCGGCCCTTTGTAGGCCAGTCGCGATTTTCGACATCCTTGCAGTCGTGAAAGATGTGATGCGGATATGGCTGCTTGATCGACAGCGCCTTGATCTCGCCGCGATCCACACGCTCCGCGATCCGGGCGATTTCCTCTGGTGTTGGCTTAGGCATCGGTGGTCTCCTTGGTGTAAGTTGCGCGGCGCATAACGAACGTGTCTTTCCGCGCCTGAGCGTTGGCCTCGCGGATCGCTATGCCCCGTCCCTCGGTCCAGTCTGGATCGCTGGGGTGAAAGCCGGTGTGACGCAGCGACATCGGTGCACGGCGTGGTGTCAGGATCGGATCGCCTTTACCCTGCATCATTCACTCCTCTGTGGTGGGGGAAGGTATCCATTCGATCTGAGGTTCGTTCAGGTCGACCCCAGATGCGGCCATTTGCGCGCAAAACGCCTGGCCAGTTGCGGTCGCAAAAGCGCCGTCGCTCGTCGCCCGATGGATCATCCGCGCGGTGTTTACGGCGTCTGGGCATTCATTCATCTGCCCATACCCCCAAGGGCACCCGCGATTGTGCATGACGGTTCCAACCCAAAATTGGTATTTCCTCAGTCCGCACGTTTCGCACCGCTGGCATTCCGGCTTTCCGATGCACATCACCCCTCCTCCGCCCGCGCGGGCTGTGTTAGTGCAGACATGGCGCGCTCCACCCGCAGGATCGCGCGTCCGATAGCCTCAGGGATCTGCGGCACTACCGCGTCCCCGTAGGCTTCGACGATGAGACTTGCGGCAGAAATCCCTCTTGGACCGCCGACAGCAACGCGCGTTCCAGCCAGCCGGGCGGGAATCCGAGCATCCAGCCGTAAACGAGCGGCAAGGTCATCGAGGCTCCAGAGAGGCCATGCTCGGTCAGGATCGCCGCGATCTCCCGCGCATACTGCCACTTGTCCGATGCCCGATCGGTCAGCGCTCCATCCATCACCGCGTCCATCGTCGGCGATTTTCTCTTGTCGTAGGCTGGCGACCATGCATCCATCCGCTTGTCCCGCTTGGTCGGGGTCGGGAGTTTCTCGCGCATCACGTCCATCAGGCCGGATTCCTTCAGGACCTTCCTGCCCCCGGCTCCGCCTTCCCATCGCATCCCGCCCTGCTGGGATTGAACAACCGGCGTCGGCAGCATGAAGTGAACAATCTCGCCGGGGCTCGGAGTCCGGTCGAAGTTGTCCTGTTTCGAATGCATCGCGCCCTTCTCGCGCCGCAGGACTGACCCGCGCGGCGCCGCGTTCGATGTTGGTGTTCCCAACCTGCCCGAGGTCGCATCCGATGAGCCATGACCGGGGCCGTTCGTGGTTGGCTCCGATGTCCGAAGCACGTACCACGAGCGGCCAGCAGGCGTAGCCGATGTCTTCCAGTGCAGCGAGCACGGCGTCAGCGCCCCGAGTTCGGATATTAGCGCTGTTCTCAAGAGCGAACCAACGAGGGCGGCACTCTCCGATGATGCGGATGGCTTCAAAGAAGAGGCCGGACCTTTCGCCTTCGACGCCTTTGCCTTTGGTGTTGGCGCTGCTGATGTCCTGGCATGGCGGCGATCCGACGATGATGGATGGAAGCTCTCCAATATCTCGCAAAAGTCGCTCTGCGGTGAGAGTGCGGACATCTTCATAAATCGGAACCCCCGGATTGTTTTGCGCATAGAGGATGCGGCGCCATTCGACGGCCTCGCACGCGGCAATGGTGGTGAAGCCAGCGCGGTGCATTCCCAGCGACCAGCCACCCGCAGCGGCTGAAAACAGATCCACCACCCTCATGCCGGGAGCCGCCGTCATGGGCGGGGTCCGGGGGTCGCGGTAAGCGCGCGGTAAACCGGCCTCGCGAATCGGGTTTGTTCCCCGCCCGTTCCGCTATTCAGATTGTCAGAAGTGGCGGTTTTCTGCGCGAAACGCGATAAGGCGCTTCGTTGACATCGCAGGGGTCGCAAGTTCAATCCTTGCCACGCCCACCATTTTCCTCCCAGCATTTCAGCCATTTTTGGCAACTCCTATCGAAATGACGTTGTCGGCCTGTGCGGTATCGGCGCGGTAACTTCCGGTGGCCAACGCCTCGATCTCGTCGATAATTGCCTCCGTCACCGCCAATGCGCGGCCCAGATTGGCAGGGTCGAACAGCGCATAAATATCGCTCGTCGACGCCTTGTGGTGGCCCAGCATCATGCGGCCCTGAGCCCAATGCTCCTCGCCCAGCCTCGCCCGCGCGATCTGCGCCACAGATCGGCGGATCAGCTTCGTGCCAGCCTCTCCCTCTTTGGGTAGTCCGATCTCGTCGGCCATTGCCTCCCATGCCGACCGGATGCTGTCGACGGGGAGGTAGAAGCCCTTGGCCTCATCCAGGTGCGGCGCGAACTGGCGTGCGACGGGGATGGTGGCGCGATACTTGCGGGTCTGTTTCCGGCCCAGCGGATTGAGCGCCAGCACGCGCGCGCGGGAATGCCACTGGTGGCGCTTCGGATCTGTGCTGATGTCGTAGATGGCGTCCGGCCGGGCCCATGTGGCGACGGCGGCGCGCAGGTAGCGCAGCAGGTTGTCGCGCTTCTTCTTCGGCTCCAGCGCATAGCGGAACATGGCGGCGAGCGTCTTGATGTCGGCGCGGTACTGCGGCGTCCGGTTAACCTCGCTCGTCGGGATCGTCGTGAAGCCCGGCTCTACCCCGCCGAAGCGGATCGCGGCAGCCAACTGGATCAGGCTGTTCTCGATCGTGCTGGGGGATCGCACCCTGTCTGTTCGCCCGGCCATCCATTGCCGGAAGTCCGACGCCCACGCCTTGTCGACCGATTCGACGGTATCGTTCGCCCGGCTCGTCTCCTCAATGAACAGGAGAACGTGATCGAGGCGCGGGTGGATCGCATCGCCCGACGGCTTTGTCTCCTTGTAGTTGGCGATGAGAACGGTCACGAACTCGCCTTTCTGATTGATCGCCTGCCCGCAGGCCGGGCACGTCCTGATGCCGCCGTGCCTGGCGACATACTCGTTATCTAATCGCGCCTTGGCTTCACGCTCGTCTGTCGTGCCCGCGCTAATGCTTCTTTCCCGCTTTCGATCCTCGTCATACCAGATGATTTCATGGCTTCGGCCGGGGCGCGGGTAGAGCCTGAACTCTCCCCTCTGATAGATCGGTTTCGCGCGCTTCTGTTTCGGCATTGTTCCCTCTGGTACTTCGCGGCTTCCGTGGCGAGCAGTTCGCCGAATCCAATCGCATTGAGTATGTCCATTGCATCGGCGTCAAGTCTGATGCCCTTCCCCTTCTCGGTTTGGGACAGCCAGTGCCGGGCGATGTCGGGAAGCGCCGTCATCTACCCCTCCCACATTCCGGCGCGGACGTTGCTGGCGGCGCTCATAGTAGTGGCCTCACAACAGCGTTGTGATCGAGCGGCTCAGGATGGTCGGGCGAGACGGTAAATGCGGTGCAGATTGGGTATCCCGTTGCGCCATAGACCCATTCCTTGGGGTAGTCTGGGTCGTCGATTACCAGCGCCATGGTGGCGACGATGATCGGACATCCATCGACGGACCAGTCCTCGCGGTGGGCGCGGTCGCGCTCACACTTGGCACACCAAGT
The DNA here is from genome assembly GCA_001801685.1 of Gammaproteobacteria bacterium RIFCSPHIGHO2_12_FULL_63_22. GTDB lineage: Bacteria > Pseudomonadota > Gammaproteobacteria > Xanthomonadales > Xanthomonadaceae > Arenimonas. The sequence goes on along the minus strand of MGYJ01000080.1, from coordinate 9,841 downwards.
GCACATGAAGGCTTCGCCCTCAGATCCATTCGACGGGCGATAGGGCTTGCGCTCCATCATGGTGTTGTGCGGGTCGTCAGCCACGTCTCAATTCCTGTTTCTGCTTCCACGCTGCCTGATGGCGCTCGTCCGCGCTCAGCGGTGGCTCACCTTCGCACATGTCGGAGAATGCATCTGCCGCAGCGTCATCAATCTCGTCCTGTGTCATCGGACGCCAGCCATGACCGCAGCAGTCCGGGCAGTCTTCCTCGGTCAACTGCACCCTGCTGTTGAAGCCCCAGCGCTTGGGTATCCAGCCGTTGCCATCACATCGTTTGCATTCGATGTCCGGCGTGAAGCCATTGAGATAGTCGCCCATCACCCCTCTCCCAGTATGGCGTCGATGCGGGTAAGCAACCATGCAGTATTCTTAAGTACAGGCTCAACGTACTTCGGTATCGTGTAAGGTAGCTCATCGCGAAGCGCATCTATCTCTTGAAGAGCATGATCGATACTTGCCCTATCATAGCCCCTCAGCGCTTCCCGCAGCCTGTCCGCGTCGGCTTGGGGTGGGTTGGCAGCAATCTTCTTTTTGAGCGCTTGGGTCGCCAAGTCAGCGTATGCGCGGTTAGTTGCGGCTTTCTCGCTCTTGCCCGCTTTCTCATGTTCCTTTGCGTAAAAATCGAATTGGTCTCTGCATGAACGCAAGGCTTCGCAAACATCTTTCAACGCAAGCTGCAAGCGGTAAACATTTCTATCCGTTGGCTCACCCCCGGCTTGGGCGCGCTGCTCGGCGGCGATGCGGTGACGGGAGAAGGCTTGGACACTCTCCCAATCGTCGCATTCGCCCGCCAGAAAGGCTCGCGTATGCTCAACTGCCCTATAATCCGACGCTGACAAACTACTCGTATGCAGACGAAGCGCTAACGCAGCCTCCCGGTCGGCCTGTGTTATTTCAACCATTGGATTGCTCCTGCAAGATTGCGCGGACGGCGAGGCCCTGTCTGTGCCATTCCCAAAACACCGCGAGTTTTCGGCGCTGGCGAGCGGCTACGGAGGAGGTGTCAATGTTATTGGCCTCCATGAAGAACCGGAGCGCGGCTAGAAGGTCGCCAAGTTCATCCACAAGCATTTGGTTAAGGTCGCCGGACCAGTGGTCGGTCCGACCCTCACTGCCAATCAGTTTTCCGCCTACCTGTAGGACCTCGCCGCATTCCTCTATGAGCTTTGAAAGGCCCGGCCACAAAGACCCGCCAATACTGAAATCCCCGCTTTCGTGCGGGATCGTCGCCGCTGTTGCCGGGTCGGTCATGGCTGTTCTCCGAGGGCGGCGCGGGCGATGTCTCCAGAAGAACTTTCCCGTCTCGCGATCAATTTCAGCGCAGTTGTTTTGCCTTGGTCATGGTCGTCTCGCCATGCGGCATATTCAGAGACTATCCCAAGGATAGTCGGGTCAAGCCACTCACTTTGCGACTCTTGCCACGCTTTCAAATCTGCGCGGTCTGGCTGTTCGGCAAGTGTGCGCGTGTGGCGACATGGTTTTAGGCGTTCGGCCCTCAAAGCCCCCCTTACCCCCTCATTCTCAGCCACAAGCTGGCGGAGGGCGGTGGTGGCTAAGGTCGCAACAACACCGACTTCGTACAGCTTCTCAATCTGACGTGGGGCCAGGGTGTCTGCGTGATGATCGGCAATAGACTGTGGCCACACATGGAGAATATCAATATCCTTCAGCAGCGCCGCGATCTCTTCATGCGTCATGGCTGGCGTCCAAACATAATCTGCTCGGCAGTCGTGACCGGGTCTACCGCCCTAACACCAGACCCGCGTTTTATTGGAACTGCGGGACCGTGTTTCCTTAACAAAAACTCAGCAGTTTTCTCCCAGTTGGCAACAGCGCCATGAGGCATTCCCGATATTTGAGCATCAATCGCCGCAGTAGCCTCTGATTGAAGGGCGGGAAATTCATGCGTCCAAACTGGATAGCCAAGCACCCACTCAAATGCTTCGTGGACCTTGCTAAAGTCGTCTAGCATGAGAATGCCGGAAGTGATCGACCCAAGCGCTCTAGGATCAATATATTTAATCTCGTCTGTCATGGCTTTATCTCCCGCACATCGTCTCCGGCTATCTTACGCCATGCCAGCACTGTCTTGCCGTTGACGCCGTGAAGTTCAGACTCCGCATTCTGACAAGCGGGGATTTCTTTTATGGGCGTTTTCAGCAGTATATTTTCTCCGACACAGAGCGACGTATCCGCACCGGCATTAAAGCCGCGCACGTACTGCGCCTGTCCCCATAGCAACCCCAGCGCTGCGACGAATACAATCGGTAGGTATTTCATCCCTTCATCTCCATCTTCTCGATTGCGGCGGCAAATTTACCCCTCACCAAAACCTCCCGGCATGTCGCCTTCCTCAAAGTCGCGCCAAGCGCAGGCTTCTGCGCACTTCCGGCAATAATCATCGCCGTCATATTTAGTGGTCGCAGGCTCTCCACACTCACATTTGATCCCGGCAATGGTAGCCGCCGCCACCGCTCGATCCTCCGCTTTCGCCAGCGCGTAGCCTTCCGCCTTGCCGCGTGCGTGGGCTTCGGCTTCGAGGGTGGCGATCTGGGCGTGGAGCCGATCTATTTCCGCATCGGTGCATTCCAATGCGGATAGGCATGACGTGCAGTCTTCTCGGAAGTGGTGTCCACACCGCGAAGCCCGCAGAATTATCTTAGGTGCTCTCCGCGCCCGCTGTGAGGTGGTGGTCATGCGCTTGGCATCCACTTATGGGCTTCGGCTATTGCCTGTGCGTTCCCGGCCTCGATATTCCGAGCGACCACTTCCATTGCGAGGTCCGGCGTCCATTTGAGCGCGTCCTGCATCGCCATGATCTGGCCTGTCGTATAGGCAGCAATGGCCAGCAGTTCGCTTGCGTCGAGCGCCCCGGCGTGCTTATTCAACACCGCGATCAGGTCGATCCGGAACGCCTCATGATCAGGCGTTGGGGCTTTGGTTTTCATCTTCATGTGCCAACCCTTTCATCGGTGCCATCCCATACAAATTCACCATCATCCCCGACCGGGAAGTGTGCGCCGCATCCACAGCAGAAAGTGCCGCTGTAGAAATAGGGGTCGCGAGCGTATGTCTCCGCCAGCGTCATGCCCATCGTCGTGACGACGCCGCATTTCAGGTGCTTGTACGAGCGCCTAACCGGGCGAATGAACCCCTTGGCGCGCTCTTCCTCGGCCAACACAACATAGTCTTGTTGCTGGCCCTTTCGCGGTCCATCGGCGATCTTGTTGCGATGCTCTGGATAGACCTGTCGTCCATCCGTGAGCGTGGTACGTGGTTCTTCACTCATCACCCCTGCACCTCCCGCGCGAGACGGATGGCGGCGCGGAACCAAGGGCGGCGGTCTGATTTTCCGGCTTCAATCTCGATGGCTTCGACGGCCCACCTATCCGCACGATACTCCTCCGCCGCGATCTCGCGAAGCCGCGTAACAAGCGGGTCTTCGGGCGGAACCCATGCGGGTTCCTTGAGCGCGCGGGCGAGGACGCTGATGGCCTTGAGGCTGTAGGGCGCACACGCCTTAACAAGGCGCTTCTCCGCCTCATCCGTATACGCCTGCTCGATTTCGTCTTGGTCAGTCATGCCTGGGACTCCTCATCGATATTGCCTTTCCGCACGTCAAAGCTGATCGCGACGATGAATGGATTGTCTTCCCAGTGCTCGCCGGTCTTGTAGTGGAGGCTGTTCCAGAGGAACTGGTATTGAAAGCGCTTCGGGTCCTCTGCCTCTCGCAGTTTGAAGCCATGCGAACACCCAGCCCCTGATGACAGACGCGGGCGGAAGTCGCTTTCATCCCCGGTTCGGTAGCCACATCCGGGCAATTTCCATTCAGTCACCGGCGACCAAAACTCGCAGTCGTAGCAATGCCCTGCGATCCACTCGCGGTTTAACCCCCGCGCATGGCGGGCAGCCGCACCAAGGTCGACGCCTTCCGCCAACGCATCAGCCTCGCTGATCTCTTGCAACCGCTGCACCCGAACGTCCGTCACGGTCAAGGTCAGGCGCGAGGCCCAGCGGGGCATGAACATGCCGGGGCGGAGTCGGCCTTTCAGCCCGATCTCAGCGTAGCTGCGCGCGGTCGCAGCGTGCTCGATGCTGGCGTCGCGCGGAATGTCTCTCGGCGGTGTGCGGTCCAGCGAACGAGCAGCGTGCCACGCCTCGCGCACCCAGAGCCGGTCGCCGATGGCGAAGCGAACCTCCTGCTTGGTAATAACGAGGCCTGTCGTGACGCGCGGGAGTCTGTCCCCCTCGACGTGGAGTAAACCAACATCGCAGGGGGTGCCCGCATCATCTACCGGGAACACTTCAGGCTGCGGCTTCAACAGCCGCCGCGTCTGGGTTTTCCGCCCGTCCAGCAGGGCGCGCACCATCGGCGCAGAGAAAAGGATTCCACGGTCAGCCATGTCCCAACCTTCCAATAGTGCCACCCGACAGCGCGCGGATTGTCGCGGCGTCGAGGTCAAAGTCGTCATTGTCCGCGCGCTTCCATGGGCGACGCTCGTTCGCCAGCAATGCACGGCGCCGGGCCACGCGCTCGCGCTCAACCTCGTCACGGCGACGCTGTATTTCGTCGTCGTCCACCTTGTTCCTGGTGGCGTTGTATCGCGCGAACCATGCCTCGAACGATCCCGCCCGCGGGTACGTGTCGATGAACCCGGCAATATCCTGCTTGACCGATGGCGAGCATTCGCCCTGACCGATGAATTTGCTGATCGCAGCACTGTTGAATCCGGCACCGCGAACCATGCTGATCCCGCGCGCGAGCTGGTTCTGTGACCAGCCGTTGCGATCCATCCACGCGGTAAGCCGCGCGACGGACGTTTCGACCACATCAGCCCTGACGGCATCGTTCAACGCTGGCCACGGGGTCGAGCCATGTCCAATGACCGTGACCCGCGTGACCTGCGTCTGGTGGTAATGCCGCCGGTCGATCTCGATCATGCCGGCAATAGACAGTTCGCGCAGGTAGCCGGTAATGGTGCTGCGGCTTTTCCCAAACGCCTTGGCGACGCGAGTACCGTCGAACGGGGTGTCGGCGTCCACGAGAGCCCTGATGTGCGCGAGCAGCGCCTCGGTGGGGGTCATGGTTGCACCTCGACGGGGATCGGCTTGCCGTCAATGTCCACCTCGAACACAGGGCCAGCGGTGGCGCGCGTCATCGCCTTCTGGGGGTAGCGGCCGTCCCAATGGATAACGAGATCGTCAATATGATGCGGTGCCGCTATATACCGGGCAGGTGTGCAAAACTCATAGCTATGCTGTGGTGTCGGCGACCAGTGAAGACCATGCGAACACTCGACCTTGCCGCCGTCCCATTTGTCCGCCTCCGGCATAGTCCCCGGCGTATAGTCGCCACCGTGGCCAGAGCGGTACTCGGCATCAACGCCTTTGAAGAGGACGACGATCCCATCAGCCTCGACCGGCGCTCCGTAATATTCGCACCAATCATAATTGGTCGAAAGATTGATATGGAACTGCTGCCCGCCTACGATTTGTGCGCCCCCCCGTATGCGTAGCAGCACGTTTGGGGATGCCTTTCCCGCCAGGCGACCCCCTTGAGTAAAAACATAGGAGAATCCGTTTGCATCAATGCTGGGCGCGCTGGTTTCCCACGTCACAATGCGGGGCGCGCTGGTTTCCCTCGTCACAATGCTGGGCGCGCTGGTTTCCCACGTCACAATGCGGGGCGCGCTGGTTTCCCTCGTCACAATGCTGGGCGCGCTGGCTCCCCACGTCTCGATGCTGGGCGCGCTGGTTTCCCACGTCACAATGCTGGGCGCGCTGGTTTCCCTCGTCACAATGCTGGGCGCGCTGGTTCCCCACGTCTCGATGCTGGGCGCGCTGGTTTCCCTCGTCACGATGCTGGGCGCGCTGGTTTCCCACGTCTCGATGCGGGGCGCGCTGGTTTCCCTCGTCACAATGCGGGGCGCGCTGGCTCCCCACGTCTCGATGCTGGGCGCGCTGGCTCCCCACGTCTCGATGCTGGGCGCGCTGGTTCCCCTCGTCACGATGCTGGGCGCGCTGGTTCCTTCCAAAATTAGAATTGGATCAGCGGAGCCAGTAACGACGATCGGGACACTGATATTCGCCAGCGTCAGCGAGAACGACCCAGCTATGATCTGAAGGCCTTTTCCAGCCTTGATGGCTTTTTCAGCCGCCGCCTTGGTTTTTACCTCAACAAAATCGGTCACAATTTCCCCCTCACCGCAGCGCTGCGGTCAATTTCCCTGAAAGAAAGACATTCTCCGGCACTCCGGCGAACAGCGGCCCGATGTCCGCTGGATCATGCCCGGCAATGCCGCAGCCGATTGCGGTCACAAGGAACGACATCTGTTGACGCTCGCGGGCGAAGCTGATGAACTCAGCGACATGATCCGCGATGGCGTCGACGGACAGAGTCTGCATCTCGTGATCCATCGTCGGGATGGCGTAGGCATTGCCCTGCAACCCGTAGCCAGCCCCCCATATTGCCCCGTAGTGGTCAAGTGCGTACCGTGCCGCTCCGCCCGCATGGAAGCCGTTCACGTTGCTGCCGAACACGAAGATGATTTCTGGCGTGCTCATACCCGCTCCACGCCGACGATCTCGCCAGCATCCCGGCGCTTGATCTCCCGCACCCGCGCAACCGTCATCGGGTACTCGCGGCATGTGTAGGGGCCGCGACATACTTCAAGCGGGCGTTCTGGTGCGGGATACGCGGACACGTCGACCGCGATCCGCCCGCAGGCGATGGTCTGGAGGAGTGTCATTTCCCCAGCCCTTCCGCCTTCATGCGCCGCGCGATGCTCGCATCAGCATAACGGACCCGGTGGCCGCGCTCGTTGGTGATGAAGGCGTTGGCGCGAAGGGCACATGCCCTCGCGTCGGCCGACATGAGCCGGTCCCTCAGGTCCGCGATCTCATCCAGCGCCGCCTGATATTTCTTCTTCGATACGAACATGGTGCCCTCCCTATAAAAGTCCCGGCCCCGCTTATTGGGCTGACGGGCCGTCCCTGTTGAAAATCAATCGAAAATGTCGGCTTTTTCGTCGGAAAATCCCTCGACCATATCCGGCTCGGCACGTTTCTCTCCGGCCAAGGATGATGCGCGGGCCTGCGCCGCATCATCGATCCTCTGGCGTAGTTCGGCGCGCTTTTCCTTCAGTTCGGCCAAGCGCTCGGTGTACTTGTTCTGAAGTGCCATAAGCTCGTCCAGATCGCGCGACGCCTCGATCTCGCCGATGAACCCATCCGCCCATTTGGCGGCGCGGTCTTCTTTGTCTGTGGCTTTTGGCGCGGTCAGAGGCAGGATTTGGTATGGCTTCGTCGCGGCGCGGCTCGTGCGCATATATTCGACGATCTTCTCACTTAGGCCTGTCATGTGCGAGACGCGGATGCCGCCCTCTTCCTTTCCGGCCCAAGTTACTTTCGGGTCGCAGAATATGGTCATGGATTGCCCGATATATTTGCTGGCATCAGGCCCCCACACGCGAACCAACAGTCGGCGCACGCCTTTGCATGGCCGAAATGCCTTACTGTCGCCCTCAATCAATATTGAAACTGGCTGGTCGTCACCGGCCTTGATCCGCACTTCTTTGACTGTGATGGTGCGGGGTGCGCCGATCAAATCGCTGGCGTTTATCTGGTCGCTCTTGGCGAGAATTGTTGCGGTCATGTCGTTCATGATTGCCTCCTAGATGTACATCTCGTGTTCGACCCTGCGCTCGGTCGGGACAAAGCCCTTCCGCGCAATCGCTTCCTGAAAATCGGCCATCGCCGATGCGATCTGCCGTTCGGCTTCGGTGGTCGCCGCCTCGATCGCTTCCTGAATTTCCCGGTCCGCCTCGACCGTAATCGGTCGCATCGGCAAGCCACCGGAAAAGCTGATGAAGTCGATCCATGATCGCTCGGTCACGAGAAGATTGGTTTGCACCTGCATCACGAAATCTTCCGGGATAGTTCCCATCCGATGATGCTCAACGATGGTCTGTATCTGGAATTTCTGGCGGCGCGATTTGCACTCGATCATGCCAGCATCGCCGACAAGTCCGTCGGGCGAACATCCGAGCGTGAAGCCCCAGCGATCATTGGTGACGAACCCGCATTCGGTGACAGGCTGGAAATGCTTCGAGTAGAGGTCGCGTGCGGCTATCTCGTCCTCGTGTCCGCGCAGCATGTCATCGCCGATATAGGTCGGCTCGACATAGTTGGTGATGCGCTGGGCGGCGAGTTCCCAAATGTGCGCACGGGTCTTGTCATTGTTGAGCGGTTTGAGCGTCTTCGGGCTGATGAGATACTTGACCTCTGAACCTGTGATCAGCCCGCACCGCGCCGCGTGCCACTCGTCGGAACCTTGAATGAGGTCGTTGTGATAGGTGATACTCATCTGTCGCAGTCCTTCCCGTTGATGTCGTCCTTGAACCGCCGGGCGACGCGCTTGAGGCGATACCAGCCCGCGAAGGCCATCAGGATGGCGGCGGGACCGAGTACGGCCATCGCGACGATGTAAATCGCGCTCATCGATCCAACTCCTGCGCGAAGCATCCGAGCCACACCCAGAGGAACACAGCCATAGCCGCGACGAACCAGTAGTTTGTGGGGTCGTGGGCCATCACCAGCGCCCCCTGTTGTGGCGCAGCTTCGCCGCCAGTGCGTCGCGCTGGCAGAGGTGGCGCCATGCCTGTACCCGGTCCATGCCGGTGGCGCGCATTACCTCTTCGATGCGCGGATCATAGGTCGCGGGGAGGGTCATGCCGCATCTCCCGGCCACACGAACGACACGACCTTTTCGGCGTACTCGTCGTGGATCGTGCGCGTCTCGTAGGCGTGGTAGCGCTTGACCCCCTGCGATTTCTTGCGGATCGCGTAGATGTGCATCGTGGATGCTCCGGTGAAGCTGTCGCGCTCGACAATGAGCAGCTTACCCTTGTGCCCGGCGGACATTCCGCACCGCACCGCGTCGTCGATATTCTCGAACGTCTCAGGATAGGGGCGCGGGCGGTTCGGCGCGCTGGGGTTCCAAGCGCTCGCCATCTCCGTGATGTTAAACGCCTCGAAACTGTAGCGGCTAAGGGTTACAGGGCGGGCGGCGCTCATGCCGCAGCCCTCGCGCGGTCAGCCCCGGCGATCTGCGCAGCGACGCGCGCCACATCGTCGCGGTAATAGCATGTCGAACCGCCGACATCCCGGCCAGTCGCGGCGTCGATTGCCATCGTGACGGTGACGGACAGGCCAACATCATCCGCGAGGCGTGTGCGCTCATCGCGGGTCAGCTCGCACTCATCGAGGATCGGCGTCACGGCGGCGCAATGAATCCGACCCAGCCGGATCACGCGGGCGTCTCTGCTGTCGTAGCCCGTCCACTCATCGACAGTCTGGGTATAGCGATCGAAGTGCCGAACCACGGCGGGGTGATTACGCGCCGCGTCGTCCAGAACTTGGAGCGCTTCAGGCCTCAGATACCAGGGTTGCACTTCGCGTCTCCCATCGGGTTGATGGGAGATTGTTCGCATATTGCGAATGTTACGTCAACAAGGTATTTCGCATTTTGCGAATATCATGCATCCGACACGTCAGCGGCCACGGAATTGCCTTTTCACTGGCTATCTGGGAAGCAGCGACATTGCCTTCCGCGCTCAACGATACGACCAACTATGTAATCAACCTCATATCCATGAGGCCGTGAAGAGAATTGAGAAAGCAACACGTCAAGCTCCGTCTCCAAAACCTCGCAAAGGGAAGCAGCGGAAATCGTAATTAGCACCGGCCTGTCACGCCCTTGGGTGGTATCAGAATCAGCGTGCTTTGTCATGTATATATCTG
>MGYJ01000079.1:2868-6804 GCA_001801685.1 Gammaproteobacteria bacterium RIFCSPHIGHO2_12_FULL_63_22 | reverse complement strand
GAACACGAACCGATAGGCAACTATGCGACGGTTCAGAAACTCGCGCGCACGTTCGATGATGTTACTTGGCATTGGCCGCCGGCATCATCTGTTTTGCCACGCTCGCCATCGCGGGGGCGGCATCGACCATCTGCTGTTCCGCCCGAGCCTTGTTACGTCCTTCGCGGATTGCCAGCACCTGTTCGAGAGAATTCTGCCAGCGTGTCGGCACGGCTTGAATGTCCATGATGTCCGGAACCGCTTCGTCCCAGTTCACCCAATCCAAGCCGCTCGGGTCCTGCGTGATGTTCACCACACCCGCCATCCAATCGACGGTGCGGAAAAGCCCCGCGGCGTTCTCGGATTTTTGCGCCCTGGAAAGCGGACTGTCGTATTCAATCTGGAATTGCCCGCCGGCCTCGCGCAGCAGCAACGGCATGGGAGATACCAATTTCTGCTGCATCAGCAGATCGACCTCGCGCTCGACCTGCGGCCCCAGCCGTTCATCCTGCTGGCGGCCCATTGTCGGTGAGATCAGGACGCCTTTTTCCCGGGTGCGCTCCAATACTTCGGTTGCGGTCATCGTCGGAGTATCGATCAGGATCTGGAACAGCGTGATCAGAAATGCATCGTTGATGGTGAAGCGCTCGGCGTCCATCATTTCCCTGGCCAGCGCAAGATTGCCGACCGGCAACGCATGTACCAACAGCTTGCCTTCGGCGTTCACGCCGCCAGCATTCACCGCGCCCGGACGCAGGCTGAACGTATCCAATACTCCGTCGTCATGCGCGAGAAGTACCGGATCGACGGCCCGATGGCCTTGCTTCAAGACTGTTTTCTTCTGTTCGTTCAGCGTCTTGATCGCCGGCAACGCCAGCATCGCCGGACTGCGCCCGTACAGTTCCCCAGGGGCTTGCACGTAGCGGCTGATCGCGTATGGAAAGCTGTTGTAGCCTTCCTCGCGCACCATTACCCTGTCCTCGATGTTGACGTACTCGCTCGCGTAGCGCATGCCTTTCAAGTCGCGCCTGTCTTCGTCGTAGTCCTCGCGCGGTTTCACGCAATGCACAAACCAGAACTGTTTGTCCATGGTTGAAGGGTTTGTATCCTCAAGGGCTTTCTTTACTTTCTCCGGCAGGCGTTCATCTCCAAACCATTGCCGCGCCTGGCGCGCGGTCAGCGGGAAGCGCCGGAACGCGGTATCTATCAATCCTTGATGATTTTCGAGGAAGTGAATCTCCCCCAGGTGGATGGCTTTGTACCTCAACCCACCTTCGCGTAATTTATCGGCGAACAACACGCCGGTGCCGAACGCGCCGAGAGATTGCCAGCACTCGAAATTCTGCGCAGAGAAATTCGCCTTGGGCGCGTAACGGTAGGCAAATAACTGATCCGTCAATTCCTCGAACCACAGCCGGACGTTGCGATTCTTCAGGAGCGCCCTGTCGGTCGGGACACAACGATGCCAGCGACTGTTGCGCGGCGTCAAATACGAATCCATGACCGAGGCGAACTTCGGCAGCGCCAAGGCCGCGGTTGCATCCACCATTTCCTCGGTGCGCTTGTCGCCTTGAGTTCTCGTCATGCCGCCGGAATTGAACGACCCAGACCAGCTTGGAAGCACACGCCTGGCGATCTCTTCCCAGTGACTCTCGAAATTGCCGCGCAGACTCACCGCGTGATCGAAACGCCGGATGATCGCCTCGGCAGAGGTATCCGTCATCAGTACCCGGCTCCAAGCAACGTTCTCGCCCCGGGCTTGTCTTCCTCTATCCCTTGTGATCCGGAAAGAATCGTGGAAGCCCGGCCGCGGCCCGCTCGCCTGCGGCGTTCTTCCTCCGCCGCTGCTTGTGTCGCCTTGTCCGACAGCGCCGGCGCCGGGGGCGCGGGTGCAATGTCCGGCATCTTGGGCTTTGAGAACAACCCCAGCGGATCAAGAAAATCGAAACTCATGGCTCTACTCTACTCCCCAAACTGGTGCTCTTCAACACCTTGCGCAATCCTTGACCCCCGCGATCTCCTACCAGACCTGGCATCGCGCCGCGCCATTATCACCCCCCAGGTCAGCGCCAGCGAATCACCGTCATCCGGACTATTCAGCCCGCGATCACGCAAGTCATCCTTGCTTTCCAATCGCGTCCTTTCGCCCTGCTTGCCAACCCGGCGCTTCTCGCGCGACACCAGATCACTTTCCAATCCAAGGTCGTTATCGATCGCACCACCAGGCAGCCAACTCCTCATCGCCGCCCACATCTCGGTCGCCTTGTCATCCCACACCGGATCGCTCGAAGAACTCCCGAACAAAATCTCATGCACCCGATACTTGCGGTGTTTCAACATGTCACACACCGCCCCGCCAATATCACCGCCGTCGATGCACACCCCGTCCGGGTCCTCCTCATTGATCGCCTGCGCAATCCAATCGGCCAACTTGACCGCATCGCGCTCCATGCAGCGACGCGCCGGAATCGTCCTCGCATCCCGACCGCGCCGAAACCTGATCACACTCTTGTCCTTCCTCCCCCTGGATAAATCCACCCCCATCATCAAGGCCGCCCCGCGATCCTCCACCACCTCACGCTTTTGCGCCCCCAGCACGTACTCGCGCGGTATGAACTGCATGTCACCTTGGTCCGGAAACTGCCCATACACCTCCACCCGGGCCTCGTCCGAATCCGCCCCATGCATGTCAATGATCCGCTGATAAGTCGCCGGGTCAGTCCCCTCAACCGTCCTGGAATCCAACTGACGACGACGCCACTGACCCGCATACCTGTGATGCGTGTCGTAAAACGGCCCCGAGTTCCTGCGCCCATTCGAAAATACAAACCAGAACCGGTCCATGCACGGCGCCGTGAAAAACCCTTCCGTTACGGTCCAGATCGGCGCAACAATCCCACTCGCCTCATCCATCTCAACCATCAACCCGTTGTCATTGTGCGCACCCGCAAACGCATCCGGCGCCTCCTCCCTCCACAACTGCGCTTGCGCATAGTAGTATCCACAGTCAATCTTCAAATCCTCACGCACCGCATCCGCAAACCACCCCGCCGGCCTCAACGACGTAGCCTGATACTCAAACCAGTGCGAATTCACCGCCAGCGTCGCCCACTTCCCAATCTCCGGCCACGTCCTACTCCTCAACTGCGGCTCTCCATTCGCAGTCACTATCACAGTCGAACCTATCCGCGTGCTCTGAAACCACCACTCCAACCACGACACCAACGCACTCTTCCCCGGACCCCTCCCACTCACCGTACTCTTGAAAAATACCTTCGGCACCTCCCCTCGCCCAACACGCCACCGATTGTCCTTCACATGCTGACTCACCTCATCCAAATCCTCAGCCTGCCACCTCCGCGGCCCCTTCACGTTAACAAGCGGCGTCCCCTCCTTCCCCCATGGATATACGTACAACACAAACTTCAGCAAATCATCAGCTAACACCGGATCCCATAAATCCAGCATCAACTCACGCTCCTGCTCCTTCGAATACTTCATTTTTCAAAAAAAATATAAAAACAGGAACCAAGGGTGCCGCAACTGCGACAGGACGGAAGGAAATCCGGCCCCACCGCCCCAGGCACCCCCCCGGCGAACAACAGGCTTGGACACAAATTGCAGACGCGATATGGCCCTATCACGGCGGTAACAGAGCACCTAAGCTATTGATTTGACTGGGCTTAGCACACGTATGTCCATGTCGTGTCCATTATCCGGCCCGGCCCGGCGCCTGGCCATCCATGCGCGGCGATAAGCGCGGCGTGCATCAGCATCGAGGTAGCGCCCGGGCTTGCGCTTCGCCACCGGCTTGTGAACTACATCGGCGTGAACTACATCGGCGTGAACTACAGGCGCAACCCGCTCGCACCTCAGCAGCGGATCGTGCCGCTGGCCGCATGCCCGGCAGAGCACCATATACTACTCGGCCGGCGGCTCCGCTGGCTGCACGACATC
>MGYJ01000079.1:2366-2838 GCA_001801685.1 Gammaproteobacteria bacterium RIFCSPHIGHO2_12_FULL_63_22 | reverse complement strand
CTCGATCAGAGTGCCACGAAGATCAATCTTATCAACGAGTAAGCGGTCCTGCCGACCCCATCGCTCGGGGAATTCGCGCTCGCCGAACCAGGCCGCCGATCTGAACTCCGCTTCCCGAGCACTCGCGAGTTTTGCGAGTGGGAAAATGGTATTCCCATCAGCATCTTGCGCGGTATCTCCGCACTCTCTGACGCGGCAAAATGCGGCATGTAATCGCACTTCGGCGCCGCGCTCGCGGGCTGCTCGATACTCTGGATCGGCTGCGAGCATGCCTGAGATTGCTGATGGGGTGCAGGCGTACATCTTGCCAATATCCTGGAGCATATCTCCGGCGGCGACGCGTTGCAAGATAGTAGTGCGATGATTGCGCGCTATGGCGCCAGTTGGGACTGGGACGCCCGCGGCGACGGCGTTAGCTTTGGCGGCGGCGGCTCGCTCATCAGCCCGGCGCTTACGCATGAGCCGAGCCATG
>MGYJ01000079.1:2149-2291 GCA_001801685.1 Gammaproteobacteria bacterium RIFCSPHIGHO2_12_FULL_63_22 | reverse complement strand
TCGCCGGCGTCCTGCAGTGTGTCGGGTGGCATGATCGGATACGCTACCACGATAGGCCGTGGCTCGCAATTGCTAATCTCCGCATGATCTCCGCATTTTGTCGTGATGTCGTCAATGTTGACGGGTTATCGTCGCTTTGTTA
>MGYJ01000079.1:1401-2034 GCA_001801685.1 Gammaproteobacteria bacterium RIFCSPHIGHO2_12_FULL_63_22 | reverse complement strand
CAATTGAATGAGCACCCTGAGATAGCGCGCATTGTGCGCGCCGTCGCTCCACGCTACAACAAGCGCAAGGCATTTTTCAGCGTTTCCGAAACCGTTGCTCTCAGTGGAACATATTGGGACGGTGGTAGCCGGGACACGTACACCGCCGTGCGCTTGAGCGATGGATTCTCCCTCGGTGCACAGCAATATGCACCGCCACAGTTCGGCGGCCCGGCCCGGACTCCAGAAACGACGATACCTGCTGGCGTAGCTATCATCCAGACCGGCATTTTCTGCGGCAAGCCGGCTACTGCACACATCTGGATTAGCCCGGCTGACGCGGCACGCCTTTTACCCGCGCCGCTCTGATTCTACACGGCCGCCGCCCCGGGCCGACACACGGGGCGAGGAGATTGATCATGAAGCAAAATCAACTTGAGACCATCCAAAAAATCGCCGACCTCTCGTATGAACCTGACCCGGACACAGGCGCATATGTGGCCGAGGTCGGATCTGGCCTGCTGGCTCGATCCTACGCTGAGCAGCTCGTCGCGCGGGGATACGCTGCCGGCATATCACGCGGCGAAGATATGTCCTGGCATGTATGGGTGTCTCCTCGCAAATGATCCTCGCCCGGCTCCTCTGGGGCCGGGA
>MGYJ01000079.1:437-1384 GCA_001801685.1 Gammaproteobacteria bacterium RIFCSPHIGHO2_12_FULL_63_22 | reverse complement strand
CGGCACGCTGGCACCGCGCCTCGGGTACAGGGGCAGGAGTTGGAAATGGCAAATCATCCGAATCGTAGCAAGCAAAGCTTTTTTCAACCCGCTGGCTATTTGGTCGATGCCGCGCCGAGCGGTGCAGAAAAGAGGGAATGGCTGGTACGAGAAACCTCCGCAAGTGGCCCAGTCGTCCACGGGCCATTCCGCGTCCGCGAAGGATTTTACTCGGCACGGACCTACATCAACCATCATCCTGGATTCATTTTCAGCATCGACTAATCGGGAGAGGATACCCGGCGCAGCGGAACCTGCGCGAAAACGAGGAGAAAAAATCATGCCATACGTAATCCGATATTACACCGCCAGCCACATGGCGATGGACGGTGATTACGCCTTCCTAGAGGAGGCGCGCGAGGCATACGAGAACAAAAGCGAGTGGTACGACCAACGCCTCGGCGCAATCGTCGAGGGGACCACGGAATTCCGCGACGATGTGCGCCACGCCGACCCAATCTGAGCGAAAGGAAGAAATCATGAACACGAAACACACGCCTTTACCCGCCGGGCTTCGGCCCTTACAGATGTCGCAGGGACTTATCGTCAACCCGATGGGGCACCCGATCCTCCCCGCAGCGCTGCTCGCCGAAAACGAGCGACTGCGAGCAGCGCTAAAACAAATTCACGCCGGCGACACGATGCGGGGTCGTGAGCTCTGGACGCAAGCCGAGGTGATCCAGGAGCATTACCGCATCGCCAGCGTTGCGCTGGAAGACTGACATGGCCACCTTCACGCCCGCTGTCTTCCTCGACCGCTCTCGCCGGCCGCTCATCGTGGTGAGGCATGGCCGCACGAAATACCATGCCGTCGCGGCGAACGGCAGCATCAAGCTGGTTGCGCTGGACACTCTGCGCGATCTGACGCCGGCGTTGCTGCGCGGAGAACCGTACCCGCCGAAACGCGC
>MGYJ01000079.1:0-288 GCA_001801685.1 Gammaproteobacteria bacterium RIFCSPHIGHO2_12_FULL_63_22 | reverse complement strand
GCGTATCGGGCGCTTGCGTTGCGCCTCGATGCAGCGCTCCCTATACGCATCATAATCGCGTTGTTGCTCGTGGTACGGGCCATCAACCTCCAAAGCAACCTTCAAGGACGGCAACCAGAAATCAACAATCCGCACCGTCTCACCACGAAGAAAACCTTTCTGAAATCTATACCTATACCCGAGCATATCAAGAGCAGCCTTAACGGCATTCTCCGCCGGGGTTGGATTGTTTCGCATCCGTTTTTGATACTGCGCCAATTTTCGGCGCTTGTTGCTCATGCTTTCCAT
>MGYJ01000078.1:232420-232489 GCA_001801685.1 Gammaproteobacteria bacterium RIFCSPHIGHO2_12_FULL_63_22 | reverse complement strand
TAAGCGTGAACCTGAATCTGTAGACAGACCCGGATTGTAACGCCCCGCCGCCAACCCCCGCAGGATCGG
>MGYJ01000078.1:190597-232234 GCA_001801685.1 Gammaproteobacteria bacterium RIFCSPHIGHO2_12_FULL_63_22 | reverse complement strand
TGCTTCGCGAGAGCGAGTTCCAGCAAATCTCGGTGTCGCCAGACGGCAACCGGCTGGCCATTGCCCGGCGCATCGGCACGACCACCTCGGTCACCGTGCACGAACGGGTCGGGCTGAAGCCGCTCATCACCTTCGACTCAGGCAACAACGGCGTCGTGTCGGAACTGCGCTGGCTCGACGACCAGCGGCTGCTGGTCGGCGCTACCCGCACCAGCACCCGCGACGGCTACGCCATCGTGGATCCGGTGATGTTGATCGCCACGCTGGACGGTTCGCCGCCGACCGTGCTGCCCGGCGACTTCTGGCGCGCCATTCCCGACGACCACGATCACATCCTGGTCTATGACTGCAGTAGCGAAGGCAAGTCGAAGGACGGCTGCGAACAGCAGATCCTGCGAAACACGATCAAGAAGCCGGGCAAGGGCGAGTTGCTGATCCAGGGGCCGCCGGGCGCGACCATTTACGTCAACCCGGACGCCACCACCGGCTTCGCGCTGAAGATCGACAAGGAGGACGAAACTGGCCGCACCTTCGTATACCACCCCAAGGACAAGACCTGGAGCCTGATAAATGACGCGGCAGTGACCAAGCTGGAAGTACAGCCGATCGGGGTTTCGCGCGACGGCTCGACCGGATTCCTGCAGAGCCAGCGCAAGGAAGGTCCGGACATGATCGAGCGCTACGACTTCGCGACCGGCGAACGTAAGCCACTGTATGCCGATCCTTCGTCCAATCCGCTGCGTAGCGTGTACTCGATGGACGGGCTCGAAATCCTGGGCGCATATTACGAGTCGACTTCCCCGCAGTTGCGTCTTTGGCTGCCCGACCATCCCGATGCGCAGGTGCGGATTGACCTGCAAGCGGCATTCCCGGGCAAGTACGTCTCCATCGCCAGCGCCAGCAAGGACCGCAACATCCTGGTGCTTTACATCTCCAGCGACCGCGATCCGGGCGCCTGGTACCTGTTCGACCGGAAAGCGCTCAAGGCATCGATCATCACGCGCGAATCGCCGTGGCTTGATCCATCCAAGCAGGCGACGATGAAGCCGTTCACCCTCAAGGCGCGCGACGGCCTCGTGTTGCATGGCTTGCTGACGATTCCGCCGGGCTCGAGCGGCAAGAACCTGCCGCTGGTGGTGCTACCGCACGGCGGACCTTACTGGATTCGCGATGTCTGGGGCCACGATCCGGAAGTGCAGATACTGGGGCAGCACGGCTACGCGGTGCTGCAGGTCAACTTCCGCGGCTCCGGCGGCTACGGCTGGCAATTCATCGAGAAGGGCATGCGCGAGTGGGGTCGGGCCATGCAGGACGACGTGACCGATGCAACTCGTTGGGCCATAGCCGAGGGCATCGCCGACCCCGGCCGGATCTGCATCTTCGGCAGCAGCTATGGCGGTTATGCGGCGCTGATGGGGCCGATACGCGAGCCGGGCCTGTACAAATGTGTTGCCGCATTCGCTGCGCCGACCAACCTGGAAACAAGTTTCAAGTGGGGCAGCATTCGCAGTACCAACCTTGGCAAGAAATACCTCAACCGCGCGTTGGGCACCGACAAAGTGGAACTCGCGGCCCGGTCCCCGGCGAAGCACGCCGCGGAGATCGGTGTGCCGGTGCTGCTGGCACATGGCTATCGCGACGCGCGTGTCGATGTGCGCCACGCGCACGAGATGAAGTCCCAGCTGTCCAAGCGCAAGCAGAAGGTGGAGTACATCGAGTACTCCAACACCGGCCATGGGTTGATGCTCGATCGGCACCGGAAGGACTTCTATGCGCGCCTGCTGCGTTTCCTGGATACCCATATCGGCCAGAGGCGCACGACCGCGAACTGAAGCCGGTGCGTCCCGGCCCCGTACGCGGACTGCGTAACCTTTCCACTTCCTGAAGCGAACCGTTCAGTGGGGCCAGCCGGTCCCGACCGACTTCCCCTTCAGGAGCAACACATGGAATCGCAGAACCTCACCCGCTTTTCGGGCATGGCCCTGGCCGTTATCGCCGCCGGCATGGCAGGCAGCATGGGCCAGGCCCAGGCCAAGGGCACCACTGCCAAGGCAACCGCGGGCACGGTGGACTTGATCCATTGCGCCGGCCTCAATGTCTGTAAAGGCCACAACGACTGCAAGACCGCGACCAATGCCTGCAAGGGCCAGGGCTCGTGCAAGGGCGAGGGCTTTTCCGTCGCCACGGCCGAAGCCTGCGGCAATGCCGGCGGCAAGGTGATTGACGAAGGCATGAGCGTGGCCGTGGACCCCAAGACCTTCGTGCATTGCATGGGCGCCAATGTCTGCAAGGGCCACAACGATTGCAAGACCGCGACCAATGCCTGCAAGGGCCAGGGTTCGTGCAAGGGCCAGGGCTTCATCGCCTTGCCGGCATCCACCTGCAGCAACTTCGGCGGCACGGCGGGCTGATGTGCAACGCCGGTATCGTGCCGGCCGATCGCGACCCTGGGGTGCAAGCCCCGGGGCCGCGACCGTGGCTCGGCTTCGGCCTCGGGCTGCGCACCGAGCACTTCAACGACCTGCTTGAAACCAATCCCGCCGTCGATTGGCTCGAGATCAATTCGGAAAACTTCATGGTCGCCGGCGGCAAGCCGCGTCGCTACCTGGAAGCCTTCCGCCAGCGCTATCCCATCGTGATGCATGGCGTGTCCATGAACATCGGCGGCAGCGACCCGCTGGACTTCGACTACCTGCGCGCACTCAGGCAACTCGCCAGCGACGTGCAACCGGCCTGGGTGTCCGACCACCTGTGCTGGACCGGCGCCAACGGCATCAACAGCCACGACCTGCTGCCCCTGCCCTACAGCGACGAAGCCGTGGCGCACGTGGTGGACCGCGTGCAGCAGGTGCAGGATTTCCTGGGCCGCGAGCTGGTGCTCGAAAACCTCAGCAGCTACGTGCGCTTCAGCACATCCACGATGACCGAATGGGAATTCCTGCGCGAAATCGCCACGCGCAGCGGTTGCCGCCTGTTGCTGGACATCAACAACGTGGTGGTCAGCGCGCGCAACCACGGTTACGACAGCGACGATTTCCTGGCGGGATTGCCAGCACCGCACATCTGGCAGATCCACCTGGCCGGGCACAGCGACTACGGCACGCACGTGATTGATACCCACGACCATGCCGTGCCCGATGCGGTGTGGTCGCTGTACGAATCGGCGATAAGGCGCTTCGGCCCGATCAGCACCATGATCGAGCGCGACGACCACATTCCGCCACTGCCCGAGTTGATTGCCGAGCTCGACCAGGCGCGTCGGCATTTCGCCGCAGCCACGGCGCAGCCAGCCGACGCCCCGCAGGCCGCGTCGCCATCGCAAGACACGGTCGCCGCATGAGCGCCCTCGCCCAACTGCAATCGGATTTCCTGCGTTGCATCAGCGGCGCGGGCACGCCGGTCGCGTCGCAACTCGATGGCAGCCAGGGCATCGCGCCGGGTCTTGGCCTGCAGATCTACACGCATGCTTACGCCGCGCGGCTGCGCGAGGCGCTGAAAAGCGACCACGCGGCCTTGGCCTGGTACCTGGGCGACGAGCGCTGGCTGCGCACCTGCAACGACTACATCGCGCTGTACCCGTCGCAACATCGGTCGCTGCGCAATTTCGGCAACCACCTGCCCACCTTCCTTCGCCGCCATTCCTCGCACCAGGCGAATCCACGCGTCGCCGAACTCGCTGCCTTCGAACGCGCGCTGCTCGACAGCTTCGACGCCGCCGATGCGCCACGGGCCGAATGGCAAGCTTTGTTGGCGCTGCCGGAAGAGTGCTGGCCGACCCTTTGCCCCAGTTTCCAGCCCAGCCTGCGGCGGCAGTCCACCCGCACCAACGCCGTGCAAGTCTGGATGGCTGCGAAATCCGGCCAGCCGTTGCCGCGCAATCGACGCCCCGTCGGCGTGCATCGCGCGCACTGGGCCATCTGGCGCGACGCAGACCTGATTACCCATTTCCGATCTCTGTCCGAAGCCGAGGCCGCGGCGCTCGATCATTTCCGCGCCGGTGGTGACTTCGCTGCCTGCTGCGAATTGCTGTTGCAGTGGTTGCCCGCGGACGAGGTGCCGGCGCAGGCGCTGGGTTTCCTGGGCCAGTGGTGCAGCGACGGCTGGGTCGTTTCGTGGACTACGGCGTGATTATTCCGGGCGGCTGCGTAACTTTTCCCGCCCACCATTCGAATCCACACCAAGCCCCACCTTCAAGGACACCCCGTTGAACGCCATCAACCTGCCCGGCCAGACTTTCCTGACCAAGAACCTCGAAAAGATCCCGCACGACGCCATCGCCTTCCTGGCGCGCTTGTGCATGGGCGCGACCTTCTGGGTGTCGGGCCAGTCGAAGATCGAAGGCTTCGTGCTGAATCCGATCGGACTGGAAGCGCAACTGGGTTGGCCCAAAGTCAGCGAAGGCGCGATCGAACTCTTCACCTACGAATACGCGCTGCCGGTGCTGCCGCCGGAATTCGCCGCGACGATGGCCGCGACGGCGGAACACATCTTCCCCTTCCTGCTGGTGATCGGCCTGGCCTCGCGCTTGTCGGCGCTGGCGCTGCTGGGCATGACGATGGTGATCCAGGTGTTCGTCTATCCGGACGCGTGGCCGACCCACGGCATCTGGGCGGCGTTGCTGCTGTACATCGCGGCGCGTGGGCCGGGCCGCTTCTCGCTCGATCACCTGATTACGCGCCGCAAACGGTGATGGCCATGCCGCGCGACTTGGAATCCGGGCCGGAAAGTAAGACGATGGCTCGGATCATTCCATTTCCGGAATCAGGTCGCGTCCATGCCATGCAGCCGCAGAGTTCGCCCGCGCCGCTGGATTCAATTTCCGACGACGACACCGATGTGGGCGTGCGCTGGGGCCAGTGGATGGCCTGCGCGCAGGCTGGGGATCGCGCTGCCTACCATCAACTGTTGAAGGACATCGTTCCCTACCTGCGCGCCTTGTCTCGTCGCTTCGTCGGCAACGAGAGCGATGCCGAAGATGCCGTGCAGGAAATACTGATCGTCGTGCACGACATCCGCCACACCTACGAACCGCATCGTCCGTTCAAGCCCTGGCTGAAGACGATCGCGACGCGTCGCTGCATCGATCTGCTGCGCAAGCGCACGCGTCGCCTGCAACACGAACTCGCGCAGGAATCGGACCATCTGCACGTCGCCGCCACCGACGCCACGCCCGACCAGGCGCTCGATCGCAGCCAGCAAGGCTTGGCCTTGGGCGCCGCGGTCAGCCAGTTGCCGGCGCGGCAACGCGAAGCCATCCGGCTGCTGCGCATCAGCGAACTGTCGCTGTGCGAAGCTGCCGCCCAGAGCGACCAGAGCATCGGTTCGCTGAAAGTTGCCTGCCACCGGGCCCTGAAATCATTGAAGCGCGCGTTGGACGGAAAGGATTTGAGCCATGAATGACACCGACTCCCTGATAGACCAACTGGCGAAACGCGCGAAGCCCGTGCGTCCGCTTGCATCGCCGATGCTGCGCACGCTCGCGTGGGCGGTCGCCGCTGCCGCGTTGGTTGCGCTGGTCGCGGCAAGCATGGGCATGCATCCGGGCCTGTCCACGCAAATGGCGCAGGCGCCGAAGCTGGCCGAGTGGATCGCCAGTTTGTTGACTGGCCTGCTGGCCGCGTATGCCGTGTTCCAGATCAGCGTGCCCGGTCGTTCGCCGTCCTGGGCCTGGCTGCCGGCCTTGCCGCTGGCGGTGTGGCTGGCCAGCATCGGCTGGGGTTGCCTGGCTGATTTCAACAACATGGGCTGGGCCGCCTTCGCCTGGCAAACGCATAGCGGCGAGTGCGCGCGCGCCATCACGGCCATCAGCATCCCGCTGGGCATCACGCTGCTGGTGATGGTGCGCCACGCCGGCGCCGTGAAGCCCGCGCCCACCGCGATGCTGGCGGCGCTGAGCGCGGCGGCCATGGCCTCGGCCGGCGTCAGCCTGGTGCACGAGGGCGAGACCAGCCTGATGGTGCTGCTGTGGCACGTAGGCGTCGTGGCGCTGTTGTCGCTGGCCAGCCTTGCCCTGGGCAAGCGCCTGTTCGGCTGGATAGGGCCCGCCCGCGCCTGATTCGCCTCCGCCCCCGGCCTCGGTTATCTTTGGCCCGGGGGAAACACTAATGCGTAGCAGTCCTGGCTTGCGGATCATCGGCAGCCTCGTCGTCCTTTGCTGGGCGATGTGCAGCGCCGTGCACGCTGCGCCCAACCGCACGTCGCTGGAAGACATCGGTTACCTGCCCGCCGAATCCTTCGACGTTGGCGACGGCCTGCCCGCCGTCAGCGTGGTCGCTGCCGCGGTAACGCCGCAGGGCCAGGTGTGGCTGGGCACGATGCGCGGCCTGGCCCGCTACAACAGTCGCCGCTTCATTCCCGAATCGGGCCCCAACGGTGTGTTGTCGAATGCCATCGGCGACCTGGCGTCCACGCCGGATGGAAAAGTGTGGGTGTCGGTGCCGGGCCATGGCCTGTACATGCGCGACCAGGGCATCTGGCACGACGTCGGCCGCGCCATGGGCCTGCCCGCGGAATCGGGCGTGCGGCTGCGCAGTTTCGGCACGCAGCCGGCCTATCGCCTGTTCAGTACCGGCCGCGGCACGCTGCACGAATGGGATGGCCGGACCTGGAAGCCGCGGGACATGCCCGGGGCGCTGTCGAATACAGAAATCTTCGATGTGTTGCTGCAGCCTGGCAGCACCACCGAGGAAGACGTGGTGTGGCTTGCGAGTTTTGGCAAGGGGCTGTGGCGTTGCATCGGCAGCGCCGCTTGCGAACCCGTGCCGATGACGGCAGCGGGCCCGCGCTTCAACGAGATCACGTCGCTGGAACACTGGACGGATTCACGCGATGGCAGCGACATCCTGTGGGTGGCAAGTTATGGCGGTGGGCTCGCGCGCCTGCAGCACGGCGAGTGGCAGCGCTTGCTGGCATCCGACGACGGGCTGCAAAGCAATTTCCTGCAGCGCCTGCTGGTGCACACCCCGCCCGGCCAGGCGCCGCATCTGTGGGTGGGGACGCGCACGGGCGCGGCGCACCTGATCGGCGACCGCTGGGTACCGCTGGACCAGCAAGGGCGCTTCGACGGCAGCACGGTAAAGGCGCTGGCTGCCGGCCGCAATGCACGCGGCGCACCGCAGATATGGATCGGCTCCGACCAGGGCGCGGCGCGATTGCCGCTGGTGGGCGCGTGGCGCACCATCAGCCGCGTCGGCCGGCGCGGCAATGGCGTGTGGTCCGTGCTGCATGAGATCCGCCACGGCCGCGAACAATTGTGGCTGGGCAGTGATGGCGACGGCCTGGCGTTTCATTCGCCGGACGGTTGGCGCAGCTTCCACACCAGCGATGGCCTGCCCAGCGACATGGTGCGCAGCATCGCGCGCGACCCCCGATCGAAGGACCTGCTGGTAAGCACCTGGGGCGGCGAGATCAGCCGTTTGCAAGGCGATCGCTTCGTCACGATGGCAACGCCCTGGCCGAAGTCCGACCATGAGGCCGTCACGCTGATCCTGTTCGATGGCGATGGCAGCACCTGGTTCCTGCTGCGCGAATCGGGCCTGGCGCGATTGAAGGACGGCGCGTGGACCTTGTTCTCTCCGGCGCAAGGCTATCCGAGCCGTATCTACGATTTGCAGCGCGTGGGCGGTGCGTTGTGGGCCAGCACCAACACGCGCGGACTCGCCCGCATCGATGGCAAGGGCTGGAAATATTTCAGCGTCGAACAAGGCCTGCCCGACAAGAGCTATTACGGCCTGAGCCTGGTTCCGCAAGCCGACGGCCGCTCGATTCTGTGGGCCGGCAGCCTGCGCGCCGGTGCGGTGCGCGTGGACGTGACCGATCCGGATCGACCACGCTTCGTGTCCGCTCCGAAATTGCCGACGCCAACCGATCCCTTCGTTTATGAAGTGGTGCCGGACGGGCGCGGCAATCTATTCGTCAGCACCAATTACGGGTCATCGCTCTGGCAGCCAAAATCGGACGGCAGCTTTTCGGCCACCAATTTCCACCGCGCCGATGGCATGCCGCACGACGAAAACAATTACGGTGCGCTGCAAGTGGATGCGATGCGTCGCATCTGGCTGGGCACGCTGGGTGGCCTGGGCGTCTTTACGCCACAACCCGTAGCTGCGGGCCCGCTGCCAGCTGCGCCGCTCGCGCTGGAACGGGTCAGCGTGGACCAGCGCTGGATCATGCCCTCCCGCTGGTCGCGGCCGATCGAGCTGGGCACCGGCCGCCACGATGTGATGGTTGAGATGGCCTTGCGCACCGGCGAGCGCGAAGGCGAGATCCGCTATCGCAGCCAGATGCTCGGCCTTGAAAAGGTACCCACCGACTGGACCGCCGAAAATACGCGCAGCTTCACTGCGCTGCCGCCTGGCGACTATCGCCTGCGACTGGAGGCGCGAGATGCCGAGGGTGTTTTGGCCAAGCCCATCGAACTCGCCATCGCGATCCCGATGCCGTTCTGGCGCACCCCGCCCGCGCTGCTCACGTTGATTGTCGTGGGCTTGTTGGTGCTGTACGTGCTGCTGCGCCTGCGCGAGAGCCAGCAGCGCCGGCGCGAGCGCCAGCTGGTCGGCCTGGTGCGGCAACGCACGCTGGAGCTGGAAACGCGCGGCCTCGAATTGCGCCGCATCAACGAAGAGCTTACCCGCCTGTCCTACCACGACCCACTCACCGACCTGGCCAACCGGCGCATGTTGCTCGAGCGCCTGCACGGCGAATGGGAACTGGCGCAGGCGCGCGGCACGTCGCTGGCTTTCGTGTTGTTCGACCTGGACCAGTTCAAGGCCTACAACGACCAGCGCGGCCACCTGGCCGGCGACGATTGCCTGCGCGAGATAGGCCGCCGCATCGACGCCGAATTGCCCGACGAAGACGCCACCGCCGGCCGCTACGGCGGCGAGGAATTCGGCGTGGTGATGCCGGGCCTGAACCTGGAACAGGCGGTCGAACAAGGCGAGCGCATCCGCCATGCGGTCGAAAGCGCCAACCTGTCGCACCCGGCCACGCCGCAGGGCGTGGTGACCATCAGCGTGGGCGTGGCGGCGATGGTGCCCCGCGCTGGGTTCAGCGCGGAGCTGTTGATTGCGGCAGCGGATGCCGCGCTATATCGGGCAAAGGCCGGCGGCAAGAATCGCGTCGAAGCCGCCGGCTCCGAACATTACTGACGGCTTGATCGACTACCTGGTTTCGACTTCCCGATGCATCGGGGCGAGCTTGGCCAGCAGCTTGTTCTGCGCGCGGAACGGAATGCCGCGCTTGTCCATCGCAATCTGCAAATCTTCCACCAGCGCGTTGAAGTGGCCGCGGCCGATGTCCAGGCCCTTGTGCGAGGACTTCATGTCGCGACCGCTGTACGTGCACGGTCCGCCCAAAATGACGCAGAATTGTTCGGCCAGCAGCTTCTTGATCTTCGGCTGGTCGGCGTCCTGGAAGAACGGACGCGTGCGCTCGTCGGCCAGCAGGATGACCATGAAGTCGTCCATCAAGGCGGTGAGCCCGGCCATCTCGCCGAATTCCTTGTAGACCGGCAGCAACGACGGATCGGCCGGCGCGGGGTTGGCGGCGGTGGGGTCGCGTTCCGTGCTGGCAGTTTCACCAGTGGCTTCCTTCGCAGCGGCGGTGGCATCGGC
The DNA here is from genome assembly GCA_001801685.1 of Gammaproteobacteria bacterium RIFCSPHIGHO2_12_FULL_63_22. Classification (GTDB taxonomy): domain Bacteria; phylum Pseudomonadota; class Gammaproteobacteria; order Xanthomonadales; family Xanthomonadaceae; genus Arenimonas. The sequence goes on along the minus strand of MGYJ01000078.1, from coordinate 222,620 downwards.
GGGCGGCGCTGCGTCGGCTTCGGCGATGTCCAGGTCGTCGGTGGCTTCCGCGGTCGCGGTCTCCGTCGGCGCAGCCTCGGTCGTCGGCGTGGGCGCCTGCTGCGCCATCGCGCCGGGCGCGACCGCGATCAGCAACGCGGCCAGGGCGAACGATAGGCACGTATTTTTCGAAATGATCATGAGTGTTCTCCGTGACGCGAGTTAGAAGCCAACCTGCAGCGACGCATACAGGCCGCGCTGGTTGTCCTTGATGACGATGTTGCCGAGGTCCGCGTAAGCCAGGGTGACCGACACATTGCGGGTGGGCGCGTAGGCGACGAACACATCGAACCAGTCGTCCTCGCGGGCGATGCCGAGGTTGTCGGGCTTCATGCGGTATTCGGCGCCGATGGCGAGTTTGCGCGTCAACAGATACGCCGCCGAGAATTCGAACTGCGGCTTGTAGCTGTCATTCTTGTCGCCGCCGAAACCCAGGATGCCGATCTGGTTGGCCTTGGTGAATCGCACGGTGCCATTCAACAGCACACCCTGGGCCAGGAACAACTTGGTCGCGGTCACGTAAACGTCAACGCCCGAATCATCCTTCGCGCCGATGAAGTCGAGCACGGCGCCCTGGTTGTTCTTCTTGTATTGCAGGCCGACCGCGATCTGCGGCATGGCGCTGTCGGAATCGAGCACTGCGTCACCGGCCACGCGCACCTTCAGGCCAATCACGTCCTGCTTGAAGGTGAAGCCCTCGCCCAGCCCCAGCGCTGCGCCCACCTGTTCGGTATCGAAGCGCTGTTGCGCGTAACTCAGTTCGACGCGGTCGTAGAAACCGATCAGCACGCCGGCATCGTCGAGGTGGTAGTCGCCGACATTCACGCGGGTGTAGAAGGCATTGGCGCCGATCTGTTCGCGCGAGCCGTAGCCGCCGATCACGGCCCACGGCGTCAGGCCGCCACCGGCGGCACCTTCGAGTTGCGTGACGCCGCCGGTCAGCAACAACTTGCCGCCGGTATCGAAGTCGCTGTCGTCACTGCTGTCTTGCGCGAGTGCAGCGGGAGCTGCCATCGCGATGGCGAGGAACAAGGCAGCGCGGCGCGGGCGCGCAAGGTCATTCGAATCGATCATGTTGGTGTCCATGGTTTAGTTGGAGGCAGGCTTGGCAGCAACGGGCGCGGGCGCGGCGGAAGCCGGCGCAGCGGCGGATGCGGCAGGTTTCGGTGGTGCAACGCGCACCAGGCGCCAGACATCGCTGACGCCATCGCCGCCGCCGTCGCCGTATTTCTTGTCGGACGCCCAGCGATAGAGCGGCTTGCCGCGCAAGGCCCATTGCTTGCTGCCGTCGCTGCGCACGGCCAGCGTGAAGGGCCCCTTCGGCACGGCGCCTGGATCAGCCTTCAAGGGCGGCCACAGGAAACGGCATTGGTTGTCGCAGTCACTCTTGCCCGGCGTCTTGTCCTTGTCGTAGGTGTAAAGCCCGCGGCCCTTGATATCCACCAGCATGCCGTTGAGCTTGCGAATCGGAGGATCGCTGGATGGCGCCGTTGCGGTGGCGTCCTGCGCCAAGGCCGAATCAGCCGCGCACGACAGTGCGCAGGCCAACAATATGGATTTGATCATGTCGCTCCCCTGGAATTGGCCGCGGCCATCGCCACGTCACTGCCTATACGAGCGCTGGTGCGCTTCTGGATGCAGCGGATTCACGGTGTGCCGACAGGCGGCAAATCGGCGTGAAGGAATCTCCCGCGCTGCAACATGGACCGCGGCGTGATGCATGCGTGAAGGTGTTTTCGTGAACTGCATCCAGATTCGAAGGGGCTCGCGTAAGGCTGCTGACAGTCGCATTCACGGCTGCCCCCCCAACGGAGAGGACTCATGTCAAAACTCACTTCGACAAGCATTGCACTGGCGCTTGCAGCAGCGCTCGCTTCCATCGCGCCGACGGCGAACGCCGCCGACCACCTCGACTCGCCGACGGTGAAGACCGACCCGGCCGCCGACATCAACGACGTCTATACCTTCATCAACCCCAACGATTCGGGCGAACTGATCGTCGCCGCGACGCTGATCCCGCTGGCCACCAGCGCGACCCAATTCTCGAACTCGGTGGCCTATCGCTTCCACATCGACAACGGCATCACCGGCGATGAAACCCTCATCACCTGCCGTTTCAAGAAGGTGGGCGAAGTGCAATGCGTCGGTAACAACGGCCTCGCCGCGAAGGGCGCGCAAGGCGCCATCGTCGGCGGCCAGCACCTGCGTGTGTTCGCCGGCTTGCGCGACGACCCATTCTTCTTCGACCTGGCGGCCTTCAACACCACTCGCGATACGCTGACGCCCTCCTTCACCAACCCGGGCCTCAATTTCTTCAACGGCTTGAACGGCATGGCCATCGTGCTGGGCATTCGCAGCGAGCGCGTGACTGCCAAAGGCGCCGCGCCGGTACTGAAGGTCTATGCCTCCACGGCGCGCGTGGACGACGAACGCCTCGGCACCAGCACGCAGATCGACCGCATGGGCCGTCCGGCCATCAACACGGCCTTGATCGACCTGCTGGCCAGCACTGGCAAGAAGGACGCCTACAACGCCTCGGCCTCGCCGGCGAATTGGGCGGGTGAGTTCCAGGCCGAGATGGCCGGCAACCTCGCCGCGCTGGACACGCTGGACGGCGTCACCGGCAACGCATTGGCGCCCTCGGGTGTGCTGGCTTCGATCCTGGTGGACGACCGCCTGCAGATTGATACGCAGGTTGCCGCCTGCGACGCCTACCTTGCGGTTGAGCTCGGCGTGGCCGGCCAATGCGGTGGCCGTACCCTGGCGCGCGACGTGATGGATGACACCCTGGGCGCCGTGGTCGGCCCGGGCGTCAGTGATTTCGTCGCCAACGACAGCCTCTTCCTGTCGGACTTCCCCTTCCTTGGCAACCCGAACTGAGGACTGACCATGCGCCGCTTCGTTCGCATTGTTTTACTGGTTTCGCCGCTGCTGATAACGGGCTTTGGAATTGCGAACGAAGCGCGCGCGACTGCTAACTCCGCGGCGGGCGTAACGCCCGTCCCGGCCCGGGCCCAGAATTGGCCGGCAGGACTGGATGATATCCAGACCACGTCGGGCGACATCTACCTGGGCAACCTGGACGCGCGCATCGATGCACTCGCTGCCGCAAATCGTCGTAATGCACGCGCCGACCTGCAGGTTTCGCAGGCGGGCGCGCTGTACCACCGCTATCGGATTCGCGGCAAGCTGGCGGATGCGGAGCACGCACTCGGACTTCTGGACGCGGCACTCGCCCAATCGCCGCGTAATGCCGAAGCACTGGCTTTGCGCGCGACCGTGTTGGCCGGCTTCCATCGCTTCACCGCAGCTGCCGCCGACCTCGATGCCGTCGCAAGCGCAAATCCTGCCAAGGCGGGTGCCCTGGCGGAAGCGCGTCGGGAAATCTCCTTGGCCACCGGCCGTTACGACTTGTTGCGCGAGGATTTTTCGCGCAGCACGGATCCGCAGGGAGGTTTCTACGAGATCGCATTCCGCGGCAACCTGCTACTGCAGAAGGGCGACCTGGCCGGCGCAAGCGCCCAGTTCCGGCGCGCGCAAGCGTTGTTCACCGACTCGAGCCCCATGCCGCTGGCCTGGCTGCACGTGCAACAGGGCATCGCCCTGCTCCGCCATGGCCGGCATGCCGATGCCGCGCTGTTCTTCAAGGCGGCGCACGACCGTTTGCCGGGTTTCACCCTGGCCACCGAACATCTGGCCGAAACCCAGACGCAATTACGAAGTTTCGCGGTGGCGCGCGAACTCTATGCGCGCGTGATCGCCGACACCGGCAGCCCGGAATTCATCGGCGCGCTGGCCGGCCTGGAACGCGACGCGGGCAATGCTTCGCTCGCCGCACGGCTCGATGCGCGCGCGAGCGAAGGCTGGTCGCGGCTGGTCGCGAAATACCCCGCCGCTTTCGCGCAACACGCAATCGGGTTTTACCTGGATCGCGGCGAACCGGCGCGTGCACTTGCCTTGGCGCAGCAGAACAGCAAGCTGCGCCAGGACGTAGGCAGCTACATCCTGCTTGCGCTTGCGGCAGAGGCGGCAGGATCCCGCGCGGAAGCGTGCGCGGCCCGGCAATTGGCGATGGGCAGCGGACTGCAGCCGCCGGAAATGGAAGACCTGGCCTCGCTGGCGACGTCCTGCCCCGCGGTCTTCGCCAGCCGCCTACCCGAGCCGCTTCAGCACTGACACATCGGGCACCAATTCGCCGCGGATCAGGAACAGCGCGCCGCGCGGGGAATCGAAGGGCGCGTGTTTTTCACCCGCGTCGGCCAGCAGGTAATCACCCGGCAAGTATTCGATGCCGTTCTGGATGATCGAACCTTCGATCACCAGGCACTCTTCTTCGTGCGAATGCGGATGCGGCGGCACGCGAGCGCCCGGATCCACGCGCCACAACGTCGTCTGCGTGCCCTTCTCGCGGTCGATGCGCAGGGTCTTGATGTGGATACCCGGCAGCAGCGGCTTCCACTCGCCTTCGTCGGCCCGCAGCACATGCGTGGTCGGCGCCGGCTTCGACACCTTCGCCATCAGCGCGGCGCGCATGCGGCCGCGCGCGTCGGCAGCGGGTTCGGCGTCCGGCACCAGGCCCGCCAGTGCGGCCAGCAGCAGGGCGTCGTCGTGCTCAGACATCGTCGCTGCTCCCTCCGCCCAGCGCCGTGCGCAACGCCGCCAGGCCGCGGCGCGCGTGCGACTTCACCGTGCCCAGGGGCAGGCCGGTCTGTTGGGCGATGTCTTGGTGGCTCATGTCTTGCTGGAAGGCCAGGGTAAGGATTTGTTTTTGTACATCGGACAGGACCTGGAAGGCTTTGGCGACGGCATCGGCCGACGACCAGGCCATCAGCGCGGCTTCGGCATCGTGGCCTTCACATTCCGTATACGCGGGTTCCGTGCCCTCTGGATGCAGTTCGACCTCCATGGCGTATTTCCGGCCCCGGCGCTGGCGGTCCACGGCCCGGCTCCAGGCCAGGGTCTTCAGCCAGGCCAGCACGCAGCCCCGCTCGGACCGGAAGTCGCAGGCTTTTTCCCACACCTGCAGGTAGACATCCCCTACCACCTCTTCCGCATCCGCCGGATTGCGCACCACCCGCAGGATCAGGCCGTAGATGCGCGACAGGGTCAGGTCGTAGAAGCGGCCGAGCGCCTGTTCATCACGATCGGCGATGCGCGACAGCACGGCCTGCAGCTCGGCCTGCCCGGTTTCATCATCGTCGTGGAGGCCCGTGCCGGGCTGTGCATGCATGCGCGAAAGATAGCCGAAAATACGCCGCGCGCGAAAACCGCATCAGCCGCCGATGCGACCGCCGCGCGCCTCGTCCTTCGGCGGTGGCATTTCCTCCATCGCCATCTCGTTGTCCACCACGCCCTCGGGCGCAAGCCCTTGCAGGCGAATCCGCAGCGCCAGGTCGGTACGCGAGTCGGCCACTTCGATGGCGTCCTGGTAACTGATCTGGCCCGCTGCGAAAAGGCGGAACAAGGACTCGTCGAAGGTCTGCATGCCGATTTCGGTGCTGTGCTTCATCGCTTCCTTGATGGCGCCGATCTCGCCCTTGATGATCAGGTCGGACACGTAGGGCGACGACAGCAGCACTTCCACCGCCGGCACGCGCCGCACGTTGGCGTGCACGCTCTTCAGCAGTCGCTGCGAAATGACCGCCTTCAGGTTGAGCGACATGTCCAGCAGGACCTGGGTGCGCGCGGTTTCCGGGAAGAAGTTGATGATGCGGTCGAGCGTCTGGTTGGCGTTGTTGGCATGCAGGGTGGACAGGCACAGGTGGCCGGTTTCGGCGTAGGTGATGGCCTGCTGCATGGTTTCGCGATCGCGGATTTCGCCGATCATGATCACGTCCGGCGCCTCGCGCATCGCATTCTTCAGGGCGGTGGCATAGGTGCGTGTGTCCAGGCCCACTTCACGCTGGTCCACCACCGACTGCTTGTGCGAATGCATGTATTCGATCGGCTCTTCCACGGTGAGGATGTGGCCGGTGCGATTCTGGTTGCGGTAATCGATCATCGAGGCCATGGTGGTGGACTTGCCCGAACCGGCCGCGCCCACGAACAGGATCAGCCCACGCGGCAGCATGATCAGGTCCTTGAGCAAGGTCGGAAGATTCAGTTCCTCGATGGAAGGAATCTTGTTGGTGACATAGCGCACCGCCATCGCGATGTCGCCGCGCTGCCGATAGACGTTGATGCGGAAGCGGCCGATGTCGCCCATGGCCAGCGCCAGGTTCATTTCCCACTCATCCTCGAACTGCGCCTGCTGGCGCTCGTTCATCACCGAATAGGCCATGTCGCGCACGTCCAGCGCGGTCAGCAGCTTGGTGCCAACGTGTCGGGTCAGGCCCTCGATCTTGATGTTGGGCGGCGCGCCCGGGCTGAGGAACAAGTCGGACGCCGAACGGTCGGCAAGCATCTGCAGGTAATGGTTGAGATCCATGGCTGGGCCCGGGCAGCGGCAGGATTGCCAGTGCCGAATATAGACGCTTGGCCGGGCGATGCTTTGACGTGGATCAGAAGGGGTCGAGACCCCCTCAGGATGGCGCGGGGCTCCTGCTAGCCCGGCACCCGCACGAAGCCTTCCATCAGCACCCGCGCACTTCGGCTCATCACCGCCTTGCGGACCTGCCAGCGGCCGTCAATGAGTGCCGCTTCGGCACCCACGCGCAAGGTGCCGCTGGGGTGGCCGAAGCGCACCGCCGCGCGATCTCCACCACCCGCCGCCAGGTTGACCAGCGTGCCTGGAATCGATGCCGCCGTAGCGATCGCCACGGCTGCGGTGCCCATCATGGCGTGGTGCAGCTTGCCCATCGACAGGGCCCGCGCAAGCAGGTCGATGTCGCCGGCGGCAATCCGCTTGCCGCTGCTGGATGTGTAGTCGGCCGGTGGCGCCACGAAGGCCACCTTGGGCGTGTGCTGGCGCGTCGCCGCCGCAGCGATGTCCGGTATCAGGCCCATGCGCACGGCGCCGTGCGCGCGAATGGCTTCGAACATCGCCAGCGCCTTGGCATCGCCATTGATGTCGCCCTGCAACTCGGCGCCGGTGTAGCCGATGTCCTTCGCATTCACGAAGATGGTCGGGATGCCGGCGTTGATCATCGTCACTTGCAGATCCCCGACGCCCGGCACCTGCAGCGTGTCGACAAGTTGCCCGGTCGGGAAAATTGCGCCACCGGCGTCGCCCTCGCCTTCGTCGGCGGGATCGATGAACTCGAGCACGATCTCGGCGGCTGGAAAGGTCACGCCATCGAGTTCGAAATCACCGGTCTCCTGCACCTGCCCGTCGGAGATCGGCACATGGACAATGATCGTCTTGCCGATGTTTGCCTGCCACACGCGCACTTCGAACATGCCGTCCTTCGGCAGGCGCGATGCGTTGATGAATCCGTTCGAGATGGCGAAGGGGCCCACGGCGGTGCTGAGGTTTCCGCAGTTGCCGCTCCAATCGACGAAGGCGCTATCGATCGACACCTGGCCGTACAGATAATCCACATCGTGGCCCGCTTGTGTGCTGGCGGAAATGATCACGCACTTGCTGGTGCTGGATGTCGCGCCGCCCATGCCGTCGGTGTGCTTGCCATAAGGATCCGGCGAACCGATCACGCGCAGCATCAGCGCATCGCGGGCCGCGCCCGGCGCCTGCGCTGCTGTGGGCAAGTCCTGCAAGCGGAAAAACACGCCCTTCGACGTGCCACCGCGCATGTAGGTGGCGGCAATGCGGATCTGCGGACGATGCGCCATGGTTCAGGCTGCCTTGGTGGAAGCGAGGAAGTCCTGGGCAAAGCGCTGCAGCACGCCGCCGGCTTCGTAGATAGACAGTTCTTCGGCGGTGTCGAGCCGGCATTTCACCGGCACCTCGAGGCGTTCGCCATTGCGACGCTCCACCACCAGGGTCAGTGCCGCGCGCGGGCTGCGTTCGCCAAGCACGCTATAGGTTTCAGTACCGTCGAGCCCGAGCGTCTTGCGCGTCGTGCCTGGCAGGAACTCCAGCGGCAATACGCCCATGCCGATCAAATTGGTGCGATGGATGCGCTCGAAGCCTTCCGCCGCAATCGCTTCCACACCAGCGAGTCGCACGCCCTTGGCCGCCCAGTCACGCGAGCTGCCCTGGCCGTAATCCGCGCCGGCAATGATGATCAGCGGCTGGCCGCGATCGAGATAGGTTTCGATCGCTTCCCACATGCGCATCACCTGGCCTTCCGGTTCCACGCGCGCCAGCGATCCTCTTTTCACCATGCCGTCCACCACCGCCATTTCATTGGTCAGCGTGGGATTGGCGAAGGTCGCGCGCAAGGCAGTCAGGTGGTCGCCGCGATGGGTCGCGTAGGAATTGAAGTCTTCTTCCGGCACGCCCATCTTCGCCAGGTACTCACCGGCCGCGCTGTTGGCCATGATCGCGTTCGACGGCGACAGGTGGTCGGTGGTGATGTTGTCGCCGAGCAAGGCCAGCGGCCGCATGCCGGTAAGCGTGCGCGGCGCGGCCAGCGCGCCTTCCCAATACGGCGGGCGACGGATGTAGGTGCTCATTGGACGCCAGTCGTACAGCGGGCTGACCCGCGCACCGGATTCGACGGCGATGCGGAACATGGGCTCGTACACCTGGCGGAATTGTTCGGGCTTGACCGCCGACTTCACGATGGCGTCGATCTCGGCGTCGCTGGGCCACAGGTCCTTCAGGCGCACCGGCTTGCCGCCAACGTCATTGCCAAGCACGTCCTTCTCGATGTCGAAACGAATCGTGCCGGCGATGGCATAGGCGACGACCAGCGGCGGCGAAGCGAGGAAGGCTTGCTTGGCGTAGGGATGGATGCGGCCGTCGAAATTGCGATTGCCCGACAGCACCGCGGTGGCGTACAGGTCGCGCTCGATGATTTCCTGCTGGATCTTCGGATCGAGCGCGCCGCTCATGCCATTGCAGGTGGTGCAGGCGAAGGCGACGATGCCGAAGCCCAGCTGCTCGAGTTCCTGCTTCAGGCCGGCGGCTTCCAGGTACAACTCGACGGTCTTGGACCCGGGCGCGAGCGAACTCTTTACCCACGGCTTGCGCAGCAGGCCGGCGCGGTTTGCATTGCGCGCCAGAAGGCCTGCGGCAATCACGTTGCGCGGGTTGGAGGTATTGGTGCAGCTGGTGATGGCAGCGATGATCACCGCGCCATCGGGTAGCAGGCCTTCGGCCTCCTGCGCACGTGCGGCATCGAGGTTGCCGGCGATGCCCTTGGCGGCAAGGTCGCTGGTGGACACGCGTGCATGCGGGTTCGACGGGCCGGCCATGTTGCGGCCCACCGACGACAGGTCGAAGTGCAGCGTGCGCTCGTACTTCGCGGTGGCGAGGGCATCGGCCCATAGGCCGGCGATACGGGCGTAGTTTTCCACCAGCGCTACTTGCTCGTCGGCGCGGCCGGTCAGCCGCAGGTAGTCGAGCGTGTTGTCGTCAATGAAGAACATCGCCGCGGTGGCGCCGTACTCGGGCGCCATGTTGGAAATGGTGGCGCGATCGCCGAGGGTCAGCGCTGCGGCGCCTTCACCGCGGAATTCGAGCCAGGCGCCGACGACCTTTTGCGCGCGCAGGAATTCGGTGAGCGCGAGCACGATGTCGGTGGCAGTGATGCCCGGTTGCGGGCGGCCGCCGAGCTCGACGCCGATGATGTCGGGCAGTCGCATCCACGACGCGCGGCCCAGCATCACGCTTTCCGCTTCAAGGCCGCCGACGCCGATGGCGACGACGCCGAGTGCATCCACGTGCGGCGTGTGGCTGTCGGTGCCGACGCAGGTATCCGGAAATGCCACGCCGTCCTGCACATAGACCACGGGGCTCATTTTCTCGAGATTGATCTGATGCATGATTCCGTTGCCCGGCGGGATCACGTCCACGTTGCGAAACGCGCGCTTGGTCCAGTCGATGAAGTGGAAGCGGTCTTCGTTGCGGCGGTCCTCGATGGCGCGATTCTTGGTGAAGGCATCCGGGTCGTAGCCGCCGCATTCAACAGCCAGCGAGTGGTCCACGATCAGTTGCACGGGCACCACGGGATTGACTTGCGCCGGGTCGCCGCCCTGGTCGGCAATGGCGTCGCGCAGGCCGGCCAGGTCCACCAGCGCGGTCTGGCCCAGGATGTCGTGGCAGACCACGCGGGCCGGAAACCAGGGGAAGTCCAAATCGCGCCGGCGATCGACCAGTTGCCGCAGCGAAGCGTCCAGCATGGCCGGCTCGCAGCGCCGCACCAGGTTTTCAGCGAGGACGCGCGAGGTGTACGGCAGGCCATCCCAGGCGCCGGGTTGCAGCGCATCCACCGCGGCGCGGGCGTCGAAGTAGTCCAGGCGGGTGCCGGGCAGCGGCTTGCGATGCTGGGAGTTCATGGGCGTCCTCGTGCAGGAAGCCCTCTATTATCCGCCGCTTGCCAAAAAAAAAGGCGACCGGAGTGCGGTCGCCCAATCCCTGCTCAAGGGTTTGTGCCGCCGCTTTCCGGGGAGAGACAAAGCGGCAAGGCAATTATGTGAACGCAGCTGTATGAACAAACCGGACAAGGCTGGAAGCGGTTCCAGCGCCGATGCCCGGCCAATGGGTTCGCTTTGACGACCCGTGGGATCGCTTCGACGGTCCTGTTTAGAGCGATTGCTTTACACTACGCCGCGCCAAGCGCCCCGGCAGCTGCGCACCGGACCCTTCCTTTTCCTTAATTTACAGCGACTTAGCCGCACCGCTTCAGGACATGCCGAGCATCGCCCCGGCCCTGCACCTGCGCAAATCGCCCCGGAGTTCCCATGATTTTTGAAACCCTCGCCCAGACTGGCCACGAAGAAGTCATCTTTTGCCACAACAAGGATGCAGGCCTGAAGGCGATCATCGCCATCCACAACTCGGTGCTCGGCCCGGCCCTCGGCGGCCTGCGCATGTGGCCCTATGCCACCGAACAGGACGCGCTGAATGACGTGCTGCGCCTGAGCCGGGGCATGACTTACAAGGCGGCGGTGTCGGGCCTGAACCTGGGCGGCGGCAAGGGCGTGATCATCGGCGATCCGAACAAGGACAAGTCCGAGGCGCTGTTCCGTTCGTTCGGCCGTTTCGTCAATTCCTTGAACGGTCGTTACATCACCGCCGAAGACGTCGGCATCGATGTCAACGACATGGAATATGTCTTCCGCGAGACCCCCTTCGTTACCGGCGTGCACCAGGTGCATGGCGGCTCGGGCGATCCGTCTCCGTTCACTGCCTACGGCACGCTGCAGGGCCTGATGGCCGCGTTGCAGGTGAAGTACGGCAATGAAGAAGTGGGCAACTATTCCTACGCCGTGCAAGGCGTCGGCCATGTCGGCATGGAATTCGTGAAGCTGCTGCGCGAGCGCGGCGCGAAAGTGTTCGTGACCGACATCAACAAGGAACTCGTGCAGCGTGCAGTGGACGACCACGGCGCCGAAGCGGTTGCCCCCGACCAGATCTACGACGTGGACATGGACGTGTATTCGCCCTGCGCCCTGGGCGGCACGGTCAATGCCAATACCCTGCCCCGCCTGAAGTGCAAGGTGATCTGCGGCGCCGCCAACAACCAGTTGGCCAATGACGAGATCGGCGATGAAGTGGAACGCCTCGGCATCCTGTACGCCCCCGATTACGCGGTGAACGCCGGCGGCCTGATGAACGTGTCGCTGGAGATCGACGGCTACAACCGCGAGCGCGCCATGCGCATGCTGCGCACCATCTACTTCAACCTGGGTCGCATCTTCGAAATCGCCAAGCGCGACAACATCCCGACCTACAAGGCCGCGGACCGCATGGCCGAAGAACGCATCAGCGCCATCGGCAAGCTGCGCCTGCCACACCTGGGCGCGACCGCGCCGAGGTTCCAGGGCCGTAGCGGCCGCTGACCCGATGCGCACCTTTCCGTTGGGCGAAGAACTCGATGCTTTGCGCGATGCCGTGCGCAACTTCGCCGACGGCGAGATTGCGCCGCGCGCAGCACGGATCGACCACGACAATCTCTTCCCGCCCGACCTGTGGCCGAAGCTGGGCGAAATGGGCCTGCTGGGCATCACCATCCCGACCGAATACGGCGGCTCGGGCATGGGTTACCTGGCGCATGTGGTGGCGATGGAGGAAATCTCCCGCGCTTCCGGTTCGATCGGCCTGAGCTACGGCGCGCACTCCAACCTGTGCACGCAGAATCTTTACGTCAACGGCAACGAAGCGCAGCGCCGGAAGTATTTGCCGGGCCTGTGCGACGGCACCTTCAAGGGCGCGCTCGCGATGAGCGAGGCCGGCGCCGGTTCCGATGTCGTCGGCTCGATGAGTTGCCGCGCCGAGAAACGCGGCAATGCGTGGGTCGCCAACGGCAGCAAGATGTGGATCACCAACGGCCCCGAAGCGGACGTGCTGGTGGTGTACATGCGCACCGCAGGCAAGGAAGCCGGCTCGCGCTGCATGACGGCCTTCATCGTCGAACGCGGCATGAAAGGTTTTTCCACCGCGCAGAAACTCGACAAGCTGGGCATGCGCGGATCCAACACCTGCGAACTTGTGTTCGAAGACTGCGAAATCCCGGAAGAAAACGTACTGGGCGAAGTAAACCAGGGCGTGAAGGTCTTGATGTCCGGCCTGAATACCGAACGCCTGGTGTTGAGCGGCGGTCCGATCGGCCTGATGCAGGCCGCACTCGACATCACCCTGCCCTACGTCCGCGAGCGCCGCCAGTTCGACGCCGCCATCGGCACCTTCGGCCTGATGCAGGGCAAGATCGCCGACATGTACACCGCACTGCAGTCTTCGCGCGCCTTCGCCTACCAGGTCGCGCGCGACTTCGACGCCGGCCACAGCTCGCGCACCGATCCCGCCAGCTGCCTGCTGCACGCGTCGGAATCGGCAGTGCAGGTAACCCTTGAAGCCATCCAGTCGCTCGGCGGCAACGGCTACATCAACGAATACGCCACCGGCCGATTGCTGCGCGACGCAAAGCTCTACGCCATTGGCGCAGGTACAAACGAAATTCGCAGAATGCTGATCGGGCGTGAGTTGTTTGATTCGCCCTGAAGCTTTGTAAGAGCGGTACGCATCGCTGAGGCAAAGACCGGCTGCCGGTGCGATTTTTCGTGACTCGCCGCAAGTACGTCCATGTAGGCTCATCGGCGGCGTCCCTGCCGCCGATGGTCACGAAAAACCACCCCGGCATCCTGTCTGCGGCAGGCGTCGCGGGCTCGCCCTTGCAAGAACGGAGCAGCTTCTCGAACCTCACTGGTGGTTGGGAAGACGAACTTGCTGCGCGCCTTCCGACTCGGCGCCTGCGCATCGCCATTTTTCTTCGGATTGCGGATTGCGCGTTTCATCCCTCAGCTTGCGGCTTGCGGCTTTGGGATCACGCAACGCGGTCGGCCCTCGCCTGAATCCCTGCGCTCGCCTCGCCGCCCCACGGTGTGGCGAGTGCGGACTGGGGTCGGGTCGCGGGACCATCGGCGGGAGGGACCCCGCCGATGAGCCTACATGGACGTACTTGCGGCGGGTCCCGCGAACCGGCATCGGGCCGCGCTTGCCGCACCGCGGGGCTTCGAAGCCCGAGACATGAACGTCAAGGCGTTTCCGACAGCATTGGCCGATTGGCCACTACCCACAACAGGCAGACATGGGATAATTGCGGATTGAGAAATCCGGAGCCAAAACCATGTCCAATGTCGTGATCGTCGGCGCCAAGCGCACCGCCCTTGGTGCCCTGCTCGGCCAGTTCACCGGCGTGCCCGCCACCCAGTTGGGCGCGACCGCCATGCGTGCTGCACTCGAGCAATCCGGTGTTGCCGCCGAGGATGTATCGGAAGTGTTGATGGGTTGCGTACTGCCGGCCGGCCTCGGCCAGGCGCCTGCGCGCCAGGCGGCGATTGGCGCGGGCATTCCGACGTCGGCCGGTGCGACCACCGTCAACAAAGTCTGCGGCTCGGGCATGAAGGCAGTGATGCTGGGGCATGACCTGATCAAGGCCGGATCGGCCGACATCGTGGTCGCCGGCGGCATGGAAAGCATGACCAACGCGCCGCACCTGTTGATGGGTTCGCGCACGGGTATCCGTTTCGGCAGCACCGAAATGCTCGACCACATGGCCTGGGACGGCCTGACCAATCCCTACGACAAGCAGCCGATGGGCGGCTTCGGTGAACTGTGCGCCGGCAAGTACAACTTCACCCGCGAAGAACAGGATGCCTTCGCCGCCGAATCCGTGCGCCGTGCGCAGGCCGCTGTTGCCAATGGCACGTTCAAGGCCGAGATCGCACCGGTGACGGTGAGCGGTCGCAAGGGTGATGTCATCGTCGATACCGACGAGCAGCCCGGCAAGTGCGACATCGCAAAAATCCCCACGCTGAAGCCCGCCTTCAAGAAAGACGGCACCATCACCGCCGCCAGCTCGTCCAGCATCAACGATGGTGCCGCCGCGCTGGTATTGATGAGCGACGACAATTGCACGAGCCGCGGACTTGCGCCGCTGGCGCGCATCGTCGCGCACGCCACGCACTCGCAGGCGCCGGAGTGGTTCACCACTGCGCCGGTCGCGGCCATCCAGAAGGTCCTGGACAAGGCTGGCTGGTCGATTGCCGACGTGGACCTGTTCGAAGTGAACGAGGCATTCGCGACCGTGGCCATGGCCCCGATCCGCGAACTGGGCATTGACCACGCCAAGCTCAACGTCAACGGCGGCGCGTGTGCCCTGGGCCACCCGATCGGAGCCAGCGGCGCCCGCCTGATCGTCACCCTGATCCACGCACTCCAGCGCAGTGGCGGCCGCCGCGGCGTAGCAAGCCTGTGCATTGGCGGCGGCGAGGCAACTGCCATCGCCATCGAAATGGCTTGAAACAGCCATCCATCGTGCAAATTGCGCTGAACCCCGACCAAACCGCTTGACTCTGGGCCAGTTTTTGTCATGATTCGGGCCACGTGCGCCCCGGGCGCACGTATTTGTTTGAAACAAATCGAAGTAAACAATTCGTTAACGTCTAGACTGAGGAATTAACCATGTCCCTGAACAAAACCCTGCTTGCCCTGGCTCTCGGCCTCGCCCTGACGGCGTGCTCGAAGCAAGACGACGCCGCAACCGACGCCGCTGCCACCGCGACCGACGCTGCTGCCACCGCTACCGACGCTGCTGACACCGCCGCTGACGCCGCTGCCACCGCCGACGCCGCTGCTGCTGACGCCGCTGCTGCCACCGACGCAATGGCCACCGACGCTGCCGCCACCGCGACCGACGCCGCTGCCACCGCGACCGACGCTGCTGCTGACGCCGCTGCTTCGGCTGACGCCGCTGCCACCGACGCCGCTGCTGCTGACATGTCGGCTGAAGAGACCAAGTAAGCAACTGCTTACTGCTCTTTTGCAGAAAACTGAAACCGCCGGCGAAAGCCGGCGGTTTTTTATTGCGCGAAAGTTTTTTGAATCCGCAAATTGCACGATCGATTTTTGTTCTGCACGAAATTATTTTCGTACAACTGAATGCCTCGTCATCAAAGCCTGAATGGTTACCTGTCGGCGAACGCGCGTGCACTTGGCAATGCGCGACCCGATAAATATGCTGGCCGCGGCTCGAGACACGTTGCGTGTCGCGACCATTCAATCGCCTAGACAAGGAAATCAAACATGTCCCTGACCAAAACCATGCTCGCCCTCGCACTGGGCCTCGCCCTGACCGCCTGCACCAACAAGGACCAGGCTGCCGACGCTGCTGCCGACGCCAGCGAATCCGCTGCCGATGCAACCCAGGCTGCTGCCGACGCGAATGCTTCCGCCATGGACGCTTCGGGTAGCGCAACCGGTGACGCCGCTGCGATGGCTGCCGATGCCGCCGCCTCTGCTGCTGGCACCGCGACCGACGCCGCTGCTGTTGCCGACCAGGCTGCTGCCGAAGCCGCTGCTGCCGGCAGCGGCGAAGCGGCCGACATGAAGGCCGACGCTGCTGAAGTTGCAGAAGACGTTGCCGACTCCGCTGAAAATGCAGCTGAGCAGGCGCGTGATGACGCAGCCCGCGCTGCCGATGCTGGCAAGAACTAAGTAACAAAACTCCAGAACGACCCTGAAGCGTTCCGGCAGTCGATACAGGAAAGGGCGTGCTTCGGCACGCCCTTTCTCTTTTTGGCCGTGGCCCCGTAAACTCCAGCGGTCAATCGCCGAGTGCACTGCGCATGCCATCGCTAAAGTCCCAGATCGACAAGCAAAGCCCGGACTTCCAGGAAAACGTCGCCTCCCTCCGGGCGCAGGTCGCCAACCTGGACGCCAAACTCGAGCGCATCGCCCTGGGTGGCGGTGAAAAGGCCCGCGCCAAGCACACCGCGCGCGACAAGCTGCTGCCGCGTGAGCGGGTCAGCGCCCTGCTGGACCCGGGCTCACCTTTCCTTGAGTTTTCCGCACTTGCTGCCGACGGCATGTACGAGGACCAGTCGCCCTGCGCCGGCATCATCACCGGCATCGGTCGCGTGCACGGCCAGGAAGTGGTGGTGGTAGCCAACGACGCTACCGTAAAGGGCGGTACGTATTTCCCGATGACGGTGAAGAAGCACCTGCGTGCGCAGGAGATCGCGCTGGAGAACTGCCTGCCCTGCGTCTATCTGGTCGATTCCGGTGGCGCCTTCCTGCCGCTGCAGGACGAGGTCTTCCCGGACAAGGAACATTTCGGCCGCATCTTCTACAACCAGGCGCGGCTGTCGGCAAAGAACATCCCGCAGATCGCGGTGGTGATGGGAAGTTGCACCGCGGGCGGCGCGTATGTGCCGGCGATGTGCGACGAAAGCATCATCGTGCGCAACCAGGGCACGATCTTCCTGGGCGGCCCGCCGCTGGTGAAGGCCGCCACCGGCGAAGTGGTGGATGCCGAATCCCTGGGTGGCGCCGAGGTGCACACCGGCATCTCGGGCGTCGCCGACCACCTGGCTGAAAACGACGGCCATGCCCTGGCGATCGCCCGCGACATCCTGGTGCATCTCAATCGCAAGAAGCAGTTGCCAGTCGCGGTGCAGGCGCCGGTGGATCCGCTGTATCCCGCCGAGGAGTTGTACGGCGTGATCCCGAAGGACACCCGCAAGAGTTTCGACATCCGCGAGATCATCGCCCGGGTCGTGGACGGCTCGGAGTTCCAGGAATTCAAGGCGCGCTACGGCAAGACCCTGGTTACCGGCTTCGCCCACATCCACGGCTATCCGGTCGGCATCGTCGCCAACAACGGCATCCTGTTCGCCGAAAGCGCGCTCAAGGGCGCCCATTTCATCGAGTTGTGCAACCAGCGCGACATTCCCCTGGTGTTCCTGCAGAACATCACCGGCTTCATGGTCGGCAAGAAGTACGAGAACGCCGGCATCGCCAAGGACGGGGCCAAGATGGTGACCGCCGTGGCCTGTTCGCACGTTCCCAAGTTCACCGTGGTCATCGGCGGCAGCTTCGGCGCCGGCAACTACGCGATGTGCGGGCGCGCCTACGGCGGCCGATTCCTGTGGCTGTGGCCGAATGCCCGCATTTCGGTGATGGGCGGCGAGCAAGCCGCCTCGGTATTGGCCACCGTGAAGCGCGACGGCATGGAAGCAACGGGACAGGAATGGTCCGCTGCGGACGAAGAAGCGTACAAAGCGCCCATTCGCGACCAGTACGAGCGACAGGGACATCCGTACTACGCGAGCGCCCGTTTGTGGGACGACGGCATCATCGATCCGGTCGACACGCGACGCGTTCTCGGCATGGCTTTGTCGGCGTCTTTCAACGCCCCGATCGTAAAGGAACGCTTCGGCGTCTTCCGGATGTAGCGGAATTACGGCGGCGTTGAAACGCCCTGCCGAAATTTTCGCCACCCCCTCCGAGCCACTTCCCGAAAAGGCCCGACAGCCTTTGGACAAAGGCTTGCGCCACGTTGCAGCGCATCAAAGTGGCTGCGCAGTTTTGGATTTCCGCGACGCAGTTCCGTTTTGGGCAAATGCCCTGAAATCAGACGCGCATCACACATTCGATGTGCCCAATGATGATGTCGCGCACACATCCTGAATGTGCTTGTTGCATAAGCATTTTACGTCTTGACACCCCCTGAATGGGTCGGTATCCCGGTAGTACAAACTACCTAAACGGCCGCCCCCGCAGCCTCGTCACAGGGATTCAAGCTTGAGCCAGCCCCGCCTCTCCTGCCTCCCCCTCCTGGCCACTGCGGCGATCATCGCCACAACCCTGAGCCAGCCTGCCCCCGCAGCTTCGCTTCCGACCCCCTCGGCAAACGGTGCACCGCAGGCAGACGCACAGGCGCGCGGCAACTACGGCAAATTGCCGATCAGCTTCGAAGCAAACCGCGGCCAGACCGACGCGGAAGTTCGCTATCTCTCGCGCAGCGCTGGCTTCAGCCTGTTCCTGACCCCGACCGAAGCCGTGTTGAGCCTGAAGGCGTCGGCCGAAGAAAACAGCGACACCGCCGTGGTTCGCCTGTCCCTGGAAGGCGGCAACCGCAATCCCGCGATGCAGGCCATCGACCAGCAGGCGAGCAAGACCAACTACTTCGTCGGCAATGATTCCGCCAAGTGGCAGCGCGACCTGGCCAACTTCGCCCGCGTGAAGTACACCGGCGTGTACCCGGGCGTCGACCTCGTGTACTACGGCAACCAGTTGCAGCTCGAGTACGACTTCCTGGTCGCACCGGGCGCCGACCCGAGCCAGATCGCACTGAACATCGACGGCGCGAAATCGCTCAAGCTTGATGCGCAAGGCAACCTGGTGCTCGGCACGAACCAGGGCGATATCGTCCAGCACGCCCCGATCGCCTACCAGCAGGTCAACGGCGCGCGCCGCCACGTGGATGCCAGCTACGCGATGCTCGCCAACGGCCGCGTCGGCTTCAACCTCGGCGCCTACGACAAGACCGCGCAACTGGTGATCGATCCGATCCTGGTCTACAGCACCTACATCGGCGGCAACCTCGGCGATCGCGCGCTCGACATCAAGGTCGATGCGGCGCAGAACGCCTACATCACCGGCTTCGCGAATTCGACGACCAACTTCCCGACCAAGAATGCTTACCAGGCCTCCAGCGCCGGCGCAGGCGAAGTGTTCGTCACCAAGCTCAGCTCGGCTGGCGCGCTGGTCTATAGCACCTACATCGGCGGCCAGGGCACGGATGAAGCTGCCGGCATCGCCATCGACTCCGCCGGCAACGCCTACGTCACCGGCCGCACCACTTCGCTCAACTACCCGGTGGTCAGCGCCTACCAGACCGCGCTCGGCGGCACCCAGGATGCGTTCCTGACCAAGTTGAACGCAAGCGGCAACGCCCTGGTCTACAGCACGTTCCTGGGCGGCAATGCCAACACCACCTACGTCGGCGCCACCGGTGAGTACGGCTACGGCGTCGCGGTGGACAGCAGTGGCAGCGCTTACGTCGCCGGCTGGACCGCCTCCACGAATTTCCCGACCGTCAATGCGTTCCAGGCCAACCGCTCGGCCGCGCCTGCCGGCTGCGACGCCACCGTTGACGTCAACAAGTGCGCACGTTCGGAAGCCTTCGTCAGCAAGTTCAGCGCCTCGGGCACCAGCCTGATCTACAGCACCTATCTCGGCGGCACGGAATACGACGAAGCCTACGCAATCGCAATCGATGGCAGCGGCAGTGCCTACGTCACCGGTACGAGCACGTCGGCAAACTTTCCCACCAAGTCGCCGAAGCAGGTCAACAATAGCGGCAACGGCGATGCGTTCATCGCGAAGCTGTCTGCGGCCGGCAACTCACTGGTCTACAGCACGTTCCTCGGCGGCGTCGGCCAGGACCTGGGCTACAGCCTGGTCGTCGACGGCGCGGGCAACGCCTATGTCGCCGGCGTGACGGCGTCGGCCAACTTCCCGGTCGTCACTCCGGCACAGTCTTTCAATGCCGGCCTCGGCGGTTCGAACACCGACGGCTTCGTCACCAAAGTCAGCCCGACCGGCAACGCTTGGGTGTACAGCACTTTCATCGGCGGCAGCGGCGGCGAAGCGGCGAATGGCATCGCGGTGGACAGCGCCGGCAACGCCTATATCGCCGGCCAGTCCAACTCGACCACGGGCTTCCCGATCAGCAACTCCATCCAGGCCAGCAACGCCGGCCTGTACGACGGCTTCCTGGTGAAGCTGGCCGCGTCCGGCAGCGCCTTCGTCTACGGCACCTTCCTGGGCGGCAGCGGCGACGACTACGGCACTGAAGTGGACGTGGACGCCGCCGGCGACGCCTACATCGTCGGTTACAGCGCATCCGCCAACTTCCCGGTGCTCGCCGCGGCGCAGGGCACCAACAAGGGCTCGCAGGACGCCTTCATCTCCCGCGTCTCCTCGGCCAGCGAAGCCACGCTTTCCATCAACAACGTCGCCATCGCCGAGGGCAACAGCGGCACCAGCGTCGCCACCTTCACCGTGTCGCTGTCGAAGGTGCTGACCAACGCCGTTGGCTTCAACATCGCGACCGGCGGCGGCACCGCCACCGCGGGCAACGACTACGTGGTGATGAGCCTGACCGGCCAGAGCATCCCGGCCGGCACCACCAGCAAGACCTTCAACGTCACGATCAATGGCGACACCACGGTTGAAGCCGACGAGACCGTGTTCGTGAACCTGAGCGCCGTCACCGGCGCGCTGATCGGCGACGGCCAGGGCGTGGCCACGATCGTCAATGACGACGCCGTTGCCCCGCTGTCGCTGAGCGTCGCCGACGTCTCGGTGACTGAAGGCAATTCGGGCGCGACCAACGCCACCTTCACGGTCACCTTGTCCTCGACCAGCACCAGCCCGGTTACCTTCAACATCGCCACTGCCAACGGCAGCGCCATTGCCGGCAGCGACTACACGGCCAACAGCGCGACCAACCTGTCGATCGCCGCGGGCAGCACCACCCGCACCTTCACCGTGTCCATCATCGGCGACACGATCACCGAGCCGAACGAGACCTTCTTCGTCAACCTGAGCAATGCGGTCGGCGCGAGCATCGCCGACGGCACGGCCACCGGCAACATCAACAACGACGACAGCGCCCCGCTGCCGGCGATTTCGGTCAGCGACGTCAGCGTGACGGAAGGCAACGCCGGCACCTCGCTCGCCACCTTCACTGTCAGCCTGAGCGCCGTTGCGCAAGCCAACGTCGGTTTCAACGTGGTGACCTCCAACGTCACCGCCTCGTCGGGCACCGATTATGTCGCGCTCAACCTGACCGGCCAGTCCATCCCGGCCGGCATGAGCAACAAGACCTTCTCGGTCACCATCAACGGCGACACTGCGGTCGAAGCCAACGAAACCTTCAACCTCAACGTGACCAGCGTCACCGGCGCCACCATCGCCGACAGCCAGGGCGTGGGCACGATCCTCAATGACGACAGCGTGGTGCTGCCGGCCCTGTCGATCGCCAATGTGTCAGTGTCGGAAGGCAACGCCGGCACCAGCACGGCCACCTTCACCGTGCAATTGAACGCCATCCCGGCCAGCGCGGTGAGCTTCGACATCGCGACCGCCAACGGTTCCGCTACCGCCGGCAGCGACTACGTCGCTCTCGCGCTGTCCGGCCAGACCCTGGCCGCCGGCCAGACCAGCAAGAACTTCGCCGTCACGATCAATGGCGACACGGCGGTGGAAGCCGACGAGACCTTCACGGTCAACGTCAGCAACGTCAGCGGCGCGACCGTCTCCGACGGTTCGGCGACCGGCAACATCCTCAACGACGATACGGCTGCCGGCACCCCGCCGCAGGTTTCCGTCTCCAACGCGTCCACCAGCGAGGGCAACGCCGGTACCAAGCTGATGACCTTTACCGTCAGCCTGAGCGCCGCGGCCACAGGCGCGGTCAACTTCGACATCTGGACCAGCAACGGCACCGCCGCCGCAGGCGTGGACTACGTCGAGCTCAACATGCCGGGCCAGTCGATCGCGGCCGGCCAGACCAGCAAGACCTTCTCGGTCAACGTCAACGGCGACACTGCGGTCGAGGCCAACGAAACCTTCACCATCAACCTCAACAACGTGTCCGGCGCGAGCGTCATCGACGGCCAGGGCCTGGGCACCATCACCAACGACGACTCTGCGATGCTGACGGTCAACCCGACGACCATCGTGGAAGGTAACAGCGGCTTCGGCACCGCCACCTTCCTGGTGACGCTGTCCACCCCGATGCCTTCGCCCGTCAGCTTCAACATCTCCACCAGCAACGGCACGGCCAACCAGAACAGCGACTACGAGTCCCGCACCGTGAACGGCGCGGTGATCGACGCCGGCCGTACCCGCTACGTCTTCGAAGTAAAAGTCTTCGGTGACACGACCGTCGAGAACAACGAAACCTTCAACGTTTCGATCAACGCCGTCAGCGGTGCCGGCATCTCCACCTCCAGCGGCACCGGCACCATCACCAACGACGACTCCGCCACGGCCACCATCGCTGAAATCCAGGGCGTCGCCCAGCTGTCGCCGATCGAAGGCAAGGAAGTCAGCACCACCGGTATCGTGACCGCCGTGGATGCCGATGGCTTCTACCTGCAGTCAGCCGACGGCGAGCAAGACGGCAATGCGCTGACTGCCGAAGGCCTGTACGTGGCCGGCAAACCGGATGCGACGATTGCCGTTGGCAACCGCGTGGAAGTGTCCGGCCGCGTCATCGAAGCCGTGGTCGGCGACGAAGCCAACCAGCTGACCCAGACCCAGATCGCGTCCAGCAAGGTGACCGTGCTGGCCAACGCGCAAGCGCTGCCGCGCGCCATCGAGCTCGACGCCACGGTGATCGGATCGGATCCGTCGATCACCAGCCTGGAGCGTTTCGAAGGCATGCGCGTTGCGGTGCCGAAGCTGACCGTGGTCGGACCGACCGGCGGCCGCATCGACGAAGCCAGCAACCGCGTACGTGGCGACGGCAAGTTCTACGGCGTGCTGCGCGGCGTCGCCCGTCCCTTCCTCGAGGCCGGCCTGAATGCCCTGGATCGCGCGAGCGCTGCCGGCGTCAGCCCGCAGGTGTTCGATACCAATCCGGAACGCCTGTTGATCGACTCGCTCGGCCAGCGCGGCGCCTCCGCCCTGTCGGCCGATGCCGGCGACAATGTGCGCGGCCTGGTTGGCGTGCTGGGCTACGGTCAGGGCGCCTATCGCCTGCTGCCCGACCCGTCGGCCAATATTGAAGTGGCATCCGGTGCCGCGCCGAAGGCCGTGACCGCCGCCAGCTTGAACGAAGCGACCATCGCCAGCTTCAACCTGCGCCGCTTCCTCGACGATTCGCGCACGGGTTCCGAGCCGGTGCTGGGCGCGACGGCCTATGCCACCCGCCTCGCCAAGACTGCCAACGCAATCTGCGCCTTCGCCAAGACACCCGACATCCTGGGCCTGGCCGAAGTCGAGAACCGCAACGTGCTCGGCGACATCGCCGCCGCCGTGAATGCGAAGGACGGCAACGTGCTGTTCCCGGGTAGCTGCGCAAGCCAGGCCGCGTACCGCGCGACCACGCCGGCCGCTGCCACCGGCAAGCTCGGCTTCCTGGTCAACACCGCCCAGGTTCGTCCTGGCGTGGCACGCGTTGAAGTGTTGTCGGTGACCCAGTCTGGCGCGGCCAGCAAGTTCCGCCAGCGCGACGGCAGCAGCGAGTCCCTGCACGTGCAGGCGCCGCTGGTGATGGAAGCCCGCATCAACGCCGCCAACGGCAGCAGCACCACCGTGACGGTCATCAGCGCCCAGTTGAGCGCGCTCGACGGCAACCTGTCCGCCAACGGCACGCATGGCTGGTCCACCCGCGGCGCCTACCTGCGTGCACGTCGCGCAGCGCAGGCTGCTTACCTCGCATCCTTGGTGCAGTCGCTGCAGAGCGCCCGCCCGGAAGCGAAGCTGGTGATGCTGGGTGACTTCGAGGCCGCGCAGTTCAACGACGGCCGCAACGACTTGATGGGCATCGTGAGCGGTCGCACCGCCCCACGCGCCCAGGTCCTGGGTTACGTGGCCAGCCCGGTCACCGATGCCCTGACCAACCTCACCACGCGCCTGCCCGCTGCACAGCGGTACACCGTGATCCGCCAGGGCAATGCCCAGGCCGTGGACCACATCCTGGTCAACAACGCGCTGCTGCGCACCAGCCCGGCCGCCCGCGCCGAGGTGGCCCGCATCAACGCCGACTTCGGTGAAGACAACTTCGCCGACGCCGGTGTGCCGATGCGCGTTTCCGACCACGACCCGGTGGTGATGTACTTCGACATCAAGTAAACCCGGCGAAAGCCCGGCAAGAAAAAACCCCGCATCTCGCGGGGTTTTTTTTCGCCGGTGCCATGGATCGGGTTACTTGGCGATCAGCACGCCCTGCGCGGTGTCCATGTGGAACTCGCCGAAGAACGGATAGCGCCCCGGCTTCAGCGGGCCGACCCAAACCGTGATCTTGCCCTTGCCCATCACGATCTTTTCGCGATTGAGCTCGTGGCTCTCGAACTCTTCCGGCGTGCTGTCTTCGTTGACGATGATCAGCTTGACCTTGGTGTTGGCAGGAACGGTCAGCTGCGCGGGCACGAAGCGATTCTTGCGAAGCGTAAGGGTGTATTCCTTGGCATCGGCGGCCAACGCGGGCACGGCGATGGCGGGCAAGGCAAGGGCGAGCAGGGCCGGCAACAGGAAACGGCGCATTCGGGACTCCATTGGAAAGCTACAAGACTTGATCAGGCCAGCGCGCGGGGCGCCGGGGATTGGGCAGCTTTGGCCGGCGCCGGTGCGCCTGACAGGCGCATCCCGATCAACAGCAGCACCACCGTTGCCGCATAGAACACCAGTTGCATGCCGCTGGGCTGGGCGGTGTAACCCACCAGCACATGCATCATGTTGCCGACCACCGACTCGTCGGTAAGCAGCCAGGAGCTGTCCCACAACGGGTCCACCAGGGTCGGCAGCACGTCAGCCTGCACCAGCTTGCCGGCCGCCGAACTGGCCAGGCCAGCCGCCAGCAACACCAGCAAGGCATTGGTGGCCGAGAAGAAATGGCGAACCGGAATCTTCAGCAAACCGAAATAAAGGGCCAGGCCGACTGCCACGCCCAGCGCCAGGCCGATCAGGCCGCCACCCACCAGCGAAGCCATCGACGCGCCGCTTGCCATCAGGCCGTAGCCGAACAGCACCACTTCCGAACCTTCGCGCAGTACCGCCAGCGCCACCACTACCAGCAAGGCCGTCATCGGCCGGCTGCCCTGCGATACGGCCGTACCCACGGCCTTCATCTGCATGGACAGTTCGCGCGAGTGGCGCGCCATCCAGACCACGTGCCAGCTGATCATCACCACGGCTGCCAGCAGCACGCCCGCGTTGAACCATTCCTGGCCCATGCCGCTCATGGAGTCGCCGATCGCGCCGGCGAAGGCTGCCACAACTGCGGCTCCGACCAGGCCCAGCGCGATACCGGCGCCGATCCAGAGGCCGCGGGTCGGCACGCCGCGCGTTGCCGCTGCGACGATGCTGATGATCAGGGCGGCCTCGAGGACCTCACGAAAGACCAGTAGCAGGTTTCCAAGCATGGGACGTCTCCGGGATATGTCTCAATGATAA
Organism: Gammaproteobacteria bacterium RIFCSPHIGHO2_12_FULL_63_22; assembly: GCA_001801685.1. GTDB lineage: Bacteria > Pseudomonadota > Gammaproteobacteria > Xanthomonadales > Xanthomonadaceae > Arenimonas. Next base: position 197,104 of record MGYJ01000078.1, on the reverse strand, counting down.
TGGTTCTTATTTGTAAAACAAGGGTCCCGGGGCCCTGAACCCCGTCCGGGCGGCCCGGCGGTTAAGATTGCGGGTCTCTATATAAGGTGCCGGCGCCGAATGTCCCCTGCTTCCAGGAAACCTGCCCCGTGGCAAACCCTGAGCGTTGACTACCAGGGCGGTGTCGCCACCGTCCGGATGCAGCGCCCGGAGGTGCACAACGCCTTCGATGCCACGCTGATCGGCGAATTGAACGACGCCTTGCAGGAACTCGACCTCGACCCGGCCGTTCGGGCCGTCGTACTGACTGGCGCTGGCTCCACCTTCTCGGCCGGTGCCGACCTGAACTGGATGCGCGGCATGGCCGCCGCGAGCGAGTCGGAAAACATCGAAGACTCGATGCGGCTCGCCACGCTGATGCGCACGCTCAATTTCCTGGGTAAGCCCACCGTGGCGCGCGTCAACGGCTCGGCCTATGGCGGTGGTATCGGGCTGATCGCCTGTTGCGACATCGCCATCGGCGTGGAAGGCGCAAAATTTTCCCTCAGTGAAGTGAAGCTGGGCCTCGTGCCTGCGGTCATTTCTCCCTATGTCGTCGCCGCCGTCGGCGCGCGTCAGGCCCGCCGCATGTTCGTTGGGGCCGAAGTGTTCGAAGCCCGCGAAGCGCACCGCATGGGTCTCTTGCATGAATGCGTGACGCCGCTCGACCTGGATGCCGCGGTGGCACGTACCCTGCACTGGATCGGCAAGGGTGGGCCCATCGCACAACGCGAAGCCAAGTTGCTGGCCTTGCGCATGACCGGCATGGACAAGGAACGGGCGCTGCGGATCGACCTGGAAAATGCAGTACTGATCGCAGCACTTCGGGTTTCGCCGGAAGGACAGGAAGGCCTTGGCGCCTTCCTGGACAAACGTGCGCCGACCTGGAGCCGCGGCGAGTGAGCGCCCACCCGACGTTCCAGAAATTGCTGGTCGCCAATCGCGGCGAAATTGCCTGCCGCATCATGCGCACTTGCCGCCGCCTCGGCATCACGTCGGTCGCCGTGTATTCCGAAGCGGATGCGAATGCGCAACACGTACTGATGGCCGACGAGGCCTACCTGATCGGCGGACCCAGGCCGCAGGACAGTTACCTGCGCGGTGAAGTGATCATTGAAACGGCCCTGCGCGCCGGCGTACAGGCGATCCATCCCGGTTACGGATTCCTTTCCGAGAATGCCGATTTCGCCGAGGCCGTGGCCGAGGCCGGAATGGTTTTCGTGGGGCCCGACGCAGCCTCGATGCGAAAGATGGGGAGCAAGGCCGGCGCCAAGGACCTGATGGCGGCGAATGGCGTGCCTGTGGTGCCCGGTTACACCGGCGCCGACCAGGATGTCGCCACGCTGCATGCCGAAGCCGACCGCATCGGTTATCCGCTGATGATCAAGGCCGCGCACGGCGGCGGCGGCAAGGGCATGCGCATCGTCCATGCCAGCAAGGAGTTCGCCGCCGCGCTGGAATCATGCCAGCGCGAATCGCGCAACGCCTTCGGCCGCGATCGCGTCTTGCTCGAGCGCTACATCGGCCAACCACGGCACATCGAATTCCAGGTGTTTGCCGACCGCGCGGGCAACACCATCCATCTGGGCGAGCGCGAGTGTTCGGCACAGCGCCGCTACCAGAAGGTCATCGAGGAATCGCCCTCGCCTTTCCTCAACGCCGAGCGTCGCGCAGCGATGGGAAAGGCCGCGGTAGAGGCTGCCCGCGCGATCGATTACCTCAATGCAGGCACCGTTGAATTCATCGTCGGGCCGGAAGGCGATTTCTATTTCATGGAAATCAACACGCGCCTGCAGGTCGAGCATCCCGTCACCGAAATGGTGACAGGGCTGGACCTGGTGGAGTGGCAGATCCGCGTGGCCGCGGGCGAACCGCTGCCCCTGTCGCAATCGGAAATTCGCAGCCACGGCCACGCCATCGAAGTGCGCCTGTATGCGGAAGACCCCGAGAAGAATTTCCTGCCAGGTTCCGGTCGCCTTGCGCGACTGATCCTGCCGACGCCGTCCGAAAACATCCGGCTCGATGGCGGCGTGGTGGAAGGCGACACGGTCACCATCTTCTATGACCCGATGATCGCCAAGCTGATCGCCTGGGACACCGATCGCCCGCGCGCCCTGGCGCGACTGCGCGACGCATTGGCCGATTGCGAAGTGACGGGCCCGAAGTCGAACGTCGAATTCCTGGAAAAGCTCATTCGCCATCCGGTCGTCGTGGATGGCACGATCGACACCGGCTATCTCGACCGGCACCTGGAAGAGGTGTTGCCCACGGCAGTCGGACCGGATGCGTCGTGGGTCGCCGTCGCCAGCGCCGCCTGCCTGGTGCACGACGAGGCCGCCACGCTGGCGGCAGCGAAACTGTCGCCGGATCCGCATTCGCCCTGGGCGCGCGCCGATAGCTGGCGGCTGGGCCATGCCGGACAAACCCGGCTTTGCTTCGGCTGGCGTGAATTGCGTCTGGACGCCAGCTCGCACGGCGCCGATGGCGATTATCGGTTGCAGGTTTCCGGCGAACACTTTGACGTCTCCGACGCCGCGATCGACGGGCGCTGGCTGTCCTTGAAGGTCGCCGGACAATCGCGTCGGCTGCGTTGTCGCGTGGATGCTTCGTCCGTGTTCCTGCACGACGGCGAACAACGCCTGACCCTGTCGCGACTGCCGGCCTTCCGCCTGGATGCCGGCGATGCCGCCGGTGGAGGCGACCGCGTGCTGGCGCCGATGCCCGGGCGTATCGTATTGGTGCGCGTGTTGATTGGCGACGTGGTTGAAGAAGGCCAGGAACTGGGTGTGATGGAAGCGATGAAGATGGAACTGGCGCTGCGGGCGCCACGCGCCGGCGTGATCGCCGACGTGCGCGTGGCCACCGGAGACTTCGTTGACGGCGACGCCTTGCTGATTCGCCTGGAGGCATGATGGACGGCTTGATTCGTCACCTGCGACTGTTGGCCGGCATCGCCGGACTCGCCCTGCTCTGCGCCTGCCAGGGCACGACATTCCAGACGCCGCCACTGGCCGCCGGCGCATGCGACCCCGGATTGTCCGGCCGCTGGATCTCCATCAATGAAGACGGCAGGCCCGACGGCGAAATGGTGCTGGTGTTCTCGGCTGACTGCCAGTTGGACGTGACCGATCGATCGAACGGAAATCTCCGCGAAGGTGATCCAACCCAGGTCCATGTTGCGCAATCGGGTGCTAACGGATTCATGTGGGTGGACGCCGGCTGGACCGCAAAACGATTCGACTTCGCTGACCTGGCCGCCCATCCGGGCGACGTCTTCCTGATGCGCTATTCCTGGGACCAGGGCGAACTCCTCTTCAACGACATGGACGACAAGGCCGTCGCGCACCTGATCATCGACGGCAAGATTCCGGGCACGGTGGATTACGAGGACGACCGGCTGCTGAACCGAATCACCGGACCGGCCCGACCTGAAGTCCTCACCCTGCCCGGCGTATTCAGTGCCGAATTCGGGCGCTTCCGCCGCGACGACGGTAACGGCAAGCCATGACCGAGCACGTCCGCATTGTCGAAGTCGGGCCGCGAGACGGCCTGCAGAACGAAAAGTCGATTATTGCCGCCCGCGACAAGATAGAACTGATCAACCGCCTGTCGGAAACGGGACTGGCGTGCATCGAGGCCACCAGCTTCGTCAGCCCGAAATGGATTCCGCAGCTGGCCGACGCGGCCGAAGTTTTTGCGGGCATCACCCGCAAGCCGGGCGTTTCCTACCCGGTGCTGGTACCCAACGAACAGGGCTTTGACCGCGCGCTGGCAGCGGGCGCCACCGAGGTTGCGGTTTTCTCCGCGGCGTCGGAGGCTTTCAACAAGAAGAATATCAATGCGTCCATCGATGAGAGCATCGAGCGCTTCAAGCCCATCCTGCTGCGCGCAGCGTCATCAGGCGTGAAAGTGCGCGGCTACGTGTCAACGGTGCTCGGCTGCCCCTACCAGGGCGACGTGCCGGTGGCGGACGTCGTGCGGGTGGCGCGGCGCATGCACGACCTGGGCTGCTACGAGATTTCGCTTGGCGACACGATCGGCATCGGTACGCCGGTGAAGGCACGCGACATGCTGCGCGCAGTGGCCGATGCGGTGCCGATGTCGGCGTTGGCGGTGCACTTCCACGACACGCGCGGCCAGGCGCTGGCCAACATCCTCGCCTGCCTGGAAGAAGGCGTGCGGGTGGTGGACTCCGCCGTGTCGGGTACCGGTGGCTGCCCGTATGCGCACGGCGCCAGCGGTAATGTTGCGACCGAGGATGTGGTGTACATGCTGGAGGGCATGGGCATGGACACCGGCGTGGACCTTGCGCAACTCATTGACACGGGACGCTGGCTGTCCGCCCTGCTCGGGCGCGCCAGCGGCAGCAAGGTAACGATAGCGAGCGACAATGCATGAGTGACTACGTGATTCGACCGATCGCACCCCGCGACGATGCCGCCGTGGCAACGGTTATCCGCACGGTGATGCCGGAGTTCGGCGCCGTCGGCAGTGGCTTTGCCATCAGCGATCCGGAAGTGGACTGGATGAGCCGCGCCTACTCGGAACCGCGCTGCGCGTATTTCGTGATCGAGCGCAATGGCGAAGTGATGGGTGGCGGCGGCGTCGCACCGCTGACGGGCGGCGAACCGGATGTGTGCGAGCTGCGCAAGATGTATTTCCTGCCCGAGGTGCGAGGCATGGGCGCAGGCGCCGCGATGATGACCCACTGTCTTGCCGCCGCGCGCGGGATTGGTTTCAAGCGCTGCTACCTGGAGACCTTGCGCGGCATGGATGCGGCGATGCGGCTTTACGAGCGCAGCGGCTTCCACAAGATCGGCGGTCCGATGGGCGCCACCGGCCATGGCGGCTGCAATACCTTCTACCTGATGGACCTGTAGCCGGTCGCGGCCGGGCCTCGATCTGCCGTAAAATCCCCGTTTTGCACCTTCTGGAACCAACATGCAGCTGAAAGATTCCCTTGCCGTCATCACGGGCGGTGTTTCCGGCCTGGGCTTTGCCGTGGCCGAACATATCGTGCGCAACGGCGGCAAGGTTGCGCTGTTCGATGTGAACGACGACAAGGGCGCCGAAGCCATCGATGCGCTGGGCGCGGGCAACGCGATCTACCTGCGCACCGATGTGACCGATGAAGCCGCCGTGCAGGCGAACCTCGCCACGGCGCGCGACTTCCTGGGCGGCTTGAACGTCGCGATGAACTGCGCCGGCATCCTGGGCGCGGGCCGCGTGCTGGGCCGCGAAGGCCCGATGCCGCTGCGCCAGTTCTCGACCACCGTCATGGTGAACCTGGTTGGCAGCTTCAACGTTGCCAAGGGCGCGGCCGACCTGATGCAGCACAACGAGGCCGGCGAAGACGGCGAACGCGGCGTCATCATCAACACCGCCTCGGTTGCCGCCTACGAAGGACAGATCGGGCAAGCCGCGTATTCGGCATCCAAGGGCGGCGTGGTTGCGATGACCCTGCCGATGGCGCGCGAATTCGCGCGGATCGGCGTACGCGTGATGACGATTGCCCCGGGCATCTTCTGGACGCCGATGGTGGACATGATGCCGCAGCAGGTGCAGGAATCGCTGTCGGCCTCCATCCCCTTCCCGTCGCGCTTGGGGCAGCCAGGCGAGTTTGCCGAAACGGTCGCCTTCATCCTAGGCAACCGCTACCTCAATGGCGAAACCATTCGTCTCGATGGCGCCGTCCGCCTCGCTCCCAAGTGAATTCGCAAGCAAGCACTTAATCCATCCGGGTATCCAACATGAAAGCGTCTGAAGTAAAGAAAGGCAACGTGGTCGAGCACAACGGCACCGTTTACCAGATCCGCGACATCGAGCGCAGCGCAGCACAGGGCCGCAGCGGCAACGTCACGTTCCGCTTCATCATGTACAGCGTGCCCGGCGGCAGCAAGTTCGACCTGAGCCTGCGCTCGGAAGACGAACTGAAGGAAGTCGAATTGATCCGCCGAGAAGCGACCTTTTCGTACAAGGACGGCGAAGCCTTCGTCTTCCTGGACAAGGATGACTACACGCCCTACCAGCTGGACGCAGACGTGATCGGCGAGAACGCCGGCTACATCACCGACGGCCTGGAAGGCTGCTACGTGCAGATCATCGACGACCAGCCGGTAGCCGTGCTGTTGCCGGCCAGCGTGGTGCTGCAAGTAGTCGAGACGCCGCCGGAACTCAAGGGCGGTACGGCCACCAAGCGGCCGAAGCCTGCGCGATTGAATACGGGCATCGAGATCCAGGTACCCGAGTACATCAGCAACGGCGAAAAGATCTGGGTCAGCACTGTCACTGGCGAGTTTGGCGGCCGCGCCTGAGTCACGCGGCTGAAGCAAATCCGTTGGTTCTGGGTGCGGCGATTGCCGCGCATCATTTTCAGTCGCCACACGGAATCGGCTTGGTGAAAATGATACCCGGCACTCGCCCTCCCTCACCTGCGGCCAACTGAGCGTCAGGGCAACACTCGTCAGTACCCCCGCCAACGCAGGTCGC
>MGYJ01000078.1:0-190554 GCA_001801685.1 Gammaproteobacteria bacterium RIFCSPHIGHO2_12_FULL_63_22 | reverse complement strand
GATTATTTTGACCAAGCCGATTCCGTGTGGCGACTCAAAATGATCACCGGCCACCACCCCACTCAGAACCCTGCACTTAGGCTATCAATACAGCGCCAACCACTTGCACGCCATGCGCCGCATCGACTCGTCTGCGTCAGCGTCATTCGCAATCTCGGCGATCGATTTCCAGGCCAGCGAATGTGATTCTTCACTGACTTGAAATGCTTCAATGGAAGCGCGAACCACGAAGCGCACGTCGTAATGCCAGTGCGCCGGCTCGTCGCCGCGGGCCGGGATCAGGTGGCGGTCCAGGTCGAAGATGCCGCCTTCCAGCGTCAGTCCCGACAACCCGGATTCTTCCTCTGCCTCGCGCAATGCGACGGCGGCCAGGTCGCCGTCGCCGTCGGCGTGGCCGCCCAACTGCAACCAGCGATCGAGCTTGCGGTGATGGGTCAGGAGCACGCGCGCGCCATCGGCGGAAACCAGCCAGGCGGACCCCGTGAAGTGGCCGACGGCCAATGTGCGTTCGCAGCAATCGACGTGATCGCTGGCGAACTTCATGAACTGGTCGCGCACCTCGGGCGCCGGAGGGGCTGACGTGAAGGCCTGCAGCAGGTGGCACACCTGTTCCTGCGCCGGGATGGCTTGATCGTTCATTGTTGGCTCGCTGTGGGCGGCGAAGTGGGCGCTTGCCGGTGGGGGCGGTCTCGCTTATGTTACCGAGGGTCTGGGCCCAGGGTGGGCCTGGCTGAATTCACATGCGCCAACCTGCGATGGTTGGCGTTCTCTTACACGCGTCAGGGGAAGGCAATGTTATTTGATCGCGTCAAACCACTAGACCAGATTCTCGCCACGGCAGAACGCAAGGGCCTGGTGCGGCAGCTCGGCTGGTTCCAGCTGATGATGCTCGGCATCGGCGCCATCATCGGCACCGGCATCTTCGTGTTGACTTCGGTCGCCGCGGAAAAAGCCGGCCCGGGCATGATGTACAGCTTCATCATCGCCGGCGCCGTCTGCGCACTGACCGCGTTGGTCTATGCCGAAATCGCCTCGATGGTCCCGGTCTCCGGTTCCGCCTACACGTACTCGTACGCGGTCCTTGGCGAGATCATCGCCTGGATGGTCGGTTGGGCGCTGATCCTGGAATACGCGGTCGCCGCCGGCGCCGTGGCCGTGGGTTGGTCCGGTTATGCCAATGGCTTCCTGACCAGCGTCGGATGGGGATTGCCTGCGCCGCTACTCACCGGGCCTTACGACCCGATCGTGCAGCCGGATGGAACGACGATTTCGGGCAGCTTCAACCTGATTGCCTTCCTGATCTCGCTGTTCGTGACCTGGCTGCTGGTGATCGGCACCTCGAAGAGCGCGAAGTTCACGGCGGTGCTGGTGGTGGTGAAGATCGTGGCCCTGACCACGTTCGTGATCATCGCGATGCCCGCCGTCAATGGCGCCAACTTCGTGCCGATGATGCCCAACGGCTGGGGTACCCCGCTGTCCGGCATCGGCGTGCTCGGTGCGTCGGCGTCCATCTTCTTCGCCTACGTCGGCTTCGACGCGGTGTCCACGGCAGCAGAAGAAACCAAGGACCCGCAGCGCAACGTGCCGATCGGCCTGATTGGCTCGCTGGCTGTCTGCACCGTGTTCTACCTGCTGGTTGCCTACGCCGCCGTCGGCGCGGTGGGTGCACAGCCGGGCGGCGCGCTGGCGCTGTCGAAAGAACCGCTGGCCTTCGTGCTGCGTGAACTCGGCCACGGCACCATCGGCAACTGGGTCGCCGCAGCCGCCATCATCGCCCTGCCCTCGGTCGTGCTGATGATGATCTACGGCCAGACCCGCATCTTGTTCACCATGGCCCGCGACGGCCTGCTGCCCAAGATGCTGGCCAACGTGCATCCGCGCTTCCATACACCACACACCGTCACCATCATCACCGGCGCGGCAGTGTCCCTGTTCGCGGCCCTGTTCCCGGTGGGCGCCTTGGCTGATATCTCCAACTCCGGCACGCTGTTCGCCTTCTTCATCGTCGCCCTCGGCGTGATGTTGCTTCGCGTCCGCCAGCCGGAACGCAAGCGCGCCTTCAAGGTGCCCTTCATCTGGGTGGTGGGTCCGCTGGCGATGGCCGGTTGTGCCTTGCTGTTCGTCAGCCTCGGCCTGTACACGATCAAGCTGTTCCTCGCCTGGGCCGTTATCGGCCTGATCGTTTACTTCGCGTATAGCCGCCAGCGCAGCCACCTGCACAACGGCACGGAACACGAAAGCTGATTGATTGCCCGAAGCGTTACCCGGAAACGGCGCGGATCATTCCGCGCCGTTTTCATTTTCGGGATCGGCATCCACGTCCGCATCCGTACCGATCTGCGGAATGGCGTCGCCCAGCAAGGCGCGAGTATCCACGTCGGTAGCCGCTTCCACGCTGCGCAACTTGCGCTCGATGGCGCGACTGCGCTTGCTGGTGTCGTCGAGCGTATTGCTGACATTGCCGATCTGCTTGCGCACCTTGTCCAGCACCGTGCCGAACTTGCCGAACTCGGTACGCACCGCGCCCAGCACTTGCCAGACTTCGCTGGAACGCTTCTCGATCGCCAGCGTGCGGAAGCCCATGCGCAATGAATTGAGGATGGCCGACAGCGTGGTCGGGCCGGCGATCACCACGCGATGGTCGCGCTGCAAGGCCTCCACCAGCCCGGGGCGCCGCAACACTTCGGCGTACAGGCCTTCGGTCGGCAGGAACATGATGGCGAAGTCCGCGGTATGCGGCGGCGAGACGTATTTGGTCGAGATGCTCTTCGCTTCGTCGCGCATGCGCCGTTCCAGTGCAGCCCCGGCTTGTGTGGCGCCCTCGAGGTCGGCGTTTTCCTGCGCGTCGAGCAGGCGCTCGTAGTCTTCGCGCGGGAACTTGGCGTCGATCGGCAGCCAGACCGGGCTTTCCGCCGAGTCGGTGTGGCCGGGAAGGCGGATCGCGAACTCGACGCGCTCGCTGCTGCCTGGCGCGGTGGCGATGTTGGTGGCGTACTGGTCGATGGTGAGCATCTGCTCGAGGATCGCGGCCAGTTGCACTTCGCCGAAGATGCCGCGGGTCTTGACGTTGCCGAGCACGCGCTTCAGGTCGCCGACGCCGGTGGCGAGGCTCTGCATTTCGCCGAGGCCACGCTGGACCTGCTCGAGCTGCTGCTGGACCATGCGGAACGATTCGCCCAGGCGCGCTTCCAGCGTGGACTGCAATTTTTCGTCCACGGTCTGGCGCATCTGCTCGAGCTTGGCGGCGTTGTCCTTCTGCAGTTCCGACAGGCGCCCTTCCAGGGTCAGGCGCACTTCGCCGAGGCGACGTTCGGTGGTTTCGTTCAATTTTTCCAGGCGCAGTTGCAGGGCGGCTTCGAAGCGCTGCAGGCCGGCGCCGGATTCGTTGCGCCCGGCGCGGGCGTCTTCGGCCAGGGCCTGGCGCAGGCTGGCGAGGCCTTCCTGGGTGCGTTCGGTGAACTGGCCCAGGCGCTGGTCGAAGCCGGCGAACGCGGCCTGTGATTCGCCGCGCCCGGTCCGGTGTTCCTCGCGCACGCCGCGCTCGACCCGGTCGATGTCGGACAGCAGCTGGCTGAAGCGGGCCTCGAGCTCAGCCCCCGGCCGGGACTGCGATTGCCGGCGCCAGAGCGCGAACAGGGCCAACAGTTGCACGATGGCCAGCGCCACGACGACCCAGATCAGCAGTTCCATCCGCGATTCCCTTGCAAGGACCTGGCGATTCTAAGCGGCCGGGCGTCTCATGCGCAGAGAAAGCTCAGGCGGCTTGCTCAGGCGGCTTTCTTGGCCCAGGCCGAGCACCAGCCCTTCGGGGCAACGCTGAAGCCCGGGAACAGCGTGCAGGCGCCCGTGGCAGCGGTGAAGAACTGGCAGTTGGCGCAGTTGCTGCCGGGCTTGAACGCGGCGTGCTTGGTCTTGCTGGCGTCCTCGGTGTAGCTGAGGGCCTTGGCCTGTGCGTTGGTCAGCGGCAGCTTGGGCAGCGGTGCTGCCTGAACGGGAGACATCCGGCCCAACAGCGGCAGCGCGGTGGCGGCCACGACGGCCTTCAGCAGGAAACGACGGCGGTTATCACGGATTTCGCTCATGGCAGGCTCCTGGAAAACACTAGTGTAATCCTGCGCCGTGAAGACGACTTGATCGCGGTCAAGCCAATCGGCGCAGCGATGGCAATCGGCTTTCGCTAGACTATCGCCCATGGAAACGCCCAGCTACGACCACGCCCGCCTCGCCGCCCTTGCCGGGGAAATCGTTGCCGCCACCCGCGAGCTTTCCGCGCTTGGCTGGACCCCGGCCACCAGCAGCAATTTTTCCATGCGCCTGGACGACAGGCACGTGGCGGTTACGGTGTCCGGCCGCGACAAGGGCCGACTGAAACCGGACGACATCATGGTGGTGGACTACACCGGCAAGGCCGTGCACGAGGGCCAGAAGCCGTCGGCGGAAACCGTGCTGCACACGCAACTTTACGCCCGCCTGCCGGACGTGGGCTGCGTGCTGCACACCCACTCGCTGGCGCAGACCCTGGCATCGCGGCTGTACGCCGGCGCCGGCCACGTGCGCTTCGAAGACTACGAGCTGATCAAGGCCTTCCGCGGCCAGGAAACGCATGACACCGAGATGGACGTGCCGGTGCTGGCCAACAACCAGTGCATTCCCACGTTGGCCGCGCAGGTGGATGTATTGCTCGACCGCGGAACCATGTGGGGTTACCTGATCGAGGGCCATGGCATGTATGCCTGGGGCCGCGACATGGCCGAGGCCCGGCGCCACCTGGAAGCCTTCGAATTCCTGTTGAACTGCGAACTGGAGATGAGGAAGTTGCGCTCATGAGCCGCCTGCGGATTTTTTCGGAAGCCGATCCCGTGCATCCGATGCTGATTACGTCCACCCACGAGTTCATTGCCGAGCAACTGGGCAAGATCGGCGTGCGCTTCGAGCAATGGCAGGCAACCGCCGACCTTGAGCCGGGCGCAAGCCACGAAGCGGTGCTTGCCGCCTACAAGAGCCATATCGACGAGATCGTGCAGGAAAAGGGCTTTCGCACCGTGGATGTGGTCAGCATCGCGCCGGACCATCCGGACCGCGAGGCGATGCGCAAGAAATTCCTGGACGAACATTTCCACAAGGAAGACGAAGTGCGTTTCTTCGTCGCCGGCTCGGGATTGTTCACCCTGCACGTCGGCGATCGCGTCTATGAAATCCTGTGCGAACAGGGCGACCTGATCGGCGTGCCCGACAGCACCAGGCACTGGTTCGACATGGGCCCGGCGCCCCACTTCATCGCGGTTCGATTCTTCACCGAACCGGATGGCTGGGTCGGGCATTTCACCGGCACCGACCTGGCGCAGAAATTCCCGCGCTTTGACAACACCGGCGCCAACGGGTGAAGCACACCATCCTGACCGACATCGAGGGCACGACCAGTTCGATTTCCTTCGTGAAGGATGTGCTGTTTCCGTACGCGCGGCGTGCGCTTCCCGGATTCGTCCGCCAGCATGGCGGTGAACCCGAAGTGCGTTACTGGCTGGACCAGGCCGCGGTGGATGCCGGATCGATGTGCCAGGACGACATGATCGTCGAGCTGCTGCAGGGCTGGATCGACGAGGACCGCAAGCATCCGGCATTGAAGGCGCTGCAGGGCCTGATCTGGGCCGATGGCTATGCCAGCGGTGAATACGTCGCGCATGTCTATCCCGATGCGGTCGCCGCGCTTCGGCAATGGAAGGCCGACGGCCATCCGATGTTCGTGTATTCATCCGGATCGGTGGCGGCGCAGAAGCTGCTGTTCGGCCATAGCAGCGCCGGAGACCTGCGCAGTTTGTTCAACGGCTATTTCGACACGGCGGTCGGCGGCAAGCGCGAAGCGCAGAGTTATCGCAACGTGCTGGGCGCGCTGGCACTGCCTGCAAGCGAGGTGGTTTTCCTGTCGGACGTGGTGGAAGAACTCGATGCCGCGCGCGAAGCCGGCATGCAGACGGTGCTGGTGGACCGTCGCGAGGACTACCCGCAGCCGCGCACAGGCGAGGCCTGCCACGGCCATCGCCGGGTCGAAAGTTTCAGCAACGCGCTCGAGTGATTTTCGCCGCGCGGCAGGTTGCCGCGCCTCGGGTCGACGCGCTTCAGGTCGCCGCAGCTCAGGGCGTCGCGATGTCCAGGCGATAGCTGGTTTCCGCACGGGCTTCGCCAAAGCCGTCCAGCACCGCGCGCACCTGCACCTTGTGCGTCCCGGGCGAGAGATCGGTAGGCAGCGACAGCCGCCACAGATGCGCGGAAGGCACCGCCTCGGGCGCACGGTCATAACCGCGCAGCTGGTCGGCGGCATCATCGAGCAGGTTTTGTTCAAGCATTGCGGGATCGGCTTGCAGGACGCGTTTCATTGGCTTCCACGGGCCCTCGTCGATGCGCATTTCAACGGGCGTGTCGGCGTGGCCCATGAAGACGTTCGCATACAGGCCGATGCCCGGCCATTCGCCGCGACGCAACACCTTCGGGCCATGCAGGTTGATCTGGTAATCGAGCGGTGCCCGCGCCGCGAACCAGCGCAGGTCGGCCTTGCCGTTTTGCACCCGCAGGCGGGCATAGCCATTGGGCGTGCCGTCGTTCATCGTCGCGGCGGGAATGCCTGTCGCATCCTTCACGCCCGTCCAGTACGTTCCGCAGGTCGCGCCGACGTTGTACTCGTGCAAGGGCCGGGCGCCCTGCCAGCCCGTGGCTGCGTCGTGGAAGACGTGCGATTGCTTGTGCGCATGTGCGCTGAGCACGAGCACGCTCGGGAATGGCTTCAGCAGTGCGAAAAGCCGTTCGCGATCGGCCTTGCGAAAGGTCTCGACGCCGGGCACGGCATCGTACAGATGGATGTGCATGGACAGGACCAGCAGGCGATCCTTGGCTGCCGTGGCGAGATAGGACTCGAGGAAGGCGAACTGCGGTTCGCGCAGGCCGCCGATGTACTGCGGTTGCTGGCCCGGCAGGTAGATGACGTCGTCGAGAACGACGAAGTTGGCCTGGTCTTCTTCCCAGGCGTAGGTATCCGGGCCGAAAGCATGGCGGAAGCTGTCGAGCGAGTGTTCGTCGCGCGGCGCATCGAAATCGATGTCGTGGTTGCCGGGCGCATGCAGCCAGGGCAGGCCGAGGCGCGCATCGGTGGCCTTGAGCGCGGGAAACAGGGACAGGTCGTCGTTGACCAGGTCGCCGAGGGTGATTCCGAGGCGCGCCGCCGGCTTGCCCTGCAGGGGCGCGACGATATCCCGCGCATAGTAGTCGGCATCCACCATGGACTTCAGTTGCGGGTCGCCGAACACCAGCACGTCCAACGCGGCGGACGTGGGCTTCGGCGCGGTGCGCAATGCGAAATCGCGGCAGCCGCCGGCCGTCGACACAGGTACGCCGCCGTAGCGCAGCTTCGGACCTGCCTCGGGTTGCAGGTTGATCCAGGTGTCCGGCAAGCCGTCGCCGCGAAGCGGGGCAACGTAGCCGGCAGGCTTGATGATGAAGACGCTGCGCGCCGGTTTCGCATCCAGCACGTAGCGACCGCGTTTGTCGCTGCGAACGATGCTTTCGCCGTCGGACACCGCGACGTTGGGCAGGCCCCTCTCGCGCTTGTCGCGCAGGCCGTCGTTGTCGCGATCGATGAAGACGGTGCCCGTGCAAGACAGCGTGCCTGGCGTGGTGGTATCCGCGTGGCAGACATATGACGCGAAGAGGGTCAGCAAGAGGACGCAGTGAAGGGACGAATGGGTCGCGCGCATAGGGAATATCCCGGGATGAGGCGACGATTATCGCGGTTATCGGTGCCGTTGTTCGAGTACCGCCACCGCGTCACCCAGCGACAGTCCACGTGCGCGCAGCAACACCAGCAGGTGGTACAGCAGGTCGGCCGATTCACCCAGCAGCTCGGCGTCGTCCTGCGCCACCGCGGCCAGGGCAGTTTCCACGCCCTCCTCGCCCACCTTCTGCGCGATGCGGCGCGTGCCCGCTTCGAACAGACGCGTGCTGTAGCTGCCTTCGGGCCGGTCCCGTTCCCGGGCGGCGATCACGCCATCCAGGTCCGCCAGGAAATTGCCGGGCGCCGAGGGAAAACAACTGGTGCGACCGAGGTGGCAGGTCGGACCCTGGGGCAGCGCCTGCACCAGCAAGGTGTCGCCGTCGCAATCGGTTTCGATGGATTGCAACTGCAGGAAGTGGCCGCTACCCTCGCCCTTCGTCCACAGCCTTTGCTTGCTGCGACTGAAGAAGGTGACTTGCCCGGACTCGAGAGTTTTCGCGAGCGCCTCGCGATCCATGTAGCCGAGCATCAGCACGCGGCCATTGCCCGCGTCCTGCACGACGGCCGGCAGCAGGCCGGCCTGTTTGTCCCAGGCCAGGTCCGCGATGCGCGGATCACCGGCCCGCAAGGCCGAATCTTCAGAAGTCATCTCGCACCTCGATGCCCTGGCTGCGCAGGGAACGTTTCAGATCGTGAATGGCGAGTTCGCCACTGTGGAAAATACTCGCAGCCAGGGTCGCATCGACATCGGCCTGCAGGAATGCATCCGCGAAATGCGAGGCCGTGCCGGCGCCGCCCGAGGCGACCAAGGGGACCTGGCATACGGCCCGCGCCGCCTGCAGTTGGACGATGTCGAAACCATTGCGCGCGCCGTCGGAACCCATGCAGTTGAGCACGATCTCGCCGGCGCCCAGGGCTTGCACCTCGATGATCCAGTCCAGAGTCTTGCGCGCCAGCGCCAGGGTCCGATCCGGGTCGCCGCTGTACTGGCGAACATGCCACTGCCCGTCTTCGTCACGCAGGCTGTCGATGCCCACCACCACGCATTGCACGCCAAAGGCTTCGGCAAGCTCCGACACCAGCGCCGGGCGTTCGAGGGCCGGCGAGTTCACTGAAATCTTGTCGGCGCCCGCGGCCAGCACGGCACGCGCCTCGGCCACCGAACGGATCCCCCCCGCCACGCAGAAGGGAATGTCGATGATCGTCGCGATACGCTCGATCCAGGCACGGTCCACCGATCGGCCCTCCGGACTTGCGGTGATGTCGTAGAACACGAGTTCGTCGGCGCCCTCGTCGCGATAGCGCAGGGCAAGGTCCTCGATTGAACCGACCACCACATGGTCCCGGAAGCGCACGCCCTTCACGACCTGGCCGTCGCGAACGTCCAGGCAGGGAATGATTCGCCGGCTCAGCATGTCGGCGCCTGGGCGCGCATGGCGTCGGCAAGGCTGAAACGTTGCTCGAGCAAGGCGCGACCAAGGATGGCGCTGCTGGCGCCCGCCTCTCGCGCCGCACTGATGTCTGCCAGGCCGTTCACGCCGCCCGACGCCTGGATGCACAGCTGCGGCCAGCGCAAGGCCAGCATCTGGTAGAGCGCGATATTGAATCCGGTCAGCATGCCGTCGCGGGAAATGTCGGTGCACAGCACGTGCTTGAGGCCGACCTGGGAATAGGTGGCGAGCATGTCATCGAGTGTGGAAACCGATGCTTCGGTCCAGCCCGACACCGGCAGCCGCCAGACGCCGCCCTCGTCCTGGCGCGTGTCCAGCGCCAGGGTCAGGTGTTCGCTTCCATAGCGACGCAACCAGGCACTGACCAGTGACGGCCTGCGCACCGCCTGGGTGCCGACAACCACGCGATCCACCCCGGCAGCCAAGAGTAGCTCGACATCCTGCGCAGCGCGGATCCCGCCACCGGTCTGCAGGCGCAAGCCGGTTTCCGCCTTCAGTCTCTCGACCAGGGGCAACTGTGTATAGCCGCCGAAGCGCGCCGCATCCAGGTCCACCAGGTGCAGCCATTGCGCGCCCTGGTCGGCGTAGGCGCGCGCGACGGCGACAGGATCGTCCCCGTACACGGTCTCGCGTTCGTAATCGCCTTGTGCGAGGCGGACGACGCGTCCATTGCGGATGTCAATGGCGGGTATCAGGGTGAAAGGCATCGGTCAGAGCGCCAGGAAGTTCTTGAGCAAGCGCGCGCCAGCGGCGGCGGATCGCTCCGGGTGGAATTGCGCGCCCATCACCGAACCCCTTGCCACCATGGCGGCAAAGGGTTCGCCGTGATTGCAGCGGGTAATGGTGGATGCCGCATCGCGGGCAGCGTAGCTGTGTACGAAGTACACCCATTGCTGGTCCAGCCCGGCTGACAGGGGATGGTCGGCCATGGTTTCAAGTCGATTCCAGCCCATGTGCGGAATGCGGATGCCGGGGGACGATGGCAATCGCGTCACTTTGCCTGGCAACAAGCCCAGGCATTCGGTATCGCCTTCCTCGGAAGACTCGAACAGCAACTGCATGCCGATGCAGATGCCGATCAGCGGCTGCGTGAGTCGGGCCACCAGTTTGTCGAGTCCATTCTCGCGCAGGCGCGCCATGGCGCTGGCAGCCGCACCGACGCCGGGCAGCACGACGTGCGTGGCGGCCTGGATGGTGTTCCAGTCGGACGTCACCGGCGCATCCACGCCCAGGCGCGCGAAGGCGGCGCGCACCGAGCCGAGGTTGGCGCCGCCCGAATCGAGCAGCACGACGCGCGGCGCGCCGGTCACAACACGCCTTTCGTGGTCGGAAGTTCGCTGCCTTCGCGGCGGATGGCCTGGCGCAGCGCGCGCGCCACGGACTTGAAGCAGGCTTCCACCATGTGGTGCGCATTCTCGCCACGCACCGTCAGGTGCAGGTTCAGCCCCGAGGTTTCGCAAAGCGAACGGAAGAAGTGCGGCACCATTTCCGTCGGCAGGTCGCCAACGCGGTCGCGCGGGAACTCGCCTTCGAACACGAAGTACGGGCGGCCGGAGAAGTCGAGCACGGCGCTGGCCTGGGTTTCATCCATCGGCAGGGTGAATCCATAGCGGCCGATGCCACGCTTGTCGCCCAGGGCCGTCTTCAGCGCAGCGCCGAGTGCCAGCGCGCAGTCTTCCACCGTGTGGTGTTCGTCGATGTGCAGGTCGCCGGCACACTGGACGTCCAGCGCAAAACCGCCGTGCTTGCCCAGTTGCTCCAGCATGTGGTCGAAGAATCCATGGCCGGTCAGCACGACCGGGTCGGCGACGCGGTCGAGGTCGATGCTGACCCGGATCCTGGTCTCTTTGGTGATGCGCTCGATGCTGGCGATGCGCGGCGCATCGGCCAGGGCATGCGCAACATCGTTCCATCCCATTTGCCCGGCGCCGATGCGGAAGCCGCGCACGCCGAGATTGCGGGCGAACTCCATGTCGGTCTCGCGGTCGCCGACCATGGCGCTTGCATCCAGGTCCACGCTGCGGTCGCGCAGGTAATGCATGACCATGCCGATGCCGGGCTTCCGGTTGGGCGAGTTGTCAGCCGGGAAATGTTCGTCAATCAGGACTTCGCGAAAGACGATGCCCTGCGACCGAAGGACCTGCAGCAACAGCGCCTGGGGGCCTTCGAAGGATTCACGCGGGTACGATGCGCTGCCGAGCCCGTCCTGGTTGGACACCATCACGAATTCGAATCCCGCGTCGCGCAGGCGCAACAGGGCCGGTATCACATCGGCCACCAGGCGGAATTTTTCGAAGCTGTCGATCTGTTCGTCGGCGGGCTCCTCGATCAGCACGCCGTCGCGGTCGATGAAGAGGATCTTGCTCATGCCGCCACCTGCTGTTGCAGCGTGGCCAGCAAGGCGGCGTTTTCCGCCGGGCTGCCGACGGTGATGCGCAGCGCATCGCCAAGCCCTTCCATGGCGCGCATGTCGCGGACCACGATGCCGGCCGCCAACAATCGGTCGAATACGTCCTGGGCCCGGTTGAAGCGCACCAGCAGGTAATTGCCCTGGGACGGATACACGCGCGTGACGCCGGGAAGCGAGAGCAGGCCCCTGCGCAGGGCTTCGCGCTCGCCCACGGCCAGGTCGCAACGCTGGCGCGCCTGCGCGATGCCGGCATCGGACAGCGCCGCAAGCGCCAGCGCCGCTGAAGGCGCGGGCACCGGATAGGGCGCGGAGAGATTGCGCAGCACGGCGATCAGTTCGGGATCGGCCAGCACGCAACCGATGCGCGCGCCGGCCAGGGCATAGGCCTTCGACATCGTGCGCAGCACGACCAGGCCGGGAAATTCCGCCAGCAGCGTGGATGCACTGGCGATGGCGCTGTACTCGCCGTAGGCCTCGTCGATCACCAGCACGGCGCGTCCTGCCAACGAAGCGGCAAGCGTGCGGATCTGGTCGATGTCGAGGGCCTGGCCGGTGGGATTGGCCGGGGAGCACAGGAACACGATGCGCACGTTGCGCTCGGCGACCACATCCACCAGCGCCGGCAGGTTCAGCCGCCACTGGCCGTCTGCTTCCAACAGCGGCACTTCGACCAGCGGCGCGCCCTGCACTCTCGCGCATACGGCATACATGCCGAAACAGGGCGGCGCGATGGCGACGCCGTCCCGGCCAGCGCGGCAGAAAGCGCGAACGAGCAAGTCGATGCCCTCGTCGCTGCCTCGGGTCACCATCAACTGTCCGGGCGTCACGGCATACAGGGCGGCAAGTCGTTCGCGCAGTGCACGAGGCTGCGGGTCGGGATAGCGATTGAGTGACAGCCCGCCATCGGCGATCGAGGGCTCGGGCGACTCATTCGCATTGAGCCAGACCGAGCCGCGCGCACTGGTGCGGCGCGCAGACGAGTAGCCGGCGAAATCACGCAGGTCGGGCCGCAACAATTCGAGCACCGCGCTCATGCCGATGCCCCCAGCCGCAGCAACACGGCCTGCGCGTGCGCTTCCAGGCCCTCGGCGCGCGCCAGCGTGACTGCGCACGGACCGATGGCGGCGAGACCTGCCGGCGTGACTGCCTGGACGCTGATGCTGGTCTGGAAACTGGCGACGCCGACGCCGCTGTAAGCATGCGCGGCGCCGTTGGTCGGCAACACATGATTGGTGCCGGAGCAGTAGTCGCCCAGCGATTCGGGCGCATGGTCGCCGAGGAAAACCGAGCCGGCGCTGCGCACCCTGGGCAGCCAGGCACGCGCATCGCGCAAGGCCAGGATCAGGTGTTCGGGGGCGTAGGCGTTGCTGATGTCGAAGGCCTGGTCGAGGTCATCCACGAGGATCAGCCGCGCATGCGCCAACGCCGCGCGCGCGATTTCGGCACGTGGCAAGACGAGCAACTGGCGTTCAATCTCGACACCCACCGCTTCGATGAAATCCGCCGACAGCGCGAGCAGGATGACCTGCGAATCCGTGCCGTGTTCGGCCTGCGACAGCAGGTCGGACGCCACGAAGGCCGGCGACGCGCCGGCATCGGCGATCACCAGCACTTCCGACGGGCCGGCCGGCATGTCGATGGCCGGGCCGCCACTGCGCACGGACACCTGCTGCTTGGCCTGGGTGACGAAGCTGTTGCCGGGGCCGAACAACTTGTCGCAGGCGGGAACGGTCGGCGTACCGAAGGCCATGGCGGCGATCGCTTGCGCGCCACCGATCCGGAACACCCGCGTGACGCCGCACAGGCGGGCCGCAGTGAGCACGTAGGGGTCGGCCTTGCCGTCGGGGCGCGGCGGCGTGCACAACACGATGTCGTCGCAACCAGCCAGCGCAGCGGGCACGCCCAGCATCAGCGCGGTGGATGGCAGGGGCGCGGTGCCGGCCGGCACGTACAATCCGACCCGTCGAATACCGCGAAGGATTCGTCCACATTGCACGCCGGGCGCGGTCTCGATTTCGAAGGGCAACGCTTGGCCGGCGACGTGCCAGGCAATCAGCCGCTCGCGCGCCTGCTGCATCGCCTCGAAGACTTCGTCGGGAACGGCCGCGCGTGCTTCGTCGAACTGCGCCTCATCCACGGCGGCGTTGCCTACTTCGATGCCGTCGAATCGTCGCGTCAGTGCACGAATCGCCCCATCGCCATCGGCCCGCACTTGTTCGATGATGCGGGCGACTGCCGTTTCCAGTTCGGTATTGGTCGCTTCCACCGGTCGCTGCAAGGCCTGCGCGCGAGAAGCAGCATCCATGTCCTTCCAGGCCAGGGTCTTCATGCCAGCATCTGCTCCACGGGAAGCACCAGCATGCCGAAGGCGCCGGCACGCTTCATGTCTTCGAGCCGTTGCCAGGTCATCGCCGTGCGGCACAGGGCCTGCAGCGAGACTTCATCGCTGCGGCCTTCGATGGTGGTGATGGTGGGTGGTTCGGCGTCGGTCAGCAGCTTGAGGATTTCCGGCACGGCGCTTCGGCGCGCCTGGAACAACAGCAACTTGCTCGATTGCAGGCTCAGCACGCCGTCGAGGCGACGCAACAACAGGCCGGCAAGGTCGGCGCGCACGTCGCCGAAGGGCTTGGCCGGACCGGCCAGCACGGCTTCACTTTCCAGGATGATCGCAACTTCCTTCAACTGGTTGGCGACCAGCGTGGCGCCGGACGACACCAGGTCGCAGATGCTTTCGGCCTTGCCCAGGCGCGGAGCGATTTCCACCGAACCCGACAGCACCACGGGTTCTGCGTCCACGCCTTGCGCCGCCAGCCACTGGGCGAGCAGGTGCGGATAGCTGGTGGCAATGCGGGTGCCCGCCAGGCGCTGGTTGTCGCCCTGCCAGTCCCACTCGTTCGGCACGGCGATGGACAGTCGGCAACGGCCGAAGCCGAGTGGACGCAGCACGGAAAACGCTTCGTCCTTGCCGGTTGCGCGGCGCTCGGCCGCTTGTTCGTCCAATACGTTCTGGCCGACGATGCCCAGGTCGCAGACGCCTTCGGCGATCAGGCCGGGAATATCGTCGTCGCGCACCAGCAGCAGGTCGATCGGCAGCGAATCGCCGTAGCAGAACAGGCGGTCGCGACTTTCACGAAAGCTCAGGCCGGCGCGCGCAAGCAGGTCTCGCGCCGGGTCGGACAAGCGTCCGGATTTTTGTATGGCAATACGCAGGCGATCATGCGTCCGCATGGGTGAAGTCCTTTTCTTGAATTCAGTTGGGGCTGGCTTTGATATCGCCGAGCACGCGCTCGGCCGCGAGGCGGTAACCGCCCGCGCCGAGGTCGAGGCAGCGGGCGATGCGACCGACGGTGGTGACGCTGACACCGGTCCGGTCATGGATTTCCCGATAGGCCGTGCCCTGCAGCAGCAGCGGTACGACCCGCCAGCGATCGGCGATCGCCTCGAGTTCGGCCGGCGTGCACAGGTCTTCCAGGAACGCGCGCAGCTCGTCCGGGCTGCGCATGGCCAGGACGGCCTCGATCAGGCAATCGAGGGGCTCGGATCCCCGAATGGGGGGCGAAGTGGGCAGGGTGGGCTTTCGCTTCATTGTGCCAATGTAACAGCGCGCTATTACATTGGCAAGCTTTACCCCGGAAAACGCGCCCTGATAGCCATTACCCACGCGTCCCGTTAAGGTGTGCGAAATCGGAGGAACGTGTTTGGTGAGCCTGGGTTTGCGAATTCTGGTGCTGATCCTGGCCCTGGCCGGCGCCTGCCTGGCTGAGGCGAAGCCTGCCCGCGTCACGATCGGTCCCAACCTGACCGACCTGTCCCTGTCCCCGCGCATGACCTACCTGGTGGATCCGGAAGGGCGCGCGGACGCATCCACCATGTTCCAGTCGGCGGCCCAGGGCCGGTTCCAGCCCCTGCCCAACGGCAATGCGACCTTCGGATTCGGCGACGGCGCCTACTGGTTCCATACCCGCCTCTTCAATGACGGCAACAGCGAAGAACGCTGGCTGCTGGTCCTGCAGTACTCCCTGCTCGACAACCTCGACGTGTACATGCGCTACCCCGACGGGCGCGTGGACCACCTTGCATCGGGCGACAAGCTGCCGTTCTCGGCGCGGGCGATCCGTTACCGGCATCCGAACTTCTGGCTGAACCTGCCGCAGCGCACCGAAGTGGAACTGCTGGTGCGCGCGCAGAGCGAAAGCTCGATGCAGGCGCCGTTGCACATCTATACCTTCGGCGCCTTCGCCGAGATGGAGCGCGACGCGCAGATCGGCATCGGCTTGTACGACGGCATCCTGCTCGCCTTGTTCTTCTACAACATGGTGTTGTGGCTGTCGCTGAGGGACAGCAGCCACTTCTGGTACATGTGCCATCTCGCCGGCTTCGGCATGGTGCTGTTCTGCCTCAACGGACTGGCCTTCGAATACCTGTGGCCCGGCAACCCGTGGCTGGCCAACCATGCCATCCCGCTGGCCATGGCTTTCTCGCAGATGGCGATGCACCAGTTCGTGCGATTGTTCCTGGAACAAAAGCAGCGATGGCCGCTGGGCGACAAGATTTCGCTGGCCTTCATCGCCTTCTACGCGGCGGTCGGCCTGTCGTCGTTGTGGGTGGACTATCGGACGTCGGTGCAGCTGGGCACTTATGGCGTGTTCCCGGGCGTGCTGGCCGTGCTTTACCAGACCTTCCACGCCATCCGCCGCGGCTATCGCCCGGCGCGGCTCTTCCTCGCGGCATGGACGATGCTGCTGGTGGGCACGGCGATGTACGCCTCGGTGTCGTTCGGCATCCTGCAGAAGAACTTCTTCACCGAATATGGCATCCAGATCGGCTCGGCGATGGAGATGGTGCTGCTGTCGTTCGCCCTCGCCTACCGCTATGCGAACCTGCGCAGCGAAAACGAGAACGTGGTGCGCGAGGCCAACGAACAACTCGAGCGCAATGTTTCCCGGCGCACGGCGGAGCTCAGCGCCGCGCTGGAACAATTGGCCGATGCCAATTCGCGCCTGCGTGAATCCAACCGGCGCGACGTCTTGACCGGCATGTTCAATCGCCGGCATTTCCGCGAGGTGTTCGAACAGATGCTGCACCACGCGGCGGAAACCCGACAGCCGATCAGCCTGCTGCTGATCGACCTGGACCATTTCAAGCGGGTGAACGATGAGTACGGCCACCTGGCCGGCGATGAATGCCTGCGCGGCCTGGCCCGCAACCTGGCCGACTGCCTGGTGCAGGAAGTGGCGGTATGCGCGCGCTTCGGCGGCGAGGAATTCGTAGTAGTGCTGCCGGGCGTATCGGCGACACGCGTCGTGGATATTGCAGAGCGTGTGCGCCGGCACATTGGCGCGGTGCCAGTGCGCTACGCCGGCAAGGAAATTCCCATGACCGCAAGTATCGGCGTGTACAGCGTGCCGGTCGGGTCAAGCATGTCGGCCGATGAAGTGCTGCACCAGGCCGACGATGCCCTGTACGCGGCAAAGAATGCCGGTCGCAACCGCGTGCACGTGTCCGCCTAGACGGCGGCCTTGGCTGCCCGCAGCAATTCGCCCTGCTCCACCAGCCGCACGGCCAGCGCTACTTCGCCGTCCATGGCGCGGTCGGCGTCCATGAAGGCAATGTCCTCGCGCAAGCGATCCAGCGTCGCAGCGACTGCGCGACCCGGATGGAATTCGCCGGACTCGGCCAACTCGATCCGCAAGGCTTCGACTTCTTCCAGGAATTTCGCGCGATCGGGTGAGCCGGGCATCGGCGCGCCCTGGATTTTTGCAGCGAGTGCTTCAGCATCGCCATTGCGGGCGAGTTCGCGCGCGGCGTTGATCATGTCGCGGCGATAGTCGAGCGCCTGCGCCGCCGAATAGATTTCCAGCGCCAGCACGCGGGCCAGGTCGTCGGTCATCTCCAGAACGTGGCGCGCCTCGTTGGCGCCCATGGACACATGGTCCTCGGCATTGGCGCTGGTCGGGATGCTGTACACGGATGCCGGATGCGCGCGACTGCACAGGTCGTTGACGATGGCGGCAGCGGTGTATTGCACGATCATGAAGCCGCTTTCGGTGCCATCCTCGTTACCGATCAGGAAGGCCGGCAAGCCGTCGTTGGTGGCAGGGTCCACGAGCTTGTTCAATCGGCGTTCGGAGATCGAGGCGAGCACGGGAATGGAGGCCTTGACGTAACTCATCGCCAAGGCCAGCGGCATACCATGGAAGTGGCCGGCCGACACGACCTGGTCTTCGACGAACAGCGCGCCCGGCAGGTCCGGGAACAGCAGCGGGTTGTCGGTGACGGCATTCAATTCGATATCGAGCACGCGCTTGGCCTGCGCCACCGCGTCACGCACGGCGCCATGCACCTGCGGCACGCAGCGCAGGGAATAACTGTCCTGCGGCTGGTGCTTCTTGCCGCCGCGGAAGGGCTTGAAGCGCTGGTAGAAACGCTCGCGACCATGGCGCATGGTCAGCGGCACCCAGTCCCAGCCGATGTCGAAATCGAGCGCTTGCTGCGAGGGCGTGTCCCAGCTTTCAGGGACCCACTGACGGAAGCGCGGCACCAGGTGGTAATCGATGTTGGCCAGCGTTGAATTACGCAGCAGGCTGCGCAGGTTGGCGGCCGATTGCAACTGCCCCGGATGCGGACGCAATGCGTGCACGTGCGCATCGAAGGCGCGCATGCGCCCGGCGAACGCATCGATGGTCATGGCGGCAGCGAGGTCGGCCGTGTCGAGCAAGTCTTCGAGTTTGGCGCAGGCGAGCACGCCGGTGGCGAGCATCTGCGCGGTGCCGTTGTTGAGGGCCAGGCCTTCCTTGTGCGACAGCCTGATCGGCTCGAGTCCGGCACGCTTCAGGGCTTCCGCGCCCGGCATCCGTTCGCCTTCGTAGAATGCTTCACCGCCACCCAGCAGCACGATGGCCAAGTGCGACAAGGGCGCGAGGTCGCCGCTGGCGCCCACCGATCCCTTCTGTGGCACCACCGGCACGATGCCGGCATTCAACATCGCAGCCTGCGCCTTCAGCGTGCTGACGCGGATGCCAGAGTGGCCGCGCATCAGGGTGTTGATGCGGATCACCAGCATCGCGCGCACGACATCGGCGCCGAACGGTTCGCCGACGCACACGGCATGGGTGACGATCAGGTTGCGCTGCAGTTCTTCCAGCAGGGTTTCGTCATTGGCCTTCACGCCCGGCATGCCGCTGCGCAGGCGATGCGCGCCGAGCAACTTGTCGGCGTTGCTGCCGAAGCCGGTGGACACGCCGTAGATCGGCTCCTGCAAGGCCACCTGCTCGACCAGGAAGTCAGCGGCGCGCTGCACTTTCTTCAGTTGTTCGGCATCGAGTTCGACCGTGGCGCCGTAGGCGACGGCGATCACCTGTTCGCGGGTGAGGGACTGGCCGTCGAGGCGGATCGGTTTCATCTCAGCGTTCCTGCATGGCGCGTTGTTGTTCCAACTCGACCTTCAGCGCGGCGACGAGCTCGGCCTGCGGAACTTCGAATTGTTCCTGGCGACGCAGGTCCTTTACCGTGACGACCCCGCGTGCCGCCTCGTCCTCGCCCACCAGCACCATGAAGCGGATACCGGCGCGATCGGCGTACTGGAATTGCTTGGCGAGTTTTTTCGCCTCCAGCTGGACCTCGGTATTGATGCCACCGGCGCGCAGCAGTTGCGCCAGCGCCATGGACTGGCCGAGGCGGCTCTCGTCCATCAGGCCGACCAGGGCTTCTACCGAACTTTCGGCGGTGGACAGGATGCCGGCTTCACGCAGCTGCCAGAACAGGCGCGTGGCACCGATGGAAATGCCGACGCCCGGCAGGTGCGACTTGCTGTAGTGGCCGGCAAGGTTTTCGTAGCGGCCACCGGAACAGATCGAGCCGATCTGTGGAAAATCGTCCAGGATCGTTTCGTACACGGTACCGGTGTAGTAATCGAGGCCGCGCGCAATCGAGAAGTTGATGGCGTAGTTCTTTTCCGGCACGCCGTTGGCACGCAGCAGTTCGATCACTTCGCGCAGTTCGGCGGCGCCCTGCGCCAGGGTTTGATTGCCCTGCATGGCGTCGAGGCGGGCCAAGGCATCGGCATGGCTGGTGGAGCGCATCTGCACGAAGGACAGGATCTGGTCGGTGGTCGCTTCCGACAGGCCGAAGCCTTCGCCCTGCAAGGTGGCGCGCACGTGGTCGGTGCCGCGCTTGTCGAGCTTGTCCACTTCACGCAGCACGGCCATCTGCCGTTCGCCATCGGCGATGCCGAGGCCTTCGAAGAATCCGCGCAGCAATTTGCGATTGTTCAGGTGCACGGTGAAGGGGCCGATGCCCAACTCCGAAAATACCGAATAGATGACGGCCGGCATTTCGGCGTCGTAGCGCACCGACAATGAGTCCTTGCCGATGACATCGATGTCGCACTGGTAGAACTCGCGGAAACGGCCGCGCTGGGCGCGCTCGCCGCGATAGACGCGCTGCATCTGGTAACGACGGAACGGGAAGGCCAGGTCGTGCTCGTGCTCGGCCACGTAGCGAGCCAATGGCACGGTCAGGTCGAAGCGCAGGGCGAGTTCCGGCTGACCGCCTTGCTCGAGCGAACCCGTGGACTGGACGAAATAGACCTGGCGCTCGGTCTCGCCACCGGTCTTGGTCAGCAGCACGTCCGACAGTTCGAACACGGGCGTTTCGACCGGCAGGAACCCGAATCGCTCGAAATTGCGCCGGATCACGTCCAGCATGCGCTGGAAGGCGATCTGGTCGCGGGGCAACAGCTCCATGACGCCAGGCGGGGTGCGGGGCTTGATCAAGCGAAACTCCATGCGGGCGGCGCGAATCCGGTATTTTAAGACAAAACTTGCCTCAGGGCGGGTCGGTCTTTAGAATAGGCGGCTCCCTCGGGGTGTAGCTCAGCCTGGTAGAGCGCTACGTTCGGGACGTAGAAGTCGCAGGTTCGAATCCTGTCTCCCCGACCAAAGCATGTTGAATGAAAAAGCCGCCTCCCAGGCGGCTTTGTCGTTCAAGCGCAGCGGAATAACCGGTCCGCCCTTCCGCACCCTGTCGCTTTCGCTCCGGAATCCGCTCCTGAGCTCCAACTGCTACCCCGGATGCCTCACCTGCCCCACCCCCCGCACCACATACCGCTCGATCGTCAGCGACTCCAACCCCATCGGCCCATACGCATGCAAGCGCGTGGTCGAAATCCCGATCTCCGCCCCGAGCCCCAACTCGCCACCATCGTTGAAGCGTGATGAGGCGTTGACCATCACCGCCGAACTGCGCAGCGAGCGCACGAATTTCTCGGCCGCCGCGGGGTCGGAAGTCGCGATGACCTCGGTATGGTCCGACCCGAAGCGCCGGATGTGCGCAATCGCCTCGTCCATCGAATCCACGACCCGTACCGCCAGGATGAGATCCAGGAATTCCGCCGCGAAGTCGTCGTCCGTGGCGACGGCCACGGCTGGGGACAGCGAGCGCGTGCTTTCATCGCCGCGCACTTGCACCTTCTTCCCGGCAAGCGCCTCCAGCGCCTTCGGCAGGAAGCTCGGCGCAATGTCCGAATGCACCAGCAGGGTCTCCAGCGCGTTGCACACGCCCGGCCGGGATGTTTTTCCATCGATCAACAAGCGCAGTGCCAACTCGGGGTCCGCCGCACGGTCCACGTACAGATGGCAGACGCCCTTGTAGTGCTTGATCACCGGCACCCGCGCATGCTCGGCCACGAAGCGGATCAGGCCCTCGCCGCCGCGCGGGATGGCCAGGTCCACGATGTCGGTGAGTTGCAGCAACTCGAGCATGTGCTCGCGCGCGGGATCCTCGATCAGGACAAGCGCGGCCTCGGGAACCGCGCAGTCGCGCATCGCACGGTGAAGGCTGGCCGCAATTGCCTGGTTGCTCGCCAAGGCCTCCGACCCGCCGCGCAGGATCACCGCGTTGCCAGCCTTCAGGCACAGGGCCGCCGCATCGGCGGTCACGTTGGGCCGCGCTTCGTAGATCATCGCGATCAGGCCCAGCGGCACGCGCACGCGCTCGACCACCAGGCCATTGGGTCGCGTCTCGCTACGCGTCACCTGACCGACCGGATCGGGCAACTGCGCGATTTCGCGCAGCGCGGCGACGATGCCACCGATGCGCGCGTCGTCGAGCATCAGGCGGTCAAGCATGGCGCCGCTGGTTCCTGCCTCGCGGGCGCGCCGCAGGTCGCTGGCGTTGGCCCCCAGGATAGTGGCGCGATCGGCTTGGATGGCATCGGCCATCGCACCGACCAGGCTTTCGCGCTGTGCCGAATCCAGCGCGGCGATCGACTGCGCGGCATCGCGCGCGGCGATGGCGAGTGGACGGACGTAACCAGTCGACGCCTCGGTTTTCATGCAAGCGAGTCCTGCGAAAGGACGACTAGGTCGTCGCGGTGCACCACGACCTCGCCATAGCGATAGCCGAGGATGCCCTCGATGTCGCGGCTGTGACGACCGGCAATGCGTTGCATGTCGCCGGAACCATATTGCGCGAGCCCACGCGCCAAAACCTGGCCGTAGTCGGCGCCGGCTAGGCGCAGTTCAATCAAATCGCCGCGACCGAACTCGCCTTCCACCGACACCACACCGCCCGGCAACAGCGATGCACCACGCTCCACCAACGCGCGCGCTGCGCCGGCATCCACGCGCAGGCCATGCAGGCCTGCCGGCGCATTGCGCAGCCACTGCTTGCGCGCGAGAAGGCGGTCGCCGTGCGGCTCCACGAAACTGCCATGCAGGATGCCTTGCGACAGGGACTGCACGGTGTCGGCATCGCGACCGCAAAAAAGCGCGGTGCCGATGCCTGCGGCGGCCGCCTTGCTGGCGGCTTCGAGCTTGGTGCGCATGCCGCCCGTGCCCAGCGTGCCGGCATCGCCCTGCGCCATGCGCAGCACCGTCGGCGTGATCGCCTTGATGCGCGGCAGCGGTGTCGCCCGGGGATTGCGCACCGGATGGTCGTCGTAGAGTCCCGCGATATCGGTCGCGATCAGCAACAGGTCGGCATCCACCAGCGTCGCGACCACCGCGGCAAGATTGTCGTTGTCGCCCAATTTCAATTCATCCACGGCAACGGTATCGTTTTCATTGATGACAGGCAGCACGCCGAGCCGCAGCAATTCGCGCAGCGTGGCGCGCGCGTTGAGGTAGCGGCGACGATTGCGTACATCGTCGTGGCTCAGCAAAACCTGCGCCACGGGCACGTCCGACAAGCTTTGCCAAAGCGCGATCATGGGCGCCTGGCCCAATGCGGCCAGCGCCTGTCGCTGGGTCAGGCCGGCGGCTTCGGTCTTCAATACGCCGCGTCCGGCTGCCACCGCGCCGGACGACACGATCACGACTTCGCGGCCTTGCCTGCGGCTATCGGAAACAAACCGGGCGAGGCCTGCGGCATGCGTGTCGCTCAACCCGCCATCGGCGGCGGCCAGCAAACTGCTGCCCACTTTCAGCACGGCTCGACGCCAGTCCGGCAAGGGCTGAGCGCCGAACGCGTGCGCGTCCATCAGCTAATTCCGTCCAGCCGTTGCCGCAACACATCCAGCCGAAGGTCGGCCGACGCGCCAGGCGATACACGTGCCTGCAGGCTTGCTTCCGGATCGCCCTGCGCCCAGCGTGCCGGGTCGGCCGCCTGCTTGTACGCGTCGCGAAACGGCAGGCCTTGCCGCGCGAGATCGACGGCAAGGTCGGTGGCATACATGGACGGATCGAGCGCGGCGCGCATGCGTTCGGGATTCCACGACAGGCGCCGCAACAGGTCGGGTAATAGCGCGAGCGCCGACAGGCCGCGACCGAAAGCGTGGAATATGGCGCCCTTGCTGAACTGCAGATCCCGGTGATAACCGGAAGGCAGCGACAACAGCTGCTCGATTTCGGTGCGCGCGGCAGCGGCGCTGGCGTAGGTCGCACGCATCAGTTCGATGACGTCGGGATTGCGCTTGTTGGGCATGATCGAGCTGCCCGTCGTGTATTCCGGCGGCAGGCTGACGAAGCCGAACTCCGCGCTGGTGAAAAGCGACAAGTCCCAGGCCAGGCGACGCAAATCGAGCAGTGCCGATCCGAGCGATTCGATCGCCGCCATCTCGAACTTGCCGCGCGATAGTTGCGCATAGGGCGCCGACACCTGCATGCGTGCAAAACCCAACGCCTGCGTCGAATGGTCGCGGTCCAGCGGCAGGTTGATGCCGTAGCCCGCGGCGCTGCCCAGCGGATTGGCGTCGATCCAGGCAAGCGTCTGGCGCGCGCGCTGCGCGTTGTCGACAAAGGCTTCGGCCCAGGCAGACCACCACATGCCGGCCGATGAAACGACGGCGCGTTGCAGGTGCGTGTAACCAGGCATGGGCAGCGCCTTTTCGGCTTCGGCACGATCCAGCGCGACGCGCGCGGCATCGGCGCAGAGTGATGCGACGCGCGACAAACGGTCCTTCAACCACAGCCGCGTCGCGACCAGGATCTGGTCGTTGCGGCTGCGCCCGGTGTGGATCTTGCGCCCGGCATCGCCCAGGCGTTCTGTCAGGCGCGATTCGATGGCTGAATGGCAATCCTCGAAACGAGCATCCAGCACGAAGCGGCCTTCGCTGAAATCTGCGGCCAATAAATCGAGCTCGCGCTGCAGGCCCGCCAGCTCATCGGCATCGAGGATGCCGATGTGTTGCAAGCCCTCGGCGTGCGCCTTGCTCGCCTGGATGTCGAACAGGAAGAATTCGCGATCGAGGATGACGTCCTCGCCCGCGAGGAAGTCCTGGATCGCCGCGTCCACCTGGACACCGGGTTTTTGCCAAAGCAGGTCGGACATCAGGGTCAGCCTTCGGAAACCGTGGTAATGCCCTGGGTCTCGGGAAAACCGAAAACCAGGTTGAGGTTCTGCAGCGCCTGGGTCGCCGCGCCCTTCAACAGATTGTCGAGCACCGATACCAGCACTACGCGACGCCCGACTTCGCCCATCGTGAACCCACCGACCAGCGCGCCGGGCTTGCCGGCAATCGCGCTGACCCACGGTGCATCGTCCTGCACGCCGACCAGGGGCTCGCCGGCATAGAAATCGAGGTAGCGCTGGCGGATATCGTGCAATGTCATCGGCTCGCGCAGGTGCAGGTTGGCAGTGATGGACAGGCCGCGGAAATGCGGCGCGACATGCGGCATGAACTGCACCGTCCAGCCCAGTTTTTCCCCGGCCTCGCGCTCGTGGATATGGTCGGTCAACGCATAGGGAATGAGGTTGTCGCGCAGCTTTTCAGGATCGTTCTTGTCTGACGGCGAGGTCCCGGCGCCGCTGAAGCCCGACACACCGAAGCACTGCGCCGGTCCCGACAGGGAATCGCGCAGTGGGGCGATCGCCAGCTGCATCGCGGTGGCGTAACAGCCGGGATTGCTGATGCGCTTCTGGCCGTGGTACTGCTTGCGCGTGAGCTCCGGCAAGCCGTAATACCAGTCAGGGTTGAAGCGATAGTCGGCTGAAAGATCGAGCACGACGGTACCGGGTGCATTGGCATCGATCGCTGCGACGTAGGGCGCCGCCTTGCCATTGGGCAGTGCCAGGATCAGCGCGTCGGCAGGATACGAGGCGATATTTTCCGGGGTGACCTCGACGTAACGCAGGTCGCCGCCGACTTCCGGGTGGTGCTCGGCCACCGATTGCCCTACCCGCTCGCGCGATGACACGAAGGCCAGCTCGAGTTCGGGATGCCCGGCAATCAGGCGGATCAACTCCGCGCCGACATGCCCACGAGCCCCGATGAGTCCGATGCGCTTGCTCATGACTGACTGCTCCGGTGGGATTGTTCGAGCTTGAAGGAAAGGTGCCGCTTCACCATCGGCCATTCGCCGTCGATGATAGAAAATACGACGGTGTCGCGATGCTGGCCATCGGCCATGCGCATGTGCTTGCGCAAGATGCCGTCCTGCTTCGCGCCAAGGCGCGCAATGGCGTTGCGCGAGGCGTGGTTGAACCAGCTCGTGCGGAATTCTACCGCCGCGCAATCCAGCGCCTCGAACGCATGCGTCAGCAGCAACAGTTTGGCCTCGGTGTTCAACGCGGTGCGCTGCACGCGTTTCGCATACCAGGTCCAGCCGATCTCCACGCGCTTGTTGTCGGCATCCACGTTGCCGTAGCGCGTGCTGCCCACGACTTCGCCATTGGCATCGATCACTGCCCAGGGCAAGGCGGCCCCCGCGTCACGCAGCGCCAAGGCCTTTTCCACGTAGGCGTGCATGCCATCCGGATCGGGCACCGAGGTGTACCAAAGGCGCCAGAGTTCGCCGTCGCGGGTCGCCTGCTGCAGGCCGGGCACATGCGCCAGCGACAGCGGCTCGAGCCGCACATGGCGGCCTTGCAAGGCGATCGGAGCCAACCAGGCGGCCATGCGGTCAGGGTCCCTTCAAGGTGGCGGGCCGCGCCATGCAGTGGTCCACCGCGAAACGGATCTGGTCGAAGCTTTCCAGCCCATACCAGAACACATTCCATTGCTCGCCCTTGATGCAGCCGTCGGATTCGTCGAAATAGAACTCGTTGATCTGGTTGTCGGCGCGCGAGCGCCAGAACAATTGCGGCGTGCTCGCGCGCATCACCAGCCACGCGGCGCGGCCCAGGCCTTCGCCCTGCGCATCGTCGCTGACCGCGAACTTGTCGAGGTGCGGGATGCCGTCTTCCAGCGTCAACACCAGGGCCGCGCGATAGTGCTCGCTGACAAAAATGCGGAACGGCTTGGTCGCCGTGAAGTAATCCGGCGCCAGCTTGCGGCCGAAGCCCGACTCGATGAGTGACTTCAGGCGCTTCAGGTCGAGCTTCTTCCAGGAATCGACACTGCGGATCTTCTCGCCCCGACGAACCAGCGTGCCCGAGCCGCGATGGGTGAACAGCTCCTTGGCCAGTTCATCGGGTCGGGTGATGGACACCGACGACGACGGCGGCAACTGCATCAGCAGGTCGTGGATCTGCTCGATCTTCAGCTTCATTCCCGAATGCAGCCAGGGCTGGTGCATCAGCTCGTCGTATTCGGTGGACAGGTTGATGGAATCAATCAACTCACCATCGCCGTCCAGCAAGCCGCCGGTACCGGTGAGGAAGATGATCTTGTAGGGCTGCAGGGTCATGACCAGGTCG
Organism: Gammaproteobacteria bacterium RIFCSPHIGHO2_12_FULL_63_22; assembly: GCA_001801685.1. GTDB lineage: Bacteria > Pseudomonadota > Gammaproteobacteria > Xanthomonadales > Xanthomonadaceae > Arenimonas. The sequence goes on along the minus strand of MGYJ01000078.1, from coordinate 163,856 downwards.
TTGGCGGCCCAGTCGGCATTGACGTTGAGGATCTGGCCGCCGACGGTTTCGCCCAAGGACGCGATGACAGGGATCGAGCCGACCTTGATCGCGGCCTCGATCGACGCGGTATGCACCTTCGCCACCTTGCCGACCAGCCCGTACTTGCGCTTGTTGAGGAACACGCACTCGAACACGCCTGAGGTAACCGACGTGGCGCGAACGCCCTGCGCCTGCAGTGCTTCGACCAGGCGCAGGTTTTCCTGCTGGAACACGCGGCGCACCACGGCCAGGCCTTCTGGCGTGGTGACGCGCAGGCCGTCGATGGTTTCCTTGGTGATGCGTTCGGCCTTCATCTCCTCGTCGAGCTGCGGGCCGGCGCCGTGCACCACGATCGGCGTCAGTCCCACCTGCTGCAGGAAGGCGAGTGAAGAAACCAGGGCTTCCATGTCGTCGCGCAGGATGGCGCCGCCAACCTTCACCACGGCGAATTTCGCCGCATCAAGCTGCGAGAAGCGCTTGAGGTACTGCTGGATTTCCTTCGCGCTGGCCATGTTGGACAGCAGGCGGACGATGGTGGGGCGAAGGTCGTTCATTGGCTTAGGCATGTTGGCCACCCATCAGGCGGTGGTAGGTGGAAACAACGGTGGCAAGTTGCTCGAGCGCAACCCATTCGTCGGCTGAATGCGCCTGGGCGATGTCACCCGGGCCGTAGACCAGTGAGGTTAAGCCGGCAGCGGAGAACAACGAAGCTTCGGTCCAGAAATCGACCGCGTTGCCGATCGGCAGTTCAAGTGCATCGGCCAGGTCGCGCGCCTGCAGGCGACGTTCCTCGGCGCTCGCGATGTCGCCAGAAGGCAAGGACGGGCCGCGAAACGTTTCTTCATAGTCGGCCAGTGCTGCCGGCTCGGCGAAACTCCGGAACGTATCGTGCAATTGTTCGAAGTCCTGCGACGGCAGCGGCCGGAAACCAAAGCGCAGCTCGGCCGACGGGGCAATGACATTGCCCTTGATGCCGCCTTCCACCTTGCCGATATTGAAGCGCAGGCCGGTCAGGCCGCCGAAACGCGCGTGGGCCAGCGAGGCAACATGGTCGAGCGACTTCACGCCCCAGCGCATGGCCTGGTGCACGGCGCTCAGCTCGAGCGCGTTGGCGGCGGACGCGTGTCCCGCCTGGCCCTTGAAGGCGATCCGCGCCGACACGATGCCGCGATGCGCCAGCACGGCCTGCGCATTGGTCGGCTCGGCGATGATCGCTTCGCTGAAGCCATGGTCGGTCTGCAGGAAAGCGGGAATGCAGCGCGCGTCATTGGCTTCTTCATCACTGCTGAAGAGGAAGGCCACGGGGCCCGTGGAGTCTTCAGCCGCAGCGAGCAGGCAGGCGGCCGCACCCTTGATGTCACAGGCGCCAAGACCGATGGCGCGATCGGTACTGACCCGCAGGCGCAGCGGGTCGGCCGTCCACGCCGGCGAGCTCGGCACGGTGTCGAGGTGCACGTTGAAAACGCGCGAGGTCTGCCCACGCACGGCCAGCAGGGAAACGGCCCCTGCCCCGTGGTCGCTGACCCGAACATCGAAGCCCGTCAGTTTTTCGCGCAAGTAATCGAAGATGCCATCGCTGCCGATGGCACGCGGTGGATTGCGCGTGTCGAACGCCACCAAGGCATCCAGATGCTGGAGGACGCGACTCAACATCAGCGATTGACCTCGGCCCACAGGGTGCTGCTCATTCCATAGAGACGGATGAAGCCTTCCGCCTCGGCCACGCCCCAGTCGGCCGACTGTGCGTAGGTCGCGCCCTTGGCATTGAGGATGTGCGGCGACTTCAGCGCGACAGCGCCGACGGTTCCGCCTTGGGTCTCGATCATCACTTCGCCATTCACGCAACGCTGGCTGGAGGCGAGGAAGGTCTCGAGGTCGGCCTTCAATGGGTCGCGGTAGAAACCTTCGTAAACGAGTTCGACCCACTTGCGCGCCACGTCGGGCTTGAAGCGGTTTTGATGTTTGCTGAGCACGGCTTCTTCCAGCGCGCGGTGCGCGCTGAGCAAGGCCGCCAGTCCGGGCGCTTCGAAAATGATGCGGCCTTTCAAGCCAATCGTGGTGTCGCCGGTGTAGATGCCGCGACCGACGCCATACGCGGCGAACATCGCGTTCAATTTCGCCAGCATCCGGTGGCCGGGCATGACGTCGCCATCCAGCGCCACCGCAACGCCGTTTTCAAAGCGCAGCGTTGCGCGCAAGGGCTGCGTTGGCCACTCGGCGCGCGGTGCGCACCAGCCGCGCGCGCCCTCGCCCGGGGCTTCCCAACGATCGATCTCGCCGCCGGACATGGTCAGGCCGAGCAGGTTCTCGTTGATGGTGTAGGCCTTCTGCTTGGCGCGCACGCCGAAGCCGCGTTCCTCCAGGTAGGCCTGTTCGTAGGCGCGGGTCTGCGTGTGCTCCTTCTGGATTTCCCGGATCGGCGCGACGATTTCATAGTCGCCCAGCGCCTTCACCGCCAGGTCGAAGCGCACCTGGTCGTTGCCCATGCCGGTGCAGCCATGCGCGATCTCGCGCGTGCCCAGTTCATTGCAGCGCTGCAACGCCGCCTCGACGATCAGGTAGCGGTCCGACACCAGCAGCGGGTACTGGCCCTGGTATCCCTCGCCGGCCCAGACGAAGGGCTTCACGAAACCGTTCCAGATGGCGGGACCGCCATCCACGGTGACGTGGCTGGTGACGCCCAGCTCGGCGGCGCGGTCCTCGATGAAGGCACGCTCCTCGGCGTCCACGCCGCCGGTGTCGGCGAACACGGTGTGCACCGCATAACCGCGTTCCTGCAGGTAGGGAACACAGAAGCTGGTGTCCAGGCCGCCCGAGAAGGCGAGAACGATGTCTTTCTTGTTGGTCATGTCGGTTCCGTTGGTTTCAGTTTGCGGCAACTAGCGCGGCCATGATGGCCTTCTGCACGTGCAGGCGGTTTTCGGCCTCATCAATGGCGATGCAGGCCGGCGAATCCATCACCGCATCGGTCGCCTTGATATTCCGGCGCAGCGGCAGGCAATGGCTGAAGACGCCATTGTTGGTAAGGGCCATCTTCGCCTCGTCCACGATGAAGTGCTTGAACTGGTCGCGGATGGGCTTTTCCTGGTCCCAGTTGCCGAAGTACGGCAGCGCGCCCCAGCTTTTTGCATAGACCACGTCTGCGCCGGAATAAGCGGAGGCGATGTCGTGGCTGACGGTCAGCGAGCCGCCATTTTCAGCCACGTTCGCGGCACCGAAATCCATGTATCGCGAGTCGAGCACGTAATCGGGTGTCGGGCAGAGAAGAGTCACGTCCATGCCGAAGCGGGTGGCGATGGTCAGCGCCGAGTTGGCGACGGCGGTGTTCAGCGCCTTCGGGTGGTAGGTCCAGGTCAGCACGTATTTCTTGCCGCGCAGGTCGGTGCCGAAGCGCTGTTGCAGCGCCATGATGTGGGCCAGTTCCTGGCAGGGATGGGTGATGGTTTCCAGATTGATCACCGGCACCGTGGCGTGCTTGGCGAAGCCCTTCAGCACTTTGTCCTGGCGGTCCACCGACCAGTCCTGGAACTTCGGAAAGGCGCGCACGGCAATCAGGTCGACGTAGCGCGACAATACCTTGGCCACCTCGGAAATATGCTCCTCGGTATCGCCGTCCATCACCGTGCCCAGCTCGAACTCGATCGGCCAGGCGTCCTTGCCCGGCGCCAGCACCACCGCGTGGCCGCCCAACTGGAACGCGCCCAACTCAAAACTGGTGCGGGTGCGCAGCGACGGATTGAAGAACACCAACGCGATGGACTTGCCGCGCAACTGGTCGCCGATCTTCGAGCGCTTGAAGGCGGCGGCCTGGGCCAGCAAGGCGTCGAGCTCGGGGCGGGTCCAGTCCTGGGTGTTGAGGAAGTGCTTCATTCGTGGTGATCCTGTGGAGAAATTGGAAAACAAAAAAGCCCAGCACTAGGCTGGGCTTTTCCGGTTTCAAGACGACGACGTCCGGGACCCAACTAGGCTGTGTGGGGTTCCGGTCGGCGAGCACGCGACGTCATTCCCGCTGCCATTCGGGCAGAGGTCAGGATGTCGGCGTTGGCGTGGCAAGTGGTCATTGGGCGCCGAGTATGTCAGCAGCCGCTGGAGCCCGCAACTCAGCGGTTGCGCAGTGATGGGTCGTCCGGACTGACCGCGATTCGGATCCGCAGGCGGATACCCGGGTCCGCCGCCAGGCGCGACATGTAGGTTTCGCCCTTGTACTGGTATTCGACGTCGTAGCCGGTGAGCCGGCGCTCGTCGCGCTCCACCTCGACCGTCCGGCAACGGCCCGTGCCGGCGACACTGTTGTTTCGATCGATCCGGCGTCCGATCGCGCCGCCGAGCACGGCGCCCGCAATGGTGGATGCCTTGCGCCCATCACCCTTTCCAACCTGGTTTCCCAGCGCGCCGCCCACCAGGGCCCCGGCGACCGTGCCACCCGTGCCGTCATCGCGGTCGGACGTGCCTTCGCATCGCTGCTCCGGCACACGCACCCTGACCATCTCGTAAATGGGCGTGGCGCGCAGCACCTGCGCGTAGCCGTAGGTCACGTTTTCATCGGCGTAGCGGCTCTGACCCTGCGCAAAACCCGACACCAGCAGTGCCAGGGCGAGCGTGACGGCGCGAAACCTCATGATGGAATCCTCTGCACGGGGGCAAAGGCACGGCACTGCCAAGGAACGTCGGCATCCATGCCTTTCCGCACCACCCCAGTCCCGCACCCGCGTTGATATCCAGGATTCCATTCAAGCATCAGCTGGCTGAACCTCGACATAAGAATTCCGTTAAGCCACGGGCTGGCGTTTGCTAAACTTGGAGCCATGGACATTCGCCTCTACAACAACCTGCATCGCCGCCTCGAGGCGTTCTCCCCGCTCGACCCGCAGCGCGTAACCATGTACCTGTGCGGCCCGACAGTCTACAACTACGTGCATATCGGCAATGCGCGCGGACCGGTGGTGTTCGACGTGCTGGCGAAAATGCTTCGCCGCCGCTATCCGCGGCTGGTCTACGCCCGCAATATCACCGACGTTGATGACAAGATCAATGCAGCCGCACTGGAACAGGGCGTGCCGATCAGCACCATCACCGACAAGTTCACCGCCGTTTACCGGGACGACATGGCCCGGTTGGGCGTCGCGCCGCAGGACGTGGAACCGCACGCGACCGCGCATATCGGCGAGATCATCACGATGATCGAGACGCTGATTGCAAGCGGCCATGCCTATGCCGCCGACGGTCACGTTCTTTTTTCCGTCGCCAGCTTCCCGGACTACGGCAAGCTTTCCCGTCGGCCGGTGGACGAAATGCTGGCGGGTGCGCGCGTGGAAGTGGCGCCGTACAAGCGCGATGCCGGCGACTTCGTCCTGTGGAAGCCTTCATCCCCGGAATTGCCGGGATGGCCATCGCCCTGGGGCATCGGCCGCCCGGGTTGGCACATCGAATGTTCGGCAATGGCCGCTGCCCACCTCGGCGACACCATCGACATCCATGCCGGCGGCGTGGACCTGCAATTCCCGCATCACGAAAACGAGCTGGCGCAAAGCACCTGCGCCCACGGCGGCAAGGTGTTCGCGCGTTTCTGGCTGCACAACGGCATGCTCAACTTCGGCGGCACCAAGATGTCGAAGTCCTTGGGCAACGTGAGCGTGCTGCACGAACTGCTCGACAGCCAGCCACCCGAAGCCCTGCGCTACGCCCTGCTGTCCGCCCAGTACCGGCAGCCGCTCGACTGGTCCGACGCGCTGATCGACCAGTGCATCCGCACCCTGGACCGCCTGTACGGCACGCTGCGCGACCTGGCCGGCGTCAAGGCCGTTGCCATCGACGGACTCCCCACCGCTGTCGAGGTGGCGCTGTGCGACGACCTCAACACCCCGGCGGTACTGGCCGAGCTATCGCGCCTGGCCGGCGAAGCCCGCATCGCAACCGATGCATCGGAAAAGCAGCGCCTGAAAGGCGAACTGCTGGCCGCAGGCGAAATCCTCGGCTTGCTGCAACAGGATCCGGCGGCCTGGTTCTCGCGCGGCGGCAATGCCGATGAGGATTCACGCATCCAGGCCATCGTTGACGAACGCAACGCCGCCAAGAAAGCCCGCGACTTCGCCCGTGCCGACGCACTACGCGATGAACTCGCCCGCGAAGGCGTCTTGCTCGAAGACACCGCACAGGGCGTCCGCTGGAGACGCGGCTGATGCTTCCCCCTGAAGCCACTGCGGTCGAAGCACAGCAAGCCATCGCCGACGAATTCGCCTTCTTCGGCGACTGGTCCGAGCGCTACCAATACCTGATCGATCTCGGCCGCCGCCTGCCGCCCTTCCCGGAGGAATGGAAGACGGAAGCGAACCGCCTGCAGGGCTGCCAGTCGATGGTCTGGATCGTGCCGGAAGGCGACGCATCACGACTTGAGTTCCACGCGATCAGCGACTCGAGCATCGTCTCGGGGCTGGTCTACCTGGCACTGCGCGTCTACTCAGGCCGCAGCGCGGCAGAGATCCTGGCCACAACTCCGGACTACATCGAAAAGATCGGCCTGTCGAAACACCTCTCGCCGACGCGCAGCAATGGCATGGCCGCATTGCTTGCCTTCATCCAGGCAAGGGCTGCTGCTGTCGCTGTCTAAGAGCAACAGCTGATCGCGACTGGCGATCGCCGGCTTTCATTTTGAGTCGCCGCACGATACCGGCTTGGTCAAAATAAAATCCGGCGCTCGCCCGCAACTTCCTGCGCGGTCTGGGTCTTCACGGCAACACCCTGCCGTACCCCGGCCAACGCAGGTCGCCCGCTGCCCCATTCGCAGGCTTGCTCGGTGGGGCCACCGGGCGATCCTGCGTTCTGTCGCCGGTACAACCTCCGGCGAGCGCAGCGAAGCCCACGCAAGCTGGTGAGAAGACGCAGGATCGCCCGGCAGTCCCCACCAAGCACGAAGTGCGACTGGCGGCGCCGGGCGACCTGCGTTGGCGGGGGTAATGCAGGGTGTTGCACTGAAGCGATGTTGGTCAGAAGTGCGCGCAGGTGGTGGCCGGGGATTATTTTGACCAAGCCGGTATCGTGCGGCGACTCAAAATGATCACCGGCCACCACCCCACCCAGAACCCAAGTCCTTGACCTTCAAGACAACAGCGCAAAAAAAAGGCGCCACGATTGCTCATGGCGCCTCTTCCCCTGGATTGATGCAAATCAGAACACAGTGGACGTCGTATTCGAGCACGTGGTCGTACTGCCCGCCAAGCATACCCTGTGCGTGTAGGTCCCGGCAGCCTTCGAGCCCGTAATGTCGAGATAGGACGTGCCACTGACGTTCGGGGCGATCACGCCGCCGTTGCGGTAGACATCGACACTGCTCGCGCCGGTCCAGTTCAGCTGGATGCGGATGACGCCCTTCACCTTTGAACCGACGGCCGTCAGCGCGATGGCTGGCGGCGGCGGGGCGACGGGCGTGGTGGCATTGGCGCTGGCGTAGCCGGTGCTCGCGATGTTGTTGAAGGCGCTGACCCGATAGAAGTAGGTCGTGCTCGCCGCCACCGTCGTGTCGCTGTACGACTGGCTGTCAAGCGGCAGGGTCGCCACCACGGTCCAGCCGGTGCTGCCGTCGGGCGAACGCTCGACGCGGTAGCTGGACTCGTTGCTGACGCCATCGGTCCAGGCCAGGTCGATGCGGCTGGACGATATCGCCGTGGCCGACAGGCCCGATGGATTGCCGGTGGGCGGATCGGTGGACGGGTTGGCGACCTGGATGTACAGGTGGTCCACCGACACGGTGTTCAATGCCGTGGCGCCGGCCGTGCGGTTGCTGTCGATCACCCGCACGATGACCGCGCCGCTCGGCGCGCCCGGCAGCACGAAGCTCTGCACGTTGCCATTGCTGGTGGACGATACGTTGAACATCGTCGTCCAGCTGCTGCCGCCGTTGGTCGAATACTGGAAGTTGAAAGTATCGCCATCGGTGGAGCCGCTGCTCCAGGCGTTGGCGACCAGCGTGGCGCTGATGCCGGCGCTGAGGTTGAAGTTCCAGCGATGTTCGAGCTGGCTGAAGCGCTTGGCCGGCTGGCCGCCCGACGACACTTCGGTGATCGACTCGGCGACGCCGTTGTCGGTGGCAGTGCTGGTGTAGTTGCCAGACAACGAGCCTGCCACGGTGCTTTCACTGCCGGCCACGAAATCAAAGTAGGGCGGCGGCGGGGGCGGCGTGTCGGTGGTCGCGCTGACGGCCGATGAGGCGGCGGTGGTATTGCCCGAGAAATCGCGTGCCTGCACGGTGAAGGTGTACTGCGTTGCTGGTGCGAGGCCGCTGGCGACGTAGGAGGTGCCGGCCTGCCACGCGCTGGCAACACAACCGGTGCCGCCGCTGGTGCAGTTGAAGCGGTACTGCACGGTGCTGGTTTCATCCACTGCCGTGCTGGCCGTCATGGCGATGGTGCTCTCGCCGGTCGGCGACGGCACGCTGGCCCAGGTCATCGGATTCGGGTTCGGCGCCGTCGTGTCGCTGACACCGGTGGTGATCGATCCGTTGATGAAGAACTGGCCCAGGCTGTCGTAGTCGGAATACGGCACGACTGCGTTGCCTACGCCCGTCACCAACAGGTGATAGGTACCGGCTGCCACGGTCGCGGAGACCACGGCCGACGTATCCGTATTCGGATCGCTGGAGGCGACCAGGTTGCCGGCGTTGTCGCGCAATTCCAGTCCGACGTCGAGGTTGGCTGCGCGGCGGGTAGTGGCGCGATAGAACGCATCCCAAGCCGGCGTTACGGTGAGCGTCAGCGGGCCGCTGCCGGAGATGAAGGTGAAGACATCGACGTCGGTGCCCGAGTTGATCACACCCTTGTTCTGCGGCAACAGGTTGTAGGGGTCGAGCTCCGGATTGGACGCATCCACGGTGCCGTCGCCGGCGACGGTTAGCGCAGTGCCGCTGGCAATGGTGTTGCCATGGTCGTCGGGACGGAAGCCGAGCTTGGCGCCAATGATGGCCAGGTCGTCCTGGGTCTGGTTGGCGCCGGTGTACTCGCCTTTGCTCCACTCGGTGACGTTGTTGTAATAGCTGTTGCCCATGATCGGGGCCCACGACACCAGGCCCGTACCGTGGCCGGCGTAATAGGCCACGCCCGCGGTGGTGCCGTCGTGCGACAGGCCGAGGTTGTGGCCGAACTCGTGCGAGGACGCTTCGGCGATGTAGGTGTCCACATTCGGGCCGAGGTTCTCGGCATAGACCAGCGCCGGCGAATAGTAGGTGTGGTAGTTCGACGCACCGAACACGTTGACATAGGCAACGCCGCCCGCCCCTTGCGATGGCATGGCCGTGCCGTCGGCCTGGTTGTCCTCGGTGATCAGGACGCGACCGGTAGTGCTGTTGAAGCTGGCGGGCTCTTCGGTGGTGACGTCGATGTCGAACGGCGCCAGGTCCTCGGCCACGCGATGCCAGATGCTGATGATGGCGGTGCGCTCGGCGTCGCTGAAATTGGCGCGGTCCGCATCGATGCTGAAAGCCACGCCGACAAACGTGCCGGCGCCCCACGCGGTGTTGGTAAAAGTGTGGCCGTTGAAATCGAGATACACGCGCTTGGTCGCGCCGGGACGGCTGTGCAGGAAGAACGCATCACTGGGCACATAGGCCGCGCTGACAGTGCCGGTCGATTTGCTGGCCGCCTTGCGCATGGCATTGTCGGGCCGCATCGTGTCGGCAAAGAACACGCCGCCACCGTCGTCAACCCGCAGCAGGTCAAGGTCGGTGCCGGTGAAGGAGATGTACTGCAGCCAGCGCAGCGCGTTGGACTGTGCCTTGGGCGCCAGCGATTCCAGGCGGCGCTTGAGTTGCCCTGCCGGCAGGTCGTTGAGGCTGACCGGGCGGCCGTTGCCGAACTGGCGGGAAGCGAGGCCGGTATCCGAAGGCGCCGCGACTGCGCTGCCGACAAAGGCAAGCGTGGCGAGGATGGCGACGAAGCAGGTTCGCAGGTTGCGAGCAGCACGTACGAGCATGTGTTTCCCCTGGGCCGGCAGGGCCGGCGTGGCTATGCCCCGGTCGAAATAGACCACGGCGGGTAGGTCGGAACGACCATACCCCGTTCAGCCAAGCAAGAACTGTGCCCTGCCCGGCAAATCCGCAACGGGTCGTCGTGAAGGGCGATCGCCAAGAGCTGATCGCGACTGGCGATTCTCAAGAGCTAATCGCGACTGGCGATCGCCGGCTTTCATTTTGAGTCGCCGCACGGGATCGGCTTGGTCAAAATGAAAGCCGGCGCTCGCCTGCAACTTCCTGCGCGGTCTGGGACTTCACGGCAACACCCTGCCGTACCACCGCAAACGCAGGTCGCCCGCTGCCCCATTCGCAGGCTTGCTCGGTGGGGACCAGCGGCCGATCCTGCGTTTTGTCGCCAACCTGCGGCGAGCGAAGCGACGCCCACGCACACTGCCTGCAAACGCAGGATCGCCCGGCTGTCCCCACCAAGCACGAAGTGCGACTGGCGGCGCCGGGCGACCTGCGTTGGCGACGGTACGGCAGGGTGTTGCACTGAAGCGATGTTGGTCACAGGTGCGCGTAGGTGGTGGCCGGGGATTATTTTGACCAAGCCGATTCCGTGTGGCGACTCAAAATGATCACCGGCCACCACCCCACCCAGAACCCCTGGATTCAGCCCTTGACGCCAGCCACTAGCCCGACAGGTTGATCCAGGTCGCCTTGGTCTCGGTGTACTTGCTGAAGGCGTGCAGCGATTTGTCGCGGCCGTTGCCCGATTGCTTGTAACCGCCGAAGGGTGCGGTCATGTCGCCGCCATCCCAATAGTTGACCCAGACGCTGCCAGCGCGGAGTTTCCGCGCAACCCGATGGGCGCGGGAAAGGTTCTGCGTCCACACGCCCGCGGCCAGGCCGTAGGGCGAATCGTTGGCGATTCGCAGCGCTTCCTCTTCACTGTCGAAGGCGATCGCGGAAAGCACGGGGCCAAAGATCTCTTCACGCGAGATGGTCATCGTGTGAAGGACATCGTCGAAGATCGTGGGCTCGATGTAGAAACCGCCAGTCTCGGCGAGTACGCGCCTGCCGCCCAGCGTCAGTTTTGCGCCTTCGTCGCTGCCCTGGCCGATGTAGCCGAGAACGCGCTCCATCTGCACCTGGTCGACCATGGCGCCCATCGGCGCGCCGGGCTCGAAGGGATGGCGTGGCTGCATCTGGCGCCCCGCCTCCACGACGCGCGCCATGAACTCGTCCTTGATGGAACGCTCGACCAACAACCTCGACGCAGCAGTGCAGACCTCGCCCTGGTTGTAGAAGATGCCGCTGGCTGCCGCCTTCGCTGCTGCGTCCAGGTCGGGCGCATCGGCGAACACGATGTTCGGGCTCTTGCCGCCGCATTCCATGTAGGCGCGCTTGAGGTTGGAGCGACCTGCGCACTGCATCAGGTGCTTGCCGATGGCTGTGGAACCAGTGAACACCAGGCCATCAACGTCCATGTGCAGCGCCAGTGGCTCGCCGGCGCCCTTGCCGAACCCTGGCAACACGTTGAACACGCCGGGTGGGATGCCCGCCTCGATCGCGAGTTCGGCAAGGCGGATCGCGGTGAGGGGCGATTTTTCCGAGGGCTTCAGGATCACGCTATTACCCATCGCCAGTGCGGGCGCGAGTTTCCAGGCCGCCATCAGCATCGGGAAATTCCACGGCACGATCGCGGCGATGACGCCGAGCGGCTCGTGCGTGACCAGCCCGAGTTCGTGGTGGCCGGTGGGCGCCACCTGGTCGTACACCTTGTCAATGGCTTCGCCGGTCCAGTTCATGCAACGCACGGTGGCGGCGACGTCCACGACCAATGCATCGCCGACCGGCTTGCCCATGTCCAGCGACTCGAGCAGGGCGAGCTCCTCGCCATGCTGGTCGATCAGTTGCGCGAAGCGAATCAGGGTGCGCTTGCGATGCACCGGCGAAGTTTCGCTCCAGCGTCCGCTGTTGAATGCCGCGCGCGAAACCGCCACGGCACGATCCACATCCTCGGCTTCGCATTCGGCCACGGCGCAGATGACACGGCCGTCGATCGGGCTGATGCAATCGAAGGTCTTGCCGGACGCGGCATCCACGTATTTGCCGTCGATGAAGGCCTGGCTTCGAATCTGCAACGCGGCGGCCCGCGCTTCCCACTGTGCCCGTGTCTGCGGTTTGCTCATGGTCTGTCTTTGGAAGGCCTGGCTTAGAAAGTGGGAGGTGTGTTGGCGCTGACGATGATGGCGTCGTCGCTGCCGACGTTGCGGAAGCGATGCGGCGTGCGGCTTTCGAAGTAATAGGCCTCGCCCGGGCCGAGCACCTTGACGCGGTCGCCGACGGTCACCTCCACTTGCCCTTGCACGATCACCCCACCTTCTTCGCCGTCGTGGCTCAGCGACGTCTCGCCGGTGTCGCTGCCGGGCGGCATCACTTCGCGAAGGATGCACATCTGGCGATTTCCGCGTCGATTGCCGACCAGGAAATAATGGATCTCGTTGTTGCCGACGTCGGGCAATTCCTCGGCTGCGTAATAGGGGCCGTCCGATGCGTCACCGGCGAGATCCAGGGTGAAAAAATCGGCCAGCGAGATCGGGATGCCGTCGAGCACCTTCTTCAAGGAGCCCACCGAAGGACTGACCTTGTTCTGTTCGATCAGCGAGATGGTGCTGTTGGTGACTCCGACACGCTTGGCCAGTTCGCGCTGGCTCAAACCCTTGCTGGTGCGTACCGAGTGGAGACGGGAACCGATGTCCATGCGCAGCCTGATTTGTGTGATGCGGAATATTTAACACTCGTGTCACGCACGGTCAATTATTCACACATATGGCAACAGTTGTAAATTTTATTCAACACTGATAATTTTCAGGCCTCCCCATTCGACTCGAAGGCATCGCCATGATCGATCCCCCCGCAGTCCCGGCGACGGACGCTGCCGCGCTGGGCGACGTGTATGAAGCCCAGGCCACCGTGACGCCCGACAGCATGGACGCCTTCTGGATGCCGTTCAGCGCCAACCGGCAGTTCAAGAAGAATCCACGCCTGCTGGCCAGTGCCGCAGGCATGCACTACAAGACGACAGAAGGCCGTGAAATCCTCGACGGCACCGGCGGCCTGTGGTGCTGCAATGCCGGCCACGCCCGCACCCGCATCGTCGAGGCCGTCAGCCGCCAGATCGCGACGATGGACTTCGCGCCCACCTTCCAGATGGGCCATCCCCTGCCCTTCGTGCTCGCCGAACGCCTGGCGGCGATCGCGCCCGATCCGCTGAAGCATGTGTTCTTCACCAACTCCGGCTCGGAATCGGTGGACACCGCGCTGAAGATCGCGCTCGCCTATCACCGCGCCCGTGGCGAAGGCCAGCGCACGCGCCTGATCGGCCGCGAGAAGGGTTACCACGGTGTCGGCTTCGGCGGAATTTCCGTCGGCGGCATGGTCAACAATCGCAAGTTCTATGGCCCGCTGATTCCCGGCGTGGACCATCTGCGACACACGCTCGACATCGAGCGCAATGGATTCTCGCGCGGCCTGCCCCTGCATGGCGCGGAACTTGCCGACGATCTGGAACGCCTGGTGCAATTGCACGATGCCTCGACTATTGCCGCCGTCATCGTCGAGCCGATCTCCGGTTCGGCGGGCGTGGTGCTGCCGCCGGAAGGCTACCTGCAGCGCCTTCGCGACATCTGCACCAAGCACGGCATCCTGCTGATCTTCGACGAAGTCATCACCGGCTTCGGCCGCGTCGGCAAGGCGTTTGCAGCGCAGCGCTTCGGCGTAACGCCCGACCTGATGACCACGGCCAAAGGCCTGACCAACGGCTGCGTGCCGATGGGCGCGGTGTTCGTGTCCAACCAGGTGCACGACGCGTTCATGCAGGGCCCCGAGGGCATGATCGACCTGTTCCACGGCTACACGTATTCCGGCCATCCGCTGGCCTGCGCCGCCGCGCTGGCGACGCTGGATATCTATGCCGAGGAAAACCTGTTCGAGAAGGCCATCGAGATCGGCCAATACTGGGAAGACGCGATCCACAGCCTGAAGGACCTGCCGAACGTGGTGGACATCCGCAATTTCGGCCTGATCGGCGCGATCGAACTGGGCGCGCGCGATGGCAAGCCCGGCGCCCGCGGTTACGACGTGTTCACCAAGTGCTTCCACGAAAAAGACGTGCTGATCCGCACCACCGGCGACGTGATTGCCCTGTCGCCGCCGCTGATCCTGGACCGGAACCACGTGGACCAGATCTTTGCGCGGGTTTCCGAGGCCATCCGCGAAACCGCCTGACCGTATGGGCTAGTACAATGGGCGGCTGGCCCGGACGGGCCGGACCGCATCCAAATCAATGAGTCATGCCCCGGGAGGGCAATACCCATGCTTATCGGCGTCCCCAAGGAAATCAAGAACCACGAGTACCGCATCGGCCTCACCCCGGCCGGCGTGCGCGAACTCGAGGCCAACGGCCACCAGGTTATCGTGCAGCACGACGGCGGCAAGTCGATCGGACTTACCAACGAGATGTACCGCAAGGCTGGCGCCGAAATCTGGGAAAGCGCCGAGGACATCTTCGCGCGGGCCGACATGATCATCAAGGTGAAGGAACCGCAGCCCAACGAATGCGCGATGCTGCGCCCGGGCCAGTTGCTCTACACCTACCTGCACCTGGCGCCGGACCCGGACCAGACCCGCGCGCTGATTGCGAGCGGTTGCACGGCGATTGCCTATGAAACCGTCACCGACCGCAGCGGCGGCCTGCCCTTGCTGGCGCCGATGAGTGAAGTGGCCGGACGCATGTCCATCCAGGCCGGCGCGCATGCGCTCGAAAAAGCACAGGGCGGCTCCGGCGTATTGCTGGGCGGCGTGCCCGGCGTGATGCCGGCCGAAGTGCTGGTGATTGGCGGCGGCGTGGTCGGCATCAATGCCGCGCGCATGGCGATGGGCATGAATGCGCACGTCACCATCCTCGATCGTTCGCTCAATCGCCTGAAGCAACTCGACGAACTCTACGGCGATCGCCTGACGACGATCTATTCCACGCACGATGCCATTGAAGAGCGCCTGGCTTACGCCGACCTCGTGATTGGCGCCGTGCTGGTGCCCGGCGCTGCGGCGCCGAAGTTGATTTCGCGTTCGCAGCTGAAATTGATGCGCCCCGGCTCGGTGCTGGTGGACGTCGCCATCGACCAGGGCGGCTGCTTCGAGACCAGCAAGGCGACCACGCACCAGAACCCGACCTATGAAGTGGACGGCATCATCCACTACTGCGTGGCCAACATGCCCGGCGGCGTCGCGCGCACGTCCACCTTCGCGCTGACCAATGCCACCCTTCCCTTCGCCGTGCAACTGGCGAACAAGGGTTACAAGCAGGCGATGCTGGACGACCCGCACCTGATGAACGGCCTGAACATCCACGCCGGCAAGGTGACCTACGAAGCCGTGGCGCGTGACCTGGGCTACGACTACGTGCCGGCGGCCGACGCGCTGGCCTGAAGCGCCTTTTGGTAACAACCTGCGAGTGATTCGCCCATGACACTGCTGCCCGCCAATCTTCCCCACTTCATCAACGGCGAGGACGTGGCCGGCAGCAGCGGTCGCTTCGGCGATGTGTTCAATCCCGCCACCGGCAACGTCACCGGACGCGTGCCGCTGGCGTCGAAGCAGGAAGTGGAAGCCGCCATCGCCTCGGCGCAGGCGGCCTTCCCGGGATGGGCGGCAACGACGCCGCTCAATCGCGCCCGCGTGCTGTTCAAGTTCAAGGAACTGCTCGAGGCCAATGCCGATGACATCGCCATGGCCATCACCAGCGAGCACGGCAAGGTATTGTCGGATGCGCGCGGTGAACTGACCCGCGGCATCGAGGTGGTGGAGTTTGCCTGCGGCATCCCGCACCTGCTGAAGGGCGAGCATTCGATGAACGTCGGCAGCGGCGTGGACAGCTACAGCGAATATTCGCCGCTGGGCGTGGTCGCCGGCATCACGCCGTTCAACTTTCCGTGCATGGTGCCGATGTGGATGTTCCCGATCGCACTGGCTTGCGGCAACACCTTCATCCTGAAACCTTCCGAACGCGACCCGACGCCCACGCTGATGCTGGCGCGACTGCTGAAACAGGCGGGCCTGCCCGATGGCGTGCTGAACGTCGTGAATGGCGACAAGGAAGCGGTGGATGCGCTGCTCGATGACCCGCGCGTGCAGGCGGTCAGCTTCGTCGGCTCCACGCCGATTGCCGAATACATCTATTCGCGTGGATCGGCCAATGGCAAGCGCGTGCAGGCGCTGGGCGGCGCCAAGAACCACATGGTGGTGATGCCCGACGCCGACATGGACCAGGCCGCGAATGCGCTGCTGGGCGCAGGCTACGGTTCTGCAGGCGAGCGCTGCATGGCGATCTCGGTGGCCGTGTGTGTTGGCGATGCCACTGCAGATGCATTGATCGCGAAACTCAAGCCGATGGTGCAGGACCTGCGCATCGGCCCGGGACACCATGGCGATCCGGACATGGGACCGCTGGTGACCTGCCAGCATCGCGACAAGGTGCAAGGCTACGTGGACCTGGGCGTAAGCGAGGGCGCGACCCTGGTCGTGGACGGACGCAACCTCAAAGTGCCCGGGCATGACGCAGGCTTTTACCTGGGCGGTTGCCTGTTCGACCACGTGACGCCCGAAATGCGCATCTACCGCGAGGAAATATTCGGGCCGGTGTTGTGCGTGTTGCGCGCGAAGGACTTCGGCCAGGCGCTGGCATTGGTGAACCAGCACGAGTACGGCAACGGCACGGCCATCTTCACCCGCGACGGTGATTGCGCGCGTCAGTATGCGCACCAGGTGCAGGTGGGCATGGTCGGCATCAACGTGCCGATCCCGGTGCCGATGGCCTTCCACAGCTTCGGCGGCTGGAAGCGGTCGCTGTTCGGTCCCCTGCACATGCATGGCCCCGACGGCGTGCGTTTCTATACGCGGATGAAGACGATCACCGCGCGCTGGCCGACCGGCATTCGCGCCGGCGCCGAATTCAGCATGCCGACGATGAAGTAAGCAGATGAATTCGCCTGAAAAATCCGCGGCCACCGCCAGCCACGTGGACCTGGCCTTCACCCGCGAATCACCCTACGGCACTTCTGCCGAACCGACTTATTCCGGCGCACTGAGTTTTCTTCGCCGCCGCTACAGCAAGGACCTCGACGGCGTGGATGTCGCCGTCGTCGGCGTGCCTTTCGACCTGGCCACCACCAATCGTCCCGGCACACGGCTGGGGCCGCGCGGCATTCGCGCGGCGTCCGCCTCGCTGGCCTGGTGCAGGCCCTACGCGTGGGACTTCGATCCGTTCGACCGCGCCAACGTAGTGGACTGGGGTGACGTCTTTTTCGATTCGGGACAGCCGGCGAAAGTGCCCGATGCCATCTGCAATGCCTACCGGGCCTTCATGGCCGCCGGCGTGCTGCCGCTGACACTGGGCGGAGACCATTTCATCAGTTACCCGATCATCGAGGCGCTGCAGGAAAAACACGGCCCGCTGTCGCTGATCCACTTCGACGCGCATTGCGACACGTGGCGCGACAACGAAGGCCGGATTGACCACGGCACGATGTTCTACCACGCCGCGCGGCGCGGCTTCGTGGATCCGTCGCGCTCCATCCAGGTCGGCATGCGCACTCATAATGACGAGTCGCATGGCTACCAGGTGCTCGATGCGCGCTGGCTGCACGCGCATGGTGCGGAGGCCTGCATCGAGGAAATCCGCGATCGGGTTGGCGAGCACCCCTGCTACGTCAGCTTCGACATCGACTTCCTGGACCCGTCCTGCGCGCCCGGCACGGGCACGCCGGTCGTGGGTGGCTTCGATACGAACATGGCGCTGCGCCTGGTGCGCGGCCTGGCCGGCTTGAACATCGTGGGCGCCGACGTGGTGGAAGTGTCGCCGCCCTTCGACGTGAGCGAACTGACCTCGCTGGCAGCGGCATCGATTGCGCAGGAACTGCTTTGCGCACTGGTCAGCCGGATGCCACCGCGCGACTGACCCGGTCAGTCTTTCAGCTTGTCGGCGAAATAACTCTCCAGCTTGCCGACCTTGGGCATCGAGACGAACTGGATGTAGCCCTGGCCGGGATTGAGCTCGGCGTAGTTGTGGTGGTAGCTCTCGGCCACGAAGAAAGTTTCCAGGGGTTCGATCGTCGTCACGATAGGTGAAGCAAAAGCCTGCGCCGCTTCGAGTTGCCGGAGGTAATTGGCCGCAACGGCCGACTGCGCATCGTCGAGCGGAAAGATCGCCGATCGATACTGCGTGCCGACGTCGTTGCCCTGGCGATCCTTCTGGGTCGGATTGTGCGCAACGGCAAAGAACACCTTCAGCAATTGGCCGAAGCTGATGACGGCAGGGTCGTAGAGTATGCGGATGACTTCGGCATGGCCGGTGCTGCCGCTGCAAACGGCCTTGTAGTTGGCGGCATCGGCCGCGCCGCCGGCGTAGCCGGGTTGCACCTCGGTCACGCCCTGCAGGCGGCGGAACACGGCTTCCGTGCACCAGAAACAACCACCGGCCAGCACCGCTTCGCCGCGGTCGTCGGCGGTGGGTACATCGAGCAGTGGATTGGGCACCTGGTCCGGCGAAACGCGCAGGCCCAGCCCGGGGATATCACAGGTATTCATGGCTCACTCCACCAGCATCGCCTCGGCGTCACCGGAATAGATGGTGTCGTCCCAGTTGCCCATCAAGGCCAGGTACAGGAGTTTTTCGAATTCGGGGCGGAAGCGCTGGATGATGGCGTCCGGGTCCGGAACGAGTTTCGCATCGCCGATCAGGCCGAAGTGCACCTTGCCGTTGTAGCTGAGGATGGAAATACCCAGGCCGATGGAACCGGTCTGCGGCACCCAGAACATCATGTCGCGCACCGTGCAACCGGCCAGGTAAAGCGGCATGTGCGGACCGGGTACGTTGGTCGCGACCGCCGTGGCCTTGCGGCTGAACAACTCCAGGAAAGTGCGCTGCAGGCCGGCAGGCGCCATGCCCAGCGCGGCGAGCAAGCCATAACTGACGATGGCCTGGCGCGAGGTCTTGAGCTTGCACATGCAGTCGGCCACGCGCTCGAGCCGGCGCACGGGATTGTCCTCGCCCACGGGCAATTCGAGGAAGACCAGGCCGAAATGATTGCCGAGTTTCTTGGCGTGCTCCAGCGGCCGCAAATTCACCGGCACCGTCGCGCGAATCGTCAATCCGTCCACCATCTCGCCGCGGTCGATCATGTAGCTGCGCAAGGCGCCCGCCGCCGACGCCATCAACACGTCGTTGACGGTGCAATCGAAGGCGCGGCCGATGGCCTTCACTTCCTCGAGGTCCAGCGGTTCCGCCCAGGCGACGCGCTTGCTGACGCCAAGGCGTCCACGCAGGATGGTGTCGGGATCGTCGGACAGCGACAGTGCGACGGCTAGTTCGCGGGCGATCTCACCGCCTTCCTTCGCGACGACGGTGGCAAGGCCGGGGTCGCGATAGAAATCGAGCCCCTTCTCCAGCATCTGGCCACCAATCTTCATGTACCGGTCGATCGCGCCTACCCGCTCCGCGACCTGCTTGCCGTCGCCATTGAGCCAGGCCTTGGCCAGGTCGCTGCCCTTCTTCGCTTCGCGCGAGGTATCGGTCATGGACAGCATCACCTGCACCAGCGCCATGCCGTCGGCATAGCAATGGTGGATGCGCGTCACAAGCGCCGAACCGCCGCCGTATTTTTCAACCAGGTGGAATTGCCAGAGCGGTTTGGTCTTGTCGAGCGGCGTGGAGGCCTGTTGGCTGACGAAGCGTTCGAGCTCGCGCTTGCCGGCACGACCGGGCAAGGCCGACAGCCGCACATGCCAGTCGAGGTCGAAGTCGGCGTCGTCTTCCCAGACCGCGCCCGCAGGTGAGTCCACGGCCTTCTGCCGGAACCGCGGATAGGCGAGGAAGCGCGTCTTCACCATGCGCTTGAGGCGGTCGATGTCCATCGACTCCTCGAACATCATCACGCTGGTGATCATCATCAGGTTGGTCGCGCGCTCCATGCGCAACCACGCCGTGTCCACGCGCGACATCGGTTCGCGTCGGATCCTGGGCGCTTTTTTCTCGGCCATGGTGCTTCCCTCTGTCAGCACTGATGGTGCATGGCTGCGCGCGCGAGGGCAAGCTTGCGGAAAGGTCGGGTCAGATGCCGCCGTGCCACTGGTAGCCGCGGTCTTCCCAGTAGCCCCCGTTGCCGCCGCCCAGGCCATCAAGGCTGGCCACCAGTTGCAGGCCGACGATGTACTTGGCCATCTTGTAACCCAGCTTGCGCTCCAGTCGCACCCGCAACGGTGCGCCATGGGGAATGCCGAGCACGGCATCGTTCATGTCGTAGGCCAGGATGGACTGCGCGTGATACGCCTCGGACAGGTAGATGCTTTCGTAATAGCGGCTGTCATCCTTTTCCAGGCTGTCGGCGCAATGGAAGACCACGAACCGGGCATCGGGCCGCGGCCCCGCCAGGTCGAGCACCTTGCCCAAGGGAGTGCCCTTCCACTTGCCGATGCAGCTCCAGCCCTCGACGCAATCGTGCCGGGTGATCTGGGTGCGCGAGGGCATCGCCCGTAGTTCGGCCAGGCTCAGGCTGACCGGCTTGTCCACCAGGCCGCCCACCTGTAGCCGGTAATCGGCAAAACCATTCGCCACCATCGCCAGGTATTCCGGCGTCTGCGGGTTGATCGAGCCATTGGCCTTGAACACCGGCGACAGGTCGGCCGCGGTGAATTCCTGGGCCAGGGCATCCTCCGGCGTCAGCGTATGCAGCGCCGCGTCGGTAGGTGCGTCGGCCTTGGCCAGCAGGGATTTGAAACTCTCGCTCTCGGCCAGCCGGTCGCAGCCGCCCAGCAACACGGCGCCCGAGGCCATGGCCATGCGCCGCAGGAAGCGACGACGATCATTTTCCGACATGGTCGGCTCCTTCCGGCGGCGCCGGTTCTTCGGGTATACGGTAACGCCCGGTAATCATCGAACGAATCTGGTTGACCGGTCCGCTCACCAGCACCATGAAGACATGCACTGCGACGAAGGCGACCAGCGCGACGGCGATGACAAAGTGCCAGGTGCGGGCCGACTGCCTGCCGCCAACCATGTCCACCATCCAACCCAGCACCGAGTCCAATTGCGGCGACATGGCCAGCCCCATCAGCACGATGCCGGGCAGGAAGATGAAGATCACCGCCAGGTAGGCAAGCTTCTGCAACACGTTGTAGCGCGTGGCTTCGACGCCGGTCGGATGCCTGAAGCGCAGGTGATCGCGGAGGGATTGGCCGATGCCACGCCAGTCGGACCGGGTGGGCGCGAGGTCATCGCGCAGGTGGCGCGCGCGCCACGACCACAACAGGTAGGCCAGTCCGTTGATCACGAACACCCAGGCGAAAAAGAAATGCCAGCGCCGTCCTTCCGCGAGATTTCGCGGACCGGGAATCGTCGCCCACATCGGAAATCCGCGACGGCTGTCCTCGCCCGCCATGTTTTTCGACACGCCGAGCACGCCGGTGGTATCGAACCGCAAGTTGCCGACCTGCGTTTGCCCGCGCAGCTTTCCATCCGCCCCGGTCCTGGCTGTCAGGGACATCGCAGGCTTGTCGAAGGTGGAAATATTGCCCCAGTACAGCGCCGGGTGGGCATTGAAGATCTGCAGCCCGCTCATCAGCAGGATGAACAGGCAGGCCACGTTGATCCAGTGCATGATTCGCACCGGCAGCCGGTGCCGGTAGGTGCTGCGTGTCGCCGTTCCAGACATGCCCTGTCCTCGCCCTGTCCGAGTACCTAGCGTACTCCAAGCCATAGAGTCCACGTCAGGGCCGGACGGACCGCAGTCGTGGCATTATTTTCACTTTCCCGCGAGGTGCTCGCCATGCCCGAATTCCACAGCCCGCGAATGCACGACCTTGGCGGTTTCACCGTCGGCCGCGTGTTGCCCAGCGCGAATCGCCGCAGCGTCGGTCCCTTCGTGTTCTTCGACCACATCGGACCGGCGGTATTGGGCGGCGAACAGCCGGTGGCCGTGCGTCCGCATCCGCATATCGGGCTGGCCACCGTCACCTATCTTTGGGAAGGCGCGATGATGCATCGCGACAGCCTGGGATCGGTGCAGGAAATCCAGCCGGGCGACGTCAACTGGATGACCGCCGGCCGCGGCATCGTGCATTCCGAACGCACGCCGCCCCGCTTGCGTGGCGTGGATCATCCCTTCCACGGCCTGCAGACCTGGGTGGCCCTGCCGGCCCCGCACGAGGACGACGAGCCATCATTTGCGCACCATCCGGGATCGACGCTGCCGGTACTCGAGCGCGACGGCGTGACCATGACCGTGGTCGCGGGCAATGCCTTCGGCCTGGAGTCGCCGGTGAAGGTGCTGACGCCGACCTTGTACGTGTCGCTGGATTTCATCACCGACGCCAGCCTGCGATTGCCGGCCGAACATGAAGAACGCGCGTTGTTTCCGGTCAGCGGCGAGTTGTACCTCGACGGCGAGCCGCTGCCCCTGAATACGCTGGTGGTCCTGGACGCGGGCAGCGAACCCATCCTGACCGCTGGCGGCGCGGCGCGGGTGATGTTGCTGGGCGGCAAGGCGCTGGATGGTCCGCGCTTCGTCTGGTGGAATTTTGTTTCCACCTCGCGCGAAAAGATAGAAGCAGCCAAGCAGCGCTGGAAATCCGGCGCCTTCGAAACCGTGCCCGGTGAAACGGAGTTCATTCCCCTGCCCGATTGAGCAGGTCGGTCAGGATCATTTCGATTGCTGGAACGCGGCAAGTGCGGCTTCGCGCGATGCGCGCATGTCGATGATGGGCGAAGTCGGATAATCCGGCGCCAGCTTCGCGGCCAGGGCGGCATGGTTCCAGGGTTCGTAGAGCGCCGGCAGCGGCAGCGCCGCAAGTTCGGGAACCCAGCGCCGGATGTAGTTGCCCTTCAAGTCGAAGCGCTCCGCTTGCGCGGTGGGACTGAAGATCCGGAAATACGGCGCGGCGTCGGCGCCGGTTCCGGCGGACCATTGCCAGCCTTGCGTATTTTGCGCGAGGTCCGCGTCGACCAGCGTGTCCCAGAACCAGCGGGCGCCATGGCTCCAGTGATAACGCAGGTTCTTGGTGAGGAAGCTGGCGACCACCATGCGTACGCGGTTGTGCATCCAGCCCGTCTGCCACAGCTCGCGCATGCCCGCGTCCACCAACGGCACGCCGGTGCGACCCTGCTGCCAGCGTCGCAACACTTCCGGATCGGCCTGCGCCCAGCGGAAGCGCGCGAACTTCGGGCTGAGGTCATGTTCCGTCGTGTGCGGGTAGTGGAACAACAGGTGGTGGGAGAATTCGCGCCAGCCCAGTTCGCTGAGGTAGTGGCCGAGATCGGTTTCGGGAATCGCCGGTTTGCGCGCATCGATGACCTGCCGCGCGATCTGCCGAGGCGAGATCTCGCCGAAGTGCAGGTGCGGCGACAGGCGCGACGTGCCGATGCGATCAGGAAAATTCCGTTGTTCCTTGTAGCCGTGCGATGCGCCCTCGACGAAAGCCTCCAGCAAGTCCGCGGCACCGGCTTCACCGGGTTGCCAGTCGGTCCAGAATGCCTTGTCCCAGGGGACGGTCGGTTCGAGGCCGAGCTCGTCCACGGCCAGGCTTTCAACGTCATCGGGAATCCGCGGCAGGGACGCAGGCCGCGCCATGGCCTGCTGTCCGGCGACGCGCGCGCTGGCGTTCTTCCAGAAGGGAGTGAACACTCGATACGGCTCGCCACCGAGGGTCGCGATGGTCCACGGTTCCACGAGCAGCGCGGCATTGCTGCTTTCAACATGCAGCCCGCGCGACTTCAGCGCATCTTTCACCCGCGTGTCGCGCGCGATGGGCGTGGGTTCGTAGAGTCGATTCCAGTAGACGGCTTCGGCGCCGGTTTCATCGAGGACCTTTTCGATCTCGGCCAGGCTGCTACCGCTGCGGATCACCAGTCGGGATCCGAGCTTGCGCAGATCGGCGTCGAGCGAGCGAAGCGAGCGGGCAAGCCAGGTGCAGGACGCGCCACCCGGCTGCCACGGCGCGTCCTCTTCCGGCGCATGCACGTACAGCGGAATCGGCGCATGGCCGGCGTCCAACGCCGCCTGCAACGCAGGATTGTCGGCCAGCCGCAGGTCACGGCGGAACCAGACGATGGCCTGCGACATCAGACCGCCTTCACGTAGGGACGTACCGCCGAGAAACCGCCATCGAGGCCGATGACCTGGCCGGTGATCCAGCCCGCGGCATCGGACAGCAGGAAAGCGGCAAGCGCGGCGGCATCGGCGACTTCGCCGTGGCGGCCGAGCGGATATTGCGCAGAAACCTGTTTCACCGATGCGTCATTGGCGAGCATGCGCGTCGTCATCGGTGTGCGCATCAGGCCAGGGGCGATGCAGTTGACGCGCAGGCCGATGCCGGAAAAATCGGCGGCCAGCGAACGGGTCAGCGATTCAATCCCGCCTTTCGCTGCCGCGATGGCCGCGTGGTTGGCCACCCCAGTCGCCGCGACCACGGAAGAAAACAGCAGCAGCGAACCACCCTGCTTCGCCGAAGCAAGCGCCGTGGCATAAGCGCGGGAAACGAAGAACGCGGTATCGAGGTTGGCGGCCATCACCGCACGATACTGCGCTTCGCTGGTCCGGCCGATGGGCGCGATCAGCGAACTGCCTGCGCAGTTGGCCACCGCGCCGGGCAGCCCACCAAAACGCGCCCTCGCAAACTCGATGGCCTGCTGCGCACCAGCCTCGGTGGACACGTCTGCTGCCAGCGAGTCGGAGCTGTCGCCATCGAGCCGGGAAATGTCGCGGCATACCCGCGCAACCTGCCAACCCTGGGCGGCCAGCTCGCGGGCAATGCCCTGGGCGACGCCGCTGCTGGCGCCGGTGATGAGAAGGGTTTTCATGCCGCGATTTCACCGCCCGGGCCGTACACGCACCGTGAACCCGGGCATTACCTCCTGCACTGGCAGCCGGCCCACGAGGCGCTAGCATGGCGTCGAGGCCACCCCTGGGCCTGGAGCGCAAACCATGAAGACCCTGCTGCTGTTCACCTGCTGGTGCATCCTGTTCGTGCTGGCCTGGCCGCTGGCCCTGCTGGTGCTCGTGCTTGCGCCGATCGTGTGGCTGATTTCGATTCCGTTCCGGATCGTGGGCGTGGTGTTCGAGGGCATGATCGCGCTGGTGCGGTCCTTGTTCATGCTGCCCGCACGAATCCTCAGCTAGACCGTCGAGGCCCGCGACGCAGGCGAAAAAAAGCCCCGCCGAAGCGGGGCTTTCGCATTGCATGGGCGACTGATCTTTCAGACGGGCGAAACGTTTGCTGCCTGCTTGCCCTTCGGACCCTGCACAACTTCAAAACTCACGGCCTGGCCTTCCTTCAGGGAGCGAAAGCCGGTGGACGCGATTGCCGAAAAATGCACGAAGATGTCTTCGCTGCCGTCTTCCGGCGAAATGAAGCCAAAGCCCTTGGCGTCGTTGAACCACTTTACGGTGCCGTTGCTCATGTACTACCTCGATAGCGGACGGACGGGCACTCCCGGCGTCCTGCCTCCCGCGGCACTTGCGCGTCCTGCGCGGCGGAGTGCGACGGCCTCAGGGTGACATCGGTCGCGTGCGCGGCCCGATTATGTACAAGCAACCCTCGGCTTGACAATCACCGGCCGCCTACTGGCTCAACAAGGCTTCCAGCAGGCGCGGCAGGTCGGCCGTGGCCGCCTCCACGTTGGCCAGCACTTCGTCCAGGGTGATCTCCGGGGCTGGCGCGCCCAGCGCTTCCACGCCGCAGCCGGCCGCCCAGTTGGCCACCAGTGCGAGGCAGGCGTAGTCGAGTTCCATTTCGCGGGCCAGGCCGGCCTCGGGCATGCCGGTCATGCCGACCAGGTCGCAGCCGTCGCGACGCATGCGGGCGATTTCGGCGCGGGTTTCCAGGCGCGGGCCCTGCGTGGCGCCGTAGCAGCCGCCATCCAGCACCTGTACGCCGGCATCGACGGCGGCGCGAAGGACTGCGGCGCGCAGCGAGGGCGTGTACGGCTCGCCAAAATCCACGTGCAGCACCGGCGTGCCGGGCTCTTCGCAGATGGTGCTGATGCGACCCCAGGTGTAGTCGATGATCTGGTCGGGAACCGCGATGACGCGCGGACCGCAGGCGGGCGTGATGCCGCCGACGGCATTGATGGCAAGCACCCGCTTGACGCCCAGGTCGACGAGGCGACGCAGGTTGGCGCGATAGTTGACCTGGTGCGGCGGCACCGAATGGCCCTCGCCGTGGCGCGCCATGAAGGCCACCCGACGCCCGGCGATGAGGCCGACGCGCACCGGCGCCGACGGTGTTCCGAACACGGTGTCGCCTTCCAGTGTCTCCACCGATTCCATCGCGGCCAGCTTGTACAGGCCGGTGCCGCCGATGATCGCGAGGTCAATGGCCAAGGGCATAGATGCCTGGCAGGTTGCGGCCTTGCTCGTAGTAGTCCATGCCATAGCCATAGACGTAGCGATCGGGTACTTCCAGCGCGATGTAATCGGCGTCGATGCCTTCCACGCGACGGTCATGGTTCTTGACGCACATCACCGCGATGCGGACGTCCGCGGCGCCCTGGTCTTCGCACCAGTCGCGCACGGCCTTCAGAGTGTGTCCCTCATCGAGGATGTCATCGGCGATGATCACGCGGCGACCTTCCAGCGGCGTGGCCGGGCGATGCAGCCAAGCCAGGCCGGAGCCGGTTAGCGCGCCGCGATAACGCGTGGCGTGCAGATAGTCGAATTCCACGTCGAAACCCAGTTCGAGCGACAGCCGCGAAGAAAACAGCATGCCGCCGTGCATGAGGGTCAGGTAGAGCGGACGCGTGCCGGCGTAATCCTCGCGGATCTCCACTGCGATCCGCGCGATGGCGACCTCGATCTGGATTTCTTCGAACAGGCAGTCTGAATCCTTCAGCGCAGTCGCGAGGTCGTTGGTCATCTCAGCCTACCTTGAAGTCGGGGCCGCCCAGGGCGGCGCGTGCACCATCGTAACGCGCCTCGGCCAGCAGGCCGTCCCAGCCGCAGAAGCCCCGCCCCATCAGCGAAACCAGGGTCGCCGTATTCGAGGTGGGCCGGCGGTCCATCGCTGCCAGCGAATCAGCCACCAGCACCGGCGGACAGACCAGCACGACATCGCAGCCGGCATCGAGGTGCGCGTCGATGCGGGCGGCGACGCCACCCGCCGATTCCGCCGCAGCCATGCCGATGTCGTCACTGAAGATCACGCCCCGAAAGCCCATCTCGCCGCGCAGGATCTCATTCATCCAGCGCGGCGAATAACCCGCCGGTTCCGGTGCGACCGCAGGATAGATAACGTGCGCCATCATCACCGCGTCGGCGCCGGCATCGATGCCGGCCACGAAAGGCAGCAGGTCTTCCTGCCGCAACACATCGAGTGGACGCGGATCGATGGCTTCATCGAAGTGCGTGTCTTCCAGGACCGAACCGTGGCCCGGGAAATGCTTGAGCGTGGCAGCCATGCCGGCCGAATGCATGCCGCGCACATAGGCGCGAGTAAGCTCGCCAACGATGGCAGGTTCCGCATGGAAGGCGCGGTTGCCGATGGCGAGATTGCCACGGCCGAGATCGACTACCGGTGCGAAACTCAGGTCCACGCCGGTGGCGCGGATTTCGCTGGCCATCAACCAGGCGTGTTCTTCGGCGAGTTTCATCGCCGCGTCCGGATCGCGCAGGTACAGCGCGCCGAAATTCTCCAACGGCGGCAAGTCGGCGTAGCCATCGCGGAAGCGCTGCACGCGACCGCCCTCCTGGTCCACGCAGATAAGTTGCGGGCGCGGCGCGGCGGCGCGGATGGATTCAGTCAATTCCGCCACCTGAGAGCGCGACTCGAAGTTGCGGCTGAACAGGATGACGCCGGCGCAACCAGGATGCTGCAACCACTCGCCTTCGTGCGGGGCCAGTTCCTTTCCAGCGATTCCAATCACCAACATCCGCAAGTCTCCGTCAGGGTGCCCGCCAAGACGGGCCAGTTTCCGATTGTAATACCGCCCATGGGCCAGCCAGCCCCGGACGCGTGATGCCGCCGGTTTCCGTTCACTTCTCGAACAGGGCGATGGATTCGACGTGCGCGGTCTGCGGGAACATGTCCATCGCGCCGGCAGCCACCAGGCGATAGCCACGTTCGGTAACCAGGAAGCCGGCGTCGCGCGCCAGCGAACCGGGGTGGCAGGACACATAGACGATTCGGCGGATGTCCTTCAGGGGCAATTGCGCGAGGACCTCGGCGGCGCCGGCGCGCGGCGGGTCGATCAGCAACTTGTCGAAGCCGAGCTTCATCCACGGCTCGGAAGCGAGGTCCTTGGCCAGGTCGGCGGCGTGGAACTCGACGTTGGCCAGGCCGTTGCGGACGGCATTCTCGCGCGCGCGGGCAATCAGGCCGGCATCGCCCTCCACGCCTACCACCTGCCCCGCGCGGCGCGCCAGCGGCAGGGTGAAGTTGCCCAGGCCGCAGAACAAGTCGAGTACCCGGTCGGCCGGTTGCGGATCGAGCAACTCCAGCGCCCGGGCAATCATCTTCTGGTTGAG
This sequence comes from Gammaproteobacteria bacterium RIFCSPHIGHO2_12_FULL_63_22, assembly GCA_001801685.1. GTDB lineage: Bacteria > Pseudomonadota > Gammaproteobacteria > Xanthomonadales > Xanthomonadaceae > Arenimonas. The sequence continues at coordinate 135,317 of MGYJ01000078.1, read as the reverse complement.
CCCGGCATTGACCTGGATGAAGTCCAGCGGCCGGAAGGCCAGGCTGAGATCGAACGCGGGAATAGGGAATTCGAGGGCGAGTTGCTCCGGCCACAATGGCTGCACCGAATCCACGCCGCCGGGCTGCAACAGCACGGCGAATCCACTCGACTTGGCAAATTCGCGCAGGCGATCCACGTCGGCGTCGCCCAGCGGCTCGAGATGGCGGAATACCAGCGCGACCGGTCCGTCGCCAGCGATGAACTCGATCTGCGGGATGCTGCGCTTTGCATCGAGGCTTTCGACCACGGCGGCCAGTTCCGGAATTCGCATGCCCAGTTCCGGCAGGATGGTGTGGCACTCGCCCAGTTCGGCGACGAAGCGCGGATTCAATTCGCGAAAGCCGATGACGATGCGATCCTTCTTCTCGACGAAGCGCACCGAGAAACGGCCCTTGCGCCGATAGCCCCAGGCCGCGTCCACCAGCGGTTCCAGCATGCGGCCCGGCTGCACGTGGCCGATGCGCGCCAGGTTTTCTTCCAGCACGTGCTGCTTGGCGGCGATCTGCTTGTCCTGGTCGAGGTGTTGCAGCACGCAGCCGGCGCAGACGCCGAAGTGCGGGCAGCGCGGCTGCACGCGGTCCGGTGACGCCTTCAATACCTCGATCGTTTCGCCTTCATCGAAGTTGCGATTGCGGCCGGTCTGCTTGACCCTGACCGTCTCGCCCGGCAATGCGCCGGTGACGAACACGGCCTTGCCGTCGAGTCGCCCGACGCCACGACCGTCGTGCAGCAGGTCGGTGATGTCGAGTTCGAATTCGCGATTGATCTTGGTGCGGGATCGGGCCACGGGTTTCTGCAATCAAAAAGGGCCGCGGATTGTCTCAAATCCGCGGCCCCCGGGGTTAATCCATGTCGGGCCGCTCGGGCCCTGGCTGGCTTATTTCTGCTTCCAGGTCCCGTCTTCGGCCTGGTAGGCCCAGCCCTTGTGCGCGCTGGCGACCCATTGGCGCGCGAAGGTTTCGCGGATCTGGTCTTCCCATTCCGGGTGGCCGTTCGCTACCGCGATTTCACGGTAAACAGCCTTGCGGTCGCGATTGTCCTCGGCGACCAGCTGGTTCACACCAACGCGATCCTTCAACGCGACCTTGCTGGCATCGCGCACGACGATCAGGCCGTCGTTGCCGAAACCGAGCGCGCCGCTGTCGAAATGGACTTCGAGCGAAGACTTGAAGCGCGCCGCCATGCGGTCCTGGATGGCCTGGATGGCCGGAGTGCGGATGGTGATGTCCACCGATTGCGCCTGCGCGTCACTGATGAACAGCGACATCGGGTTGAACCGCGGAAGGCGGAACGCCTGGGGCGGCTTCACCGGCGCCGGCTGCGTCTGCGCCGGGTCATCGCCGATGACCTTTTCGACGAATTCAGCCGCGGCTTCCTGCGCTTCGGCGGCGGGAAAATACACGTTGATGGTGACGCAGGCGGCGAGCACCATCGCGCTGGCGAAAAGCAGGGGGGACAACAACTTGCGCATCTGGAATCTCCTATTGGATGACGGGGGCCTGGCCGCTGGTGGCAGCCTGCAGTCGCGCTACCAGCGTGGGCCAATCGACCCGACGCCGGAACCCGACCACCTGGATCCGTGGAAGACCGGCCCCTTCGACGATGATATAGCCGTCGCCGGCTGAACCGATGCCTTCCATCGTGCAGACATTGTCCTTCAACTTGCAGCCCAGGCCGATGCGGGCGTAGCCGAAGTCGTCGAACACCTTCAATACCTTGGTCTGCAGGCTGCCGGCCAGGCCGCTGCCGCCGACGCTGGAGATGTCATTGACGGCGCGCTGGCTGATGCGACGCTTGCCCTTCCAGTCGCGATCGGTTTCCAGCCGCGCATCGAATGCTACCGGCGACCAGTCCACCAGGCGCAGGTCGTCGATGCGGCCATCCAGGCGGCCTGTAATCGCGCCAAAGCCAAAGACCTTGGTCATCGGTTCGAGGTCGATGTCCTGGATGACGACGTCCGCCGACAGGGTGGGCGCGACGCCGAACGGCCGTTCCATGGACAGCTTGGCCAGGTTGATGTTGCCGCCAAAGAGGTTCATCTGCAGGCCGCCGTCCAGGGTCAGCAGGTCGTCCTGGAATCGCGCAGACGGAATCTTGCCGCTGATGGTGCCGGTGAATGCCGGCCAACCCAGGCGTTGCGACAGGCTGGCCAGGTCGAGCTCCCGCATGCCCAGGCCGAACTGGAATCGCGCGCCAGCCTCGCCAGCCGGCGCTTGCCAACGAAGCTGATCGAGCACCAGCTTTCCGTTCAGCGCTTGAATCACGACTTCCGGTCCCAGCACGAGTTCGCCGTTGGCACTGCTGAAACGGAAATCGGCAGCGCCCAGGCCGATGCCGAAAATGGCGCCGTCGTGCCAGCCGACGCGGCTCGCCACGGGCGCGCCTGCGCGTGTCCAGCGCAAGTCGCCGTCGATTCCCGCCAGCGTGAAACGCGCCTTGGTGTCCACCGCATTGACCTGTCGCATCGTCGCTTCGAATCCTGCCAACTGTCCTGCGCGCATCTGCAGCTCGGCCTTCATGCCACCGGTGAGCAACAGATCAGAGAATCCGGCCGGTGCGAGGAATCCGCTCAGGTAGCGGTCGCGCGCGGTGCCCAGGTTTCCGAAATCGAGCTGCATCGACAGGTCGGACACCGAAGACTGCGCGTCCAGCGTCGCGCTTCCCTTCGCCATCAACACGCCGGGGTCCTGCCATTCGATGTCGGGAAGTTTCCACAAGCCCTTGGGCGCCTGTTGGGCGAGCACGTGGATCAGCACCGGGCTGGATGGAAATTTCGTATACAAGCTGTCGAACAGCAGTTCGCCGCCACGGGTGGTGACGCGTGCGTCCACGCTGCGCGCGCCGGACAGCTCGCGATAGGCAATCTGCAACCTGCCCTTCATTGACGCCGCAGCGAGCAAGCCGTCCGGTGTTTCGAGCCCGACGTCGGCCAGTTGCAAGTCGGTGCGCACCTCGAAGGCGCCCTGGTCCGGGCTGATCACATCCACGCTGCCACCCAGCTGGCCGCTGGTCCATTTTCCTTCCGCCCACAAGCCTCGCAGGAACGCGCCCAGCCAGGCGACCGGCACGCGTTCGAGTTGCACGCGATGGCGATCGGACAGCGCGGGCGGACTGCGATATTCGATGCGGCTGTTGCCGATGGCGAGTCGTGCAACTGTTGCATCGGGAGAAAACTCGATGGCCAGCTTCTGCGGCTTCGAGCCGCGCGCCTGCACCACGCCATCGCATTTCCAGCCGTCATTGGCGGCACGCAGCAAGGGACACTGCCAGCTGAGCTGGCTGGCGTCGTAGGACAAGGAGGGAAAATCGAGCGAGGCCGCCTTGAGGCTCAGCCTGCCCTGGGCCGCACCCCGCGGCCAATCGAGGCTGACCTGCACGTCCTTCAAGCTGCCCGCGCCGGTGTTGATGGATGCGATGCGCGCTGTCAGCACCTCGGCCCGCACGGGCGAAATCGCGCAAACCGCGCACGCCGCACAAACTGCGAGCAGCAGGCAAAGCTTGATGGAAACGGCGGCCATGCGCATGCTGCAAGCATAAACCGTTTGCGATGGGCACTTCATGAGCTTTCCCGTAACGCCGGTGCGACTGTTGCTGGTCGAGGACGATCCGATCAGCCGGAGCTTCCTGGAAGATGCGCTCGGCAGTGTTCCGGCCCTCGTCGATTCGACCAGCGACATCGCGAGCGCGATCGTGCTCGCCCGGCTTCATCGCCACGACTTGTGGATCGTGGACGCGCATTTGCCTGACGGTGACGGCATCGATTGCCTGCGCGCGCTGCGATCGATCGCTGGCACGACGGCACTGGCCGTCACCGCCAGCACGGCCCGCGAAGAACTCGATGCATTGTGCGAGGCAGGCTTCGTCGAAGTGTTGTGCAAGCCGGTGTCGGTGGCCTTGCTTTGCGCCACGGTGCGACGCCTGGTTGGGCACGCGCCGCAGGGAATCCGTGAACCTTCGCCCGGAAAGCTGCCGGTCTGGGACGAGCAGCAGGCCTTGTCGGCGATTGGCGGCGACCGGGCCGCGTTGCTGAAACTGCGCAGTCTGTTCCAGGCGGAATTGCCTGCCCTGGCCGATGAATTGCAGCGCGCGCGCAGCGCGGGAAACCCGCCGGCCGCGCAGGCGGTGCTGCACAAATTGAAGGCCAGTTGTGGTTTCGTCGGCGCCGCGCGACTGGGCCGCGCCGTGGACGCACTCGCGCAATCGCCCCTCGATGCGCAATTGGGACAGCTGTTCGAGTTCGCCGCGCAGGACGCGCTGGCGTGGAAGGACGATCAGTCCTGAGGCCGCGGTCGCACCTGGGCCAATTCATCGAGCAAGCCCCAGGACCGCAAGCCGGTTGAACCCAACTGCGCCGACAACACGACCCGCAGTGCCCGGCGCAACTCCGCCAACCCTTCCGACGAGGGCATCTGGTCGGCCGCCAGGCTCAGCAAGGTTTCGCCGGCGATGCTGTCGCCGGCGCGGCGCACGTCCGGCACCGGGCCGACTTCCGGGTCGAGTCGATAACGGCGCTCGGCCAGCACGCTCTCGCCTTCCGCCGTCTGGTCCCAGGGCAGGCCGACGCCCAGGGCATCGAGCAGGTCGCGTTCGAAGCGGCGCAGGTTCCAGGCCAGGCGCCTGGCGTCGGCGAACTCGCCGCGCACCCGGCCATACAATTCGAACAGGGCCGGCGCGGCATCGTTGCGCGGCGTGAGCTTGAGCAGCAATTCGTTGACGTAGAAGGCGGCCATCAGCCGATCGCCCGTCAGCGCCGGCGCGACGTCGAGCGCTTCGGCCTGTATCAATCGGGCCAACTCGCCACGCGGCAGGTAATCCACGCGGATGTATTGCAGGGGCTGCAATGCGGCCTTCAGAGTGTGCCGTTTCGGTGTGTTCAAGCCGCGCGCCACCACGCCGACCCGGCCGTGTTCCATGGTCAGCAGTTCAACGATCAGGCTGGTTTCGCGCCAGGGCCGCGCATGCAATACGAAAGCCTGCTGTCCCAGGACGCGCATCGGCGCGCTTCCTTATTCGCTGTATCCGAAACGGCTGAGCGCGGCTTCGTCGTCGGACCAGCCTTCGCGGACGCGACACCAGGTTTCCAGGAAGACCTTCCGGTCGAACAGTCGCTCCATGCCCAACCGCGCGCCGGTGGAGATCGCCTTCATGCGCTCGCCGCCCTTGCCGATGACGATGGGCTTCTGGCTTTCGCGTTCCAGCCAGATCACGGCGGCAATGCGCAGCAACGCACCGTCTTCCTCGAACTTCTCGATCTCGACCGTGGCCGAATACGGCAGCTCGTCGCCGAGGCGCAGCATCAATTGCTCGCGCACCAGTTCGGCCGCGAGGAACCGTTGGCTTTTGTCGGTAATCTCATCGTCGCCGTAATGCGGATCGCTCTCCGGAACCATGGCGATGAGGTCCTTCACCAGCACTTCGGTGCCCTTGCGCTTCATCGCCGATATCAGGTGCACGGACGCGAATTCGCGCCCCGTCGTGACCTCCGCAATGAAGGGAAACAATTTGGTCTTGTCGGGAATCTTGTCGACCTTGTTGATGACCAGCACGCAAGGCACGCCCGATTCCTTCAATGCCGAATAGGCCAGTGCATCGTCTTCCACCCAGCGACCGGCTTCGATCATCAGGATCGCGGCGTCCACGTCGGACACGGCGCCGCGCGCGGCGCGATTCATGTAGCGGTTCATCGCGCGCTTCTGGTTGCCGTGGATGCCGGGCGTGTCCACCAGCATCAACTGGCCTTCCGGGAAGGTGGCGATGCCAAGCAGGCGGTGCCGCGTGGTTTGCGGACGCGGCGAGACGATGCTCACCTTCGCGCCCACCAGGGAATTGATCAGCGTGGACTTGCCGACGTTGGGTCGGCCGACCACCGCGATGGTGCCGGCACGGTAGGGGGCGGCAGTCATCGGATCAACTCCAGTTGGTCAAGCACGGCGGCTGCGGCCGCCTGTTCGGCCGAGCGCATCGAACTGCCCTCGCCGGTCGCTTCGGTTTCAGGTTCGCCCACGCGGCAGGACACGCGGAAGGTGCGCGCGTGTTCCTCGCCGGAGGCATCTATCAGGGTGTAGTCGGGCCGAGGCGACTGCCGGGCCTGCAGCCATTCCTGCAGCCGGGTCTTGGCATCCTTCTCGACCTTGCCGATGGGCAACTGGTCGATCAGCGGCTCGAACCAGGGCAAGACGCGTTCGCGGCAGGCCTCGAAGCCGGCATCGAGGTGGATCGCGCCGACCAGCGCCTCCAGGGCATCGGCCAGGATCGAGTCGCGACGGTGCCCGCCGGTCTTCAGCTCGCCCGTACCGAGTTCCAGCCGGTCGCCCAGCCCCAGGCTACGGGCGATGGTAGCGAGGGTGGATTCACGGACCAGGCTGGCGCGAGCCCGGGTGAGCGCGCCTTCATCGGCCTTGGGCCAGCGATCGTGCAGGGCCTCGGCGACAATCAGGTTCACCAACGCATCGCCAAGGAATTCCATGCGCTCGTTGTGCGGAACCCCGGCGCTGCGGTGGCGAAGCGCCTGCCGCAACAGGCCGGGGTCGCGAAACGGATGACCGAAACTATCAGTCACCGGCAGTCTTGCTTCCCAAAGGCTGGGCGTGGGAGAACTTGACCACGAAGTCAATGTTGTAGAGGAAGGGCTTGCGCACTTCGTAGGTCATGGACAGGATGTTGCCGGTCTTGTCGCGAATGAGTTTTGCGTCCTTGCCGGTGACCGACTCGACGTAGCCAACGTTGAATTGGCGATCGAGGCCCTTTCGCAGCGACTCGAAGTCGGTGGTGTTGGGCGTGGCTTCGCCAGCGACGAAGTTGACTGCCTTCACGACGCCGTAGTACTCGCTGTAGGCCGGCCCCAGGATCATGCCCATGTAGGCAAAGAAGCCAGCCACCACCATGACGATGATGAAACCGACGAGCGTGATTCCGCTTTGCTTGCGCTTGCTGGCGACGACGTTCATGACTTTCCCCTTGGCTGCTATCGTGGCTCGGCCCGCCCGCGGGGCCGCGTTCAGTTGATGGTATCGCCGATTCTGGAATAGTCGAAGCCATTCGAACAGAGCCAGCCTTCGCAGTTAAGCCAGATGATCATAGCGCGCCCGACCAGGTTTTCCTCGGGGACGAAGCCCCAATCCCGGCTGTCGGCGCTGTGGTCGCGGTTGTCGCCCATGGCGAAATACTGGCCTTCAGGCACCACCCAGCGACCGGGCAGGAAGGGGCTGCCAGGCAAGTCCAGGATGGTGTGCGGGCGGCCCGGAAGCTGCTCGGTCACGACATCCGTACCGCTGTTGTCCAGCGCCGAACCGGTGCCGACGAACACGCCGTCGGTCTGGTAGGCGACCGGTTCGCCATTGATGGTGACGCGGTCTTCGGAAACTTCCACGGTGTCGCCCGGCAGGCCGACGATGCGCTTGATGTAGTCGGTGCCGGTTTCCGGGTCGCCCACGTCGCGGCCGGGGAATCGGAACACCGCCACGTCGCCGCGCTTGGGCTCGCCGTTGGCGATGAACTTGCGGTTGATCACCGGCACGCGCAGGCCGTAGTCGTATTTGTTGACCAGGATGAAATCGCCGACCAGCAGGTTCGGCATCATCGACTCGGACGGGATACGGAAGGGCTCGGCCAGGAACGAACGCAGCACCAGCACGAAGAACAGCACCGGGAACAGGGAACGCGAGTAATCCACGATCACCGGCTCGGCGACTTCTTCGCCGTCCTTCACCATCATCGTGCGGTGCTTGGCGAAGAACAGGCGATCGGCCAGCCACACCATCCCGGTGAGGGCGGACAGCACGGTCAGAATCAGGGCGAAATCAAGTTTCACGGGCGTCCATCCTGGCTGCGTTGATTATTTGCTGTCGCTCTGCAGCACGGCAAGGAAGGCTTCCTGCGGAATCTCGACCTTGCCGAACTGCTTCATGCGCTTCTTGCCTTTCTTCTGCTTCTCGAGCAGCTTCTTCTTGCGCGTGGCGTCGCCGCCGTAGCACTTGGCCAGCACGTTCTTGCGCATGGCCTTCACCGTCGAGCGCGCGATGACCTGCGCGCCGACCGCAGCCTGGATGGCCACGTCGAACATCTGCCGCGGAATCAGGTCCTTCATCTTCTCGCACAGCTCGCGGCCGCGGCGGTCGGAATGGGCACGGTGCAGGATCATGGACATCGCATCCACGCGATCGCCGTTGATCAGCACATCCACGCGCACGAACGGACCGGCCTCGAAGCGAAGGAAGTGGTAGTCGAGCGAGGCATAACCACGCGACACCGACTTGAGCTTGTCGAAGAAGTCCATCACCACTTCGGCCATCGGCAGTTCGTAATTGATCTGCACCTGGCTGCCGAGGTAGTTGATGCTCTGCTGCGAACCGCGCTTTTCCTCGCACAGCTTGATAACCGCGCCGACGTAATCGGGCGGAGTCAGGATGGTCGCGTGGATGATCGGCTCGCGAATTTCCTGGATCATGTTGAGCGACGGCAGCTTGGCCGGGTTGTCCAGCGGCAGGATGCTGCCGTCGGTCTTGAGCACTTCGTAGATCACCGTCGGCGCGGTGCTGATCAGGTTCAGGTCGTACTCGCGCTCCAGGCGCTCCTGCACGATCTCCATGTGCAGCATGCCCAGGAACCCGCAGCGGAAGCCGAAGCCCATCGCCTCGGAGCTTTCCGGCTCGAAATTCAGCGCTGCGTCGTTGAGCTTGAGCTTGTCGAGCGCCTCGCGCAGGGCCGTGTAATCCTCGGCATCGACCGGGAACAAGCCGGCGAAAACGCGCGACTGCATCTTCTGGAAGCCCGGTAGCGCTTCGGTCGCCGGATTGCTGGCGAGCGTCAGCGTGTCGCCGACCGGCGCGCCATGCACGTCCTTGATCGAGGCATTCAGCCAGCCCACTTCACCGGCGCCAAGCTTGGCCAACTCCTTGCGCTTGGGCGTGAATACGCCCACCGCATCGACTTGGTGCACACGGCCAGTGGTCATCACCAGGATCTTGTCGCCGGGCTTGATTTCGCCCTGCATCACGCGCACCAGCGAAACCACGCCGAGGTAATTGTCGAACCACGAATCGATGATCAGCGCCTGCAGCTTGTCGCTGCCGCGCGGCGTCGGCGCCGGGATCCGGTGCACGATCGCCTCGAGCACGTCGATCACGCCCAGGCCGGTCTTGGCGCTGATGGCGACCGCGTCGTCGGCGTGGATGCCGATCACGGCCTCGATTTCCTTCTTCACCTTTTCAACGTCGGCCGTCGGCAGGTCGATCTTGTTGATGACCGGCACGACCTCCAGGCCTTGCTCGACGGCCGTGTAGCAGTTGGCGACCGATTGCGCCTCGACGCCTTGCGCCGCGTCCACCACCAGCAGCGCGCCTTCGCAGGCAGCGAGCGATCGCGAAACTTCATAACTGAAGTCCACGTGGCCGGGTGTGTCGATGAAGTTCAGCTGGTAGACCTGGCCGTCCTTCGCCGTATAGGGCAAGGAGACCGACTGGGCCTTGATGGTGATGCCGCGCTCGCGCTCGATCGGATTGGAATCGAGGACCTGCGCTTCCATTTCCCGGGCCTCGAGGCCGCCGCAGATCTGGATGATCCGGTCAGCGAGCGTTGATTTGCCGTGGTCGACGTGGGCGATGATTGAAAAGTTTCGGATGTGCTGCATGGGGGCGGCGCGAGGCCGTCTGTCGATGTGAACACGGCATTATCGCACAGGCCCCCGGACACAGCCTGCCCTGAACAGGCTGGCCGGGGATCTGCCGCCTAGACCCTCATGAAGCCGGAATGGTCACCAGCCCGGTGCTCTGCTCGTTGCGCACCAACAGCCGCACGCGATCGCCCGGCTTGAAGCCCTTGATCGCGGACTCGAACTGGGCCGCGCTGCCGACGTTGGTCTTGCCCACCTGCAGGATCACGTCCCCAGGGGTCAGGCCGGCCTGGCGGGCGGCCAGGCTGGCTACGCGGCTTATCCGCACGCCTTCGCCAACCTTCAGGCCGAGCCGCGAGCGCGTGGCCGGATCGATTTCCGCAACAACAATGCCCACCCGATTCAGGTCGGCACCTGGCGAGGGCGTGGCCCGTGGCTCGGTGCGGTCGTTGGAGGCGACCGACTCGTCCAGCGGGCTCAGCACCACCACCACATCCAGGTTCTTGCCATCGCGCAGCAGCTGGACGTTGGCGCGGCTGCCGGGCGGCATCGCGCCGACCAGCGGCGGCAGGTCGGAGGAACTGACGATCTCCTTGCCGTTGAAGGCGACGATCACGTCGCCGGCCCGGATGCCTGCCTTCGCAGCGGCGCTGTCGTTCTGCACGGCGCCAACGAAGGCGCCGCCGGCCCGGGTCAGGCCCAATTCTTCCATCTGCTCGCGTTGCACGTCGCCCACCTGCACACCCAACTGGCCGCGCGCTACCTTGCCGGTCTTCTGGATCTGGCGGACGGAGTTCATCGCGACCTCGATCGGGATCGCGAAGCTGACGCCCATGTAGCCGCCGGAATTGCTGAAGATCTGGGAATTGATGCCGACCACTTCGCCACTGGTGTTGAGCAGCGGGCCGCCCGAGTTACCGCGGTTGATCGCGACATCGGTCTGGATGAAGGGCACGTAGCGCTGGGCATTGTCCATGCTCGGCCGGCCCAGGCCGCTGACCACGCCAGCGGTCACCGAATGATCGAACCCGAACGGAGAACCGATCGCCAGCACCCACTGCCCGGGCTTGAGGTTGCGCGAGTCGCTCAGGCGCAGTACCGGCAGGTTCCGGGCTTCGATCTTGAGCACTGCGATATCGGAATTGGGATCGCTGCCGATCACCTTGGCCTTCAACTCGCGGCGATCGGCCAGGTGCACGATGACTTCGCTCGCGCCATCGATGACGTGGTGATTGGTCAACACGAAACCGTCAGCCGAGATGATGAACCCACTGCCGAAGGACGTGCCGCCACGCGGCTGCTGGGGCATCGGCCTGCCCGGGCTGCCAGGCTGGTCGAAGAAGCGGCGGAAGAATTCGGGCATCTCCTCCTGGCCGGGCGCTTGCGGTGAATCCTCACCGGCGCCGGGACCGAACTGGAGGGTGCGGCCGGCGTTGGCCTTGCCCATGATCGATTCGATGTTGACCACTGCAGGACCGGCTTGGTCCACAAGTCGCGAGAAATCGGGAAGGTTGACCAGCGGCGGCGCCGCAGTGGTGCTGACGGTTTGCGCGACCAGCGCCTGGCCGCCGGAGCCGGGCGTGGCGTTCGCCGTGTCGTGCATCTGGATGAAGATCAGGCCCGCCAGGCCAACGGTCGAAAAAGCGACTGCGATTCGAGGAAGGGTTTTCATGGCGTCTTCTTGCTGGAAGTTTGCTGGTTGGTTGGAAAATCGGCCGATCCGGCCGTGCCTGCTTATGATCCCGGCGCGCTGGAAAAAGTTCCCGGCGACATCGGGACCAATCGGGTCATCGCGATACCGAAGCCTTGGCCCCGACGGCCTGGGTGTTGCGCGCGAAGTAGTCCACCGTGGCGGCGGGCACTTTGCCGATCGCGACCACGCGGCGACCGTCCTGCCAGAGGGAATGCACGTTCACCGCGCCGCGTCGCATCGCCGATTCACCGCGCTGCCCGGCAGCCATGGGCTCGATGTAGACGGACACACTGGCCAGGCCGTCGCTGTACAGGAGTTGCACCGATTCGCCGAGCTTGCGGCCCGAGCGCAGCGAAAAACCCGGCGGCGGTGACAGCACGCGCCAACCCGGATCGGCCTGCTTGCCCGCGCCCAGGGTCTGCACGCGTTGCAGGCCTTGCTGCGTGGATGGGCGCAGGTTCACCTCGTCCGGCCGGTGGCCGACCTGGATTTCCGTGAAGGCCATCTGCTCCAGCGCCCTGCCCGTCTCGCCGATCAGCGCGATGCGCAGCGGAAGTCCGGTCTCGCGATCGAGCCACAGGCGGTATCCGTAGCGCCAGCCATCTTTCGATTGCAGATCGACGATCTGGCAGTCGCGCGAGGCGACGCGACCGGTCTTGCCCAGGCGCGCCTTGTATTCGTCGAGCTTGCTGGCCCCGGCAAATTGTCCCGCGGGATTCCAGCGCCCCGCCGTATCGGCGTCATAACCGACCGAGTCGATGCCGGTGCCGATGCACATCACCATCTTGTCATCGCGGATCACTTCGCGATGCGGTCCGGTCTGCGTCACCAGGCGCATGCGCTCGCGGCCGTTTTCATATTCGTGGAAGACATCGAGGGTCTCCATGCTGGTGCCGGAAACCATCACCAGCCGCCCCTGGTAATCGAGCTCGACCAGTGCCGGCCCGATGCGCTCGAGCCAGTCGGACGCATCCTTGCTCCACAAGCCGGTTACCCAGCCCTTGGCGCCGTCCAGCCAGCGCGAGGGCGCGGATTTCTGGTCGGCGGCGAAGGCCGGCGATGCCGTGGCGAGAGCGATCAGGATCAGGACGAAGCGGCGATTCACTTCGAATCGGCTCCTGCGCTCGCGGGCGCGGCGGACTCGTCGCTGTCCTGCGTCGCGGCAGGGTCACGCGCGACGACGTCCACGTAGGGCACGAAGCCACCGAAGCCGTCGTTGGCGAGCATCTGGTTGTGGCGCACGAGATAGGCTTCCAGCGAAGGGTCGCTCCTGCCCACCAACACTTGCGAACGCGGCCAGCTGCGCTTGTCGCCACTATCGGCGAGCGGGAAATCGGCCGGTGATTCGGAGTCCAGCGGCATCGGGCTGCTGGGTGCAGGCTGCGGTTCGTTGCTGGCGACGAGGTGGTCCGTCGGGATGGATTCAAGCGTGGATGGCGCGGCTTGCGGCGCGGCGTCCGCCGCGTCCCTGCGCACCGCCACCAGGTCGGCGGAGGACGGGCTGGGCAGCGCCCTGGGCGCCTGCGCGCTTGCAATGGGGCTGGCCTCGGTCGTCTGCGGCGACTGCAGCAGGCGCGGCGCCATCATCAGTGCGAGCACGGCGAGCGATGCGGCGATGCCCCAGCGCAATAGCGGCGAGCGCGCGCCGCCGCCGGGCGATACGGGCTCGGAAATCGCATCGCGAACCGCGAGGCTCATGGCCGCAGTCATCGGCATCACCGGCTGTCCCTTCATGCACGACGAGGCCAGGTGCATGCGCGACCAGAGTTCGCGCAGTTCGGCGTCGTGTTCAAGGCGCTTGCGCAGGAAGCGCGCCTGCGTCTCGGGCAGTTCGCCGTCCATCAAGGCACAAAGTTGCTCGGCCAGGGTCATCTGCGTGTCGGTCATGGTCGCACTCGCTCGCTATCCATCAGTGGGCGCAAGCGGGCGTCGATCGCCTCGCGTGCGCGGAAAATCCGGGACCGGACCGTACCGATGGGGCAATCCATCGTTTCGGCGATCTCTTCGTATGACAGGCCTTCCATCTCGCGAAGCGTGATGGCCTGGCGCAATTCTTCGGGCAAGGCAGCGACGGTTTCGGAAACTTCGCGGGCGATTTCCTCGCGCAGCAATTCGTGTTCCGGCGTGTCGTTGTCGTGCATGCGCGTCGAGCCACCGAAATGTTCGGCGTCCTCGGCTTCCACGTCCGAGGTGGGCGGGCGGCGTTTCATCGCGACCAGGTGGTTCTTGGCTGTGTTCACGGCGATCCTGTAGAGCCATGTATAGAACTGGCTATCGCCGCGAAAGTTCGCGAGCGCGCGATAGGCGCGGATGAAACTTTCCTGGGCGATGTCCTGGGCTTCGGCATGGTCGGGCACGAAGCGGCCGATGACGGCGCCAATCCGGTGCTGGTATTTGAGTACCAACACGTCGAAGGCTGCCTTTTCACCACGCTGCACACGTTTGACCAATTCCAGGTCGAGTTCGTTCTCGCCCATCCGGGCCGCTGCTCCTGCGGCCGGTGGGGCCGCTCGATTGAGTGTGGGCCGGGCGCGAAAGTTCCCGGGAAAGGGAAACCCGCGCCAACGGCGTTGCTGGCGCGACCTTAACGCATCCGTGCGGCCGGGCACATTGACCGGGCCGGGGCCTGACCGGATGATACTGTCTTCCCCTACTCCGACGTATGGAACCAACATGTTCGATGGTCTTCGCCTGGTCCACTGGAAACCCGACCGCCGCAGCGACGGTTACCTGGTGCTGACCCTCGACCGCGCCGACGAGAGCGTGAATGCGCTCTCGCGCGGGGTCATAGACGAGCTCGACTCGATGCTCGAGCGCATTGCCATCGACCTGCCCAAGGGCGTGGTCATCCGCTCGGGCAAGGCGGCCGGCTTCATCCCGGGCGCCGATATCAAGGGCTTTGAACAAATTGAAGCCAAGGGCCAGGTCGAGGACTGGATCCGTCGCGGCCAGCTGGTTTACCAGCGCCTGGCCGAGCTGCGCTGCCCGACCGTGGCCGCCATCCACGGCCATTGCATGGGCGGCGGCACCGAGATGGCGCTGGCCTGCAAGTACCGCGTGGCGAGCAACGACGAATCCACCCGCATCGGCCTGCCGGAAGTGAAGCTGGGCATCTACCCGGGCTGGGGCGGCAGCGTGCGCCTGCCTCGCCTGGTCGGCGCGCCCGCGGCCTTCGACATGATGCTGACCCAGCGCAACCTGACCGCCTCCGCAGCGAGGGCGATCGGCCTGGTCGATCGCGTGGTCGAGCCGGCGATGTTGCTCGATGCGGCCCTGGGAATCCTGCAGCGGCGACCGATCCGTCCGTTCAAGCAGCGCGCCCTGGCCTGGGCGACCAACACCTGGGCAGCGCGCCAGGTACTTGCGCCGCAAATGGTCAAGCAGGTTGCACGCAAGGCGCGCAAGGAACACTACCCTGCCCCGTTTTCGCTGATCTCCACCTGGCAGCGCAGTGGCGGGCTGCCGATCCACGCGGCCCTGAAGGCTGAAGCAAGGTCAGTGGTGGCACTGGCCAAGACACCGACCGCGCGAAATCTCGTGCGCGTGTTCTTCCTGATGGACCGCCTGAAAAGCCTGGGCGGCAAGGACCATGGCATCAGCCACGTGCACGTGGTCGGCGCTGGCGTGATGGGTGGCGACATCGCCGCCTGGTGCGCGCTGCGTGGATTCAGCGTGACCTTGCAGGATCGCGAGATGCAGTACGTGCAGCCGGCGATGGACCGTGCCGCCAAACTGTTCGAAAAGCGCGTGAAGGATCCGGCCAAGCGCGAAGCTACCAGCGCGCGCCTGGTCGCCGACGTGGAAGGCGCCGGCGTGGCCAAGGCCGACCTGGTCATCGAAGCGATTTTCGAGAACGCGGATGCCAAGCGAGCGCTGTACGCGAAGCTCGAGGAAACGATGAAGCCGGAGGCCTTGCTGGTCACCAATACCAGCTCGATCCCCCTCACCGACCTGCGTGCCGACTTGCGCAAGCAATCGAATTTCGCCGGCCTGCACTATTTCAATCCGGTGGCGATGATGCCGCTGGTGGAAATCGTGAAGCACGACTTCATGGCGCCGGAAATGGAGCGCCGACTTGCTGCGTTCTGTCGCGCCATCGACAAGTTGCCGGTGCCGGTCGCAGGCACGCCGGGCTTCCTGGTCAACCGCATCCTGGCGCCTTACATGCAGGAAGCGATCCTGTGCTACAGCGAAGGCATTCCCGGCGCAGTGATAGACAAGGCAGCACTGAAATTCGGCATGCCGATGGGCCCGATCGAACTGGTGGACACGGTCGGCCTGGATGTTGCGGCGTCGGTCGGCAAGATCATGGCCGACTTCCATGGTCAGGTGCTGCCCGAAGCCTTCAAGGTCGAGGCCGGCAAGCGCGGCAAGAAGGACGGACAAGGCCTGTACAAGTGGGAGAACGACAAGGCCATCAAACCGCCGGTGCCGGAGGGCTACCAGGTGCCCACGGACCTGGAAGACCGCCTGGTGCTTTCCATGTTGAACGAGGCCGTGTCCTGCCTGCATGACGGCGTTGTCAGCGACGCCGACCTGCTCGATGCCGGCGTCATCTTCGGCACCGGTTTCGCGCCATTCCGCGGTGGTCCGATCCAGTACATCCGGTCGGTGGGCGCCGCGTCGCTGAAGGCAAAGCTCGAATTGCTGGCGACGCGCTACGGCTCGCGCTTCACGCCGCGCCCCGGGTGGGACGCGCTGCAGGAATGATCGCCGGCACCCCTCGGGTGCCGACATTCCGCATCAACTGCCTTCGCAGCCTTTCAGCTTCAGGCGCTGGCCCGGCTTGATCAGGTACGAAGGCGAGCGCAGCTTGTTTTCCTTGGCCAGCACGGTGACATCGCAGCTGTGCTCGCGGGCGATGGCCAACAGGCTGTCGCCGGCACGGACCCGATAGTCACGCACGCGCTTCTTCTTTTCCGGCGCGGGCGCAGGCGTGGACGCAGTCGTCGAAGCGACCATCACATCCCCGGCAGGCACATACACCTTGTTCGCGCGCATCAACTGTTGCGCGAGTTCCGCGCGCGGCCCCTGCACGCAACTCCTGCCGTACAGGGCTGCCGCGCGCTTGGGCGCGCGCATCACGGTGCCGGCGGGAATGACTGCCTGCGCTTCGTAGCGGGGATTGAGATTGCGCAGCACGCGGAACCAGCCGTCCCGGCTGCCGCCATTACCCAGGCAAATAGTCAGCTCGTTGATGGACGTCGCGCGCGCCAGGGTGAACTGGCTGGGCGTGGTGTCGAGCTTGGGAAATTCCAGACCGTATTTCTTCGGATGCAGGAACAACCAGGCCGCCGCGATCACGGCGGGCACGTAGTCGCGCGTTTCCGGCGGCAATTGCGCATTGACCTGTGGCGACCAGAAGCTGGCGCCGGCATTGGCCGCGTACAAGCGCGCGGCACGGCCTTCGCCACCGTTGTAGGCGGCGATGGTGTATTCGAGGTTGCGGTTCAGCCCGGCGAAGCGCTCGTTGATGTAGGCGGCATTGGCGCGCGCAGCCTGCTGCGGGTCGTAACGCGTATCGAAGCCGGTGACGTCGCGATACAGGCCGAAGCGCGTGCCCGTCGCCGGCATGAACTGCAAGGGACCGCTGGCGCCTGCGCGCGACACGGCATGCACCTTGCCGCCCGATTCCTTGGCCATGATGCCGAACAGCAAGGCCTCCGGCAGGCCGGCGCGCTCGTATTCGGGCGACATCAGGTAACGCATGTACTGGTAATTTTCCCAGGCATCGATCAGGAACGCGCGCTGCGTGGTGAGCCAGTCGCGCATCGCCGCCTGCACCGGCTCGTTCAATTCCACCATCTTGTCGAAATCGTGTCCGTCGCCGAGCAGGCTGAGCGTACGCTTCGCCTCCGGCGAACTGGCGAGCACCGGCGACTGCACGTGGTCGGGGTCTTCCTCGTTGCCCGAGTCCTCGCCTGCCAGTTCCATGTCGTCGGCCTTGAGGTCCTGCGACTTGATCAGCACTTCGTACTGGGTGATGACGCGGGTGGGATCGCAGCCACGCTGGCGGAGACATTTCTGGGCCAGGTCTTCCAGGTCCTCGAGGGCCTTGGCCATCTGCGCCATGCCGGTTTCGTCGCCGGACTGCAGCTTGATGCGGGCTTCGCGATAGCGTTGGCCCGCGGCATCCATGCCCTGGTATAGCGGTGCATTCTTGTCCGCCTTGGCGGCCAGCGCGGCATTGCTGGCCGTGGCCAGTGCAATGGCGAGGAAAAGCGTGTTCTTGATCATCGGCGTGGGGGATCGCTGAAGTGAGTCGGGAGAGTTACTTGGTGCTTGATGGAGGGTATAGGTTCCCGAAGCATCATCGCAACCTCTAGAATTGCAGCAGTCCACGGAGAAACTGCATGAGCGAGATCCTGATCGGCAAGGGCGACGTGCCCGTCCACCTGCTTGCAAAGTACGGCAACCGTCACGGTTTGATCGCCGGCGCAACGGGAACCGGCAAGTCGGTCTCGCTGATGGTGCTGGCTGAGGGCTTCTCGCGACTGGGCGTTCCCGTGTTCATGGCCGACGTGAAGGGCGATATCGCCGGACTGTCGGTTGCCGGCACGATGAACGAACGCATCGGCCAGCGCATCGCGCAAATCGGCATCGATGGATATGTGAACGAAGCCAGTCCGGTCGTGTTCTGGGACCTCTACGGAAAACAGGGCCATCCGGTGCGCACCACCGTCTCGGAAATGGGACCGACCTTGCTGAACCGGATCCTGGAACTGAATGAAGTGCAGTCCGGCATCCTCGACATCGCCTTCAAGCTCGCCGACGACCAGGGCCTGTTGCTGCTAGACCTCGACGACCTGCGTGCGTTGCTCGGTTACCTGACCGAAAACAAGGCCGAGATATCGAAAAATTACGGCCTGGTCAGCGCGACCTCGGTCGCCGCCATCCATCGCGCCTTGCTGCGACTGGAGCAGGAAGGCGGCGAAATGTTCTTCGGTGAGCCAGCGCTGCAACTGTCGGACCTGATGCGCCAGGACATGTCCGGCCGCGGCATCATCAACCTGCTCGCTGCCGATCAACTGATCCTGAAGCCGCGCCTGTACTCGAGCTTCCTGCTGTGGCTGCTGTCCGAACTTTTCGAGACGCTTCCTGAAGTGGGCGACCTTGCGCAGCCCAAGCTGGTCTTCATCTTCGACGAAGCGCACCTGTTGTTCGACGACTGCCCGCCTTCGCTTCAACAGCGCATCGAACAGGTCGTGCGCCTGATCCGTTCGAAAGGCGTCGGCGTCTATTTCTGCTCGCAGAATCCCGACGACGTGCCCGACGTGATCCTCGGCCAGTTGGGCAACCGCATCCAGCACGCGCTGCGCGCCTACACGCCGCGCGACCAGAAGGCCGTTCGCACGGCAGCGGAAACTTTCGTACCCAATCCCAAGCTGGACGTGGCCCGGGTCATTTCGGAACTCGCCGTGGGCGAGGCCTTGACGTCCATGCTGCTCGACAAGGGCATTCCGATGCCGGTCGAGCGCGCCTACATCTGCCCTCCCCGATCGCGGATGGGCGCGATCACGCCGGAGGAGCGCGCGGCGGTGCGCTCGCGCAGCCCGGTATCAGGAAAATACGACACGGCGGTCAATCGCGAATCGGCCTTCGAGATGCTGGCGGCGAGCGCGCTTGAAAAAACCGGAGCCGCGGACCAAGGCAATACCGAGGCCGCGAACGGCAAGACAGCGAAGCCCGCCGCCAAGGCGCCCGTGGAAGAACAGTCGAAGCTGAGTGAATTCCTGTGGGGCACCAAGCGCCGCCAGGGCGCGATCGAAGCGGCGGCAAAATCCGCGACGCGCACCGTCGCCAACGGCCTGGGCCGACAGATCCTGCGCGGCGTGCTGGGTGGAATCTTCGGCGGGAAACGCTGAGGCGACGCGCATGTCCCGTTGGCGACCACCCGCTGCATCGTCGACGGCGATCATCACGCGACCGGGCTTCGAGCGCCTGCGCGACGAGCTGAACGACCTTTGGAAAGTGCGCCGGCCTGAAGTCGTGCGTGCCCTGTCCGCCGCGGCGGCGGAAGGCGACCGGTCGGAAAATGCGGAGTACCAGTACCGCAAGAAGCAGCTGGGCGAGATCGACCGGCGCGTGCGTTACCTGAGCAAGCGGCTGGAGGCACTGAAAGTGGTGGAACAACTGCCGAGCGACCCGCACGCCATCTATTTCGGGGCCTGGCTGGAAGTCGAAAACCTGGAATCGGGCGAGACCTCACGCTATCGCGTTGTCGGCCCCGACGAGACCGATCCGACGCTGGGCTGGATCAGCATCGATTCGCCGCTGGCGCGTGCGGCGTTGAAGAAACGCGTGGACGATGAGTTCGACGTGGTGCTGCCGACCGGGCCGACCCGTTTCGTGGTGCTGGAAGTCAGCTACACCACACCCTAGCGGATCAACGCAGTCCGATCAGCGATAACCGGCTGCCTGCAACTCGAACAGCTCCGCATAGCGGCCATGCTGCGACAGCAGCTCTTCGTGCGTGCCCATCGCCTCGACCTGGCCCTCGTTCAGCACCAGGATGCGGTCGGCCATGCGCACGCTCGAGAAGCGGTGCGAGATCAGCACGGCCGTCTTGTCATCGCTCAATTCCTTGAAGCGCTGGAACACTTCGAATTCCGCGCGCGCATCCAGTGCCGCCGTCGGCTCGTCCAGGATCAGCAACTGCGCATCACGCATGTAGGCGCGGGCGATCGCGACTTTCTGCCATTCACCGCCTGACAAGTCCACGCCGGACTTGAAGCGCTTGCCGATGACCTGGTCGTAACCCTTGGGCAATTTCTCGATGACTTCATCGGCCAGGCTTCGGCGCGCGGCGGCAACGATGCGCGCGCGATCGTCGCGCGCCTCGATCCGGCCGACGGCGATATTTTCCGCCGCGGTCATGTGGTAACGCACGAAATCCTGGAAGATGACGCCGATATTGCTGCGCAAAACTTCCAGGTCGTACTCGCGCAGGTCCACGCCATCCAGCAGGATGCGGCCTTCGTCGGGGTCGTACAGCCGCGCCAGCAACTTCACCAGGGTGGTCTTGCCGGCGCCGTTTTCGCCGACCAGCGCCAGTACTTCGCCGGCCTTCAGGGTGAAATCCAGATGGCGCACCGCCCAGCGCTCGGCGCCGGGGTACTGGAAGCCGACATCCTCGAAGACGAATCCTTGCCGGATCGGCGTCGGGAATGCGCGCGGATTTTCCGGCGAGACGATTTCCGGTTCGATTTCGAAGAACGAATAAAGGTCTTCAAGGTAAAGCGCCTGCCCGGCCACGGCGGAAAAACCGCTGAGCAAGCCTTCCAGCAAATTGCGCAGGCGGCGGAACGAGCCCGCAAGGAACGTCAGGTCGCCAATCGTGAATTCGCCGCGAACCGTGCGCCACGCGATGTAGGCATAGGCGACGTAATAACCGAGGGTGCCGAGGCCCGTCAGCAGGCTGCCCCAGCCCGCGCGGCTGATCGCCAGCTTGCGGTTCGCCGCATAGAAACCATCGGCGAGTTTGCGGTAGCGCTCGATCAGGAAACCGTTCAGTCCGAAGATCTTGGTTTCCTTCGCCGTCTCCACCGAGGCACCGGTCTGGCGGATGTATTCGAGTTCTCGGCGCTCCGGCGTCCAGGCGAAATTCAAGGAATAATTCAGCGCGTTGAAGTGCGCCTCGCCAATGAAGGCCGGCACCAGTGCGACCAGCAACAGCAGCATCAGCCAGGGCGCGTAGATCATCAGGCCGGCCGCGAAACTGATCACGGTCACCAGGTCCTGGGCCTGGCCGAACAACTGGCTCATCAGGGTCATGCGGCCCATCGTCTGGCGGCGCGCGCGGTCGAGCTTGTCCTGCAGTTCGCTGTCCTCGAAATCCTCGAGGTCCAGGGTGGCGGCATGCTGCATCAGGCGCACGCTGGTGGCATTCGTGAAGCGCTCGGACAACAGCGAATCGATCAGCGCAACCAGTCGGCCCAGCACGTCGGATGCCACGGCAAGGCCGAGTTCGAGCCATAGAAGGCCAATCAGCGGCGACAGCAATCCGCTGTCCCACCATTCCCGAATCGTCTCCAGTCCCGAATCCAGCGCGACCAGGCGCAAGGCCTCGTCGATTATCAGCTTGCCGACATACAGCGTGACCACTGGCAGCAGCGCGCGCACCAGGCGCAGCGAGAGGCTGGCAATCGTCATGCCCGGGCTGGTTTCCCATATCTGCCTCAGGAACGGCGGCAGGTTGCGCAACGCTCCCACGCGTTCGCGAAGACTCTTGCGGCCCGTCGCCGGCTTGCCTGCCCGGGTGGCGCCGGCAGCCACTCAGTCGTCGGCCACGACAGCCAGCCCGAACAGGTCGTGGTCGTCCGAGCCCATGATCTCCACGTCCACGAACTGCCCCGGCCGCAGCCCGGCCTCCAGGCCATTCTGGATCTGCACGAGGCCGTCGATCTCCGGTGCATCCGCCATCGAGCGGCCGATCGCGAGTTCGCCGTCGATCACGTCAACCAGCACCTTCTGCGTCGAGCCGACTTTGCGCTCGAGCTTTTCCGCGCTGATCTCGGCCTGCAACGCCATGAATCGCGCCAGTCGCTCCTGCTTCACATCCTCGGGCACGGGGTCGGGCAAGTCATTGGCCTTGGCGCCGTCCACCGGCGAGTAGGCGAATGCGCCGACGCGATCGAGTTCCGCCTCGTCCAGGAAGTCGAGCAATTCTTCGAACTCGGCTTCGGTTTCGCCGGGGAAGCCGACGATGAAGGTGCTGCGGATCGTGATGTCGGGGCAGATGCCGCGCCAGCGCTGGATGCGCTCGAGCGTCTTGTCCACTGCGCCCGGGCGTTTCATCAACTTGAGTATGCGCGGGCTGGCGTGCTGGAACGGAATGTCCAGGTAGGGCAACAGGCGGCCCTCAGCCATCAGCGGAATGATGTCATCCACGTGCGGATACGGATACACGTAGTGCAGGCGCGTCCACGCGCCGAGTTCGGACAATCCTTCGCAAAGCGCCTTCATGCGGGTCTGGTACGACTTGCCGCGCCATTCACGCTCGGCGTAGCGCACGTCCACGCCGTAGGCGCTGGTGTCCTGCGACACGACCAGCAATTCGCGCACGCCGCCGGCCACCAGTTTCTCGGCTTCGCGCAATACTTCATCCACCGGGCGCGATACCAGGTCGCCGCGCATGGACGGAATGATGCAGAAACTGCAACGGTGGTTGCAGCCTTCGGAAATCTTCAGGTAGGCATAGTGCTTGGGCGTCAGCTTCACGCCGATGTCGGGCAACAGGTCGATGAAGGGGTCGCGTCGGGGCGGCAGCGCGGCGTGCACGGCATTCATCACCGAGCCGTAATCCTGCGGGCCGCTGATGGACAACACATCCGGATGCGCCTGGCGAATCAATTCGGAACGCTTGCCCAGGCAACCGGTGACGATGACCTTGCCGTTCTCGGCCAGCGCCTCGCCAATCGCGTCCAGGGATTCGGCCACGGCCGAATCGATGAAGCCACAGGTGTTGACCACCACCACGTCGGCATCGCCGTAGCTGGGTACGATCTCGTAACCCTCGACCCGCAACTGGGTGAGGATCCGCTCGGAATCGACCAGGGCCTTGGGGCAACCGAGGCTGACGAAACCGACTTTGGGCTGGAGCAATGACATGGAGTGGCCGGGAAGGGACGCAAGGACCGTGATTATAGCTGTCACTACTTGCCCGGCCCCGGCTGGGCGTATCCTTCATTCAGGAGGGACACCCCATGGGCCACTGGATACCGTTGGAAACGCTTAGCGGAACCATCTCCGCCTGGCGAGCCGATCCTGCCATCCCCGCCCGCGGGGCGCTGGTGGTCGTGCAGGAGATCTTCGGCGTCAATTCGCACATCCGCGCGGTCGTGGACAAGTTTGCGGCCCACGGCTACACGGCCATCGCACCGGCCCTGTTCGACCATTTCGAGAAGAATGTCGAGCTCGGCTATGACGACGACGGCGTCGCCTACGGCAAGAAGCTGGTCGAGAAGCTCGGCTTCGACCGCGCCGTGGAAGGCGTGAAGGCGGCCATGGAAGCGGTCCAGGACGTGGGCGAGGTTGGCGTGGTCGGCTACTGCTGGGGCGGCACGGTCGCCTACCTGGCCTGTTCCCGGCTGGGCATTCCCGCCGTGAGTTACTACGGCGGCCGCACGGTGCCCTTCCTCAACGAGAAACCCGCGGCACCCTTGCTGCTGCATTTCGGCGAACACGATCCGATCATCCCGCCCGCCGATATCGAGAAACACCAGGAAGCATTGCCCGAGGCCGAAATCCACATCTGGCCGGCCGGGCATGGCTTCAATTGCGACCAGCGCGCGGACTACAACGCCACCGTCGCGGTACAGGCCCTGCAGCGCACCCTCGCCTTCTTCAGCCTCCACCTGAAGTGAAGGATTTCGAGCTGGACCCGCGGCTCGCCGCGGACAGCCACTGGCTGGCGGACCAGGCCTTGTGCCAGGTCCGGTTGATGGACGACATTCGATTCCCGTGGCTGGTGCTGGTGCCTCGCGTGGCCGGCGCCGTCGAATGGTTCGACCTGGCCGAGTCCGACCAGCACCTGTTGTTCGACGAGGTGAGCCAGGTAGCGCGCCTGCTGCGCGAGCGATCCGGCTGCGAAAAGATCAACATCGGCGCCCTGGGCAACATCGTGCGACAACTGCATGTGCACGTACTTGCACGCAGCGTCGGCGACGCCGCGTGGCCGGGACCGGTGTGGGGCAACGGCGAAGCGCAAAGATTCACCCCTGCCGCGCTGGAAACGCGCCTGGCCGAACTGCGATTACAGTTGGCCGGGCGCTAGCCGCATCAGTTGGCCATCACCACGCGGGTGCCGGCGATCTTGTCGTGGATGCAGCGACGGTCGTTGCCGAAGATGAAGAGCACGTTCACGAATTGGTAGATCGTGCCGAGTACAGGCACCAGTCCAATCACCCAGGTAGTGAGATAACGCAAGCCGATCAACTTTCCAAACTCGGGCTTGTTTCCCTGCATATCAACGATCTTTATCCCCAGCGCCTTCTTGCCCCAGGTCTGGCCGCTGGAATAGAGCGGAAATCCCTGGACAACCAGGAAGATGATGAAGCCAATCAGGCCCCACTGCATCTGGTTGACGAAACTTGGCTCGACACCCGACATGATCGAACTGATGTAGCCGCCGGCGAACATTGCCGGCACCAGGATCACCAACATCAACACCGTATCGATGAGGGAGCCTACCAGGCGCATGCCTCGGCCGGCGAGTTGAACTTGCTGGTCGTCGATGTCGGCGACGGTTGCATTGGGGGCGTCGTACGGATTGTGTTCGGACATGGCTTGGATTCCTCAGTCAGGTTTCAGGTTCTGGGCAAGGTAACACCGGTCTGGCCCTGGTACTTGCCGCCACGGTCCTTGTACGAAGTCTCGCAGACTTCGTCCGACTCGAAAAACAGCATTTGCGCCACGCCTTCGTTGGCGTAGATCTTCGCGGGCAGCGGCGTGGTGTTGGAAAACTCCAGCGTCACGTGGCCTTCCCACTCCGGTTCGAGCGGCGTCACGTTGACGATGATGCCGCAGCGCGCATAAGTGCTCTTGCCGAGGCAGACCACCAGCGTATTGCGCGGGATCCGGAAGAATTCGACCGTACGCGCCAGGGCGAACGAATTTGGCGGAATGATGCAGACGTCGCTGACCACGTCCACGAAGCTGGACGGGTCGAAGTTCTTCGGATCGACGATGGTGGAGTTGATGTTGGTGAAGATCTTGAATTCGCGCGCGCAACGCACGTCGTAACCATAGCTGGAGGTGCCGTACGAAACGATGCGATGGCCGTCGGCGGCATGCTTGACCTGGCCGGGCTCGAAGGGCTCGATCATGCCCTGGCCGGTCGCCATGCGGCGGATCCACTTGTCGGATTTGATGCTCATTGAAGTCCGGATGGTTGGGGTGATGGGGTGGGTTTGGAATTGGGCCAGAGCAGCCAGAGTACTGCCAGGTTGATGGCCATGACACTGGCCGACGTCAGGCTTGGTGTGCGAATGAAATAATAAAGCTCGAACGGAACGTAGATGCCGGCTGAAAAAATGCCGAGCCAGCGCGCCCACCCGCGCATGAACCAAAGTCCGTACGCTTCGACGAAACGAAGGATCGCATAGGCCACGGCGGCAAGCACCAACAGGCCGTGCTCGGTGTCCGCCGCATGCAGCAGGCCCAGGAACCTGCGCGGCAGGCCCAGGGTCGGGTCGATGTCGAGCAAGCGCAGGAGTGACACGCCGCCGTTTTCCAGCACGTGGCTCTGCGCGTTGAGCAGGCCGAAGCCAATCGCCAGCACCGAGGCGCCCTTGATGATGTCGATCACCGCCACGATGCGCAGCTTGCGCCGCGCATTCAGGTGCAAGGCGTGCTCGATCGAGTCGCTGGCCTCGCGGATGCGGTGGTGCTCGGTCATCGGATCAGGTGTTCTGGATCACGATGTTGGGGAATGCGATGGACTTGTTGCGCGCCTGCAACGAAAGCTTTGCGCCAACCTTCCGGGCAATCGCGCGATAACTCGCGGCAATGGCCGAGTCCGGATGCGATACCACCGTGGGCGCGCCCGAATCGGCTTGCTCGCGGATGGAAATGTCGAGCGGCAACGAACCCAGCAGCTCGACGCCGTACTGCGCCGCCATGCGCTCGCCGCCGCCCTCGCCAAAGATGTGTTCGACATGCCCGCAGTTGGAACACGTGTGCATGGCCATGTTCTCGACGATGCCCAGCACCGGCACGTCCACCTTCTCGAACATCTTCAGTGCCCTGCGCGCGTCCAGCAGTGCGATGTCCTGCGGCGTGGTGACGATGACGGCGGCCGAAACCGGCACGCGTTGCGCCAGCGTCAACTGGATGTCGCCGGTGCCGGGCGGAAGGTCGATCACCAGGTAATCGAGGTCCTTCCACAGCGTGGTGGTGAGCAACTGTTGCAGGTATTGCGTGGTCATCGGGCCGCGCCAGATGGCGGGCGTGTCCTCGCCCAGGAACAAGCCGATTGAAATCGCCTGCAGGCCATGGCGGGTCTTGGGCTCGATGTTCTTGCCGTCCGGGCTTTCCGGCTTGCCGGACAGGCCGAGCATCATCGGGATGCTGGGGCCGTGGATGTCTGCATCGAGCACGCCGACCTTGCCGCCTTCCGCCGCCAGCGCCAGCGCGAGGTTGACGGCCGTGGTGGACTTGCCCACGCCACCCTTGCCCGATGCCACGGCGATGATGTTGCGGACCTCTGGAAGCGGCGTGAGGTCCTTCTGGACGCGGTGCGCGACGACGCGCGTGGAGACGCTGACCGACACCCTGCCGGCGCCTGGAAGCTTGCCAACGACGCGCGTGACTTCCGCGATCAGTGCTTCGTGCCATCCCTGTGCTGGGTAGGCCAGCTGCAGCTGGATGGCCACGTTGCCGCCATCCACGCCGACGCCACGCACGCATTGGCCGGCGACCAGGTCCAGCGAAGTGTGCGGATCGACGATGGTGGCAAGTGCCGCGCGGACGGAATCGGCAGTCAGGGACTCGGTGCTGGGGTTCATGCGAGGGGTTCTGGTAAGACCCGGCCATTGTACCGGAGCCCGTCCGGGCAGGGTTCTGCGATAATCCAGTCATGAAACCCGCACCCGCCCTCGTTACCACTGCCCTCCCCTATGCCAACGGCCCGCTGCACCTGGGCCACCTGGTCGGCTACATCCAGGCCGACATCTGGGTCCGCGCCCGGCGCATGGACGAAGGAACCGTCCACTTCGTCTGCGCCGATGACGCCCACGGCACGCCGATCATGCTGGCCGCCGAAAAGGCGGGATTGTCGCCCGAGGACTTCATCCGCGACATCCAGGCCGGGCACGAGCGCGACTTCGCGCAGTTCGGCGTGGCCTTCGACCACTACCATTCCACCCATTCGCCGGAAAACCAGGCGCTGGCCAACCTGATCTACACGCGCTTGCGCGACGGCGGATTCATCGCGCGCCGTTCGATCCAGCAGTTGTTCGATCCGGAACGCCTGATGTTCCTGCCCGACCGCTACATCAAGGGCGAGTGCCCGCGCTGCGGCACGCCGGACCAGTACGGCGACAACTGCGAGAACTGCGGCGCCGCCTATTCGCCCACCGACCTGAAGAATCCGAGATCAGTGGTATCGGGCGCGACGCCGGTGATGCGCGACTCCGAACATTATTTCTTCGAGCTTGGAAAATTCGAGGCGATGCTGCGTGAGTGGCTGGCTGGCGACGTGGCGCAGGCTGCAGTCAAGGCCAAGCTGGGCGAGTGGCTGGAAGGCGGACTGCGGGATTGGGACATTTCACGCGATGCGCCGTACTTCGGTTTTCCGATACCCGATGCGCCGGGCAAGTTCTTCTATGTCTGGCTGGATGCGCCGATCGGTTACCTGGCCAGCTTCCGCGCTTTTTGCGACCGGACCGGCGTGGACTTCGACGGCTTCCTGCAGCCGGGCAGTTCGTCGGAAATGCACCATTTCCTCGGCAAGGACATCATCAATTTCCACGGCCTGTTCTGGCCGGCGATGCTGCACGGCGCGGGTTTCCGCACGCCCAGCCGCCTGCACGTGAACGGCTACCTGATGGTGAACGGCGCGAAGATGTCGAAGTCGCGCGGCACCTTCATCATGGCGCGCACGTTCCTGGATGCGGGCCTGGATCCAGAGACGCTGCGCTATTACTTCGCCACCAAATCGGCAGGCGGCGTGGACGACCTCGACCTGAACCTCGAGGACTTCACTGCACGCGTGAATTCCGACCTGGTCGGAAAATTCGTCAACCTGGCCAGCCGTGCTTCGGGTTTCGTCACGCGGCATTTCAATGGCGCCCTCGATCGCAAGCTGGCCGCTGGCGAAACCGATCGCGTCAGCGATGCATTGGCCAGCCTGGAATCCGTACGCCGGCACTACGCGGCGAATGATTTTGCGGCAGTCGCGCGCGAATCGATGCGCCTGTGCGATTTGCTGAACCAGCGCTGGGACGAAGCCAAGCCTTGGGTCCTGGCCAAGGACCCGGCCCGCGCCGATGAACTTCAGCGCGTCTGCAGTGAATGCCTGCTCGGCTTTTACGTGGTGGCGAGTTTCCTGGCGCCGATCCTTCCTTCGCTGGCCGCACGCGCGCGCGCTTTGTTCGGACGCGGCGACGAAGGCTTCGCTGACCTTGCCGCATCGCTGCCAACCGCGGTTCGCGAGTACGAGGCTTTGTTGGTCCGCATCGACCCCAAGCAGGTGGCAGCCATGGTGCAGGCGTCCGTGGAAGACTTGAAGCCTTCGGGCGAAGCCGCCTCGGGGGCCGCCGCGAAATCCGACAAGCCCGCCAAGACGAAATCCCTCGACAAGCCGATCAAGGCAGAAGCCAGCGAGGCGTCGGCTGCGCAGGCAGGCGTCATCGGTATCGAGGATTTTGCGAAGCTCGACCTGCGCGTCGGCGTCGTGGTCGAATGCGAATTCGTGGAGGGCTCCGACAAACTGCTGCGGTTCTCGCTGGACGCGGGCGAGCTGGGCCGCCGGCAGATTTTTTCCGGCATCCGCGCCGGATATCCGGATCCGGCGACGCTGGTCGGCCGCAAGGTCGTGTTCATCGCCAACCTCGCACCGCGAAAGATGCGCTTCGGACTCTCCGAAGGCATGGTGCTGTCCGCCGGCGGTGATGACGGCCTGTTCCTGCTGGACGTCGATGACGGCGCGCAGGCAGGAATGACCGTCAAGTAGTCGCGAACCCTCGCACGTCGGCGTTCCGCCATGCAGTCACTCTTCCTGGTATTCCTCGCCGCGGCCTGGCTCAACGAAGGGGTCCTGGCCATCGGCCTGGCGCCCGATCCGGCCGCGCGGCGCGCCAGTGCATCGCTGGGGCTGGCGACAGGCGCGGCCGTGCTGATGACCGTGCTGTCGCTGGCGACGCCCGATTGGACGGGCACTGTCTTCAAGGCAGGCGAGGCCGGCACGCGCCTGCTGGATTTCCTGTTCGCCCTGTCCTTCGCCTGCGTGCTACTGCAACTGGCCAGCGGGCGCGCGCGTCCAGCGCGATTGAATCCTGGTGCGCAGCAGTGGCGCGTGGCACTGCCGCTGCTGTCGGGCAATCTCGCGGTGTTGGCCCAGGCCATCACGGGTGGTTCGCAGCGACCGGTAGCCACGCTGGCTGCCAGCATCGGCCTGAGCTTCGCACTGGCATTGCTGGCGCCGGCCGCGACGGCTGTGCTCGATCGTTTGCACGTGTCAACGGTGCCGACGCCGATGCGCGGGACGCCTGTGATCATCCTGTCCGCGGCCTTGGCCGCAGTCGCATTGACGGGGCTGGCGCCGGTGTTGCCATGGTGAGCCTGCTCGCTGTGTTGCTGGCAGCCCTGCTTCCCGCGTGGCTGCTGCTGCGCAAGGCGCATGCCGCGGCGCCCAGCGAAGCGGAGTTGGTCGAAAGAATCGAACGCCTGTTGCCGCAAACCCAATGTGGGCAGTGCGGCTATGCGGGCTGCAAACCCTACGCACTCGCGCTTGCGAGGGATGAAGCCGACATCAACCAGTGCCCACCCGGCGGCGAAGCGGGCGTGCAGGCGCTCGCGCGTTTGCTGGATCGATCACCGAAGCCATTGAATCCGGCGAATGGCATCGAGAAACCCGTGATGGTCGCGCTGATTCGCGAAGCGGAGTGCATTGGCTGCACGAAATGCATCCAGGCCTGTCCGGTGGACGCCATCGTGGGCGCATCCAAACGCATGCACACCGTTCTTGCAGACCTGTGCACCGGGTGCGAGCTCTGCATTCCGCCCTGCCCGGTCGATTGCATCGACTTGGTGCCGCCGCACTGAAACGCGCCAGCGGCTTTCGCCAAGGCTAGAGTTTTTCGACCTTGTAACCGCGCGCCTTCAGCTGGCTGACCAGTCCGTCGGCGCCGACCAGGTGCAAGCTGCCGACCACGACCATCGTGTCGTCGCTCTTCTGGTTGTCCAGCATGGCGCGCAGCTTGGGCAGCCAGGCCTGGTTGCGATCGACATTGATGCGCTTGTACAGCTTGGGATATTTCACCTGCAATTCCGTGCCCATGGCCTTTTCCAGGGCCAGTGCATCGCCGCGCCGCCAGATGTCGTGCAGCTCGTCGATCTTGCCCTTCGGGTCATGCACTTCGTCCAGCGTTTCCGACAGGGTCTGCTGCTGTTCGATCGGCGACATGCTGTCGAGTGCCGTGATCTGGTCGTCAGCGCTTTCCAGCCCGCTGGTGCGCTTGCCGGCGCGCGCCGCCAATCCCATCAGGTGTTGATCAAGCCCGATCTTAGGGTCATATCCGTTGGCGGCCATCTCCTGCAGGCTGATCACCATCGACACGAACCAGGGTTCGATGCCCTGGAAGTTGTCGAGCGGAAAACCACGCTTGCTTGCGTATTGTTCAAGCCGCAACCATTCCGCCGCCGGGATGGACGACTTGAGCGTCTGGCCCTCGGCCAGGCGAGCAGCGCCGACCAGCTTGGCGCCCAGGCTGGGCGAATTCATTTCTTCGGGCGACAGTTCGAACGCCACTGCCTCGGCATCGGCAAACGCCGCATCCACCGACGCCGCCAGCGGATAGTCAGCAGGCTTCAAGGCATGGAAGGAGCCCAGCAGGTAAAGCGAATTGTCGCCATCGCTGACCTTCCACAACAGCGGCTTGGGCGAGGTCTGCGCGATGGACGCGGTGCTGGAAACCAGCAGCGCCAGCCCGAGCGCAAGGACGGATTTCGGGAAACGGATCATCTTCAATTGGCCACCGCCGCGCCGGGCTTGTAGGGTTTCTTCTCGCCCGCAGTGATCACCAGGTCCAGGCGATTGCTGAGCGGCGGCATCGGACAGGTCGAGAACTCGCTGAATGCGCACGGCGGGTTGTAGCCCTTGTTGAAATCCACCACCGTCATGCCATTCGCATCCGGGTACTCGGCATACAGGAACCGGGCGGCGGGATAGCTCTCATGGCCGCTGGTGCGATCGGCGTAGATCAGGAACAACTGGTGGTCGCCTTCATCCACGGCTTCCAGCGTGAAGGACTTGCCGTCCTTCTCGAAGGTGACCGTGCCGGGATTGTCCATCGGCTCGACCATGCTGAGGATGTTGACGATGTCGATTTTCTTGCCCGGCGGATGCGCGGTGAAGCGCGCATTGAAGCGGAACGACGGATCGATATCGAAACTCGGGATGCCCGGAAAATTCATGCGGGTCGGGGCCAGCGCGTCGCGCACGCGCAAGGCATATTTACCGCCGCGCTTGATGACGATGAAACTGGCGTCGCCCTTGTTGAAGCCAACCACGGTCGGCGTGCCATCGGCGTCGGAAACCAGCTTGACTGGGCCGGTGGCGGGCTGGCCGTCGATCAGGATTTCGACGCCCGACTCCGGCGTGAATTCGATATTCCCGTCGCGATCGAGGCCGACCAAGCCGATCTTCGGCGGACCGACCGCAAGCCGGGTGCCGTTGTCGGCCGCGTTGCCGACGCGTGTCTTGCCGACCTCGAGCCAGTGCATGCCGACCAGCGACAACCAGCCATCGGGTTTGGTCAGTCGTTGCAACCTGCCGGCGCGCCAGTCGGCGATCTCTTTCTCGTAGGCGGTTTTTTGCGCTTTCGCCGCGGCGTCGATCGCCGGATCCACGGGCGCCTCACCACATGCAGCGAGCATCGTGCCAGCCAGAATCATCGTCATCAGTACCTTGATCGGTTTCATGTATTTCATCTTCCACGCAGGAAAAGTTTGTCCAGTTCGAATTTGCTCAGCTGCACCCAGGTCGGTCGTCCATGGTTGCACTGGCCGGAACGCTCGGTCGCTTCCATGTCGCGCAGCAGCGCGTTCATTTCCGCCAGGCCCAGGCGCCGGTTGGCCCGCACGGAAGTGTGACAGGCCAGGGTCGAGAGTAGTTCATTGCGGGCCTGTTCCAGGACCCGGCTTTCGCCATGCTCGCGGAGATCGTTCAGCAGGTCCAGCACCAGCGCCCGGGGTTCCAGGTCTGCCAGCAGCGCCGGTATGGCACGCACGCTTAGCGCCTGCGGCCCGGTACGGCGAAGTTCGAAACCCAGGCTTGCCAAGGCATCAGCATGCTGCTCCGCGACGTCAGCCTCGCGTTCCGCGACAGCCAGCGACACGGGAACCAGCAGCGGCTGTGAGCGGATGCCGCTGCCGTCCTGCGCATCCTTGAGACGCTCGTAGGTAATGCGTTCGTGCGCGGCGTGCATGTCCACCAGCACCAGGCCCTGGGCATTTTCGGCCAGGATGAAGATGCCGTGCAGCTGCGCGAGCGCGAAACCCAGCGGCGGCGCCTGAGCATCGTCGGCCTCCGGAAGCCGCGGCGCGGTGGCGATACTGCCGGACTGGGCTTGCGGGTCGCCGTACAACGCGGCGTAGCCGGCCATCGTCTCGCGCACCGGCAGGCTCATGGCCGACTGGCGGTCACCTGTCCACGCGGAATAGCCCGCTGCCGATTCCGCCGGCGACGCTGCAGGCACTTGCGATGCCGCTGCGCCAGCGCGTGTGCCGGCAAGAGCCTCGTGCAGCGTGCGGAATACAAACTCATGCACCAGGCGGCCATCGCGGAATCGCACTTCGTGTTTCGCCGGATGCACGTTCACGTCAACCCGGCGCGCATCGAGTTCCAGGAACAATACGAAGGACGGATGGCGGCCATGGAACAACACGTCGCTGTAAGCCTGGCGGACGGCGTGGGCAACGATGCGGTCCTTGACGGCCCGCCCGTTGACGTAGAAATACTGCTGGTCGGCGCTGGAGCGCGACGCCGTCGGCAATCCGACCCAACCTTTCAGCGACAAGCCCGCAGCGGCATGGTCTATGCGCAGGCACTGGTTGACGAACTCTTCGCCCAGCGCTTCCGCCAAGCGCCCCTGCGCGTCGGCATCCGAAGGACCCGGGCGGTATTGCTTGCCGGGCTTGCCGTTGTGCGAGATCCGCAACTCCACTTCGGGCCTGGCCAGGGCGAGCGAACGCAACCACTCCTCCACATGGCCCAGCTCGGTGCGTTCGGCGCGCAGGAACTTGCGTCGCGCCGGCACGTTGTAGAAAAGGTCGCGCACCTCAATGGTGGTGCCGACCGCGTGCGCCTGCGGCACGATCGCGGCCAGCTTTCCGCCATCGATCTCAAGTCGCGAACCATGGCTTTCCCCGGCGGTGCGCGAACTGATCGCGAAGCGGCTGACCGAGGCGATGGAAGGCAGCGCTTCACCGCGAAAACCAAGCGTCGCCACTTGTTCAAGGTCGTCGAGCGACGCGATCTTGCTGGTGGCGTGGCGCGATACCGCGAGGCCCAGGTCGGCAGGCGTCATGCCGGAACCATCGTCGCGAATGCGGATCAGGCGGATGCCGCCTTCCTCCAGGTCGATGTCGATGCGGCGTGCGCCGGCGTCCAGCGCGTTTTCAACCAGTTCCTTGACCACCGACGACGGGCGTTCGACCACTTCGCCGGCGGCGATCTGGTTGATCAGGGTATCGGGTAGCAAACGGATGTTGGGCACACGCAGTCGGGTCTGGAACCAACGCCGATGATAGCAGCGGGACCGACCTTACTTGGGCGCGGAGGCCATCAGCGGGATGGTCAGGCTCTCACCCACCTGCACCGCATCGCCCTGGCGCCGGTTGGCCTCGCGGATGCGATCCACGCCCACGCCATGGCGCGCCGCGATCAGGCTGAGCGTCTCACCGCGACTGACCACGTGCATGCGCGACGAGGGACGCAGGTCCTCGCGGCTTGCGTACCAGCTGCCCGGGGGCGCCTGGTCGGAAAAATAGCGGCGCACGCCTTCGGTGATCGCCGTTGCAAGCCGCGTGCGATAGCCGGGATCGTTCAGGCGCTTCTCTTCCGAGGGATTGGTGATGAACCCCGTTTCGATGAGCATGGACGGCACATCCGGCGACCGGAGCACGACAAAATTGGCGCGCTCGATGCTTGGCTTGTGCGCCTTGCCGACATTCTTCAGCGAACCGAGCACCTGGTTGGCGATGTCGTCCGAGGCACGCATGGTCGCGCTCTGCGAAAGATCGAGCAGCACGGCGGCAAGATTGTGATCCTTGTGGTCCAGCGAAACGCCGCCGACGAGGTCGGCGGCGTTTTCCTGGTCGGCCAACCAGCGCGCCGCCTGCGAGGAAGCGCCGCGCGTGGACAACACGTAAACCGAAGCGCCGCTCGCGGTGTTGTTGGGCGAGGCGTCGGCATGGATGGAGATGAAAAGATCGGCCTGTGCGGAACGCGCTTTCATGTAGCGGTCTTTCAGCGGCACGAAGCGGTCGCCGTCGCGAATCAGCACCGCGCGCATGCCCGGGTCGGCGTCGATCTGGCGCGCAAGCTCGCGTGCGACGGCGAGCGTAACGGCCTTTTCGCGAACGCCCGAAGGGCCGAGGGCGCCCGGGTCCTTGCCACCATGCCCGGCATCGATGGCGACGACCAGCTTGCGTTGTCCGCTGCCGATCACGTCCTGCACGGTGCGCGCCGATGCGCGCGGTGCCGGCGTCTCGACCGACGGACTACTGTTCGACGAGAGCTGGTTCGATTGCGATTGCGATTGCGATTGCGATTGCGATTGCGCCTGCAGTTGCGATTGCGGCTGGATCGGCGCCACTGCCTGCACCTGTGCAGGTGCCGGGGACGCCTCGGCGACAGGACCAACGACCAGGGTCCGGGCGGTCGGCAAGTCCACCTTGGGCAGGTTGGCGATGGTTTTTTCGAGCGCGACCGAAGGCGCTTCGGAGACCGCTATCGGCGGCCGGCGACCGCCAAGCTCCAGGACCAGGCGGGATTGCGCGCCGTCTTTCTCGATGCGGCTGTGTGCCGGCGCGGCGCGGCCGAGTTCGAACACCACGCGCAGGGTTTCCGCAGTGGGCTTGCCGGTACGCACGTTGGCCACGATTCCGGTCGGTGCGGGTAGTTGGAAACCGTCCGCCAGGCGACTCGCCTGCAGGTCCAACACCAGACGCTCGGGGTTCTGCAGGGTGAAATACTTGTATTGGGCTGCGCCGACCATGGCGAGCTCGATGCGCGTGCCGGCGTCGTCCTCGATCAGTCGAATGCCCTGCAAATCGGCGGCGCCGGCACCCGTGCCGGCCAAGGCCAGGAGGAGGGACAGCCACCAACGGGAGGGGAACCGGCGCATGCCGCGATTGAATCACCGGATTTTTACAATTGCAAGGGATTTTTTCCTTTTAAATCCGGCACCTGCCCTACTTTCCTCGGATCAACCTAAGAAGCCGACCCCAAGTGGCCCAATTCGCTGAGGCTGGCAAGCCAACGGTTGCCGGCCGGGCTCGTCGCGTCGAGCCGGATTTCGCGGCCTTGCCCGGCCACCGACAAGGTGATTTCCAGGTCCGGCGGCGGTAGCGCCCCCAGGCCATGGTCGGGCCACTCCACCAGCCACAGCCGCACCTCGGGCATCAGGTCTTGCAGCCCCAGGAACTCGAGCTCGGAGGCTTCAGCGATGCGATACAGGTCGAGGTGCACGGCTTCGCCGGCGGCGAGCGGATAGCGCTCGATCAGGGTGTAGGTCGGACTCTTGATCGGCCCCTGCACCCCCAGCCCGCGCAACAGGGCGCGGGCCAGCGATGTCTTGCCCGCACCGAGGTCGCCGCGCAGGAAAACCACGGCCGATTCGGGCATCGCGCTTGCCAGTTGCTGGCCGAGCCGATCGGTGGCGGCCGCATCGGCAAGGGTTGTCACCCGGGTCATTCCGGATTTGCCAGCCGGCGCAAATGCGGGAACAGATCCGATGGCAGCAGGCCGCGCTCACCATCCACGCGCGCTGCTGCATCGCCGGCCGCGCCGTGCAGCAGCGCGCCGAAGACAGCCGCCTTGAACAAGGGCAGGCGCTGCGCATGCAAGGCGGCGATCACGCCGGTCAATACATCACCCATTCCACCCGTGGCCATGCCCGGATTTCCGGCACCGATGACCGCCGTGGTTTCGCCGGGAGCAGCGACCAGCGTGCCTGCGCCTTTCAAGACCACGACGCAATTGAATTTCTGCACCAGTGCGTTGACGGCGTGGAATCGATCCGATTGCACGTCTTCGTTATCGCAGCCCAGCAGGCGCGCGGCTTCGCCGGGATGCGGCGTAAGGATGGCTTGCGGCAATGGACGCGGATGCAGGGCCAGCATGCCCAGTCCGTCGGCGTCCAGGATGAGCGGCTTGCCCGATGCCGCCGCCGCTTCGAAAAGATTCCGACCCCAGTCGCCGCGACCCAACCCGGGCCCCACTGCCAGCACGTCCGCGCGCTTGATCAGGATCTGCAGTGCGTCGGCATCCTCCACGGCATGCGTCATCGCCTCCGGGCGCGCGGCCACCAACGCGGCGACGCCTTCGGTGCGAGTCGCGACGCTGGCCAGGCCCGCTCCCGCTCGCAATGCCGCCTCTGCGCACAGCCTGACGGCGCCGCCCATTCCCATCTCGCCACCCACGCAAAGCACGTGCCCGTGCTCGCCCTTGTGCGCATTGGCATGCCGGGGTTTCAGGCCATCCACCAGGTCGGCGGGGCGATACAGGAAAGCGCTTGGCGCGAACTGCGCAAGGAAGTGATCGGTCATGCCGATCGGATCGAACTCGACAACGCCGGATACATCGCAGCCCGGGCCGGTGTAGGCGCCGCGCTTCGCAGCGAGCAGCCCAATCGTCATGTCGGCGCGGATGCAGGCGCGTCCGGCGTAACCGCGGTCGCAATCCAGGCCCGAGGGCACGTCGATGGAAAACACCGGCAGGTGCGAGGCGTTGATGCGTTCGATCATCGCCTGGGAGACACCCACGATGTTGCGCACCAGGCCGATGCCGAACAAGGCATCCACCCACAAGTCCACGTCCGGCAACTGGCCGTCGAACACGCGGGTCAGCCCACCGGCTTCGCGCCAGTCGCTGGCGGCGCGCTTCGCCTCGTCACCCCGCGGCGCGCCATCCGGCGGCACCATTACCTGTACCTGGCAACCCGCGGCTTTGGCGATGCGCGCGAGCACGTAACCATCGCCGCCATTGTTGCCAGGTCCGCAGGCGACGCCTATCCGTGCAGCCTGCGGCCAGCGACGATGAAGGGCCTGCCATGCCGCCGCGCCGGCACGACCCATCAATTCATATGCGGTCAGGCCTAGCGTTTCGACGGCCTGCGCCTCGATGGCGCGAACCTGGTCGGCGGTGAACAAGGGCAGCGGCGAATTCATGACGTAACTATACTTCCACGATGCCCGATCTGCGCGCACTCGCCGACAACATCAAGCTCTGGAGTGCCGACCTGGGATTCCAGCAAGCCGGCATCGCCGACGTGGACCTTTCGCAGGACGAGACCCACCTGCGCGACTGGCTCGCCCAGGGCCAGCATGGCCGAATGGAATACATGGCCCGCCATGGCGACAAGCGCTCGCGTCCCGCCGAATTGCAGCCGGGTACGATGCGCGTGATCTCTGTGCGGATGGACTACGGCACCGGCGACGACGACGCTGCCTGGAACACCTTGGCGGATGGAACACGCGCTTACGTGGCGCGCTACGCGCTGGGCCGCGACTACCACAAGCTGATGCGCGCCCGTTTGCAGAAACTCGCCGACCGGATCAGCGACGAGGTCGGCGAATTCGGCTATCGCGTGTACGTCGATTCCGCCCCGGTACTTGAGCGCGCGCTGGCACGCAATGCCGGCCTCGGCTGGATCGGAAAGAATGCCTGCCTGATCAACAAGGGCGCCGGCAGCTGGTTCTTCCTGGGCGAAATCTTCACCGACCTGCCCTTGCCGCTGGACCAGGAAGCCAGCGCGCACTGCGGCACCTGTACGCGCTGCATCGACATCTGCCCGACCCAGGCGATCGTGGCGCCCAATCGCGTGGACGCGCGCCGCTGCATCAGCTATCTGACGATCGAATTGAAAGGCTCGATTCCGGAAGAGTTCCGGATCGCCATCGGCAACCGCATCTTTGGCTGCGACGATTGCCAGCTCGTCTGCCCCTGGAACAAGTTCGCCAAGCGCTTCGACGAACCTGATTTCCGTGCGCGCAATGATCTCGACCAGGCCAGCCTGGTGGAACTGTTCGCATGGACCGAGGAGGAATTCCTCACCCGGACCGAAGGCTCGGCGATTCGCAGGACGGGATATGAAGGCTGGCTGCGGAACATTGCCGTGGCGCTGGGCAATGCCGCGACGACCCCTGGCATCATCGACGCGCTACAGGCGCGCGCAGGCCATCCGTCCGACGTCGTGCAGGAACACGTTGCGTGGGCGCTGCAACGGCACGCCGCTGAAACCAGGCCCGATGCACCATCCGCCAGCTAGCGGCGCGAACGCAGCTCCGCCAGCAATCGCGCGGTCACCGGATCAGCCACCGGCAGTTCTACACCCGACGCGACTGCAGGCAGCAAGGACGTCGCGATCTTCTTGCCCAGTTCGACGCCCCACTGGTCGAAGGCGTTGATGCCCCACAACACCGACTGCACGTACACGCTGTGCTCGTACATCGCAATCAGCGCGCCCAGGCTTTGCGGCGTGAGCTCGTCCAGCAGGAACATCGTGGATGGCCGGTTGCCCGGATAGGCTTTCTGCGGATCGGCATCGGCAGCGCCGTTGGCCATCGCCTCGCCCTGCGCCAACAGGTGCGACAGCAAGGCATCGTGGCTGGCGCGATACGGATGCGCGGGTCGTGCGACGCCAATGAAATCGGCCGGCACGGTATCGGTGCCCTGGTGCAGGGCCTGGAAGAAACTGTGCTGGCTGCTGGTGCCGGGACCGCCCCAGATCACGGGCACGGTCGCGACCGCGGCCGGGCTACCGTCGGGCCGCACGGATTTCCCGAGACTCTCCATCACCAGTTGCTGCAGGTAAGACGGCAATAGCGCGAGGCGATCGTCGTAGGGCAACACGGCCTGCGTATCGAGGCCCAGGCCATTGCGATTCCAGACCGTGGCCAGCGCGTGCCAGACCGCCAGGTTGGACTCGGGTGGCTGCTGCAATGCGTGCTCGTCCATCATCGCCGCGCCATTCAACAAGCGCTGGAAATT
Source organism: Gammaproteobacteria bacterium RIFCSPHIGHO2_12_FULL_63_22 (assembly GCA_001801685.1). GTDB lineage: Bacteria > Pseudomonadota > Gammaproteobacteria > Xanthomonadales > Xanthomonadaceae > Arenimonas. Next base: position 96,036 of record MGYJ01000078.1, on the reverse strand, counting down.
CTCGAAGCCGATCGACAGTGCGACCACCAGGCCCACGGCGGACCACAGGGAATAACGACCACCCACCCAGTCCCACATCGGCAGGATCCGCTCGGCCGGCACGCCGAACGCAGCCGCCCTGGAAACATTCGCCGTCACCGCGAACAGGCGTTCGTCGTCGCCGAGCCAGGCCTTGAGGATGTCGCCGTTGAGCAAGGTTTCCTGCGTGCCGAAACTCTTGGACACCAACACGACGGCAGTGCGCTTTCGATCGAGCTTGCCGACCAACTGGTGCACGTTGCCCGCATCGGCGTTGTTGAGGAAATGGATGCGGAAGCGGCCGTCGCTGAAATCGCGCAGGGCTTCGACCGCCAGCCTCGGACCGAGATCGGAGCCTCCGATGCCGACATTGACCACGTCGGTGACACCGGATGCGCGCAGGCGATCACACAGCGATTGCATCGCGCTCAGTGCGGCCGCCACTTCGGCACGCGCCGCGCTCGCCGTCTTGCCCTCGCCCAGGGCACTGCGCAGCGCCGTGTGCAGGGCCGGACGATCTTCCGAACCGTTGACATGCTCGCCATCGAACATCGCCCGGAAAGCCGCCGGCACACCGGCATCGCGCGCCATCCCGAACAACACGCCGAGGGCCTTGTCGTCGAAGCGCTGGCGCGAAAAATTCGCATAGACGGGGCCGACACGCAGGCTGAAATCCGTGGCACGCTTCGGGTCGCTGGCAAGCATCTGCTGCAAGGGGACGTGGATCAGCCGTGCCGCCTCGTGGCTGAGGGCTTGCCAGGTTGAATCAATCTGCATCATCACTCGCCGTCGAATTCCAGGTTGTCTATCAAGCGCGTCCTGCCCAGGCGCGCGGCGATCAATGCCACCAGCCCCGGCTCGGCAGGCAATTTGGGGCGGGTCAGGTCGCTTCGGCGGACCTCCGCGTAATCCACGATGAAACCCGCCTCCTGCAAGGCCAGCGTCGCCTGGTCCTCGATGTCTCGTAGCGGCGTGCCCTGCGCTGCCGCATCGCGCATCGCGCGCAGGGTGCGATACACGGTGGTCGCCACCTGGCGTTCGTCACCCTGCAGGTACTGATTGCGCGAACTCATCGCCAGGCCATCCGTCTCACGCAGGGTGGGCGCGGCGACGATGCGGACGGGAAAACTCATTTCCTCGGTCATGTAGCGGATGACCTGCAACTGCTGGTAATCCTTGCGACCGAATACTGCGACGTCCGGCTGCACCATGTTGAACAGGCGCGACACCACTTGCGCCACCCCATTGAAGTGGCCGGGACGATGCGCGCCGCACAGGATGTCGGTGATGCCGGGCACGTGCATCTGCACGCAGCCAATGGTGCCGAACGGATACATCTCGTCCACCGACGGCAGGAACAGGGCGTCGCAATCCTTGCCGGCCAGTCCCGCGATGTCGGTGTCGGGCGTGCGCGGATAGCGGCCGTAGTCTTCGTTGGGACCGAACTGGGTGGGATTGACGAAGATGCTGGCGATCACCTTGTCGGAATGTTCACGCGCCAGTTCGACCAGCGCGAAATGGCCTGCATGCAGGTTGCCCATGGTCGGCACGAAGCCTATGCGCAATCCGTCGCGGTGCCACTGGCCGACCTGCTCGCGCATTTGCGCAATGGTTGAGAAAGACTGCATCACTCGTATCCGTGTTCGGGGCCGGGGAAGCTGCCGTCGCGAACTGCCTTTGCATAGGCTTGAACGGCAGCCGCGATGGAATCGTTGCCTTCCAGGAAATTCTTGACGAAGCGCGGCCGGCGATGGCCCGAATTGATGCCGAGCATGTCGTGCATGACCAGGATCTGGCCGTCGCAAGCGGGGCCGGCGCCAATGCCGATGGTCGGTATCTGCAGGCTGGCCGTTACTTCGGCCGCCAGCGCGCTCGGTACGCATTCCAGCACCAGCAACTCTGCGCCCGCCTGCGCGACGGCAGCGGCGTCGGACAGCAAACGCGCGGCGGCAGCTTGTTCCCTGCCCTGCACCTTGTAGCCACCGAGCTTCAATACCGATTGCGGCGTCAGTCCCAGGTGCGCGCAAACGGGAATGTCGCGCGTGGTGAGGAACTCGATCGTTTCGAGCATCGGACCGGCGCCTTCGATCTTCACCATGCTGGCGCCGCCTTCGGCCAGCATCGGTACCGCCGACTCCAGCGCGCGCAGCGGCGTCGCGCAACTCTGGAACGGCATGTCGGCAACCAGCAGCGCCGAACGCAGTCCACGCGCCACGCAAGCCGAGTGATAGACGATGTCGGCGACGGTGACGGGCAAGGTGCTCTTGTGTCCCTGCACGACCATGCCCAGCGAATCACCCACCAGCACCACATCCACGCCGCAGGCATCCATCAAGCGGGCGAAACTGGCGTCGTAGGCGGTGAGCGAAACTATGCGTTCGCCATCGGCCTTCATCTGCCTGAGCTTGGGCACGGTGACGGCAGGGCGTGCTGCGGACTTCGCATTATCGGCGTACATGTCTGGAATCCTCGGAACTCAGTCGATGGCCTCGACGCCCGAAGCATCGATCGCGGCCAGCAGGTCGGAGACTCGCCCACGACCTGGAACGTCCAGGCCCGGTGCGATCTGGGCCAAGGGTACCAGCACGAAGCCACGCTCATGCAGGCGCGGATGCGGCACCTGCAATCCGGGCGACTGCAAGCTCTGGTCGCCGAATACAAGCAGGTCGAGGTCGAGCCTGCGTGGCCCCCAACGGTCGTCGGGATTGCGCACGCGGCCGAGTTTTTCTTCAATCTCCACAAGGCTGTCGAGCAACACGATGGCCGCCAGGCGTGTCTGCAGCTCAACCACTGCGTTGATGAAATCGGGCTGGTCGGTGCGGCCCCATGGCGGTGAACGATACAAGCCCGACTGGGCGCGCACGCTGGTCTGCGGCAGCGAATCCATTGCCCAGATCGCCTCCGCCAGCGTGCTGGCGACATCGCCGACGTTTCCGCCCAATCCCACGAAGGCACGGACGGCGTCGGCCATCAGTCTGGCGTGCCCGTGGGCTGCGAACCGCCGGAAGGACGACGACGACGGCGGCGCTTGCGCGGTGGCGATGAAATATCCGGATCGTGGTGCGACTCGCTGGCTCCCGCGCGGCTTCCGTCCAGTGATTCGGCCAGGTGCTCGGGCGACTGCAGCTGCGCCTCGCGCCAGAAGGCCACGTCTTCGGCGATTTCGGGGCTGCTGCTGCCGCGAAGCTCGAGGAAATCGAAAGCGGCGCGGAAGCGCGGATGCGCCAGCAGGCGGAACACACGCTTGCGCTGGCGTTGCGAGAAACGCGGCTGCAGCAACCAGATTTCCTGCATCGGCTGGGAGAAACGCCGCGGCAAGGCGATGCGCTCGGCCTGGTGCAAGGTGACGCGGTCGGCGGCGCGCTGTTGCGCGGCCAGGGGATCGACGCCGGCTTTTTGCAGGACGGCCAGCTCGCGGCAATACGCCGGCCACAACAAGGCGGCGAACAGGAACGCCGGCGTTACCGGCTTGTCTTCGGCGACGCGGCCATCGGTACTGCGCAACGCCTGCAACAGGGTGGCGCGCAGCGCGCCGCTGCGATTGGTTGCCAGGGCCTTGGCGGTTTCCGGGAACAAGGCGGCCAGCAGGCCGTGGCGCTCGAGCGCGAGGAAACTCTTCTCGGCATGCCCGGCCATGAACATCTTCAGGCATTCATCGAACAATCGGGCCGGTGCGGCGCCGGACAGCAGTTCCGACAGTCTTGGCAAGGGCTCGGCGGCGGCCGGGTCGATCGAGAAATCGAGTTTCGAGGCCAGCCGCACTGCGCGCAACATGCGCACGGGATCTTCCCGATAGCGCGACTCGGGATCGCCGATCAGCTTGAGCACGCGCGCCTGCACATCCTCGAAGCCGCCCACGTAATCGCGCACGGAAAAGTCCTCGATCGCGTAGTACAACGCGTTCGCGGTGAAGTCGCGGCGCACGGCGTCGTCTTCGACGGTGCCATAGACGTTGTCGCGGCTCAGGCGGCCCTCGCCAACGGTTTCGCGATCGCCGCTGCCATCGTCTTCATTGGCGCGGAAGGTCGCGACCTCGATGATCTCGCGACCATAGATCACGTGCGCCAGGCGAAAGCGCCGGCCGATCAGGCGGCAATTCCGGAACAGGGACTTCACCTGTTCGGGCGTTGCATCGGTGGCGACGTCAAAATCCTTGGGGTGCCCGCAGATCAGCAGGTCGCGCACCGCGCCACCCACCAGGAATGCGGCGAAGCCGCCCTCGCGCAGGCGATAGAGCACGCGCAGTGCGTTGGGACTGATGTCCTTGCGGGATATGCCGTGCCCATCCCGCGGAACGATCCGGGGTGTGCGCAGGAAGGCGGTGCTGTTTTCCGTCATGGGATCTCTGGACCGGATTCCTTCCGGCCTGAAGAGTCGCAGGCAACGCCTAGGCGACAGGGTGGTGAAGCCGCTATACTAGCCTGCGCCACCGGTGCAATCCATGCGCTCCCTTCGTCTAGTGGTCCAGGACACGGCCCTCTCAAGGCTGGAACACGAGTTCGAACCTCGTAGGGAGCGCCACCGCCTTCACTTCCGGATGCAACATGCCCTTCGTCGTCGTCGAGAACTGCATACGCTGTAAATACACCGACTGCGTGGAAGTCTGCCCGGTGGATTGCTTTCACGAAGGCCCGAACTTCCTGGTCATCGACCCGGATGAGTGCATCGATTGCACGCTGTGCGAGCCGGAATGCCCGGCCAAGGCCATCTATCCCGAGGACGATGTCCCGGCGGGCCAGGAAAATTACATCGCCCTGAATGCCGAACTGTCGAAGGAATGGCCGGTGATCACCGTGCGCATCGACGCCCCCGCGGATGCCGCGGAATGGGACGGCAAGCCCGGAAAGCTTGCCGAACTCAAGCGCTGATTTATTGCTTCAGAGCTTTGCCCTGATCGCGGCCATCAGCGTCGCAGCCGGACCACGGGTCAGGATGCGGCCATCGGGGCTGAGCGCGATCATTCGGCTGGCGCCTGCGCTGTCCTGCACGCGGACCAGGAAATTCTGGCCCTGGTAGGTCACATCGTAGCTGCCAAGCGCTTCGGCCCGGCCATTGATGACCACGCCCTCGATACCTTCCAGCGCGCTGCCGATCCTCGGATAGTTGGTCGCTGCATTTCCCTGCAAGGTGATGTCGGATGCCACGCCGGACGCCGACGGCGCTCCGCTGGCGCTCGCAACCGATGGCAGCGCGGTCGCGCCCGAGGTATCCGGCAGGTTCAGGCCCGGCGGGACCTCCAGCGGCTGGGTTTCCCGGCTGGCGCTGTAATTGGACTTGGTCTTGCTCTTGAACCAGCCGCAGCCGGTGCTTGCGCTGGCCAGGGCAAGGACCACGGCGCCAACCATCAGCGTGCGCATCAAACGAGGGGTGGAAGTCATCGGGTTCTCCTGAACAAGGGCATCATTGTAGATGGGATTCGATGTCGCGACAGAGGCTGGCCACGCGATTGGCGAGTTCAGCATGTTCGGCCGACAGATCCAGTAGCGGCAGGCGCAGGCCACGACCGATGCCCATCCGGTCCAGCAGCGCCTTCAAGGGGATCGGATTCGACTCGACGCCGAGGAAGTCGTAAACCGCGCGGAGCTGGCCGTCCAGCGTGTCGGCAAGCTGGTCCTGACCGTTGCCGGCCCAGTGGCAAAGCCTCGCGAATGACCGCGGAACCACGTTGGAAGCCACCGAGATCACGCCGCTGGCACCGCCGCGCATCGCCCGCAGGAAGGTCGGATCGTCGCCGCTGAGCAGGGCGAAGCTGGAACTGGCGATCGGGTACAGCGCTTCCCAGCGCGGCTCGTCGCCGCGTGCTTCCTTCAGGCCGACGATGCTTGGGTGCGACGCGAGTTCGGCGACGGTCTCGGGCAGCAGGTCGCAGCCGGTCCGCCCGGGCACGTTGTACAGGACCACCGGCAGGCCACCCTGCTCCGCCACGGCACGGTAGTGCGCAAGCAGTCCCGCCTGGGTGGGACGGACATAGGGAGGCGTGACCACCAGGGCGACATTGGCCCCGCTGTCCCTGGCCAGCCGGGTCTGGGCGATGGTCTTGGCCGTTCCGGACAGGCCGGTTCCCGCCAGCACCGGCACACGGCCGCCGACCTGGTCGGCCGCAGTGCGGATCAGGCTTGAATATTCCTGGTCGGAAAGCGTGGCGGCCTCACCGGTGGAACCCGCCACGACCAGGGCCCGGGTGCCAGCGGCGAGTTGTGCGTCCAGGTGCCGCTTCCAGGACTCGAAGTCGATGTCGCCAGCGGCCGTAAACGGCGTCGCCAGCGCGGTGATGCTGCCGGACAGGTACAAGTGGGTGGCCTGGGGGAAAACAGTCACGATGTTACTTGCGGGTGCAAACCGGCGGCAAGTATGCTGGACGCATCTGGCACATCGGATGTGCCATCCAGGGAAGACTGCATTGACTGACGCACCTGCTCGACCCGCCACCAACGAAAACCATCTCCTGATCAGCGCGTACACCACGCATCCTCAGTCGCCCCTCTTGGCGGTTACCCGTCGCATCTCGGAATCGGGCTGCAACATGGTTGACGCGCGCCTGTCCACGGTCGGCCGCGACGTGTCGGTGACGGCGCTGGCGATCGGGTCGTGGGACGCGGTGGCAAAGCTCGAGGCGATGCTCACCCGGCTCGAGCGCGAAGAAGGCTTCAAGCTGGTCTGGTATCGCACCGGCCCCAAGCCCGTGCAATCGAACCTGCTGCCCTACATCGTGGAAGTGGTGGCGGCCGACAAGCCCGGCATCCTGTTCCAGCTGGCCGATTTCTTCGACAAGCAGGGCATCACCATCGAAAGCCTGCACAGCTCGCGTTACCGCGCGATGCAGACCGGCGCGGAGATGTTCACCGCGCAGGTCACCATCGGGATTCCGGCCAATATGCACATCGCCGCCTTGCGCGACGATTTCATGGAATTCTGTGACCACCTGAACCTCGATGCCATCATGGATCCGATGAAGTTCTGACGCCGCCTGCAGTGACCAATCCCTCCCGTTCCCCAACCCCGCCGACTCGCCCCGCGAGCATCGGCGGTTTATCGCTGTGTGTTCTCCTGTTCCCTCCCTCATAGGATCGATCAATGACGCGAAGCAAGCGCATCTACGTGCTGGATACCAACGTGCTGATGCACGACCCGACCGCGCTCTTCAAGTTCGAAGAGCACGACGTATTCATCCCGATGATGGTTTTGGAGGAACTCGACAACGGCAAGAAAGGCCATTCCGAAGCAAGTCGCAACGCGCGCCAGGTAAGCCGCTTCCTCAATGAAATAGTCGAGGCCAACGGCAAGAATTCGATTGAAGGCGGCATCCCGCTGGTGCAGCCCAAGGGCCTGCAGCTGCGCAATGAACAAAGCGTCGGCAAGCTGCACTTCCAGCTGAAGCCGGTCGAGACCGGCCGCCGCTTCGGCAACGTGATGCCGGACAACCTGATCCTGGGCTCGATCCTGCAGTTGCGTGACGACAACCCCGGCATCCCGGTGGTGCTGGTGTCGAAGGACATCAACCTGCGCATCAAGGCCTCGATCTGCGACATCACCGCGGAAGACTACGAGAACGATCGCGCAATCGATGATTTCAACCTGTTGTTCACCGGCGCCACGGAATTGCCGGGCGACTTCTGGGAACGACATGAAGGCAACCTGCGCTCGTGGACGGAAAAGGGCCGCACCTTCTACGAGGTACGCCGCACCGCCGACGACGGCTGGTATCCGAACCAGTTCCTGTACTTGCCCGGCGATGACGAAGTCGAACTGAAAGTGGCCAAGCTCGATGGCGAGCGCGTGGTGCTGCAGATCGTCGATGACTATCGCTCGTCGCAGCACCAGGTGTGGGGCATCAACGCGCGCAATCGCGAGCAGAACTTCGCCTTCAACGCGTTGATGGATCCGGAAATCGACCTGGTCACGCTGCTGGGCACGGCCGGCACCGGCAAGACCTTGCTGGCACTGGCGGCGGGCCTGGCGCAGACGATGGACGTGCAGCGCTATCGCGAGATCATCATGACCCGCGCCACGGTCAGCGTCGGCGAGGACATCGGCTTCCTGCCCGGCACCGAGGAAGAAAAGATGACGCCGTGGATGGGCGCGCTGACCGACAACCTGGAAGTGCTGACCCATACCGACGACCACGGTGCCTGGGGCCGCGGCGCGACCAACGACCTGCTGGCATCGCGCATCAAGATCCGCTCGATGAACTTCATGCGTGGCCGCACCTTCCTCAACCGTTGGGTGATCGTGGACGAAGCGCAGAACCTGACGCCGAAGCAGATGAAGACACTGATCACCCGCGCCGGCCCGGGCACCAAGATCATCTGCATGGGCAATGTTGAACAGATCGATACTCCGTACCTCACCGAGACGACCTCGGGCCTGACCTACGCCGTGGATCGCTTCAAGAACTGGGCGCACAGCGCGCACATCACCCTGCGTCGCGGCGAGCGTTCGCGACTGGCCGATTACGCCTCCGAAGTGCTTTGATGAAACGTCCCACCTGTGCCCTCACCATCGCCGGATCCGATTCCGGCGGTGGCGCGGGCATCCAGGCCGACCTGAAGACCTTCGCGGCGCATGGCGTGCACGGGCTGAGCGCCATCGCCGCATTGACCGCGCAGAACACCCGCGCCGTGACGGCAGTGCAGGTACCACCGATCGCGTTCCTGCGCGCGCAAATCGACGCCTGTTTCGATGATTTCAGGATTGGCGCGGTGAAGATTGGAATGCTCGCGAACGCGCGCGTCATCAACGCGGTGGCCGATGCGCTGGAAGAATGGAAGCCGAAAGTGCTCGTGCTCGATCCGGTGATGGTTGCCAGTTCAGGGGCGCGCTTGCTGCAACCGGCGGCGTTGCAAGCACTGCGCACGCGACTGCTGCCCCTGGCCAGCGTGATCACGCCGAACATCCCGGAAGCGGAATTGCTGCTGGGCCATGCCATCAGCAATGGCGCGGATGCGGAAGCGGCGCTGGTGGAACTGCTGGCGCTTGGCGCCCGCGCTGTATTGCTGAAGGGCGGCCACCTGCCCGGCAAGGAGATGATCGATCGCCTCGACAATGGCCGCCAGTTGCACGAGTTCGTGCATCCGCGGCTGAAAGTGTCCGGCCACGGAACCGGCTGCACGCTGGCGTCAGCCATCGCCGCCAATGCCTGTCTCGGAATGTCGCTGGCCGACGCCTGCGCCGATGCCAGCGACTACGTGCACGGCGCCTTGCGCCATGGTTATCGCGCCGGTCGCGGCGAGGTGACGGTGCTGGATCATTTCTGGAAACGGCCCCTGCCCTCGCCAGGCAGTGCCAACCCGGTCCGAAAAAAGCAGTAGACTCGGCGCAATCCACAGGAGACCCAAGCCATGCGCAGCGGCAATCCGGCCCTAGGCCAGAACACCTTCCTCGATATCGGTTCCGGCCGCGTTGTCAGTGGTGGCAGCGATCAGACGATGAGCCTCAACGGCACGGTCAACAAGACCGGCCTGCTGTTGTTGATCATCATGGTCAGCGCCGCCTACACCTGGAACCGCTACACCGGTCCTGAAAGCATGGGCGCGATCCTGCCGATGCTGCTGGTCGGCGCCATCGGCGGCTTCGTCGTTGCGTTGGTGACGGTGTTCAAGAAGACCTGGGCGCCGTACACGGCTCCCCTTTACGCGCTGCTGGAGGGATTGTTCCTCGGCGGCATTTCGGCAATGCTGGAAATGCAGTATCCCGGCATCGTCGTGCAGGCCGTCGGCCTGACCTTCGGCACGCTCGCTGCCCTGTTGATGGCCTATCGCAGCGGCCTGATCAAGGCGACCGAGAACTTCAAGCTCGGCGTCGTCGCCGCGACCGGCGGCATCTTCCTGCTGTACATGGCCAACATCGTGATGGGCTTCTTCGGCCATTCGATCGGCTTCATCCACGAAAGCGGCTGGATGGGCATCGCCTTCAGCGGCTTCGTCGTCGTGATCGCGGCGCTGAACCTGGTGCTGGATTTCGACTTCATCGAAAACGGCGTCGAGTCCGGCGCGCCGAAATACATGGAGTGGTACGGCGCCTTCGGCCTGATCGTGACGCTGGTCTGGCTGTACCTGGAAATCCTGCGACTGCTGTCCAAGCTGCAGTCGCGCGACTGATCGCCTTACGCCGCGATGTGCGCGGCGATCGCGTTGGCGAAGGACATCGTGGTGCCGGTGCCGCCGAGGTCCGGCGTCAGGTGGTCGCGGTCGCGCATCGTGGCGACGATGGCTGCGCGCAGGCGGCGGGCTTCATCGAGCTTGCCCAGATGGTCGAGCATCTGCGCGGCGCCCAGCAACAGCGCGACCGGATTGGCGATGCCCTTGCCGGCGATGTCCGGCGCCGAGCCGTGCACGGCCTCGAAAATGGCAGCGGTGGTGCCGATGTTGGCGCCCGGCGCGAGACCCAGGCCGCCGACGAGGCCGGCGCACAGGTCGGAAATGATGTCGCCGAACAGATTGGTCGTGACGATCACGTCGAACTGTTCCGGACGCATCACCAGCTGCATGCAGGTGTTGTCCACGATCATCTCGTTGCACTGGATGTCGGGATACTGCGCGGCGACTTCGCGCGCAACTTTGAGGAACAAGCCCGAGGTGGACTTGAGGATGTTGGCCTTGTGCACCACGGTGACCTTCTTGCGGCCGACGCGGCGCGCCAGGTCGAAGGCGTAGCGCACGATGCGCTCGGAACCGGTGCGGGTGACGCGCTGGGTCAGCGTCGCCGTCTCGCCGTCGGCCGTCACGTTCTGGCCTTCGCCGATGTAGGCGCCTTCGGTGTTTTCGCGCACCGTGATCAGGTCGATGTTCTCGTAGCGCGACTTGGTGTTCGGGAACGAGATTGCCGGGCGCACGTTGGCGTACAGGTCGAAGCGCTTGCGCAATTCCACGTTGATGGATGAGAAGCCCTCGCCCACCGGCGTGGTCAGCGGACTCTTCAGCGCGATGCGGTGCTGCGTGATCGCTTCCATGGTCGCGGCGGGCAGCAGCTCGCCGCATTTTTCATAGGCCGACAGGCCGGCGTCGACGAAGTCATATTCCAGGCCGAGGTTCAGGCCATCGAGCACGTGCAGGGTGGCGTCCATGATCTCGGGACCAATGCCGTCGCCGCGGATCACCGCAATTTTCTGGGTCATGTGGGGTTTTCTTGGGTTGCCGGCGCGCAAGAAGGCCGCCTTTGGGGGCCGTATTATGCCCTATCGGGCTTCCGCGGGCGTCCGGGCCCGGATGGACAGGGCGTGGATATCGGTCTGCATCATGTCGCCCATGGCCTGGTAGACGCGGCGGTGGCGGGCCAATGGCGCGAGTCCGGCAAAGGCCTCGCTGACGATATCCAGGGCGAAATGGCCGCGCCCGTCGCGCGCGCCTTCGTGGCCGGCGTGCCTGTGGCTTTCATCGACAATTTCCAGATGCAAGGGCTCCAACGCCAGCAATGCCTCGCGCATCCGCTCGATCCGCGCTGCGTTGCTCACGGCAGGACCAGTTTGAACGGACGGACATCGACACTCGCGTAGACGCCCGTCGCAAGATAGGGATCGGCATCCGCCCAGGCCTTCGCTTCGGCCAGCGAGTCGAATTCGGCGACGATGAGACTGCCGGTGAAACCGGCCGGACCGGGATCGGGCGAGTCGATGGCGGGAAAAGGCCCGGCGATCTTGAGGCGACCTGCGTCACGCAGTGCCTCCAGCCGCGCCAGGTGTTGCGGCCTGGCCGCGAGTCGCGCCGGCAGGGAGCCCTTGGCGTCAGTTCCGATGATCGAATACCACATGGCTATGCCTTTGCACCGTCAGCTTGCATGATAGCCGCATGACCGTTCGCCATCACGTCCACCCAGTGACGCCGCAAGAGCGCCTTATCCTGAAGACCGCCGAGGTCCTGAAGGACGGCGGACTGGGCTTGTGCCCCACTGACGCTGGCTATGCGCTGGTCTGGGCGCTGAACGGGAAGGAAGCGGAAGAGCGCGTGCAGCGGCTTCGGCAACTGGACACGAAGCACCCTTTCACCTTACTCTGTCGGCAATTGAGTGAGGCCGGCCGCCTGTCCCGGCTCGACGATCCAGCCTTCCGGCTAATGCGATCGCTGACCCCGGGTCCATGCACGTTCATCCTTCCGGCCTCCGCGGAATTGCCCAAGCGCATTAAAAACAGCGGCCGCAGCAAGCGCCGCGACATCGGCATTCGCCTGCCCGACCACGTGGTCACGAAGGCGTTGCTGGAAGCGATGGGGGAGCCGCTGCTGTCCACCAGCCTGGTGTTTCCTGACGAAGATGACCTCGTCAGCCACGAGGCCGAATCGGTAGCAGAGCGGTGTTTGCGCTGGGTCGATGTCATGTTGGACGCAGAGGATTGCGAACCGGGGCCGACCAGCGTGGTGGATTGCACGGGCGACGAGCCCGTCGTCCTGCGTCAGGGCTTTCATCCCGTCACGGTGTAAGCGCCAGTTCCCAACTCTCACTCGAGAGCCCTTCATCAAGAATCACCGTTTCCCGATACCGCTCACTGAATCTTTCTGATGACCGAACCGCTCGCGCAAGACGCGCCCGAATCCGCTTTTCCGGAACTGCCCCGCAAGGATGGCAACGCCGTGCGCGCGCCGGAACGGCCGCAGCAACAGGAAATGCCGCTGGCCGTGTTCAAGGGCCAGCCGGTGCTGCAGATGCCGCAGGACCTGTACATCCCGCCGGACGCGCTGGAAGTCATCCTGGAGGCTTTTGAAGGCCCGCTGGACCTGCTGCTTTACCTGATCCGCCGACAGAACCTCGACATCCTCGACATCCCGGTCGCCGAGATCACCCGGCAATACGTCGACTACATCGACGTGCTGCAGGACCTGCGTTTTGAACTGGCTGCCGAATACCTGGTGATGGCCGCCATCCTGGCCGAGATCAAGTCGCGCATGTTGTTGCCGCGCGCCGAACTCGAGGAAGGCATCGAAGGCGACCCGCGCGCCGAACTGGTGCGCCGCCTGCAGGAATACGAGCGCTTCAAGAAGGCCGCCGAAGACATCGACGACCTCGACCGCCTCGACCGCGACACCACGGTAGCCACCGCCTTCGTGCCGGAACGCGCGACGGTCCGCGTGCCGCCGCCGGTGGACCTGCGCGAAATGCTGCTGGCGCTGCGCGACGTGCTCAAGCGCGCCGACATGTTCACCCACCACGCGATCACCCGCGAGGCCTTGTCGGTTCGCCAGCGCATGGGCGAAGTGCTGGGCAAGCTGGCTGACGGCAGCTTCCATTTGTTCGAGAACCTGTTCAACGTCGAGGAAGGCCGCATCGGCGTCGTGGTCACCTTCCTGTCGGTGCTGGAACTGGCCAAGGAACAACTGCTCGAAATCGTGCAGGACGAAGCGGCCCCGCGCGACGTGCACCTGCCGAAACTGGCCGATGCGCCTGCCTGGCCGGCCCCGATCTACGTGAAGTCGCTGGCCGCCTCCGATGGTGGCGCCGCGAACGATCCGGACGCGCTTGCACGCGACCTCCCCGAACCCACGTCCGATGAACACGGACTCGACGATGCGACCGGCGCCGACGGCACCGACGCATGACTGACCAACCCAACGACGAACCCATGGACCAAGACCTGATCCGACGCATCGTGGAGGCAGCGCTGCTGGCCTCGCCCCAGCCGCTGACGCTGGCGCAAATCACCGCCCTGTTCCCGGAAGAATCCCTGCCGCCCCCGGGCAGCCTGGAACAAGCCATCGCCGACCTGCGCAGCGATGCCGAGAATCGCGGCGTCGAACTGGTCGAAGTCGCTTCCGGCTTCCGCTTCCAGGTAAAGGCCGACGTGCATTCCTTCGTCGCGCGCCTGTGGACCGAACGCCAGACCAAGTACACGCGCGCCACGCTCGAAACCCTCGCGCTCATCGCCTACCGCCAGCCGATTACCCGCGGCGAAATCGAATCCATCCGCGGCGTGGCGGTGAATTCGAACACCATCAAGATGCTGGAAGAGCGCGAGTGGATCCGCGTGATCGGCCATCGCGACGTGCCGGGCCGCCCGGAACTGTTCGGCACCACCCGCACCTTCCTGGATTACTTCGGGCTGAAAAGCCTGGATGCATTGCCGCCGCTTTCCGAGCTCAAGGACATCCCCGAGCTCGATCCGCAGCTTCCCTTCGACATGACGCCGCCAGGCGTGGCCAACGCCGCCCTGCTTGCCGAGCTCACGTCCGATTCCACACCCGAGGCCGAATCCGGCCCCGACAACGAAGAGGCCGGCGACATCGCCGAGCCGGAGTTCAGAAATGAGTAAGACCCCGACCAAGAAAGTCCTGTCGCTGAAGGACAAGACCGCCGAAGACAACACGCCGCGCATCGAGGAACGCCTGCACAAGGTGCTCGCGCAAGCCGGCCTGGGTTCGCGCCGCGCGCTGGAAGAGCGCATCGGCCAGGGCCTGGTGAAGGTCAACGGTGAAGTCGCCAAGATCGGCCAGTCCGTGTCCAGCGGCGACCGCATCGAAATCGATGGCAAGACTTTCGTCGCCACTGCGCTGACCGAACCGACCAGCGTGCTGATCTACAACAAGCCCGAGGGCCAGGTCACCACCCGCGAAGATCCCGAAGGCCGCCCGACCATTTTCGAAGCGCTGCCGCGATTGAAAGGCGCGCGCTGGATTGCCGTCGGCCGCCTGGACATGAACACCACCGGCCTGTTGCTGCTGACCACCGACGGTGAACTGGCCAACGCGCTGATGCATCCGTCCAATGCGATCGAACGCGAATACGTCTGCCGCATCCCCGGCGAAGTGCCGGACAACGTGGTCGATCGTCTGGCGCGCGGCGTGGCGCTGGAAGACGGCCCGGCAAAATTTGAGAAGATCGAGCGCATCAACGCCAGCGGTTCGCACTCCTGGTTCCAGGTGGTGGTGACCGAAGGCCGCAACCGCGAAGTGCGTCGCCTGTGGGAATCGCAGGGCCACCAGGTCAGTCGCCTGAAGCGCGTGCGCTACGGCGATGTCACCCTGCCCCGCTTGCTCAAGCGCGGCCACTGCGTAGAGATGGAAGCCGAACAAGTCGAAAAGATCCGCAAGCATTTCGGCCTGGAACAAAACGCGCCTGTGCTGACCCTGCAGCCGGTGATCGGGCAGCGCAAGTCGCGACCGATGGAAATCCGGGTCGGCAAGGACCGTGTGCAGAACTCCTTCGTCAACGGCCACGTGAACGAAGAAGCGCGCGAACTGCGTCGCTTCGACCATGTGCGCGAAGACAAGCCGCGAGGTCGCGGCCGTCCCGGCGCAGGTCCGCGTGGCAAGCCCGCCTTCAAGGGCGCGGGCAAGGCCTTCAGCGGGCCGATGGGCGCCGACCGTCCGGTCGGCAATCGCCCGCCGCGTGGCGGCAAGCCGTTCGGCGCGAAAAGCGCCGGACCGCGTGACGATAACTTCGGCAACCGGATCGAATCCGGCGCCGGCCGGCCGGCGGGCGACCGCCCGTATGCGCCGCGCGGACCAAAGCCGCAAGGCGACCGTCCGTTCAACGAACGCGGTCCGCGCCCGCAAGGCGACCGCGGCCCACGCCCGGGTGGCCCGGCCGGCTTCAAGGGCAAGCCCCACAGCGCAAGCCGCCAGCCCGGCAACGATGCGAATGCCCCGCACGGCGCCGAGTTCCGCAGTTGGTACGTGCCCGAGGGCGTAGAGACCGGCTCCAAGGTCGCACCGCCGCGCAATGCGCGTCCCGGCGCACCACGTCCCTACGGCGACCGTGGACCGCGGCCAGGCGCGCCCCAGGGCCCGCGGGGCCCACGTCCGCAGGGCGAAACCCGTGGTCCGCGTCCGCAGGGCGACAGCCCGTACGCGCCGCGCGGTCCGAAGCCGCCGCGTCCGCAAGGTGATCGTCCGCAAGGTGCCCGCCCGCCGGGCGACCGGCCCTTCAACGATCGTGGCCCGCGTCCCGATGGCAATCGCGCTCCGCGCCACAATGGGCCGAAGCCGCCGTTCCGGAAACGCCCTGAAGGCCTGCCGTCCGACGATTGATGGACTCCCTTGCAAAAAACAGACCCGCCGAAAGGCGGGTTTCGTTTTTGCGAGTTCGCTTTTATCTCCCGAAGCGCCTGAGTGGGTGCTCTAGCCGGCCGTGCGAGCTTGGGATCGAACCCCACGGAGCGCCATTGCCATGATCCTTACTCGATTGCTCCTCATCGGTTCACTCGCGCTGCTGTCCACCGCCTGCACGCGCGAAACCACCATCGCCGACCACGACGGCAAGGCCCTGGTGGAAGCCTTGCGCGCCGCGCAGTCGGGCAGCGGAGCGCAGCGCATCATCCTGGCGCGGCGCGGATCCTACGTATTGTCATCGGCTTCGGAATCGGGGCTGTTGCTGCCCAGCATCACCGGCGAACTCACCATCGAAGGCAACGGCGCCGAGATCCGAAGCTACGCCGACGGTGATGTCGCGCTGCTTGAAGTCGGGCGCGAAGGCAACGTGACCTTGCGCGACCTCGCGCTCGCGGAAGGCAGCGATGGCGCGATCCGGAATTTCGGCACGCTGCGCCTGGTGTCGACGCGCGTGCTCGACAGTACCGGCAATCGCTCATCATCCATCGTCCTCAATCGCGGCCGCCTGCAGATGGAGGACAGCATCGTCGCCTTCAATTCGCTCGATGGCAGCGAACGCGACAGCGGAATGGTGCTCAATTACGGCGAGTTGCTTCTCGACAACGCTCGCGTGCACGACAACTTCGTCGCACATGGCGTCAATGGCGTGCTCAACCTGGGCCGTGGGCGGATCGAAGGCGAAACCGCGTCAATGCTGGTTCGCGAAGCGGGACGCTAATCGGTCCCGCTGCGAAGGGCTGACGATCAGAAGCGGCCGGACTGGAAGTCCTGCACGGCCTGCATGATCTCGGCCTGGGTGTTCATCACGAACGGACCATAGCGCGCCACCGGTTCGCCGATGGGCTTGCCCGCGACGAGGATCAACCGGCTCTTCGCCGACGTGCCGGAGACGGTGACCGCGTCGCCGTCACCCAGCACGATCAACTCGCCCTTGCCGACCGAGTCGGCGCCCACGGACACTTCGCCTTCGTAAACGTACGCGAACGCGTTGTGCCCCGAGGCGATGGCCTGTCCGAAACTCGCACCGGCTTCGATGGCGATGTCCAGGTACAGCGGGTCCGTGGCAGGTTGCTGCACGGGTCCTGCCACGTCGCCGACATGTCCCGCGATGACCTTCACCGCGACACCCTTGGAAGGCGACACCTCCGGAATGCGATCGGCGGAAAATTCCTGATAGCGCGGCTGGCCCATCTTGTCCTTGGCCGGCAGGTTGACCCACAGCTGGAAGCCTCGCATCAGCCCTTCTTCCTGCTCGGGCATTTCCGAATGCACGATGCCGCGACCGGCGGTCATCCACTGCACCGATCCGGCCGTCATCAGGCCTTCGTTGCCGTGGTTGTCCTTGTGCCGCATGCGTCCGTCCAGCATGTAGGTGACCGTCTCGAAGCCGCGATGCGGGTGCGAAGGGAAACCCGCGATGTAGTCACCCGGTTTGTCCGAGCCGAATTCATCGAGCATCAGGAACGGGTCGAGGTAGGACAATTGCTGGGTGCCAATGACCCGGGTCAGGCTGACGCCGGCGCCGTCGGACGTGGCCATGCCGCGCAGGCGGCGGGTGACGGGTCGGTTACGAGTAGCGGTGGTGGTCATGGAAGCCTCCTGGGGATCGTGCCCTCAAGATAGGTGCTGCCGGCGCGCCTCAAAAGGGGCCCGGGTGCAACCCAGCGTTGCTCAGCCGCAACTCAGCGCATCGAACGCGGCGCCATCGAACGGGATACCCGCCGCTGGTAAACATAAACCGTCGCCGGCGGCACGTTCCACCAGGTGAAGCTGGCGCGCCGCGCGGTCAGCTCGAGCGCATCCACCACCTCGCGGGTGACGGGGTTGGCCGGGCCGTAAGTGAACTGTATGAAACGGCCTTCCGGCTTGAGGCTGTCGAAGGCCGCCTGCAGGATGGACTGCTGGGTCTGCCGGGGCATGGACAGCAGGCCCAGGCCGGAGATCACCGCGTCGGCGCTGTCGGGGCCGGTGAAGCCCTGTGACTGCGCAATCGCCGAAAGATTGCCGGCATCCGCGCAGACCACGCGCGCGCCCGGAAACTGGCGGACCAGGTGCTGGTGCAGTTCTTCGTTCAACTCCAGCACCAGCAGGTCGGCCGGGGCGATGCCGTGGTCCAGCAGCGCCTGGGTGAACACGCCGGTGCCGCCGCCAAGTTCGATCACCCGCCGTGAAGCACGCGGCAACTGCGACATCATCTGCCGCGCCAACTGCTTGCTGGAAGGTGAGATGGCAGCCACCCGAAGGGGGTTCTTCAGCCACTGGCGAAAGAACGTCCAGCCGACGGGCTGGGATTTGTTGATGTCGCTCTTGGCTGCCATGTCCCGAGCATAATGCCTGCGCGGACATTTCGCCCGGGTTAATCGGACCGGTGCACAATGGTGCCAGGCAACCATGGAGGCAGCATGAAGATCCCGGCGTTCGCATTGGTTTTGGCCCTGGGGCTGGCTACTTCCGCCAGCGCAGGCTCGCCTGACACCCCCATCCTCCGCGGCTCTCAGTGCCTGGACCCGGACTTTGCCCGAGGCTGGGTGGAACTGGACGACCGCACGATCCTGGTGGACGCAGGCCGCCACAAATACCGGATTGAAGTCGGCGGCGCCTGCACCTCGCTTAGCTTCTCATCCGTGCTGGTGTTCCGGGGCGACCCGGTCAGCGGCCGCGTCTGCGGCAACCTGGGCGACGCCATCCTGACCCGCGACTACCCCTGCAAGATCGAGCGCATGCAGCTGATCAGCAAGGCCGAATACAAGCAGGCCATCGACGACCGCGCTGCCGAGCGCAAGCGGCGCAAGGCCGAGCGCAAGTCAAAGTCTTCGTAATTCCCAGGCGCGGTGGATACGCGGATTTCGTTCGAAATCCACGTCGATCGTCTGCTTGCTGATTTCGCGAACGCTGGCGAATTCCGCAATCGCTGCATCGTCGAGCTTGAAGCGGCGGAAATTGTTCGAGAACAGAAGCAGCCCGCCCGGCGCCAGCCGCGCCATCGCGGCGCGCAGCAATCGCGGATGGTCGCGCTGGGTATCAAAATCCTCGGCCCGCGCTGAATTGGAGAAGGTTGGCGGGTCGCAGAAGATCAAGTGGTACTGGTTGCGGTCGTTTTCCAGCCACTGCGGCACGTCCGCCTGCACCAGGCGATGCTCGGGCCCGTCCACGCCGTTCAATGCGAGGTTTTTCGCGGCCCAGTCCAGGTAGGTCGCCGACAGGTCGACGCTGGTCGTCTGCACGGCGCCGCCGACGGCGGCATGCACCGTGGCCGCGCCGGTGTAACTGAACAAATTGAGGAAGCGCTTGCCGCGCGCCTCTGCGCCAATGCGCAAGCGCAGCGGTCGATGGTCCAGGAACACGCCGGTATCGAGGTAATCCTGGAGGTTGACGCGCAGCTTCACCGGACCTTCGGCGACGATGAAGAAATCACCGGTCTTGTCGAGGCGGCCATACTTGCTGCCGCCCTTGCCGCGCAGTCGCGTCTTCACGACGACCTGCTCGCGTGGCACTGGGAACACATCGTGCAGCGCGGCCAGCAATTCGCCGAAGCGGCGACGCGTGTCCGCTTCGGGAATGGTGTCGGGCGCGGCATATTCCTGCACGTGCAGGAACTGGCGCCGCGCGCCATCGAGTTCCTGGTACAGGTCGATGGCCGCCGAATATTCCGGCAGGTCGGCATCGTAGACGCGATAACAATCGATGCCGTTGCGGGTGCGCCAGCTCTTGAATCGTTTCAGGTTCTTGCGCAGGCGGTTGGCCACCATTGCGGCGCCTTCGGACAGCGCAGCGACGGGCTTGGCTTCGCGCATCGGCGGCTGGATAGGATCGCAGAGCACCAGCGTGCACTCGATCGTGCCGTTGTGCATCGTATATTTCTTGGACGCGCGCAATCCGGTGGCATGCGCGAGTTCGTCATTGCCGCACAGCAGCGCGGCGCGCCAATCCGGAACGGCCTTGCGCAGCGCATCGCCGATTTCGCGATACAGATCGGTGTCCGCAGCCAGGCGTTGGTTGTAGGGCGGATTGCAGGCCACCAGGCCGCGAGCGAATGCAGGCGCGGTGAGATTGACGATCGGCTTGCGATCGAAGCGGATCAGTTCGCCCACGCCGGCGCGATCGGCGTTGCCCATCGCAGCATGCAGGGCTTTCGGGTCGCTGTCGGCACCGAAGAATACCGGCTTGAGCGCAGCCCGCCCGGTAGCGGCGCGAGACTTCGCCTCGGTTTCCAGCGCCGACCACGCGCGCGTGTCGAAGCGCAGCCAGCGGCTGGGTTGCTGGCCGCGCCAGCGCAACAGCCCGGGCGCTTCGTCGGCCGCCATCAGCGCGCCTTCGATCAGCAGCGTGCCGCTGCCACACATCGGGTCGAGCAAGGCGCCGCCTTCGGAATAAATGCGCGGCCACTGGCCACGCACCAGCATCGCGGCGGCGAGATTTTCCTTCAGCGGTGCGTCGCCTTGCGACTGGCGCCAGCCGCGGCGATGCAGCGCGCCACCGCCGAGGTCCACCGACAGGAAGCCGCGACCCTTGCGCAAGGCAAAATTCAATCGCAGGTCCGGGGCATCCACGTCCACCGAAGGCCGCACGCCGTGGCTGGCACGGATCCGGTCCACCACCGCATCCTTGATGCGTTGCGCGGCAAAGCGTTCGTGGGTGAGCGTGGGTCCGGAGACGTGCGCGTCAACGGCCAGGGTACCTTCGGGCGCGACGTGCGCCGACCAGTCGAGCTCGTGCACGCCCTGGTAAAGGTCGGCTTCGTTTTCGCAATCGAACTCGGCCAGGGGCCACAGCACGCGGCTGGCCAGGCGCGAGAACATGGCGGCCCGATAGGCCAGCGCATCCACGCCTTCCACATTGGCACCCGCCGTCGCGGCCGTGGCGCGGGTGGCGCCCATGGCAAGCAACTCGTCAACCAGCAGGTATTCCAGGCCCTTGGCACAGGCAACGAAGAATTTCACGCGAGTCCCTGCACGAAGCGGCCGAATTCCTGCGCGCAAAATTCCACATGGTCGGCCAGGCGATGGCTGTCGTTCACGAGCACGAGGTGGTCGCTGCGCTTTTGCGCCCAGCGCACGACTTCGCCGGCAGGAATCAATTCGTCATGCCAGCCGTGCACGATGCAAGTGCGAACCGGCGCGGCCTCGAGCACGATGTCGTAGCCTTTCAGCTGCGTCGGGGGCGCCATCAGGAACAGCCCCTGCACAGCCACGGCAAGCGAGACGCGCGCAGAAATGAAGGCGCCCATGCTCGACCCCGCCAGCACCAGCGGCGTGCGCTTGCCAGCCAACGCGCGGCGCAATCGTTCGATGCGGGACAGCACGTCGCCCAGTTCGCTGCTGGCATCGAGATCGCGGTAATCCGGGATCTCGGTCGTCCAGCCAAGCGATTGCGCAACTTTCGCAATGGCAGTGGCCTTGGTCGCCTCGGGACTGCTCTGCAGCCCGTGCGAAATGATGACGTGGCCCTTCACCCGGCGTCGGCCGGCACCGGCACCACGGCGTCGCCTGTTCGAAGCTGGCCGCCTTCGAGGATGCGCGCGCACAGGCCGCCATGCCCTCGCATGGCGTTGAAGCCGCCGGGGCCAAGTGCCGCTTCCATTCGCGAACACGGATCGCAGTCGTCGGTGCCCTCCAGCAGCACGTCGCCGATGCGAAACCTGCGACCCTTCAATGCGATCACGGGGATGCCGGAAACCACGACGTTCCGCCGCAACAACGACGCCGCCAACTGTGGATGATCGGCAAGTGCGGCGATGACGGGAAGATGTTCGGCCTGGATCAGCGTGATGCCGCGCTTGCCACTGTCGCTGGCGTAACGATCGCCTTGCAGGCCGCGTCCAGCGACTGCCAATGCTTCCGTCACGGCCACCATTTCGACGTCACGTTGCGGACGCAGGCCGATCCATTCCACGCGGCCTGCGCGGGGCAGGCTGGACATCAGGATGCCGAGCGGCGAATCAGGTGGAGGCAGCGACATGGAAGGCTCCGCAGTGGTCGCAATGTTAACATGCGGCCATGAGCGCCGACCTGCCGCCGCCCGCCGTCCACGTCTGGCCCCTTCCCTACGAAGAGCGCCTCGACCAGCGCCCTGCCGGGCAGATAGACCTGGTGGTGGTGCATTGCACGGAACTGCCGGACATGGCGGTCGCGCGCGAATACGGCGAGCGCCAGTTGCATGATTCGGGCACCGGCAACAGCGGCCATTACTACATTGATCGCGACGGCACGGTGCACCTGTTCGTCCGCCCTACCCGCATTGCCCACCACACGCGCGGTTACAACCCGCGATCGATCGGCATCGAGCTGGTGAACATCGGCCGATATCCCGACTGGCTCGACTCCCGCCACCAGGCAATGACCGAGCCCTACCCCGAAGCACAACTGCGCGCGCTGGTGGCCCTGCTTGGATCACTGCGGCGGGAACTGCCCGGACTCGAATACATCGCGGGACACGAAGACCTGGACACGACGATGGTGGCCGCGAGCGACGACCCCTCGCGCCTGGTGCCGCGCAAGCGTGACCCGGGCCCGCTTTTCCCCTGGGACCGGGTGTTGTCGGAAGGCAAGCTGAAGCGCGTCACGCCCTGAGCCCGCCCTCTAGCCCGCGACGGTACAATTGCCGCAGCCGTCCGGAGCCACCATGACCGAATCCGTCGTATCTGAACTCGTCGCCCTGCTCACGCTGGAGCGGCTCGAAGACAACCTGTTCCGCGGCCAGAGCCGCGACATCGGCACCAAGTACGTGTTCGGTGGACAGGTGCTGGGCCAGGCCCTGTCGGCGGCGCAGCAGACGGTGGAAGCAGGCCGCAGCGTGCATTCCATCCACGCCTATTTCCTGCGCGCCGGCGACATTACCGCGCCTATCATCTTCGACGTGGACCGCGCCCGCGACGGCCGCAGTTTTTCGGTGCGTCGCGTGACGGCGATCCAGCACGGCCAGCCGATCCTGGTGTTCGCCTCGTCGTTCCAGAAAGTCGAGCCTGGCGTCGAGCACCAGTTCAACATGCCTGAAGTCCCGCAGCCCGAAGACGTGGAACCGACGGCGGCCCCATCGCCGGAAATCATGGAAAAACTGCCCGCGAAAATGCAGCGCTGGCTGTCGCGCATGGGTCCCTTTGAAATGCGCCCGATCTATCCACGCGACGAGGTCAAGCCGCCCAAACGCCCGCCCTACCAGCAGGTCTGGTTCCGCCTGACCGACAAGGTTGGCGATGCGCCCGAACTGCATCGCGCGCTGTTGGCCTACGCATCTGATTTCTACCTGCTTGGCACCACCACGTTTCCGCACGGCATCAGCTACTACCAGCCCAACGTGCAGATGGCCTCTCTCGACCACGCGATGTGGTTCCATCGTCCGTTCCGCGTGGACGACTGGTTGTTGTATTCGCTCGACAGCCCGACCGCCGGCAATGCGCGCGGCCTGGCCCGCGGCCTGATCTACACGCGCGACGGGAAACTCGTTGCATCCGTAGCGCAGGAAGGTTTGATCCGGGTCCTGCCCGAAGACAGCGAGGCCCACTGATGCGCCAGATGTTCAGCTCGCCGCGACTGGAAAATGTCGAAGCCGTCGCCAAATTGTTCGAAGAGGCCGGCATCGAGCACAAGATCAGCGAAGGCCGCGGCTACAAGAAAGTCAGCCGCCGCGAATTCAGCTATGTCGAAAAGAACAACAATGCCAACCTCCCGGCGATCTGGGTGATCAAGTCGGAAGACTACAAGCGCGCGCGGGAAATGCTGCACGACATGGGCCTGGAAGAAGGCGCGCCGTCGAGTTCGTATGTGCCGGAGGTATTGCAGTTCCGGGAGCCGGCGAAGGCGTCGGATTCGGCGCGGCTCTCGCGCATCCGCATCGCGCTTTTGTTCGCAGTTGGCGCCATGGGCGCCTGGATGATCATCCGGATGCTGCTGCTCCCCTGAACCCGGGCGCCGCCTTACATCGTGTGGGTCGGCTTGTCCGATTCCAGGGTGCCGGCCAGCATGGTCTCGATTTTCCCCTTCACCGTCTCGGCCTCGGCCGAGTCGCTGAACTGCACGCCGATGCCGGCGGCGCGATTGCCCTGCGAGCCCGGCGGCGTGATCCACACGACCTTGCCGGCGACCGGCAGGCGGTCCTTGTCTTCGGGCAGGGACAACAACAGGAACACTTCGTCGCCCAGGGTGTAACGGCGATTGGTGGGGATGAAGATGCCGCCACCCTTCAGGAAAGGCATGTATGCGCCATACAGCTGCGCCTTGTCCTTGATGGCCAGCGAGAGAATGCCCTGCCTTGCGCCTGCGCCACCAATCATCGTTCCAGTCTCCGGGTTGCAGCCGTATGCATCATCGGCCCGTTTCGAACATGGTACGCCATTCGCGCAGCAGTCCTGCAAGCACCAGGTCGTTGCGGAGCGGGGCCTTGAGCTGCTCGCGGGTCCGGTTCATTGAATCGAACCATTTCGAAATACTGGAAAAATCCCCCGGCACAGTCAACACCGAGCGCCCGGCCAGCGGCCGCTGAAAAGCCGAAGCCGCCCCCTCCACTGCCAATTCGGCAGCGAAACGAAGCCTGAGTTCCGCATTTTCGTCCGCCAGCCACCGTTGTGCGGTCTCCACCGGCCCGGTCCGTCCGGAACCCACGGCATTGAGGCTGTCGATGACCTCGCCACGCAGTTGCAGGATGCCATCGCGCATCCACGCCGCCGCCTGTCCCGGATTGCCGCGCGCTGCCGAAAGGGCAGCCAGGGCCTCGGGCCCGCGCAAGCCTTCAGCCGCCAGGAATTCGAGCGACTCGTCGTTGGAAGGCAGGCGGAATTCGAGCTTCTGGCACCGGCTGCGGATGGTCGCGGGCAGTCGCCCCGGACGCGAGGTCACCAGCAACAGGAAACGATTCGAGGCTGGTTCTTCCAGGGTCTTCAGCAAGGCATTGGCCGACGACGAATTCATCAGGTCGGCCGGATCGATCAGCGCCACCTGCGCGCCGCCCAACTGCGGCGTCAGCGAGAACCACTGGCCCAGTCGGCGCACCTGGTCGACGGAAATTTCCGTGCGCAGCTTGTCGCCTTTCTCGTTGGGCTCCAGGCCGATGCGCTGCAAATCAGGATGCGCCTGGGTGACGGCCAGGCCTACCTGTTGCGCAGGAAACAACTGGCAACTGCGGCAGGCGCCGCAGGCGAAACCATCGCTGCGCGGCGAGCTGCACAGCAAGCGCTGCGCGATGGCCTCGGCCACCTGGCGCTTGCCCATGCTGGCCGGCCCGGACAGCAACAACGCATGGCCCAGGCGGCCCTGCGCATGCGACTGCATCGCCGCGTCGAAGATCCGTCGCTGCCAGACCGTCAGGTTCACGCGCGCGCATCCAGCCAGTCGGAGAGCAGCCGGACCACTTCGCCGCTGACCAGTGCGGGCGATTGCGCGGCATCCACCACGCGAAATCGCGTCGGCTCGGCCTCGGCACGCGTGCGATAGGTGGCGCGAACCCGCTCGAAGAAATCGAGTTGTTCCGATTCGATGCGATCGAGTTCGGCGCCGCGCGAGCGAGCCCGCGACAGGCCGACTTCAACGCCGACGTCGAGCAGGAAAGTCAGGTCGGGCTTGATCAGCGCGGCCCAGCGTTCAAGCTCGGCGATGATGCCCATGGATATGCCGCGGCCGCCGCCCTGGTAGGCAAAGCTGGCGTCGGTGAATCGGTCGGTGAGCACTGCGGCGCCGCGGGCGATGGCCGGCTGCACCACTTCGCGTACCAGCTGCGCGCGCGCAGCGAACATCAGCAGCAGTTCCGTTTCGGCCGCCAGCTTTCCGGACGGGTCCAGCAACAACTGCCTGATGGCTTCGCCGGCGACGGTGCCGCCCGGCTCGCGCGTCAACACGACTTCCAGGCCGCGTGCCGCCAGCGAGTGCTGCAAGGCTTCGCGCACGGTGGATTTGCCGGCGCCTTCACCGCCCTCGATCGACACCAGGAAACCCGGGCGCACGCTGGCAGGCATCATCGCTTCAACTGGTACTTGCGCACCGCCGCCGAATGTTCGGCGTAGGTCGCGGAAAAATAATGCGCACCATTGCCCCGCGCCACGAAGAAAATGGCATCGCCATCGGCCGGATGCGCCACGGCAGCCAGCGCCGCCTTGCCCGGCATCGCGATGGGCGTGGGTGGCAAGCCGGCGCGCAGGTAAGTGTTGTACGGCGTATCGGTTTGCAGGTCGCGCTTGCGGATGTTGCCGGCGTAACTGCTGCCCATGCCGTAGATGATGGTCGGGTCCGTCTCCAGGCGCATGCCCAGTTCAAGCCGGCGCACGAACACTCCGGCGATCTGCGGCCGTTCGCTGGCCAGCCCGGTTTCCTTTTCGACGATGGACGCGAGGGTCAGCATTTCATCGGGAGACGCGAGCGGCAGGTTCGCCTGGCGCGATTCCCAGGCAGCGGCCAGCGCCACGTCCATCGCCTTGGCGGCGCGATCGAGCACCGCGATGTCATCGGTGCCACGCGTGTAAACGTAGGTTTCCGGCAGGAAGCGCCCTTCCGGGAACACCCCGCTACGCCCGAGTTTTTCCATGACCTGTGCATCTGGCAGGCCCTGGGTGCTGTGCTTGATCAGGGCGTCTGCATCGAGCGCCGCGCGCAAGTCGCGAAAGCTCCAGCCTTCGACGATGGTGAATTTGCGCTGGATGACCTCGCCCTTCGACAGGCGGTCGAGGATTTCGCGCGGCGTAAGTCCCGACGTGATCGAGTATTCGCCCACCTGCATGCGCCCGGCCACGCCCATCTCGCGCGAGAGCAATTTCCATTCCAGGTCGCTGCCCTGCACCACGCCCTGCGCCCGCAGCTTCTGCAGCACGGCGTTGAATCCGTCGCCGCGCTCGATCACGAGAACCCGCTCGGTCTGGTCGAGCACCAGGGCGCGTTGGGCGAAACCCTGGGTGCGCTGCCATACGATGGTGGCGGCGACGGCGACGATGATGATCGCGATGGCAAAGGCGAGCTTGAGTCGTCCGTGCTTGAGATGCGTGGCCAATCAGGACTCCTCGAAGACAAAGGCGGGGTTTGCGATCGCCAGTTTGCGGCGCAGTGCGGTGACGGCGGGATGCAGGGGCCACTCGCGCAGGCCCAACCGGCGCACGGGAAGGATACCGCGCACCGCGTTGCAGAGAAAAAGGGCCTCGGCGTGACTGACTTCAACCGCGCTGAGGTCGGCTTGCGCCGCTTCGGGTACTTCATCCAGCAGCCAGCCACGAACGATACCGGCGATGCCGCAGCGATCGAGCCGCGGCGTCAGCCATCGGCCGCCCACCAGCGCAAACAGGTTGGCGGACGTGGCGCTGACGACGCGGTCTTCGGTATCGCGAACGATGCCGTCGAAGATTTCGGGGTCGTCCCATTCCGCACGGGCCAACACTTGCTCGAGCCGGTTCAGGTGCTTGATGCCAGCCAGTCGCGGCTGGATGGCCCAGGGCGTCTGGCACCAGCGCAAGTCCACCGGCCCGACCGGATCGGGTGCCGGATGCGTGGACACGACCACTGTCGGCGTTGCTGCGGCCGGCGGTCGATAGCCACGGCCGCCCGCGCCGCGCGTGCAAATGATCTTGAGTACGCAGGCGCCGGGTTCGGCCTTCATCAACGTGGCGCAGGCGCGGCGCACGGCGACCTCGGAGGGCGCCGGAATGCCCAGCGAGGTCGTGCCGCGAAGCAGGCGGTTCCAGTGGCGGTCCCACCAGGCGGGCAACGCCTTGTTGACCAACAATGTTTCGAAGACGCCGTCGCCATAGGCGAGCCCACGATCGCCGGGATCGAGGTTCGGGACGACCTTGCCATCACTCAGGATGATCGCATTCATGCCGGATCCAAGGCCCGCATCAGGCCGCGCGCCTTGGCGCGGGTTTCGTCGAGCTCGGCCTCGGCGATCGAATCGACCACCAGGCCGGCACCGGCACGCAGCTGCAACTGTGTTCCTGCCAACCATGCACTGCGGATGAGGATGTTCAGGTCCATGTCGCCATCACGATTGAGGTAGCCCATCGCACCGGTGTAAGGCCCGCGACCTTCGCCTTCGAGCTCGGCGATGATCTGCATGCAGCGAACCTTCGGGCACCCGGTGATGGTACCGCCGGGAAACACGGCCGCAATGACCTGCCCCGGCGTCACGTCTTCACGCAGCCTGCCGCGCACGTTGGAGACGATGTGGTGCACGTGGGTATAGCTCTCGACGATCATCAGCTCGTCCACCTCCACGCTGCCGGCCTGGCAGACGCGGCCAAGGTCGTTGCGTTCCAGGTCGATCAGCATCACGTGTTCGGCGCGTTCCTTCGGATGGCCGACGAGTTCCTGGATGCGAAGTTGCTCGTCATCGCCGGCGATGCGCGGTCGCGTTCCGGCGATGGGACGCGTCTGCACGTTATCGCCGCGCACCGAAACCAGTCGCTCCGGCGACGAGCTCGCCAGCGCCCAGCCCGGCTGCACCAGCAGGCCCGCGAAGGGCGCCGGGTTGGCTTCGCGAAGCCGCGCGTAAAGCGCATCCGGCCGCGGCGGCGTATTGAAAACGGCGTTCCATGCGCGCGAGAGGTTTACCTGGAAGACGTCGCCGTCGCGCAGGTAGTCGTGCACCTTGGCGACTCCATCGAGGAAGCGCTTGGGCTCGTCTTCGATGATGGCCGCCGGCGCCTGCCAGGGCTCGGACAGGGACGTTGCCGGCATGCGCGAAATATCCCGTGCAATGGTCTCCAGAAGCGCCTCGCGTCCGGCCTCGCACAGTCCGATGCAAACACCGTTGCTGCGATCGCGCGCGACCACGGCTGGGCAACGCAGCGCCAGCGCAACGGGCAAGGGGCCCGGCGCAGGCGGAAGCCGAAGCACGGTTTCGACCTGCGCCGCCAGTTCGTAGGCGAGGAACAATCCCCAGCCACCGCGAAACGGCAGCTCGATGGATTCAGCCGATGCTTGGGATGCGTGGACGGGTCCGGCTGCGTTGTCCGGCACGGCCTGCAGTTCCTGCCATCCGGCGTCGAGGCAATCGAGGAACCTGCCCGCCAAAACCTCGCCATCCAGGCGGCGCGTGATGCCATCGGCTTCCAGGCGAAGGCCGCTGCCGTCCGCCACCAGCAACAGGTCCCATCGCGACAGCGCATTGCCGCCGGCGACGCTTTCCAGCAACAACGGATAGCGGACCGGATCAAGCCGATGCAGGGCCAGCAGGTCCAGGCCGGGCGACAACTCGCGTTGGCTTGTCATCGCGGGCCGGGGGTCGTCATTCAGAGGCGCTTGAACACCAGCGTGCCATTGGTGCCGCCGAATCCGAATCCGTTCGACATCGCGACATCGATCTTCTTCTCGCGGGCGACGTTGGGCACGTAATCCAGGTCGCAACCCTCACCCGGATTTTCCAGGTTGATGGTCGGCGGGATGATGCCGTGGTGCAGTGCCAGGATCGAGAAGATGGCTTCGACACCGCCTGCTGCACCCAGCAAGTGGCCGGTCATGGATTTGGTCGAACTGACCATGGTCTTGTAGGCGTGGTCGCCGAGCGCGCGCTTCATCGCCTGGGTTTCAGCCAGGTCGCCCAAGGGCGTGGACGTGCCGTGTGCGTTGAGGTATTCGACCTGGTCGGGATTGAGCTTCGCGTCGCGCAAGGCCATGGCCATGCAACGAGCAGGCCCTTCGCCGTTTTCGCTGGGTGCGGTCATGTGGTACGCGTCGGAACTGGCGCCAAAGCCGACCAGTTCGCAATAGATGCGCGCGCCGCGCGCCTTCGCCGATTCGTATTCCTCGAGGATGAGGATGCCGGCGCCATCGCCCAGCACGAAGCCATCGCGGTCGCGGTCCCAGGGACGGCTGGCGCGCGTGGGTTCGTCGTTGCGCGTGGACAGGGCCTTCATCGAACAGAAGCCCGCCACCGAGGTCGGCGTGCAACCGTGCTCGGCGCCGCCGGCGACCATGATGTCGGCGTCGCCGTACTGGATCATGCGCATCGCCATGCCGACCGAATGGTTGGACGACGCGCAGGCCGACACGGCGGAAAAATTCGGGCCCTTGAAGCCCTTGATGATGCACAACTGGCCCGAGACCATGTTGATGATGGTGCTCGGCACGTAGAAAGGCGAGACCTTGCGCGGACCGCCTTCGTGTAACGCGATCGCCGTTTCCTCGATGCCACGGACGCCGCCGATGCCCGAGCCGATCAGCACGCCGGCGCGCTCGGCGTTGGCGTCGGTGATTTCCAGCCCTGCGTCTTCCATCGCCATCATCGCCGCGGCCAGGCCGTAGTGGATGAAGGTGTCCATCTTCTTCGCGTCCTTGGGATTGACCCAGGACTTGGCGTCGAAATCACGCACTTCACCGGCAATCTTGGCGGTGTAGGCGCTGGTGTCGAAGTGGGTGATCGATCCGATGCCGGAACGACCGTTGCAGATGCTGTCCCAGGCGGTGGCGAGGGTGTTGCCGACCGGCGAGACGATGCCCATTCCGGTGACGACGACGCGACGTGAACTCATGGCTTGGCTCCGCGGATGAGGTTGGCGCGAATCTGGTTCGGGCATGTCGCCCGGCGCTGTAAACAGGCAGGGCCGCGCAAGCGCGGCCCTGCCATGGAAAAGCGTTTCGCGATCAGGCCTTGACGTGGGCCTTGATGTAATCGATCGCCTGCTGGACGGAGGTGATCTTCTCGGCCTCTTCGTCCGGGATCTCGCACTCGAACTCTTCTTCGAGGGCCATCACCAGCTCGACCGTATCCAGCGAGTCAGCGCCGAGATCGTCCACGAAGGAGGCGTTGTTGGTGGCTTCTTCTTCCTTGACGCCCAGTTGTTCGACGACGATTTTCTTGACGCGTTCTTCGATGGTGCTCATGGGTGGATCTCCTCCCGGAATAAATAACGGACACATTGTAATCTGTTGCCGGCCCCGGCGAGCGTCCGTTGTGCCCCGGCCGTACTGCTGCAATTTGAATTCTAGCTCAATTCCCGGACCCGCAAGGGCTCAGGCCATGTACATCCCGCCATTGACGTGCAGGGTTTCGCCGGTGATGTAGGCGGCGGCCGGACCGGCCAGGAATGCCACCGCCTCGGCGATGTCCGAGGGCGCGCCGAAGCGGCCCAGGGCGATCTGGCCCTGCATTGCATCCTTCTGGGCTTCGGGCAGCGCCCGGGTCATGTCGGTTTCGATGAAACCCGGCGCCACCACGTTCACGGTGATGCCCCGGCTGCCAATCTCCTTGGCCAGTGATTTCGAGAAGGCGATGATGCCGGCCTTCGCCGCCGCGTAATTGGCTTGCCCGGCATTGCCGGTCAGGCCGATGACCGACGCGATGTTGATGATGCGGCCCTTGCGCGCCTTCATCATTCCGCGCAGCACCGCCTTTGAGGTGCGGAAGACGGAGCTGAGGTTGGTATCGATGATCGCATTCCAGTCTTCGTCCTTCATGCGCATCAGCAACTGGTCGCGGGTGATGCCGGCGTTGTTGACGAGGATGGAGATCGGGCCGAAGTCCTTGGCGATGGCGTCCACCAGCGCTTCGACGGCGGCGCCGTCGGTAACGTCCAGGGTCCGCCCTGCCCCGCCCGTCGCGGCAAGCCGCTCGCCGATGGCGACAGCGCCGGCATCGCTGGTGGCGGTGCCGATCACGATCGCGCCACGCGCCGCCAGGGTATCGGCGATGGCGGCGCCGATGCCGCGGCTTGCGCCCGTGACCAGCACGATTTCGCCGGTGAGGTTGGTGGTCATGAATGGAACTCCTGGATCAGGCGAATTGGGAAAGGGCGACATCGAATTCGGCAGGCGTACCGATCGCGCGCGCATCCAGTGATTTGTCGATGCGCTTCACCAGGCCCGACAGCACCTTGCCCGGGCCGCATTCGACGACTTGCGTGGCGCCGCCCGTGGCGAGCGCCTGTACGCACTGCGTCCAGCGGACGGGAAGATAGAGCTGCCGCACCAGCGCATTGCAGATCGCATCCACGTCGTGCTCGACACGGGCATCGGCGTTCTGCACGACGCGGCGGTCGGGATGGGTCCAGGTCAAGCCGGCCATCACTTCGCCAAGCCGGGTCGCGGCATCACGCATCAGCGGCGTGTGCGAAGGCACGCTGACGGCGAGCTTCACGATCTTGCGCACGCCCAGCGAGGCGAGTTCCGCCATCGCGCGTTCGAGCGCATCGGCATGGCCGCCAATGACGATCTGGCCCGGCGAATTGAAGTTGGCAGGCACCACCACGGTGGCATGCGAGACCTGCGCGCAGACACCCGCGACCATGTCGTCATCGGCGCCGAGCACGGCGGCCATCGCGCCGGTACCGGCGGGCACC
Organism: Gammaproteobacteria bacterium RIFCSPHIGHO2_12_FULL_63_22; assembly: GCA_001801685.1. Taxonomy (GTDB): domain Bacteria; phylum Pseudomonadota; class Gammaproteobacteria; order Xanthomonadales; family Xanthomonadaceae; genus Arenimonas. Next base: position 63,744 of record MGYJ01000078.1, on the reverse strand, counting down.
GCTTCCTGCATCAGCCGGCCGCGTTCGCGCACCAGTCGCGCCGCATCCCCGAGCGAGATCGCGCCAGCGGCCACCAGGGCCGCGTATTCGCCGAGGCTATGGCCGGACAGTTGCGCGGGCTGCGCGCCGCCTGCGGCGAGCCAGGCGCGCCACACGGCTACGTCGGCGGCCAGCAACGCGGGCTGGGTGAATTCGGTCTGGTTCAGTTGTTCCTCGGGGCCCTGCTGGCTCAGCGTCCACAGGTCCAGTCCGCAGCCCTCGGAGGCCTCGTCGAAACTCTCGCGCACCGCGCCATGCACGGCGGCGAGTTCGGCAAGCATGCCCAGGCTCTGCGAGCCCTGGCCGGGAAACACGAAGGCGAGGTTGTCGGTCATCGGTGGAGCCTGGATGGGAACCGCGCATGATACGGGCGCGGCGGGAAAATCGTCTGTACCGCAGCGTAGGGCAGCGTGCCCGGACTGCCAGCTCGCTACCCTGCCCGATCAGTAACGGATCAGCGCCGAGCCCCAGGTGAAGCCGCCGCCAAACGCCTCCAGCAACAACAACTGGCCGCGCTGCACGCGACCCGATCGCACCGCTTCATCGAGCGCGAGCGGCACCGAACCGGCCGATGTGTTGCCGGTGCGGTCCACCGTCACCACCACGCGATCCATCGGCATCTGCAGGCGCTTGGCCGTGGCTTCGATGATGCGCAGGTTGGCCTGGTGCGGAATCAGCCAGTCGAGATCGGACTTGTCGAGTCCGTTGGCAGCCAGGGTTTCGTCAACCACCGAATCGAGCGCCTTAACCGCGTACTTGAACACGTCGCTGCCCGCCATCATGACCTTGACGCCGGCGTTGGGTTCATCGGGCTTGAAGCCCTTCGACACGCCCACCGGGTTGTACAACAGGTGCTTCTTGCTGCCATCGGCATGCAGGTGCGTGGACAGGATGCCGGCCGTGTCGTCGGCCTTCAGCACGACGGCGCCCGCGGCATCACCGAACAATACGCAGGTTCCGCGATCGGTCCAGTCCACCATGCGCGTCAGCGTTTCGGCGCCGACCACCAGGGCATTCTTTACGGCGCCGGTCTTGATGAACTTGTCGGCGATGCTCAGCGCGAAAATGAATCCGGAACAGGCCGCGTTGACATCGAACGCGGCGCAGCCGTTGGCGCCCAACCGGTCCTGCAGCAGGCAGGCGGTGGACGGGAAGATGACGTCGGGCGTGGTCGTGCCGAGCACGATGAGTTCGATGTCCGCGGCATCGAGGCCGGCGGCTTCGAGCGCGCGCGTGGCGGCATGGAAAGCGAGGTCGCTGGTGGTTTCGCCTTCGGCGGCAATGTGCCGTTCGCGGATGCCGCTGCGGCTGACGATCCACTCGTCGTTGGTCTCGACCATCTTTTCCAGATCGGCGTTGGTCAGCACCTTCTCTGGAAGGTAACTGCCCGTGCCCGCGATCCGTGAGTAAACAGTCATGCCCTGCTCCGTTGCCAGGGTCCTCGCCGACCCGTTCCCAAGTCTCTCACGACCGGATGGGTCGGAGCCAAATGAACACGGCGGGCAATGCCCGCCGTATCCGGATGCGCGCTACCGCCCTGGAAGGGCGGGGCTGCGACTTACTCTTCGACGCTGACCGCCGACTTCACGTCGATGACCTTGCGGCCGCGATAGAAGCCGTCCTTGGTCAGGTGGTGGCGGATGTGCGTCTCGCCAGTGGTGACGTCGGTGGACAACAGCTTGGCCGTCAGCGAGTCGTGCGAACGACGCATGCCGCGGGTGGACGGGGTACGACGGGATTTCTGGACGGCCATGGTTTGTCTCCAACTACTTTTTGTGATCCTTCAGGGCCGCCAGGGCACTGAAAGGGTTCGGTTTATCGTCCTCATCGGCTGGCCAGACTGCGTCCGGCAAACTCGACTCGGGGTTGATCGGTACTACCGGCAGCGCAAGGATGAGTTCGTCTTCAACCAGGTCGATCGGTCGAAGTTCGGCATTATCCGCTACCAGCAGCGGCTCCATCCCCTCGGGCAGCGCGTCTTCCTGCGCTTCGGAGCTGATCAAGCCTAACTGTTGCACCACCTTCACCGGCTGCAGGAAGCGCTCTAGCGTGCGCTGGCACTGCAACGGCAACTCGGTTTCGGCGCGGACCTCGACGAACGGCTGGTTCATCGAATCGCGACCGAATTCGAGGCTGAATCTGACCTCGCCTTCGGTATCGGTCAGGCTGCTTTTCAGGCGCGTGAACGCGGCCAGGGGAAAGCTGCCTTCGAAATACCGCTTGGCCGCCACCATGCGCCAAACATCGAGCACTGCGGGCAAGGTTGCGGACATAAGCGGGCGATTGTAGGGCTTCGACGGTTATCGTGTCAAACCAAAACCCCAGCGCTGGCGAGGGCTTACCGGCAATTTGCCGGGGCTGGGGGGCTGGTGCAGACTGGCCCGACCCTTCCGGACCCCACCATGCTGTCCATCCTGATCCCGGGCCTGCTACTGCTGGCCGTTGCCCTGCCCGTCCTGTGGTTGCTGGCCAAGCGCCGGCGCCGCCAGCATACGCTGATGCGCATGCTCGACCTGGCCGATGCCGTCGAATCCCTGCTGGACCGCAGCCAGGAGCGCATGGCCGCCCTGCGCCCGCTGGTGCAGCGGGTGCCATCGGATATCGCCGCCGAAGCCCAGGCGTCCCTGGAGGGGAGCCTGCCCATCCGCGAGGCCAAGCGCGATGTGCTCCAGCACCGCCTGTGGATCCAGAAGCACGGCGACAGCGCCAGCCAACCTGAACTGGACCAGGCCTGTTCAGCCCTGGACCGGGCCCGACAACGGCTCGAGGCCCAACTGGTGGCGCTGGAAAACGTCGGCAGCGACCTGGCCAACGCCACCGAAGCCGCAGCGGAAGCCGCGCTGCGCGAACCCCCGGGCCTGCGCCGGGCGCCGGATGCCTGATGCTGGTCCTGGCATCCACCTCCCCTTACCGGCGGCAATTGCTCGAGAGACTGGGCCTGCCCTTCGAGGTCGCACGCTCCGACGTGGATGAGTCCCCCTTGCCGCGCGAGCAGCCACTGCACCAGGCCCAGCGCCTGGCCGTGGACAAGGCCCGCGTGGTGGGACGCCGGTTTCGCGAAAGCTGGGTGATCGGGTCCGACCAGGTGGCCGAGCTGGACGGACAGGCGCTGGGCAAGCCCGGAAGCTTCGAGCGCGCCGCCGATCAACTGGCCGCGGCATCGGGTTCCCAGGTTTCTTTCCACACCGCCGTCTGCCTGTACCGTCACTCCGATGGCCGCGGCCTTCGTTTCCATGACTTGACGGTGGCGCGTTTCCGCCGGCTGCAGGCCGCCGAGATCGAACGTTACCTGCACGCGGAACAACCCTACGACTGCGCGGGAAGCTTCAAGGCAGAAGGACTGGGCATCAGCCTGTTCGACTCGATCGAATCGAAAGACCCGACCGCCTTGATCGGCTTGCCGTTGATCGCGCTGTGCAGCGCGCTGCGCGACGTCGGCTTCGTCGTTCCCTGATCCATCGGGAAACCCGGCGCGGGCTTCAGCGCGCTTCGATCAGCAATTTTTGTTCGGGCCAGTCTTCGACGCTGCCGTCATTGCCATGCAGGCGCAGCCCCAGCCAGTGCGAACCAGGCACGAGTGCCGTGCCCTGGAGTGTCAAGCGGAAACCGACGTTCGGTTGGTTGGGGTCAGTCGAACCTTTCCAGTAATCGGCGACATGGGGCATCGCGATTCCATACTGCGCGTCGGCAACCGGTTGGCGATCGATAAGCACCTCGATGCGCGCGATCCCCGTGCCTTCCTTGAATGCCCAGCCGGAAACGTCCACCGGCGCGTGCAGTCGGGATTTTGGCGTGGGTGAATCGAGCCACGCCAATGCAGGCGCGACACAACCCGCACCCGGCCTCGCCAGCGGAATGCGATAGATGAAATAACGCTTCCTGCCATGGTCGGCCGAAACAATTTCTGCCGGAGGCAACGCGCCGAACTGGCGGCACAATCCGCGATACGCGTCGAGTCGCAGCTTCATCGCGGTGGCGCTGTCGTCGAGCACCAGCACCATGGGCCGCGTGTCGCGGGCATCGGGTTTCCATTCCAGCCCCCACACCTGCAATTGCGCGGCGCGCCCGTGCTTGTGGTTCAACGGACTGTCGAGGACTTCCAGGTCGCGGCCGCCCAGCGCGAACGAGAGTTGCGCGGCCAGTTCGAAATCGCTGGCGACGATGCGCGTGCCGGCGGGAAATTGCCGCATGCGCGCGTTGATCTCGCGCCAGCCGGCGAAATCGGCGGGATACGCGCGACTGTCGGCGAGGCGCTCGCGCAACGATGCGGAACTCGCGACGGCGAGGAATGAAAGACCCGCGACGAGGCCGAACGCCGCGAATGAAAAAACGAGTGCCTTCGTGCGGCGCGACCACGTGGCCAACACGACTGGCGCGACCGCGACCAAAGCCAGCCATCCCGACAGCGGCCAATGGAAGCTCACGCGTTGGTCGTCGGCGAACAAGCCAAGCAAGAGAAACAGCGGCGCTGCCACGAATCCGACCGTGCCGATGAAACGCCACGGACCTGGCTGGTCCCGGCGACGCCAGCATTCACGCAAGTCGACGAGCAGGAGCACGAACAGCGCAGGTGTCACCAGCAGGAACTGGATCGGCAACCAGGCCAGGCCGTCGGCGTGGAATTGCCAGGGATTGCGTTCGATGAACTGGAAGCGCAATCCCGCGCCGGCATGGTGCAGGTTCCATTCGAGCAAGGGCCACCAGGCCGCCGCGCCCAGCGCCAGCACGGCCCAGACGCGACCGTCGCGCAACAGGCGCCTCGAGGGTTCGTCCGCCAACACCGCCAGCAGCCCCGCGAACACCACCAACACGAACCGATAGTGCGCGAGCGCGCCCACGACCAGGGCGCCGGCAAGCATCAACAACGCCATGCCGCCAATCCGCTCCCGCAGCCGGGCCATCGCTTCCAGGCAGAGCAGCGCCGCGAACACCATGGGCACGTCCGGCACCGCCAGCACGCCCAGCAGCCCCGACAAGGGCATCAGCGTGGCGAGCAGGCCCGCCTGTGCGCCAGCCGCTTCGCCGAACCAGCGCCGGGACAGGCTCCACGCGAGCCAGGGCACCGCTCCGCCCAGCAGCAGGAAGGGAATTCGAAGTGCGAGCGGATGCGCCCCGCCCAGTTCCATGCCCAGCCGAGCCAGCCAGGCCGTCAGCCCCGGCAGGTCGGAATACGCCCAGGCCAGGTGGCGACCCTCCCAGGCGTAGAAGGCCTCGTCCACGAATACCGGCAGGCAAGCGGCGAGAACCAGCTTGCACCCTTGCACAAGTGCCCATATCTGGATGAACTTCACGCGCAAGTTACTGGGTTTCATGCCAGCATCGTGCCTGTCACTCACATTGTTCGGCACCCGGGAACCCCATGCACGTGCAGGCCATCAACGCCGCTATCCTACCCGACCCGTTGCGCCAGTCGCTGGTCGCCGCCGTGGACCAGATCAACACGCTGGTACTGGGAAAGCCGCGCGAAGTGCGACTCGCCTTCACCACCCTGCTCGCCGGCGGCCACCTGCTGATCGAAGACCTGCCGGGCCTGGGCAAGACCACGCTGGCAAGGGCGATGGCCGCAACGCTGGCGCTCGATTTCCAGCGCATGCAGTTCACCTCCGACCTGCTTCCCTCGGACATCATCGGCGTGTCCATCTTCGACCCAACCGCGCGCGAGTTCCGGTTCCATCCCGGCCCGGTGTTCGCCCAGTTGCTGCTGGCCGATGAAATCAATCGCGCGCCACCGCGCACGCAAAGCGCCCTGCTCGAAGCAATGGCCGAACAGCAGGTCACCGTGGACGGCGTCTGCCACGCGCTGCCGCAACCCTTCTTCGTGATGGCGACCCAGAATCCGGCCGACCTCGCCGGCACGTTCCCGCTGCCCGATTCACAACTCGACCGCTTCCTGCTGCGCCTGCAATTGGGCTACCCCGGCGCCGATGCCGAACGCGAAATGCTTGCCGGCGCCGACCGACGCGAAATGATCGCGAAGGTGATGCCGCAACTTACCGGTGAAGACCTGATGGCCTTGCGCGCCAGCGTGGCCAGCGTGCACACCAGCGATGCGCTGATTGCGTATGTGCAAGGGCTGCTCGCCGAAAGCCGGCGGCACAAGGGCGTTCGCGTCGGCCTTTCGCCACGCGCGGGACTGGCGCTGCTGCAAGGCGCGCGTGCACACGCGCTGATCGCCGGCCGCGCGCATGCGTTGCCCGAGGACGTGCAAGCGCTGTTTGTCGAAGTCGCGGCACACAGGCTGGTACCGGAAGCCGAAGCAAGCTCGCGCGACGCGCTGGCGGCATCGATCCTGAAATCCGTCGCTGTCGACTGATCGATGGCGGCAACCCGCGACGCCGTCGAACGCTTCGGCGACCGCATGGCGGCGCTGGCGCTGGTGCGCCCGAAAAAACCTGAATCCTTGCCCGTGCGCATCACGCGCAACCGGATCTACGTCTTGCCCACCGGCTTCGGCCTGTTCCTCGGCGCGATGCTGGTGACGATGCTGGTCGGCGGACTCAACTACAACAACAACCCGGCCCTGCTGCTGGTATTCCTGTTCGCCGGCGTCGGCCACAACAGCCTGGTGCACGCGCACCTCATCATGTCCGGCATCCGGCTCAAGGCCATCCATGCCGATCCGGTATTCGCCGGCCAAGTGTTGCCAGTGAAGCTTCGTTTCGATGCCGACGGCGCGCGTTCGCGCCCCGGGCTGCAACTGATCTGCGGCGAATCACGTTCCGACTTTGAACTCGATGCCAACGAAGAAGCGGAAGTCGTCCTGGACCTGCCGACGCAGACGCGCGGCTGGCTGGAGATGAGCCGGCTTCGTTTGAGTACGCTCAGGCCGCTCGGGCTGGCGCGGGCCTGGAGCTGGTTGCGTCCCGACTCGCGATTGCTGGTGTATCCGGCGCTGGAATTGAATGCGCCGCCCCTGCCTGAAGCCCTGGGTGACGGCGACTCGCCGCGCACCCGCGCGCATGGCGAGCAACCGCACCATCTCCGCGAATACCGGTCCGGCGACATGCCGCGGCAAATCGCCTGGAAGGCGTCGGCGCGCGCGGATCGCCTGCTCGTTCGCGAGTACGAATCGGCGGTGGCGCGCGACATCACGATTGACTGGAATGCGGCGCACCCGCTGCCTTACGAAGATCGCATCAGCCGGTTGGCGCGATGGGTCGTGGAAGCCGAACGCAGTGGCAGCAACTATGCGCTGGTGCTGCCCTCGCAGCGCATTCCTGCCGGCCGGGGCGCCGAGCATCGGCACCTGTGCCTGCGCACCTTGGCGTTGTTGCCCCATGGTTGAGCCGATCGACCGCGCCACGCGTCGCTGGTGCCTGCTGGCTGCCGCGGCGTGCGCCTTGCCCCTGCTGATGCTGGTGCCGGGCTGGCTGGCTGCGGTGCTGGTCGCCACCGGTTTGCTTGCGGCCTATTCGGAACGACCCTGGCCGGCCTGGATGCGCCTGTTGCTGACGCTGACCATCGGCGGACTGGTGCTGGGCGCCTACGGGTTCCGTATCGGTCGCGACACCTCGTGCGCCGGCCTGCTGGCGATGCTGATGCTCAAGCCGTTCGAGACGCACAGCCTGCGCGATGCACACAGCCTGCTCGGCTTTTCCTTGTTCGCACCATTCGCCGCCTTCCTTCAGGACCAAGGGCCACTGAGCCTCAGCCTGGCGCTGCCCGCGGTCGCGCTGTCCCTCATCGCCTGGTCGAGGCTGGTGCCGGGCAAGCACGCGTCGCTGGTGCCGTCCGTTCGCCAGGCGGCGGCATCGTTGGCGATGGCGGTGCCGATGGCGCTGGCGGGCTTCTGGTTGTTCCCCAGGCTGGCCACGCCGCTCTGGGGCTTGCCGGAGAATTCCTTCAGCCGTGCCGGCCTTGGCGATCGCATGACGCCGAACGAATGGCTCGATGCACTGGTGGACGACTCGGCCGCCTTCCGCGCGCGTTTCATCGGCAACACGCCGCCGCGCACGCAGATGTACTGGCGCGGCCCGGTGCTGGTCCATTTCGATGGCGAAGCCTGGACGCGCGACATCGGCGCGATCAGCATGCCGGGCCCCGCACTGCAGTCGACGGGCGCGACGATTCGTTATGAAGTGATGTTCGAGCCGACCGAACGTCGCGACCTGGTGGTACTCGACCTGCCCCTGACCACGCCGCCGCAATCGCAACTCAATGGCGAACTGACGGCGGTCAGCGCCGAACCGGTGAATAACCTGGTGCGCTATGTCGGCGAGTCGGCGCCGCAGGCGCGATTCACCGATCCGCTGCCAGGCTGGCAACGCCGGGTGGCGTTGTCGCTGCCTCCCGGGCACGACCCACGCACCATCGCGATGGCCAGGCAGTGGCAATCGGAGGATCCCGACCCGCTGGTGCTGACGCGGCGCTTCATGGCCATGCTCGAGAGCGACTTCAAGTACACGATTTCGGCGCCGCCGGTGGGCTTCAACGCGACCGACGATTTCCTGTTCGAGACCAAGCTTGGCTTCTGCCAGCACTTCAGCTCGGCCTATGCGGTCTTCATGCGGGCAGCCGGCGTGCCGACGCGCGTGGTTACCGGCTACGTGGGCGGCCACTACAACAAAATCGGAAAATACTGGTTGCTCAAGGGCAAGGACGCGCACGCGTGGAATGAAATCTGGCTCGAAGGGCGCGGCTGGGTGCGAGTGGACCCGACCGCCGCGATCGCCCCGGAAAACATCCTCGACACGCTCGACGACCTGCAGGCGCGGCAAGAGGCAGGATTGGCTGGCGCCGCGGCCGGCATGCTCGAGCCGATGTTCGACGGTACCGATTTCCTGCGCAGGCAATGGAACCAGTTGGTGCTGGGCTTCAATGCGGCGCGGCAGCAAAATCTGTTGCGCCCGATCGGCATCGACGAGGCGCAGGCCTGGCAACTGGTCACCGCCTTTGGCATCGGTTCAGCCTTGGCACTGGGCCTGACCCTGTGGTTCCTGTTGCACCAGCATCGCGACCGCAGTCCGCCGCTCGTGCAGGCATGGCGCGCGCTGGTGAAGAGCTTGCGTCGCGCTGGCTGGACCAAGGAGCCCAGCGAACCGCCGTTGAGCTTCACGCGGCGCGTCGCGGCCGAGCTCGCCTCGGATGGCCCGGCCCTGATTTCGGTCAGCCAGCGTTACACGGACTGGCGTTACGCTGGTCGCGAGCTCACGGACGAGGAACAAAAGGCGCTCATCCGCGGTCTGCGGGGGTTCCGGATTACCCGACGCAACCGACCATGACTGGAGTCAACCAATGAAAGTCCCCGCCGTTCTCGCCGTTGCCTTGACCCTGGCAGGTTGCGTCACCGCGCCCAAGCCATTGCAGGGCGAGTTTTCAACCATCACCCCCGAAGCCGCGGTCGCCAAGCAGGCCGCCGGCGAACTGGTTCGCTGGGGCGGGCATATCGTCAGCGTCGAACCGCGCAGCCAGAGCAGCTGTTTCGAAATCGTGGCTACGCCGCTTGCCGGCAGCACCCAACCACAACAAGTCGATCGCAGCCTCGGCCGTTTCATCGCCTGCCGCAACGGATTCTATGAGCCGGAAGTCTTCAAGCCCGGTCGCGAAGTCACCATCTCGGGCCGCATCGAAGGCTTCGAAACGCGCAAGGTCGGCGAATACGATTACCAGTACCCGCGAGTCGCGGCCGACGTGATCTACCTCTGGCCCGAGCGCGACGACGTGCGGATCATCCACGAGCGCCCGTTCTTCTTCGGCGGCTGGTATGGCCGCCGCTGGTAAGCGCCTGGATTGAAGCGCGCGGATTCGGCGCCTAGCCGAATCCGCCGTGCATCGCGCGCCCTGCCAACAAGTGCAGGTGCATGTGGAAGACCGTCTGCCCACCGTCGCGATTGACGTTCATCACCAGGCGATAGCCGTCCTCGGCGAAGCCTTCGAGCCGCGCGTACTGCGAGGCGGCCAGCATCAGCGACCCGACCAGTTCGGCTTCGCTCGCCGGAACCTCGTTCAAGCTTCGATACGGTTCCTTGGGCACGAACAGCACGTGCACCGGCGCCTGCGGCGAAATGTCGCGGAAGGCCAGTACCTGGTCGTCTTCGAAGACGATGTCGGCGGGAATTTCCCGGCGGATGATCTTGCTGAAAATAGTGTCTTGCACGTTCGCCTCCTCGGACAACCCACAGCCACGACTCGTGTCAGCTACTGGCTTCGTGTCGCGAACCAAACGCATGCGCCAGCGTGCCCCGATCGACATATTCCAGTTCGCCGCCCAGTGGCACGCCATGCGCGAGTCGGCTCGGCGTCACGTCGAACTGGCGCGCAAGTTGCGCCAGGTAATGCGCCGTGGCCTCGCCTTCGACCGTCGGATTGGTGGCGATGATCAATTCACGGACGCCGCCCTGCGCCAGCCGCGTCGCCAGCAGGTCCAGGCCGAGTTCCTTCGGGCCGATGCCGTCCAGTGGCGACAGCCTGCCCTGCAGGATGAAGTAAAGGCCGCGATAGCCGGTTGCCTGCTCGATCACCAGTCGGTCGGCGGGTGATTCGACGGCGCACAACTGGGATGGTTCGCGTGATGGGCTCGCACAGGTAGCGCACAAGGCTTGCTCGCTGAAATCGCGGCACTGCCGGCAATGGCCGATCTTTTCCACGGCCTCGGCAAGCACCTGCGACAGGCGCGCGCCACCCTCGCGATTGCGTTCCAGCAAGTGATAGGCCATGCGCTGCGCGCTCTTCTGGCCAACGCCCGGCAGGCAACGCAAGGCTTCGATCAGTTGCTCCAGCAGCGGCGACGCGGCGCTCAAAACGGCAGCTTCATCCCGGCCGGCAGCGACATGCCCGCCGTGGCCGCGGACATGCGCTTGGCGCTTTCTTCATTGGCCTTGGTGACGGCGTCGTTGAAGGCGGCCGTTACCAGGTCTTCCAGCATCTCGGCATCGCCCAGCACCGACGGATCGATATGCACGCGACGCGTTTCCATTTTGCCGGTGATGGTGATGCTGACCATGCCGCCACCTGATTGCCCGGTGACTTCGAGCACGGCGAGTTCGTCCTGCACGCGCTTCAGGTTGTCCTGCATACGCTGCGCCTGTTGCATCATCTGCGCGATATTGCCTCGCATTTTTCAGTTCTCACTCAAGGGTCGGATGGAATCGGGAACGATATTGCCGCCCTGGCCGAGCAACTGGCTGACCACGGGATCGGCGCGGAAACTGGCTTCGGCGGCCACCTGGCGCTCGCTGCGCTGGCGCTGGTTGCGCTGGTGCAGCGTGTCACCGGCGCTGTCCGCTTGTGATTCGAAGCGAACCTGCACGGGCCTGCCAAGCGCGGCGACGACGGCTTGCGTCAACTGGCGCATGCCGCTTTCCGATCGCAGGTGCGCATCTTCTTCGGGCAAGTGCACGCGCAGCACGTGCTCGTCGCAACTGATGAACGCGCAGTGCGAAGCGAACTGCAGCGCGGGTCCCTTCAAGCCGGAGCCGGCCACCAGTGCGAGCCAATCGTCGGCATGGTCAAGGCTACTCGATCCGGCGTTGACGACGGGCGTTGGCGTCGAAGCTGGCATTGCCGCAGGGGCGGGCGCGGCAGTCGTCGGCGCAGTCGCGACGTCGCGGGTCGCGACCGTCGCACTGCTCGCTGCCGCGGGAATCCTTGCAGCTTCAGCACGCGGGCCGTCCGACGGACGGAAAGCGAGCATGCGCAGCAGCGCCATTTCAAAACCGGCGCGCGCGCTGGGCGCATAGCCCAGGTCGCGACGACCGTTCACGGCCATCTGGTACCACAGCTGCACCAGCTCGGGCGCCAGCTTCGCGGCCAGGCCGATGGTATCGATCCGGGACGGTTCGGGCTGGAATCCCGGCACCAACTGTTGCAACTGGATGCGATGGAGTTCAGTCGCGAGGTCTTCGAGCACGTGGCCGAAATCCGGCGAGTATTGCGCCATCTCCACGACCGCAGCCATCAGTCGTCCGCCATCACCCGCGGCGAGCGACTCCAGCAGTTCGCCAACCTGGGCACGCTCGACGGTGCCGAGCATCGCGTTGACGCCGGCCTCCTCCAGTTTGCCGCCGGTGTAGGCAATGGCCTGGTCGAGCAGCGACAAGCCATCGCGCAGACTGCCGTCGGCGGCGCGCGCCAACAGCGCAAGCGCCTGCGGATCGGCTTCGATCTGCTCGGCCTGCAGGATGCGCGACATCTGTCCCTGGATCTGTTCCGGCTCGAGGCGACGCAAGTTGAATTGCAGGCAACGCGACAGGACGGTGACGGGCAGCTTCTGCGGATCGGTGGTTGCGAGCAGGAACTTCACATGGCCGGGCGGTTCTTCCAGCGTCTTCAACAAGGCATTGAAGGCACTCTTGGACAGCATGTGCACTTCGTCCACCAGGTAAACCTTGGTGCGGCCGCGCGCGGGCATGTATTGCGCGTTTTCTATCAGTGCGCGCACATCATCCACACCGGTATTGCTGGCGGCGTCGATTTCCAGCAAGTCCACGAAGCGGCCGGCATCGATGTCCAGGCAGGATGCGCACTCGCCGCAGGGTTCAGCGCCCGTGCCCCGTTCACAATTGAGGCTCTTGGCGAAGATGCGGGCGATGGTGGTCTTTCCGACCCCGCGCGTGCCGGTGAACAGGAAAGCATGATGGACCCGGCCGGTTTCGAGCGCATTGGTCAGCGCCCGCACGACGTGCTCCTGCCCGACCAGTTGATCGAAGCGCTTCGGTCGCCATTTTCGGGCCAGGACAAGATAGGACATGGGGTCTCTCGTTTCGAACGCCTCCATTGTCCCCTACGCCTCGGCTGGGGCCAAGCGGTCGCTCCCGGCATCCTGACTCCCGCGACACTTGCGCATCCCTGCGCGGCGCTCGCTGCCGGCACGGGCCTCAAACTTGTCCCGTTTGCCGGGCTCGGTTACAATTTCGCTCTTGTTTCAGGCGCTTACCCTGTCCAAAGGTAATCGTTGCAGGTCAGCTACAAAATGCGGAGAGGTGTCCGAGTGGTTTAAGGAGCACGCCTGGAAAGTGTGTGTACGATTTAAAACCGTACCGAGGGTTCGAATCCCTCTCTCTCCGCCACTAGTTTTCTATGGTGGCCTTTGTCGGCCCCTCGCGACGATAGGTTGAAAACTCCGCCAGGGCCGGAAGGCAGCAACGGTATTGACTGATTCGGGCGCCGAGGCAAGCCGGCAAGGGCTGCCACCCAAATCCAGACCTAGCGGCCATCTTCCTGCGGCGATGGATGCAGCCACTGCTGCCCACCTTCCGCATAGTGCTCGTGCTTCCAGATCGGAACGCGCGATTTCACTTCGTCGATGATCCAGCGACAGGCGTCGAAGGCCGGCCCGCGATGCGCGGCGCTGACGCCTACCCACACCGCAAGTTCGCCCAACGCAAGCCGGCCCACCCGGTGCACGCAGGCGGCCTGCTGGATGTCGAAGCGCGTGTGCGCCTCGGCCAGGATGGCGGCACCCTCCGCCTCAGCCAGGGTGCGATAGGACTCGTAGGTAAGCGCCTGCACCGCGCGCCCGTCATTTCGGTCACGAACCCAGCCTTCGAAACTGGCGTAGGCACCGGCACCGGTGCCAAGCAATAGCTCGCGCAGGCGCGCCACGTCGATGGGCGATTCGGAAATCTCGAAGTGCGGCATCCTCAGCCTCCGGATACCGGCGGAATGAATGCGATTTCCGCGCCATCGGCCACCGGATCGGTCCAGTTCGCGAAGGCGCCGTCAACAGCCACGCGAAGCTTTTCGCGACCCAGCGCAAAGCCATGGCGCGCGCGCAGCGATTCGTACAATCCAGCAAGCGAGGCCGGAAGATCGAGCACTTCAGAATCCACGCCCGCGGCATCGCGCAGGCTGGCGAAATAAAGCACGGTCACGCTCATGGCGGAACGATCGTGTGCTTGCCGCCGGATTTCGACATCAGCATCGCCGGCCCGATCACGATTTCATGCGACAGCGCCTTGCACATGTCGTAAACCGTCAGCGCCGCAATCGTGGCGCCGGTCAGCGCCTCCATCTCGACGCCGGTGCGATGCACGGTGCGCACGCTGCAGGTGATGCGCAGGCGGATCGCATCGTCCCACGCGATATCGAACCGGCAGCCATCGATCGGCAGCGGGTGGCAGAACGGAATGAGTTCGTGGGTCTTCTTCACCGCCATCGTGCCGGCCACGATGGCCGTCGCGATCACCGGGCCCTTGGCGGTATGCAGGTCGGCGGCCTGCAGGGTAGCTGCCACGCCGGCTGGAAAAACGACGAGGCATGCTGCACTGGCCTCGCGCTGCGTTGCCGGCTTTCCCGACACGTCCACCATGGTCGGGCTGCCATCGGCAGCAACGTGGGTGAGGACTGGCGGTGTGGAATTCTTGTCGCGCATTCAGCCACCAATGAAGAACATTTCGATTTTTTTCGAATCACGCCGGCCTGCATCGCGCAGTTCGCTGTAGCGATCGGCGCGCTGGCCCCAGATTTCGGCGATGCGCGCCTCAATGGCAGTGCCGCCCAACTCGATGGCCGGGCGCAGGTCGCTGCCCTTGGCCGCGAACAGGCAAGTAAATACCTGGCCGTCTGCAGACAGGCGGGCGCGCTGGCAGTCGCCGCAGAACGGCTCGCTGACCGAACTGACGAAGCCCACCTCACCCTGTCCGTCCAAGAAGGCATGGCGCGCGGCGACTTCGCCGCGATATCCCGGCTGCAAGGGGCGCAAGGGCCAGCGCGCGTGGATGCTATCGTGCAATTCACGCGACGACACGACTGCCTGCGGCTGCCAGCCATTGCAGGTGCCGACATCCATGAATTCGATGAAGCGCAGCACATGCGGCGTGCCGCGAAAATGGTCGACCAGGCGCAATACTTCGCCCTCATTGACGCCGCGCTGCACGACCGTATTGAACTTGATGGAAGAAAAACCCGCGGCCTCCGCCGCGGCGATACCGGCGAGCACATCGGCAACATCGCCGCGGCCACCGGACAGCTGGCGGAATATTTCCGGATCGAGCGCGTCCAGGCTGATCGTCAGGCGATGCAGGCCGGCGTCGCGCAAGGCCTGTGCCTTGCCTGCCAGCAGCGAAGCATTGGTGGTCAGCGCCAGGTCCTCGACTCCCGGAATGGCGGCGAGGCGCGACACCAGCAACGGCAGGTCCTTGCGCAACAGCGGCTCGCCGCCAGTCAGGCGAACTTTGCGCACGCCCATGCGAACGAAGCCGCGAACGACCGATTCAATCTGCGCGAAGTCCAGCCGACGTGCGCGGTCGAGCGCGCTTTCGGGCGGCGTGCTGTCCTCGGGCATGCAGTAGGGGCAGCGGTAATTGCAGGTCTCGATCACCGAGACGCGCAGGTCGCGCAGCCCGCGCCCGAGTCGGTCCACCGGCGGCGTCGCCGGCTGCAGCATGCCGGGATCAACGGCGGATTTCATGCGGGCATCGCCGGATCGAAGGGCGGAGAAAGCACGATCACATCCGCCGGGGCGGCCACGCGGTGCGAGCGCGCCCGCAGCGCTTCGCCATCGGCCACGCTGCCGTAGTGGTAGAGCACGCAACGCGAAAGCAATTCGGATGGATACTCGCGCTCCAGGTCATCCACGCCGCTGTGCGATGGATTGCCCACCAGGGCGCAGTCGTGCGCGATCAACTCCCCGGCGTCGGCATGCCGCGCCAGCATTTCCGGAATAGGCCGCGTGTCGCCGGTCCATACCATCGCGCCGCGCAGGCGCAATCCGTAGGCTGTGTCGGGCAAGTGGTGGCGCACCGGGAATACGTCGAACCAATGGCCCGCATGCCAGAACCCGCGCGACACCGGCACCAGCTGGAATGCATCCCACCAGTTGGCGCCGCCTTCGGCGATCACGCCCGGATAGTCGGCAAGCCGCGACTGCAAGTGCGGCACGACGCTAGCCGGCACATAGAGCTTCAACTTGCCACAGCGCTGCGGATCGAAATAAGTCTTGTAGAAAAGTCGCTCGAGCCCGGCCACATGGTCCATGTGCACATGGGTGACGAACACCGCTTCGGGCGCCTCGCCGTAGTGCGAAAGATAGGCCGTCAGCGCTTCCTGCCCGCAATCGATCATCAGCAGCGGGCGCGAATCGCGCTCGATGACGGCAGACGCCGAACCGAGCTCGACCGCCGCCGAACTGCCCACGCCCAGGAATCGAAGTGACCAGTTCATCCAGCAAGCGCCTTGTCGTGGGCGGCGCGCAAACGCGCCAAGCCGGATTCGAGTTCGGCCGGCGACAGCGCCGGGCATTCCTTGCGCAGGGAGCGCGCGAGGCGTTCGATGACACGATCGCGCCACGGACCGGGCCGCGCTTCCAACGCGCCCTTGTCCCAGTCGATCAACCAGGCCTTTCCGTCCGGGTCGAGCAACACGTTGTTCGCATTGAGGTCGGCATGTCGCGCGAGTTGGCTATGGCAGCGACCGATGGCATCGCCTACGCCGGCCCATGGCGCGGAATCGGGCGACGCGCAAACCAGGTTGGCGAAGGAAACCGCCGGCTCGATGCGCGCCACGATGATCGCCGCGCGATAGTGCAAACCCGCGCGCCGGTAGAAAGCCGCCACGGGCGCCGGCACGGGCAGGCCGAGTTGCTGCAACTTCTGCATCAGTGCGAACTCGCGCAGGCTGCGCACGCGCTGCTCGCCGCGCCACCAATAGGCGTCCTTGCTGGCGCGCGCCATCCATCCGCCGCGCCGGTAGTGGCGCAACACCCCTTCGCCGAACTCACCCTGCACGAACCATGCGGCGCCGCGGCCACCCTTGTCCTGCACGGCATGGGCCCGGGCGCCATAGCTTCCGGGATCGAACAGCGCCGGCGTGGCTTGCCCCAGGCGCGCCGGGTCGAACACAATCGTGCCCTGCCCGCCCGCATCGCGGAAAGACTGTCGGCTGCCGCTGGCGGTAATCGCGTCCATCACGGTGAATTCTAGCAAGTGAGCCCTCCCGCCGCGCCGCGATCGATCTGCCTGCTCCGCCTGTCGGCCCTGGGCGATGCCACGCACGTGGTGCCGCTGATCCGGACGCTGCGTCGCGCCTGGCCGGAGGTGCCGATCACCTGGATCCTGGGCAAGGGCGAAGCCAAGCTGATGGAAGGCCTGGAAGGCGTCGAACTGATCGTTTTCGACAAAGGGGCAGGGGCACGCGGTGTCGCGGCGCTACGCAAGAGCCTGGCCGGCCGGCGGTTCGATGTGCTGCTGCAGATGCAACTGGCCCTGCGCGCCAACCTGCTGTCGGCTCTGGTGCGCGCAAATCGACGAGTCGGCTACGACGTCGCGCGAAGCAAGGAAGGACATTCCCTGTTCATCAACGAACGAATCAGCGCGGCCGGCCACCATGTTCTCGATGCGTTCGGTAAATTCTGCGAACCATTGGGCCTCAGGCAGGACCGCGTCGAATGGAACTTGCCGGTTCCCGATTCAGCGCGCGCGTGGGCCGCGGAACAGTTGCCCGGTGACCAGCCGACACTGATCGTTTCGCCCTGTTCCAGCCACACGCTGCGCAACTGGCGTGCCGACCGCTATGCCGCCGTCGCCGACCACGCCGCTGAACGCGGCTGGCGCATCGCCATCTGCGGCGGGCGCAGCGAACTCGAGCGCCGCACAGGTGATGAAATCCTGCGCGCCATGCGCCATCCCGCGATCGACCTGATCGGCAAGGACACGCTGAAACAATTGCTGGCCCTGCTGGAACGCGCAACGCTCGTCCTCAGCCCCGACTCGGGTCCCGCGCACATGGCCAATGCAATGGGCACGAAGGTCATCGGATTGTTTGCCTGTACCGATCGCGAGCGCTGCGGCCCCTACTCCGACCTGCGCTGGTCGGTGAACCACTACGACGAAGCGTCCAGAAAATTCATGGGCAAGCCGGCCGGCGACTTGCGCTGGGGCAAGCGAGTCGAATTCCCTGGCGTGATGGACCTGATATCAGTGGAAGAAGTAACCGGCATCTTCGATGCCTTCATCGCCGATGCCGCGCGGGATCAGGCGGCGGGCGTCGAGCCGGCGCGGTAATCCTGATAGGACTTTTCTTCCACGTAGGAAGAACCCAGCGCCAGGTTGATCTGCTTCTTGATGGCCGCACGTTCGTCGTTTTCGAAATACACCGCGCGCGCCAGCCGGATGAACTCGGCCCCGAAATCCTGGCGTTGTTCGCAACGGCGGATATCGTCCTCGATGTCCCACAGGCGTTCGTTCACTGACTTCAACTGGGCGCGCAGGTTGACGATGTCGTGCCCGGCGGCCGGATGGCCGAGCCAGGTCGCGGAAAGCGCGTCGAGTTCCTTGCGCACGTTGGCCAGCTTCGCCTCGTCGGACATGCGCTCGGACTTGATCTGCAGGATGGCGATCTTGTCCAGCAGTTCGCCGAAGGACACGGGTACGAGGATCTCGGACATGGCTGGCTCACAGGGTCGGGCGGTTCAAGTTTAGCCGGAAAATGAAAAAGCCCCCGAAGGGGCTGATCCATTTTTGGCGGAGAGGGTGGGATTCGAACCCACGGTACGCTTACACGTACGTCTGATTTCGAGTCAGATACATTCGACCACTCTGCCACCTCTCCGGTCGGGTCGGGGCCCCAAGGGGCCCGGCAGGGCGCGAAGTATAAGCTGCCGACCCCCCGTTGGGCTAGTTTCCAACCTTTTCCCCTCCAGACCGTATGATGTTCCTGAAGGGCTGCGGAAAGCCCGGACTTTGGCTGCGCCTCTAATTTTGCGATGATGAAGCTTGTCCCCTTGGAGTTTCGCCACATGGCAGGCTTTTGCCCATGATTGAATTCGGAAACTCGAGCCACGTCGGCCTTCGCCGCGAGCTCAACGAGGACACCTATTATTCGGACGGCGAGCTCGGCCTGTGGCTGGTTGCCGACGGCATGGGCGGACATGAGTTCGGCGAAGTCGCCAGCGCCCTGGCCCGCGACGCCGTGGTTCGCGAAGTGCGCGCCGGCCGGACCCTGAGCGAAGCGATCCGCAGCGCCGATGAAGACATCATCCGGCAGTCGCGGCGACGCGCCGACAGCCTGCCGATGGGCACCACCATGGTGGCGCTGCGGATTGCCGACCACAAGTTCGAGCTGGCCTGGGTCGGCGACAGCCGCGCCTACCTCTGGAACGGCCAGTTGCGCCAGCTTTCCTCCGACCACAGCTACGTGCAGGAACTCATCGACCAGGGCGCGATCACGCCGGAACAGGCGCGCAGCCATCCGCATCGCAACGTGGTGACCCAGGCGTTGGGCGTCACCGACCCCGATTCGCTGAAGGTCGAGACCATCTCCGGCGAGCTTCGCCCCGGCTTCCAGATCCTGCTGTGCAGCGATGGACTGACCGAGGAAGTGGACGATGTCGCGATCGGATCCCTGCTGGCCCAGACTGAATTGTCGGCCCAGGAATGCGTGGACCACCTGATTTCCACCGCGCTCGATGGCGGCGGTTCCGACAACGTTACGGTCGTGCTGCTGCGTCGGGTGTAATCCCCGGCTCCGACAAGGGCGGCCAGATGGTACGGCCGCCTGATTTCTTGCCAATCTTTTCCATGCGCGCGACATGCGCGAGTTCTTCCTCGGCGCTGGCCAGCAGCACCCTCAGCCGCGCCTGCGTCGATGCCGCCGCTTGCTCGCTGCCGGTGCCCGCGGGCGTCGCCGCGACGGCCATGCTCAGTCCCAGGTCACCCTGCCCGGCCGTAAGCGACAGGTAAACCTCGGCCAGCAACTCCGCGTCCAGCAAGGCCCCGTGCAACTTGCGGTGCGCGTTGTCCACGCCCAGTCGGCGGCACAACGCGTCCAGCGAATTACGTTGCCCTGGAAACCGCTCGCGAGCCAGTCGCAGGGTATCGAGTACGCCGGCATGGTCGCGAATGCGGCCGAAGCCCGGCCCCAGCAATCCCAGTTCGTAGTCCAGGAAGCCCACGTCGAAATCGGCGTTGTGGATGATCAGTTCGGCGCCGCGGATGAAGTCCAGGAATTCGCCAGCGACCTGTTCAAACGGCGGTTTGTCGGAGAGGAATTCGCGGGTAAGCCCGGTCACTTCCTGCGCGCCGGGTTCGATTTCCCGATCCGGATTCAGGTAGCGCTGGAAGCGCCTTCCGGTGGGACGACGCTCGAGCAATTCGATGCAGCCGATCTCGATGACACGATTCCCGCGCTCCCACGACAGGCCCGTGGTTTCCGTATCCAGCACGACCTGGCGCATCAGCGCATGTCCTTCTTGATCAATTCGGCGGCGTTGCGCGCAAGCTTGTCCACGCGTTCGTTGTCCACGTGGCCGGAATGACCGCGCACCCAGCGCCAGTGCACCTTGTGCTTGCTGGCGGCGCGGTCGAGCCGCTCCCACAGGTCCTGGTTCTTCACCGGCTGGCCGGCGGCGGTCTTCCAGCCGCGGCGGATCCAGTTCGGCATCCATTCGCCAACGCCCTTTTGCACGTACTGCGAATCGGTATGCAGGGTCACGTCACACGGCGTGCTCAGGGCCTCGAGCGCGACGATCGCCGCCATCAACTCCATGCGATTGTTGGTGGTGTCGGATTCGCCCCCGGCCAACTCGCGTTCCGTGTCGCCATAACGCAGCAATGCGCCCCAGCCACCCGGGCCGGGATTGCCCAGGCAGGCGCCATCGGTATTGATCTCGACTTTTTTCAATGCACTCATCTTTTGTTGGAAAATCCGTCAGCCGGCGCTCATGCCGGGGCGAAGACTGACCGCTGCATGGCTGCGGCGCAAGGGTGTGAGTCCGGCTTCGCGACGGCGCAGCACCAGCAGGTTCGCTACACGGAATCCATCCAGCCACGAGTCGCCGGCTTCCGCTGTCAGCGCAGCCTTGGCGTTGGGCCAGAATGGACCGATGTGGCGGCAACGCACCGGATCCAGGCCGGCGTCGCCAGCAAGGCGTTCGACATAGGAAACGGGCGTGCCGCGGCTGTGGGGCGACCACCAGCGCAATCGCGCCAGGCTCCAGGGATTCAGGCTGATCACCAGGGCCACGCCCTCGGGTTTGAGCACCCGTGCAATCTCGTGCATCAAGGCCTCGGGATCGGCCGAGCTCTCGAGCACGAACAAGGCGTAGACAAGCGACAGGCTGCTATTTTCGATCGGGAGCTCCGCGTCACGGCAACGCACCTGGCCCGCGAGTCCCTGGCCGGATCGGTAGAGGCTGACCACGTGGCTGAGCATGTTGCCGGAAAGTTCAGGGGCGATTTCGGAAGATGGGCGAAGATAAAGACCATACAGTCCGAAAACCCGGGTCAATTCCGGGATCGCCATGCGTTGTACGCCCGTCAGCAACTGTCGTCCCGCCGGTCGCCGCAGCCACGGGTGGGACCTGGCGTCGGGTTGACTCGGAAGGCGACGGGGAGGCATGGTCAGGATTCTGCGGCAATCCGCCATCAAGGTCACTCCCTGAATGCTCGTCCTGCGCCCCCTGCCTGCTTTCTCGGACAATTACATCTGGACGCTCGCCGATGGCGAAGGCCGCGCGCTCATCGTCGATCCAGGCGATGCCGCACCAGTGATCGAGGCAGCGCAGGCCGGCCTGAAGCCGGTCGCAATCCTCCTTACCCACCACCACCCCGACCACATCGGCGGCGCGGCGGCCTTGATCGAAAAATTCAACATCCCCTGCTACGGCCCGGTCGATTCCCGGATTGATTGCCCGATGCAGGCGGTTGGCGAAGGAGATTGCGTCCGCATCGACGCGCTCGACCTCGACCTGCAGGTGATGGAGGTGCCCGGCCACACCACCAGCCACATCGCTTTCCATGGCGGCGGCTTCCTGTTCTGCGGCGATACGCTTTTCAGCCTCGGCTGTGGACGCATGTTCGAAGGTACGCCCACCCAGTTCCTGCAATCGCTCGACCGGCTTGCCGCCCTGCCGGGCGAGATCCAGGTTTGCTGCGGCCACGAGTACACGCAATCCAACGGACGGTTCTCGATGGCCGCCGAACCCGAGAACGCGGAACGCGACCGTCGCCTGGCCGAGGTTGCCGACCTGCGCGCACGCGGATTGCCCAGCGTGCCAAGCCCGATGTCGAGCGAGCGCGCCTGCAATCCCTTCCTGCGCGTCGACCAGCCAGGCCTTCGCGCCGGACTCGAGGCGCGTGGCGTGGCCCCGGGGGATCGAATTGCCGCGTTCGCCGCACTGCGGTCATGGAAAGACGGATTCTGATGGCGCTCGTGCGTGGACGCCCGCTCGCGGCCCTGGCTGGCGTCTTGTGGCTGGCCGGTTGCCAACAGGCGGTTCGACCCAACCTGCCGGCCGTCGCGGTGCCGCAGCCGTCGACGACAGTAGTCGAGTCGCCGGCAACCGAACCCGCAGTCGTCGCTCCCGCGGATCCGGTTGCGGCCGCCGTCGCCGCGTTGCCGCCGGTATCGCCGCTTCCCGTGATGGGACGCGGCGAAGACGTTTTCGCTCGCATCAACAAGGGGCTGAGCCCGGGCGCGTGTTCGGCCGGATCCAACAGCAGCCGGTGGCGCAAACGCTATGCCGGCAGTCCCGCGTCGTTCGCGAGGCATCTCGAGCAGGTGTTGCCCCTGCTCGATTTCGTCAGCTTGGAAGTCGAACGATCGGGCCTGCCGTCGGAGTTCGTCTTCATTCCGCTGGTGGAGAGTTGGTACAAGCCCGAAGCCATAGGCCCGGGTGGCCCCGCAGGCATGTGGCAGATGATCTCGAGCACGGCTCGCAACCACGGCGTGCATATCCAGCCCGGCTATGACGGGCGACTGTCGCCGGTGGAGTCGACGCGTGCCGCGCTGTCCTACCTCAAGACCTTGCAGGGCATGTTCGGCGACTGGCAGACCATCGTGATGGCCTACAACGCCGGCGAAGGCCGTATCCAGAATGCCTTCAGGCGGGCACGCAGCCGCGAAGTTTCCGCAGCCCTGCGCAAGCCGCACGGCTTGTCGAACATCACCTACGACTACGTGGCGAAGTTGCAGGCCCTTTCCTGCCTGGTTTCCGAGCCCGGACGCCACGGCCTGTCATTGCCCAACAACACCCGCTTCATACCGGTGCTGCCCTTGCTGATCGAAGCGGACGTGCAATCGCTCGATGAATTCGCACGCCAGAAGGACCAGGACCCGAAACAGATCCGCCGGTTGAATCCTGGATTCAAGAACGGCAGGGTCGTCGCCGGCGTGCCCCGCCTGGTTCTGACGCCGACCATCGCCTGGCAACCGCCGGCACAGGACGAGGCGGGACTGCTGGCCGGCGAAACCCGGCATCCCGGGCAACCTGCATCCGATCCTTCGGCAGGCGCCTCATCCGCCGACGCGGCAAATTCGGCCGCCACCACGCCCCAGGTGCATGAAGTGCGCAGCGGCGACTCGCTGTGGTCGATCGCGCATCGCTACGGTTTGAGCATCGCCGCGTTGCGTCGCCTCAACAAGCTTGGCGCCCGCGCCCTGGTCCACCCCGGGCAGAAGTTGAAACTGTCGCCCTGACGCCGGGAAGCGACCATGCTTGGCGGTATGGCTCGCCCGCGTTCAAACTAGTCCCCTGCGAATTCGCACAACCAGGAGAAACACGATGGGATTCCTTACCGGCAAGCGCGCATTGATCGTCGGCATCGCAAGCCAGCGCTCGATCGCCACCGGCATCGCCGAAGCGATGGCCCGTGAAGGCGCTGAACTCGCCTTCACCTACCAGAATGAAAAGTTGAAGTCGCGGGTGGAAGATGCCGCCGCCGAATACGGCGCGAAGATCGTGCTGCCCTGCGATGTTTCAGACGATGCGCAAATCGACAATGTGTTCTCCGAGCTGGCCAAGAGCTGGGACGGCCTGGACATCCTGGTGCATTCGGTCGGCTTCGCGCCGCGCGAAGCACTGGACGGCGAATTCCTCGAAGGCCTGACCCGCGAAAGTTTCCGCATCGCGCATGACATCTCCAGCTACAGCCTGGCGGCATTGGCGAAGGCGGCACGGCCGATGATGAAAGGTCGCGGCGGCAGCATCCTGACGCTGAGCTACCTGGGCGCGGAGCGGGCCCTGGCCAACTACAACGTGATGGGCTTGGCCAAGGCCAGCCTGGAGGCCAACGTGCGCTACCTGGCTTTGAACCTCGGCCCGGAAGGCACCCGCGTCAACGCGATTTCCGCCGGCCCGATCAAGACCCTGGCCGCCGCGGGCATCGCCAACTTCCGCAAGATGCTGACCCATGTCGAACAATATGCGCCGCTGCGCCGCAGCGTCACCATCGAGGACGTGGGCAATGTCGCGGCGTTCCTGAGCTCCGACCTGGCCAGCGGCGTCACCGGCGAAATCACCTACGTCGATGCCGGCTACAACGTGCTCGGCATGACCGGAATAGAAGGCGTCTGAAATAAAAAGGCCCGGCGCGATGCCCGGGCCTTTCCTTGCAGCAACCGCCGATCCGATCGGATCGGCGTTTTCCGTCAGAGCCGGTCTTCGGCGACGGTAATCTTGTACTGCTTGCGCAGCGCCTGCACGAACGCGCGCGCATCCACCGCGCCGCGCATCTGGGCGAACTGCTTCTTCAGGTCGGCGCGGGTCTTGGCATCCAGGGTGCTCAGGTCGCCGTCCTTGACCGCAACCACTTCCGACAGCAGGAACTGGTTCGGACCTGCCGTAACCAGGCTGACCGGGCGCGCCTTGCCGGCGACCGGACGCGGCTGGCGGAACGCGTTATCCGCCGCCAACTGCAACTGCGGATTGGGCGCCTGGCGCTGCAGGCCGGGCAAGTCGATAACCGTGCGGCCGATGCTGGCTGCGATGGCATCGAGCGTCTCGCCCTTCTTCGCGCGCGCCAGGAGCTGTTCGGCCGCCTGCTTCGTGGCCTGTGCAATGCGATCGGAATTGATGTCGTTGATGATGCGATCGCGAATCGACGCCATCGGCAGCGCTGCCGCCGGGCGATGGTCGATCACGTGCACGACGACGGTGTGGTTGGATCCGATTTCGATCGGGTCACTGACCTGGCGCTCCGTCTTCTGCGCGTCGGCAAATGCCGCTTTGCGCACTTGCGGGAGTGCGGCAATGCCCTCGCCCGTCGTGGCCGAGAACAAGCCGGTGCGCTGCACGGGAAGGTTCAGGGCCTTGGCCGCCGGCGCCAGCGCCGTCGGGTCGTCGAAGATGCGGTCGACCAGCTGGCCGGCCACGTCATTGAAGATGCGCTCGCGTTCCGATTCGAGCATTTCGGCTTCGAGCTCGGCGCGCACTTCCTCGAACGGCTTGGCATTGCCCGCCACCCGCTCGCGATACTGGACGATGTGGAAGCCATCCGCCAGGCGAACCGGGTTGCTCACCTGGCCCGGCTCCATTGCGAAGAAGACTTTGTCGAACTCGTCGCCGAACACGCCCTTCTCGACCGGACCGAGGTCGCCGCCAGCGTCCTTGGAGCCCACGTCATCGGAATTGGCGCGGGCCAATGCCGCGAAATCGGCGCCTGGCGCGCGCGCTTTGGCTGCCAGGTCGGTCGCCTTGGCCTGCGCAGCAGCGATCTGTGCCGCTGTCGCCTTCTCGTCGACCTTCACCAGGATATGCGAGGCGATGCGCTGCTCGACCGTGCCGTAGCGGGCCTTCACCGACTCATAGCGCTCGCGCAGGTTGGCTTCGTCGGCCACCGTGTCCACGGGCATGGCAGCGGCATTGAGCTCGACATATTCGATGGCGACTTGCTCAGGGCTGCGATAGCTGGCGAGATGGCCGTCATACCAGGCCTTGATTTGTGCCTCGGTCGGCGGCGTCATCGCCGGCAGGACCGGCGGCAATTCAATGATGCGGATGTCGCGCGTCTGCCGACTCGAGCGCAGGTAGGCATCGAGTTCGGCATCACTGACGAAACTCGAGGCCATCAGCTCCTCGGGCAGCATGCGCTGGATGAGGTCGGCGCTGATCAGCTTCTCGAACTGCAGCGGCGTCATGTTCTGCGCGCCCAACACCAACTGGTACTGCTTGGGATCGAAGCGGCCAGCCATCTGGAACGCCTGGATGCCCATGATTTCCTTCTGCACGGCCGACTTCGGCAGCACCAGGCCTTCCTTCTCGGCAACCAGCCCGAGCAGCGCCTCGTCAACCAGCTGGTCGAGGATTTCGCGCTTCTTCTGCAAGGACTCGAATGAAGTGGGGTCGAAGGCTTCGCCCATGGCGGTGCGCTCTTGCTGCCTGACACGATCGAATCGCTCGCGGAATTCCGCGGTGCTGATTTCGCGTTCCTGGCCGCCGTAACCGAGAAACTTCGCCGGGCCCTCGATCTTGGCGGCGTAGGTCTCGACGCCGCCGACCACGTAGGACTCGATGCCAAAGAAGGCCATCGTCAGGATCACCAGGCCGAGGATGACGACGGCAATCCAACCGGAAGTTTTCTCGCGAATGCTTTGGAGCATGGTGTCTGGCCAATGTTGTTGGGCGCGCTGTCGGCGAGCCCGGAAAAAACGAAGGCGCCTTCTCAGGCGCCTTCGGGGGTGTGGCGGAGTGGACGGGACTCGAACCCGCGACCCTCGGCGTGACAGGCCGATATTCTAACCAACTGAACTACCACTCCACAAAACATTGCCTGGGCTCTTGTCCAACCCGGAGCTGGTGGGTGCTGAGGGTTTCGAACCCCCGACCCTCTCCGTGTAAGGGAGACGCTCTACCGCTGAGCTAAGCACCCAAACGAGACGATCAGTTTACTGCATCCTTCAGGGCTTTGCCAGCCTTGAACGCCGGATTCTTGGAAGCCTTGATCTTGATGGTGTCGCCGGTCTGCGGGTTGCGGCCCTGGCGGGCAGCGCGCTTGCGCACGGAGAAGGTGCCAAAGCCGACCAAAGTGATGGTGTCGCCTTTCTTGAGAGCCTTCTTGACGACATCGATCATTGCATCGACGGCGCGTGCGGCGTCGGCCTTGGACAGTTCGGCAGTGTCAGCGACGGCGCTGATAAAATCGCCTTTGTTCATTAGTGACTCCCTAGGCGGGACATTCCCGCGGTTCTTGTCATGCGGATCGATTGGGCCCTGGGCACAGATCGTCCGTTCCTCCTGAGCCATCGCGAATCATCGTCGACGGTGCATACGATTTATACCAGCGGGGTTTTCCCCGTGCAAGCCGGAAAGCCATGTTTTTCGCGGCTTTCCGGCTTGTTACATGCACTTGCATCAATGCGGGCGAACTGCTTCCGATTTGTGTTCGCTGGACTCTTCAACCGTCTCGACCGGCGTCGGAACCTCGCCTGGCTGGGGCACGATCGGCCGAACCAACGCGATGTCGAGCACCTCGTCAATCCACTTCACCGGAACGATCTCAAGGCCTTGCGTGACGTTCTTCGGAATGTCGGCAAGATCCTTTCGGTTCTCCTCGGGAATGATGACCGTCTTGATGCCACCGCGAAGGGCCGCCAGCAGTTTTTCCTTCAAGCCGCCAATCGGCAGCACCCGGCCACGCAGGGTGATCTCGCCGGTCATCGCCACGTCGGACCGGATCGGCACGCCGGACAGGATCGACACCAGCGCCGTCACCATCGCAACGCCGGCACTGGGGCCGTCCTTGGGCGTCGCGCCCTCGGGCACGTGTACGTGGGTGTCGAACTTCTGGTGGAAGTCCGCATCCAGGCCGAGTCGCTCGCTACGCGAACGAACGACGGTGAACGCGGCTTTCACCGACTCCTGCATCACGTCGCCCAATTGCCCGGTAAGGATGAGCTGGCCCTTGCCCGGCATCACCGATGCCTCGATCTGCAGCAGGTCGCCGCCGACTTCCGTCCAGGCCAGGCCGGTGACCAGGCCAACTTCGTTTTCGGCTTCGGCACGGCCGAAATCGAATCGACGCACGCCCAGGTACTTGTCCAGGTTCTTGCTGCTTACCTGGATGGCAGGTGCGGGCTTCGCACCTTTCTTCGGCGCCGGGCGCGGCCCCGCGAGTGCAAGTTCCTTCACGACCTTGCGCGCGATCTTGGCGATTTCGCGCTCCAGGTTGCGCACGCCCGACTCGCGCGTGTAGTAACGCACGATGTCGCGCACGGCCGAGTCCTGGATCTTGACCTCGCCTTCCTTCAGGCCGTTGGCCTTGAATTGCTTGCGCATCAGGTAGCGGTCGGCGATGTTGAGCTTCTCTTCCTCGGTGTAGCCGGGAATTCGGATGACTTCCATGCGGTCCAGCAAGGGCCCGGGAATATTCAGCGAATTCGCGGTCGCGACGAACATGATCTCGGAAAGATCCAGGTCGACTTCCAGGTAATGGTCGTTGAAGCTGTGGTTCTGCTCGGGATCGAGCACTTCGAGCAGCGCCGACGACGGGTCGCCGCGGAAATCCATGCTCATCTTGTCGATTTCGTCGAGCATGAACAGCGCGTTCTTGCTGCCCACTTTCGTCAGGTTCTGCACGATGCGACCGGGCATCGAACCGATGTAGGTCCGGCGATGGCCGCGGATTTCCGCTTCATCGCGAACGCCGCCCAGCGACATGCGGATGAACTTGCGATTGGTGGCCTTGGCGATGCTCTGGCCGAGCGAGGTCTTGCCGACGCCCGGCGGCCCGACCAGGCACAGGATCGCGCCCTTCATCTGCTTCACGCGGGTTTGTACCGCCAGGTATTCAAGGATCCGATCCTTGACCTTCTCCAGGCCGTAATGGTCGGCATCGAGCACTTCCTGCGCCGCCTTCAGGTCCTTGCGAACCTTGGTGCGCTTCTTCCACGGCACGCCCAGCAGCCAGTCGAGGTAGTTGCGCACGACGGTGGCTTCAGCCGACATGGGAGACATCTGCTTGAGTTTCGCCAACTCTGACTTGGCCTTGGCCTCAACCGCCTTCGGCATTCCGGCGCCGGCAATTTTCTTCGCCAGTTCCTCTAGTTCGTTGGGCGCCTCGTCGAGGTCGCCCAGCTCTTTCTGGATCGCCTTCATCTGCTCGTTGAGGTAGTACTCGCGCTGGCTGCGTTCCATCTGCGACTTCACGCGGCCGCGGATGCGCTTCTCGATCTGCTGCACGTCGATCTCGCCGTCCACCAGGCCGATCAGGATCTCGAGGCGCTGCCCCACTTCCAGGGTTTCAAGCAGCCGTTGCTTGTCGGCCAGGCGCGCACCCAGGTGGGCTGCGATGGTGTCGGCGACCCGGCCCGGGTCGTCAATGCCCGACAGCGTGGTCAGCAATTCAGGCGGCAGTTTGCGATTGGTCTTTACGTATTGTTCGAACAGGCCCATCAGTGAACCGAGGGTCACGCCCATCTCGCGCTCGTCGCGCTCGAAACTCGATTCCAGCGCGGTGCCTTGTGCGGTCAACGCGCCATCATTGTCGCCATAGCCCTCGATGGCGACGCGCGACACGCCTTCCACCAGCACCTTGATGGTGCCGTCGGGAAGCTTGAGCAACTGCAATACCGTCGCCAGCGTGCCCACCGAATACAGGTCGGCCTGCGCGGGATCGTCCACGTCCGGACTCTTCTGGGCGATCAGCAGGATCTGCTTGTCCGCCGCCATGGCGATGTCCAGGGCCTTGATCGACCGGTCGCGCCCGACGAATAGCGGAATCACCATATGCGGGTACACGACGACGTCCCGCAGCGGCAGGACCGGCAGATCGAGGCGGACCGAGGTGGGATTTTCCATGACTTTCTCCAAATGGGGCGAACCAACCCTTACTTGGGGCTTGAACCGCGACTTTTCCAGCTAACGATACGCCAGATTCCCAAATGAAAACGGGCCGGATGGCCGGCCCGTGTTCATTTCATTGCCGGTTGGTTTATTCGCCGGAGGCCGCGCGGGGGGCGGCGGCCGGTGTGTTGGTATAGATCAGGTAGGGTTCAGTCTGGTGATTGATGACCGACTCGTCCACTACGACCTTGCTGACGTTTTCAAGCGACGGCAAGTCGTACATCGTGTCGAGCAACACCGATTCCATGATGGTGCGCAGGCCGCGCGCGCCGGTCTTGCGCTTCAGCGCCTTGCGGGCGATCGCCAGCAACGCGTCGGGGCGCACTTCCAGTTCAACGCCTTCCATGTCGAACAGTTTCTTGAACTGCTTGGTGATGGCGTTCTTGGGCTCGGTGAGGATGCGTACCAGCGCTTCTTCGTTGAGTTCCTCAAGCGTGGCGACCACCGGCAGGCGGCCGACGAACTCGGGGATCAGGCCGAACTTGATCAGGTCTTCAGGTTCGACATCGAACAACAGCTTGCTGACGTCGGCCTTGCGCTCGCTGCTTTTCACCTTGGCGCCGAAGCCGATGCCGCCGGCTTCCGTGCTGCGCTGCTGGACGATCTTGTCCAGGCCCGAGAAGGCGCCGCCGCAGATGAACAGCATGTTCTTGGTATCGACTTGCAGGAATTCCTGCTGCGGATGCTTGCGGCCGCCCTGCGGCGGAACCGAGGCAACGGTGCCTTCGATCAGCTTCAGCAAGGCCTGCTGCACACCCTCGCCCGACACGTCGCGGGTGATGGACGGGTTTTCCGACTTGCGCGAGATCTTGTCGATTTCATCGATGTAGACGATGCCGCTCTGCGCTTTTTCGACGTCGTAATCGCATTTCTGCAAGAGCTTCTGGATGATGTTTTCCACGTCCTCGCCCACGTAACCGGCTTCGGTCAGCGTGGTGGCGTCGGCGATGGTGAACGGTACGTTGAGCATGCGGGCCAGGGTCTCGGCCAGCAGCGTCTTGCCCGAACCGGTCGGGCCGATCAGCAGGATGTTGGATTTCGACAGCTCGATATCGTCGTTCTTGAGACGCGACTCGATGCGCTTGTAGTGGTTGTAAACAGCCACCGACAGCGTCTTCTTGGCGCGCGGCTGGCCGACCACGTACTGGTCGAGCACTTCCAGGATTTCGCGCGGCTTGGGCAGGTGGCTGCGGGCGGCGTGCGCCTTTTCCTCCAACTCTTCGCGGATGATGTCGTTGCACAGCTCGACGCATTCATCACAGATGAACACGCTGGGGCCGGCAATGAGTTTCCGGACCTCGTGCTGGCTCTTGCCGCAGAAGGAGCAGTAGAGGATCTTGCTGCTGTCGCCGGAACGGCTGAGACGGTCGTCGGTCATGCTTCTTGCCCTGCCCTGTAGGGGCGAAAAACGGCTTCAAAATCGAGAATAGCACAGGCCGCAACGGGTGCCCGTGGGCCGCCTGTGAAGGCGGTCCCGGTTTCCGTCAGCGGGTGCGGCGGGCGGGGCTTCAACCCGGTTGGACGCTGTCTTCCTGCCGGCGGTCGAGCACGGCATCCACGACGCCATAGGCCTTGGCCTCTTCGGCGTTCATGAAGTAGTCGCGCTCGACGTCGGCGGCGATCTTTTCGATCGGCTGACCTGTATTCGCGGCCAACTCCTGGTTCAGGCGTTCCCGCAGATACAGGATTTCCTTGGCCTGGATGGCGATGTCGCTCGCCTGGCCCTGGGTGCCGCCCGAAGGCTGGTGGATCATGACGCGCGAGTTCGGAAGGATGTAGCGCTTGCCCTTGGCGCCGGCCGCCAGCAGGAACGAACCCATGCTTGCCGCCTGGCCCACGCAGATGGTGCTGACGTCGGGCTTGATGAAGCGCATGGTGTCGTAGATGGCCAGGCCCGCGGTGACGATGCCGCCCGGCGAGTTGATGTAGAGGCTGATGTCCTTCTCGGGATTGTCGGCTTCCAGGAACAGCAACTGGGCCACGATCACGTTGGCGACATAGTCGTCCACGCCGCCCACCAGGAAGATCACGCGTTCCTTCAGCAGGCGCGAGTAGATGTCGAACGCGCGTTCACCGCGGCTGGTCTGTTCGACCACCATCGGCACCAGGTTCAGACCCTTTACATCTTGCATGCCACTCTCCGTGTTTGGCCGCGCGAGGCTCAGGCTACTGGGCGCATCACGTCGGCGAAAGTCATCGACTGCTCGGTGGCGTTGGCTCGCTCGGCGATCCAGTCGATCACCTGCTCTTCCATCACCCTGTTCTGCAGGTTACGCATCAGATTGGGGTCGTTGCGATAGAGTTCAATGACCTGGCCGGGATCTTCGTAGGTCGAGGCGATCAGCTGCATCGTCTCGCGCACGCGCGCCGGGTCCAGCGACAGCTGGTTCTGGCGGGCGATCTCGCCAACCAGCAGGCCCGCGGCCACGCGCTGGCGCGCGGCATTCATGAACGGAACCGGCGACTCGGTGACATTGGCCTGGCCCTGCTGGCGCGCGGTCTCGGCCGTGCTCAGCGCCAGCGAACGTGCCTCGGCTTCAACCAGGCGCGGCGGCAATTCAACGTGGGCGTAGGCGCCAACCAGCTTCTGCGCGACTTCGGCGCGCAGGCGGTTCATCAGGGTGCCCTTGAGCTCGCGCTCGAGGTTGGCCCGGACTTCCTTGCGGAAAACCTCCAGCTTGCCACTGCGGACGCCGAAGCTCTTGATGAAGGCTTCGTCGATTTCCGGCACGAAGGACTCGGCCACCTGGCCGGCCTTCAGCACGACCGTGCCGGTCTGGCCGGCCATGTTCGGCATGCGCCAGTTGGCCGGGAAGGTCACTTCGACTTCGCGTTCTTCGCCGGCGCTCATGCCGACGAGTTGCGCCTCGAGTTCCGGCAGCATGCCGTTGGAACCGATGACCGTGGCGCCTTGCTCGGCGCCCTCGGCGGGAATGCGTTCATTGGCCAGGCGCGCGTAGGTTTCCACGCGGACCAGGTCGCCGGCCTGTGCCGGACGGCTGACCGGATGCCAGGCCTGGCGCTGCTGGCGCAGGGTTTCCAGCATCGCATCGATGTCGGAATCCTCGACGTGCGCGACTACGCGATCGAAGCTGAGTTTGCTGACGTCGATCGGGCCGAAGTCGGGAACGACTTCGAAGGTGGCGACGTAGCGGATGGCGCCGTCTTCACCCTTGGGTTCATTGTGGATGTCGGGGTTGCCCGCCGGCTGCAGCTTTTCCTGGCGCACGGCCTCGTCGAAGCTCTGGCGGATCAGCTCGCCCATCGCTTCTTCGCGGACCTGCGGGCCATAGCGCTGCTCGATGACCTTGGGCGGGATGCGGCCCGGGCGGAAGCCCTTGAGCTTGGCAGTGCGCGCGATTTCCTGCAGGCGCTGGCCGACCACGCCATCAAGGCGTTCGGCGGGCAGGCTGACCGTCAGGCGGCGTTCGAGGGAAGCGGTGTTCTCAAGTGAAACTTGCATTTGTACTCCAGCCTCGCGCCTTTCTACGGCGCCAAAAAAAGAAAAAACCCATGGATCCGGCTCACCCCACGCAGCCAACGGATGGTGCGAAAGGAGAGACTCGAACTCTCACGGGTTTCCCCACAGGAACCTAAATCCTGGGCGTCTACCAATTCCGCCACTTTCGCATTGCCATGCGGGTACCGGTTATTCAGGAAAGATTGGTGGGCCGTGAAGGATTCGAACCTTCGACCTATTGATTAAGAGTCAACTGCTCTACCAACTGAGCTAACGGCCCAAAACCTTTCCTGCCGGTACGGCAGCCGACGCGGCATTATGCCGCATCCGGAGACTGGGGTGGAAGACGGGATTCGAACCCGCGACCCTCGGAATCACAATCCGATGCTCTAACCGACTGAGCTACATCCACCATTTGAAGCGAAACTGGCGCGCCCGGAGGGACTCGAACCCCCAACCTACGGAGTAGAAGTCCGATGCTCTATCCAGTTGAGCTACGGGCGCCCTGGCTGGAATTGTGCACTGAAACCGCTAATCACGACATCCGGAACGCTTGAACTGGTCGGGGTAGAGGGATTCGAACTCTCGACATCCTGCTCCCAAAGCAGGCGCGCTACCAGGCTGCGCTATACCCCGAAAACACCGGATACAGCCGGGATACGGGCTGGCCCGCGACCCGGGCGGCAACCCGATCTGCAAAGTTTACCACAGGCTTTTCGGGCTTCGCTGCGCCCATTGACCTCGATCAAGGGG
Organism: Gammaproteobacteria bacterium RIFCSPHIGHO2_12_FULL_63_22; assembly: GCA_001801685.1. GTDB lineage: Bacteria > Pseudomonadota > Gammaproteobacteria > Xanthomonadales > Xanthomonadaceae > Arenimonas. The sequence goes on along the minus strand of MGYJ01000078.1, from coordinate 29,998 downwards.
GCCGGGGCCGTCGCGGCCTAAGCTGCCTGCCATGTCCCAATCCCATTCCCTCGATCCCATCGCTCCGTCCGCCACCGGGCACGGCGGCCCCGCGCCCCAGGCCAGCCGGCAAGCCCTGGACGCCTGTTTCCTCGGCCCTTATGGCGAAAACGACACGATGCTGGAAAAGCTCGTCGTCGAATTCCTGCGCGACCACGTGTACTGGCGGCGAAATTTCCACCCCGAGGATCCGCCGGCGATTTCCACCCGCGCCGCGCAGCACCCCGACTACCTGGCCTTCGAAGCGCGCCTGCGCGGCGAGCTGCACCAACTGTCGGCGGCGCTGAAGAAATCGGTGCCGTTCCACAGCCCGCGCTATCTGGGCCACATGGTTTCCGACCTGCTCATTCCCGGGCTGGCCGCGCAGATGCTTACCCTGCCCTACAACCCGAACAACGTCAGCGAGGATGCCGCGCCGGTAACGGTGGATATGGAAGTGCAGGTCGGCCTGCAACTCGCGCGCATGCTTGGTTACCCGCATGACCCCACGCGCGTGGATTGCGCCTTCGGCCACCTGACGTCCGGCGGAACGTTGGCCAATTACCAGGCGCTGCGGCTGGCGCTCGCGCTGAAGTCATTCCCGGTGGCATTGCGTGCGGCAAGGGTGCCCGAGCTCACCTTGCCTGCGGATGATTGGGCCGCCTTCAATCTCACGCCGCAGGCAGGCATCGCCTTGCTCGACGGCTGGCAGGCGTGGCTCGCGGCGCAACCGGTGGCGGAGCGCAGGCGCTGGGATGCGCGCGTGCGCGCCCAACAAGTCGAGCAACTAGGCCTCGTCGATTTCTTCAAGGCGCATCCGCAGTTGCGGGTGCCGATCGTGCTCGCGCCGATCACCGCCCACTATTCCTGGAGCAAGGGCATGAAGCTGCTCGGCCTCGGCCGCTCGCAGCTGCAGCTATTGCCCGAGCGCGACATGCGCATCGACCTGCATGCGCTTGAAGAAACGCTCGCAGCTTGCACTCGTGATCGCCAACCGGTGCTGCTGGCGGTTGCGGTGCTGGGTACGACCGAATACGGCACGATCGATCCGGTTGACCGCGTCGTGGATGCGCGCGACCTGCACGCGGCGCACGGACTGGGTTTCGGTGTACACGTGGATGGCGCCTGGGGCGGCTACCTGGCCACGATGTTTCGAAATCCCGATGGCAGCCTGCGCACACTCGCGGAAGTTCGCGAGGGCTTCGATTCGTTTCCATCGGATGGCGTGCATGCCGCCTTCGGCGCGCTGGGCCGTACCGATTCGATCACCGTGGATCCGCACAAGCTGGGCTACCTGCCCTACGGCGCGGGCGCCTTCATTTGTCGCGACCATCGGGCGATGGCGCTTTTGGCGGAGCAGGCCGACTATGTCTTCCACGACGCAACTGCCGCCGGTTACGTGGCTCGCTATCGCAGCCTCGGGCAATTCATTCCCGAAGGTTCCAAGCCCGGCGCGGCCGCGGCGGCCGCTTTCGTCACGCATCGGGTGCTACCGCTGGACCATGCAAATTTCGGCCGGCTGCAGGCACACACCATCGTCTCCGCCGAAGCCTTCCACGCTTGCGCGCGCCAATTTTCCGAATCGGTTTCGGACAGGCTCCATGCCGTCGTGCCATTCGCGCCCGACAGCAACCTGGTTTGCCTCGCGCTCAATCCGGTCGGCAACACGGACGTGTCGCGCGCCAATGCCTTCGTCCGGCGCCTGCACGACGAGCTGCGCTGCGACCCGAGCCAGCCCTTGCAGATGAAGGAGTTCTTCGGCTCGGTTACCACGTTGCGCCCCGAAGCGCTTGGCGAGGTGGAGATGTCGCGGATCCTGTCACTACTCGGCCTCGATCCGGCAACGATGGGCGGCGAGCACGATGACCGCCTGCTGATACTGCGCCACACGCTGATGAATCCGTACCTGATCGACCACGAAAACGGCATCAGCTACATCGACCGTTACTTCGATTTCCTGCAGCGCCGCACGACGGCGCTGATCGGACTCGATCACTCGACCTGAGCGCATCGGCGGCCGTGCCGATTCACGGACTTGCGGGCTGAGTCCTGAACGCCGGATCGTCGAAGCTGGCCGCGTACTCGGCCATCGCCTCGCGCATCGGCGCAATCGCGGCCAGGTCGGCAGGGTTCGACTTGAGCGCGTGCGCGCCCTTCAACAACTTGGCGATGATGCCGTGCAGTGCGGCGTCGGCATCGGGATCGAGCCTGCAATTGGCGATCAGGAAGTTGACATCCTTTTCTACATTGCCGGCCATCTCCACGGCCTGTTCTGCACCCATGTGGCCCTGCTCGTAGTGCCCCAGCGCATCGACTGACAGGCGAATGCGGCCCATGCCTTCGCGCAAGGGGGCGTCCGTGGCATGCGTTTCGGGCGCGGCGGCTGCGGCAGCCGTCTTGTCCGGGGTCTGCCCGGACTGCGGCGAGCAGGCCAACAGCAAGGTCAGCAGCACAAGCGGGGATAGGACTTTCATGTTTCCACCTCGATGGTGCACGACGACGCCGTGCTGCGCATAAGCCGCATGCTAGTCGCACGCGGCTGCCGTGTGCTTGATCGAGATCAGGGTAGCCGCATGCTGTTCGGGCCAGCATGGCGCATGCCCGACATGCCCTTATCCCTGCCGCCCCTCGACCTCGACCGTGCCTTCGTGCGCGAGGCTATCGGCAAGCTCAAACGCGAAGCGGCGCGCTCCGCCGACACCCACCTGCTGCGACTGGAACTTCCCGCCTATCCAGGCATCGGTTTCTACTTCAAGGATGAAGCAGCGCATCCCACCGGCAGTCTCAAGCACCGGCTGGCGCGATCGTTGTTCCTGTATGCCCTGTGCAACGGCCGGCTGCGTTCAGACCAGGCCGTGGTCGATGCGTCGTCGGGCAGCACTGCGATTTCCGAAGCTTGGTTCGCCCGCTTGCTGGGACTGGAATTCATCGCAGTGATGCCAGCATGCACGGCGCCCGGAAAGATCCGCGACGTGCAGGCTCTCGGCGGAAGATGCGATCTGGTGGACGATCCGGCGCAGGTGCACGCCCGCGCGGCCTGGCATGCCGAACAAGGCGCCTGCCATCTCGATCAGTTCGGCCTGGCCGAACGCGCCACCGACTGGCGCGGCAACAACAACATCGCCGAATCCATCCTTGCGCAAATGGCCGACGAGCCCGATCCGGTGCCAGCGTGGATCGTTTGCGGCGTCGGCACCGGCGGCACCTCTGCCACCATCGGCCGCTACCTTCGCTACCGGCAGTTGTCGACGCAACTGTGCGTGGCCGAACCCACGGGAAGCGCCTTCGCCCGCGGCTGGGCCGGTCGCGACACGACGGCCGTGGCCGATGCCGTCACCCTCATCGAAGGCATCGGACGACCCAAGGTCGAGCCCTGTTTCCTGTTCGAGGTGGTGGATGCCGTCGTCGAGGTTCCGGATGCGCAGTCCATCGCGGCCGCCTGGGAACTTGAGACCCTGTTCGGCCATCGCTACGGCGGTTCGTCGGGCACCAACCTGGTGGCCTGCCTTCGTCTCGCAACGGCGATGCGAGCGCGCGGTGCTGGCGGCAGCATCGTCAGCCTGCTTTGCGATCGCGGCGCGCGCTACGACCAGACCCTGTTCGACCCGGCCTGGCTGGCCGGGCACGGGATCGATCTCGAAAAGGAACGACTCGCCATCCGCAGGGCGATCGGAACCGGCGCCTGCTAGCGGGATGTTTCCATTGGCGGCAGCAGGCTTTCCAGGACCAGCGACACCATTCGTGACTGGCCTTGCTCGCGCTGTTCCGCCGACATGTGTTCGCCGCGTTGCAAATGGTCGCTTACCGCGAGCACCGATAGCGCCTGGATGCCCTCGCGCATCGCCAGGCCGTAGAGGCCGGCAGATTCCATGTCGATCGCCATGATGCGATGTTGCAACAGGCGCGCGACCAGGTCCGGATCGCCGCCGTAGAAACAATCGGAACTGAACACGCTGGCGATCCGCACGGGGATGTCATTCCTGGCAGCCGTGTCGGCGACCGCGCGCAACAATTCGAAATCCGCGCAGGCCGCCAGTTCATGGCCGCCGAACTGCATGCGGTTGAAGTTGGAATCGGTGGACGCCGCCTGCGCGAGCAAGAGGTCACCCAAGGCCACATCGCCGACGCCGCCGCAGGTGCCGACCCGCACGATGCGACGCACGCCGTACACGCGCGCCAATTCCGTCGCGTAGATGGCGCAGGACGGGATGCCCATGCCACTACCCATCACCGACACGCGCATCCCACGATAGTGGCCGGTGAAGCCGAGCATGTTGCGGCGCGAGGTCACTTCCGTGGCATCGGCAAGGAACTCCGCAGCGATGTGCCGCGCGCGCAACGGGTCGCCCGGAAACAATACGGTGTCGGCAATCTCGCCGGGGGCGGCGTCAATGTGTGGCGTGCTCATCGATCGCGCCTCAGGCCGCGTCCAGCAGGCAACGGCCGGCTGCCAATGGCGGCAGGCCCAGGTGCGTGGCCATGGCCTGACCCAGGTCGGCGAAACTGTCGCGTCGGCCCAGCGCGCGCGGTGCATAGCCGGGCCCGAAGGCCAGCGCGGGAATGCACTCGCGGGTGTGGTCGCTGCCCGGCCAGGTGGGATCGCAACCGTGGTCGGCGCTCAGCACCAACAGGTCACCCTCGCGGAGCGCGGCGAAAAGTTCTGGCAGGCGTGCGTCGAAATGTTCCAGCGCCGCCGCGTAGCCGAACAGGTCGCGGCGATGGCCGTACACGCTGTCGAAGTCGACGAAATTGGTGGCGATCAGGCTGCCGCTGCCGGCTTGCGACATCGCCGTGATCGTCGCATCGAACAATGCGTCGTGGCCATGCGCGGGCACATGCCGCGAGACGCCACGGTTGGCAAATATGTCGGCGATCTTGCCAATCGCAACCACCTCGCCACCGGCCGCTACCACTGCATCGAGCAGCGTCGGCGCCGGCGGCGGCAAGGCGTAGTCGTGGCGATTGCCGGTGCGAACGAAGCCTGATTCCTGCGTGCCCACGAAGGGTCGCGCGATCACGCGACCGATGTTGTAGGGCTGGAGCAGCTTGCGCGCCAGCTTGCAGATTTCATACAGGCGCTCGAGCCCAAACGTGCCTTCGTGCGCCGCGATCTGGAACACCGAGTCGGCCGAGGTGTAAACGATCGGTCGGCCGGTCTGCATGTGTTCCGCACCGAGGCGTTGCAGGATTTCCGTGCCCGAGGCATGGCAGTTGCCAAGGATTCCGGGCAGCCCGCCTTGCTCTATCAATGCTTCAAGCAAGTCGGCAGGAAAGGAATCTTCCGGCTTTTCGAACAAGCCGAACGGTTCCGTCAGCACCACGCCGGCGGTTTCCCAATGACCAGATGGCGTGTCCTTGCCGCAGGCGCGTTCGACCGCATAACCCCACAGGCCTTCAGGCACAGGCGTGGTTTCGAATCCCCGCGCCGGCGCGCCATGGGCGGCTGCATGCGCTTGCGGCAAGCCCAGCCGCGACAAATTCGGAAGCTTCATGGGGCCACGGGACGCAGCGGCGCAGGCCGCGGAAATATGCCCGAAGGTGTCCGCCCCGGCATCGCCGTAAGCGGCGGCATCGGGCGCCGCGCCGAGGCCGAGCGAGTCGAGCACCAACCAGATTGCGCGAGTCATGCGGCATTCTCCGCCCGCGCGTGCCACTGCAGCAATGGCGCGACCGGCGGCGCGCTTTCCGCGATCACGAAGGCGCGGCGCACTGCTTCGGAGGCGAGCATCGTCTCCGCCTCGCCCCGGGCATGAATGGTCGCCATCGGCTGGCCGGCCTGGATGCGCGCGCCCCGGCCTACGACGCCGGACAAACCCACGGCGTGGTCGATGGCCTGCGCCGGATGTTTTCGGCCTCCGCCGAGTTCGACCACCACATTGCCCAACGCCCTCACATCGACCGCCGAAACGTAACCATCGGAAGTCGCCAACACATCGCGCTGCAATTCAGTGCGAGGAAGATACGCGTCCGGCCGCTCCAGAAGATCCGACGGTCCGCCCAATGCGGCCACCATGCGCGCGAACCGTTCCGCAGCCGCGCCGGAGTCAAGCGCGCGGCGCACCCGTGCGCTGGCGTCGTCCGCGGTCGTCGCGATGCCACCGAGGCAAAGCAATTCAGCCGACATCGCAAGGGTCAGGTTGCGCAGCCGATCACAAGCAGCGCGACCGCACAGCAAATCCAGGACGGCCCTCACTTCGAGCGCGTTGCCGGCATCGCGACCCAGCACCTCGTCCATGTCGGTCAGTGCCACGCGCAGGTGCAAGCCGCTACCCGCAGCGACCGCCAGCATGCGATCGGCCAGCGCGCGCGCGGACGCCATGTCCGTCAACTGCGCCCCGTTGCCGGTCTTGATGTCGAGCACCATCGCCTGCGCGCCACCCGCGAGCTTCTTCGAGAGTATCGACGCCACCATCATGTCTGGCACGTCCACCGTGGCGGTGACATCGCGCACGCCGTAGAGACGGCGATCGGCCGGCACCAGGTCATCGCTCTGGCCGATGATCGCGCAACCGATATCGGCAACGGTCTTGCGCAGCCGCCAGTTGGGCGGATTGACGTCGTATCCCGGCAGGCTTTCGAGTTTGTCGAGAGTGCCGCCCGTGTGGCCAAGCCCGCGACCCGAAATCATCGGCACATAGGCGCCGCAGGCGGCCAGCAGGGGCGCCAGCACCAGGCTGACGCAGTCGCCGACGCCGCCGGTGGAATGCTTGTCCAGTACGGGCCCGGGCAGATCGTCCCAACGCAAGGACTGGCCGGAGTCGCGCAATGCAAAGGTGAATTCGCGGCACTCATCGATTGTCATGCCGCGCCAGGCGAGGGCCATCGCAAAGGCGCCAACCTGGCCTTCGCTCCAGTCACCGCTGGCGATGCCCCTCGCGATGATTCGCAATTGTTTGGCATCAAGACGCTGCCCGTCGCGCTTGCAGCGGATCAGCGTCGCGGCCGATGGCACGTCCATCGCGGTCATCCAGCGGCGTCCAGCGCTGCCGTCAATTCACTGAACAAGGTACTCGCGCCGATGCGGAAGTGTGCGGGAGTGATCCACTCATCGCCCAGTCGTTCGGCGGCAATGGCGAGATAGAGGGCAGCGTCGTCCAGCGTGCGGATTCCGCCCGCGGCCTTGAAGCCGCAACGGCCGCCATCACGCGCGATGGCATCGAGCATAAGTGCGGCAGCTTGCGGCGTGGCATTCACTGACACCTTGCCGGTGGAAGTCTTGAGGAAGTCGACGCCAGCTGCCAGGCCGATCTCGCAGGCTTGTCGGATCAAGTCCGGTGTCTGGAGTTCGCCTGTCTCGATGATCAGCTTCAGCGAAGCGCTTCCGCAGGCTTCGCGACAGGCGATGACGACCGCCTCCGCCACTGCGCGCTCGCCGCGACGCAGCGCGTGGTAGGGCAGCACGAGGTCGATTTCATCCGCACCCGCGGCCAGTGCGCGCCGCGTCTCACGGGCTGCACGCGCAGCATCACTGCCGCCATCGGGAAAATTGACGACCGTCGCCACTTTCGCCGCCGTGCCGTGCATGGCGCGCCGAACGGTGGTGATGTGTTCTGGATAGACGCAAAGTGCGGCGGGCAGGCCATGCCGGGTTCGGGCCGAGGCGCACAAGGCCTCGATTCGCGCAGGAGTGTCGTCTTCGCCCAGGCTGGTCAGGTCGAGCAAGGGCAGCAGGCGCGCGGCAAGTTCACGGCGCTGTTGGACTGTGGCGGGCACGGGCCGCTCCTTCGGGAATTCCGGTGCAGACTATCGCAGGTGGGTGCGTGGCGTTCGATTTGCTGGTTCAAAAAAAAAGACCAGGGATCAAGGATCACTGGTCTTTTTCATTCTGCAAGTGGCGCGCCCGGAGAGATTCGAACTCCCGACCACCAAGTTCGTAGCCTGGTGCTCTATCCAGCTGAGCTACGGGCGCACAGCAGAACGACAATTATGGGGCTGGGGGACGGCTTCGTCAAATAATTCGTCCCTCGCCGATTGAAGCGAACGGCCCCAACATTCATCCCTCTCTCTCCGCCAGACACCAAAACGCCTCCGAAAGGAGGCGTTTTGGTGTCTGGCGGAGAGAGAGGGATTCGAACCCTCGATGGGAGATAAAGCCCATACTCCCTTAGCAGGGGAGCCCCTTCGGCCACTCGGGCATCTCTCCGGGTTTTCTTGCCTGACGGCGAACCGACAGGCCGCATAGGATAGCTGTTTGCAGGCCCTTCGGTAAACCTCAGCGGTCCTTGCTGGCTGAACCGGGCTCTTCCGGTGGATTATCCACGCCTGCGGCGGACTCCTTGCCGATACGCTGGAAGATCTCTTCGCGGTGCACCGCCACGTCTTTCGGCGCGGTGATCCCGACCCGGACCTGGTTACCCTTGACGCCCAGGATCGTGACCGTGACCGAGTCGCCAATCATCAATGTCTCGCCGACGCGTCGCGTCAAAATCAGCATGGCACTTCCTTCCGATACTTCCGTGCACCGGTCCACGGTCGGGACGACCCGAGGCTCCAAGCCACGCGAGCGTAGCTGAACCGATGGTAGAGCGGGTCGAGCATTCGCGCAATGTAACGGATGGGCTAGGAATGACTGGCCCAATCAGGCCAGCCGCTGCGCCACCCAATCCTTGACGCCTTCCAGTGCCGTGATCAGGGCGGGTCCGTCCTGGCCGCCGCCCTGGGCCATGTCGGGGCGACCACCGCCCTTGCCTCCGATCTGACCCGCCACGTGCGAAAGAAGTTCGCCCGCCTTCACCCGGCCCAGCGCCGAGCCCTTCACGCCGGCGACCAGCGATGCCTTTCCGCCCTCGGCGGAGGCCAGGATGATGACGGCATCAGCGAGTTTTTCCTTCAGCATGTCCATCGCATCGCGAAGGGCCTTGCCGTCCAGCCCTTCCAGGCGCGCCGCGATCAACTTCACGCCACCGATGTCGGCAGCGGTATCCGCCAACGACGAAGTGGCACCGGCGGTCGCCTTGGCCTTGAAGGACTCCAGCTCGCGCTCGAGTTTCTTCTGGCGTTCGAGCAGGTGCCGCAATTTTTCGACGGCGTCGTCGCCACGCGCGCCCACCAACTCGGACACTTCATCAAGTCGACGCTGCTGGTCGGCGAACCAGGCGAGCGCGCCCTCGCCCGTCACCGCCTCGATGCGGCGCACGCCGGCCGCGACGCCCGCTTCGGAAATGATCTTGAACACGCCGATGTCGCCGGTGCCGTGCACATGCGTGCCGCCGCACAATTCGGTCGAGAAATCGCCCATGCGCAGCACGCGCACGCGCTCGCCGTATTTTTCGCCGAATAGGGCCATCGCGCCGAACTCGATGGCTTCGGCCATGCCCATGTTGTGGACTTCGGCAACCGGGTTGCGGCGGATCTGGGCATTCACCATGGCCTCGATGGTGGCGAGGTCCTTTGCGCCGATCGGCTGGAAGTGCGAGAAGTCGAAGCGCAGGCGATCGGGCGCCACCAGCGAGCCCTTCTGCGTGACGTGTTCGCCCAGCACCTTGCGCAATGCAGCGTGCAAGAGATGCGTCGCTGAATGGTTTAGCACGATGGCCTGGCGGCGTTCGCCGTCCACCGCCGCCGAAACCAGATCACCGACTGCCAGTCGTCCGCCGATCAAGCGGCCCACATGGCCGTGGAAGATGCCCGACAATTTTGCGGTGTCGCGAACCTCGAAGCGCTGCGAAGCTGCTCCCGTCAGCGAGCCGGTATCACCCACCTGGCCGCCGGATTCTGCATAGAACGGCGTAGCGTCGAGGATGACGATCGCTTCCTGCCCGGCATCGATTGCGCTGACCGGCTTGCCGTCCTGGACCAGCGCAACAATCTTCAACTGGTCCTGGGAAAGCTGGTCGTAACCGCGGAACTCCGTGTGTGGCAGCGACGCGACCAGTTCTGCCGGCAGGCCCACGCTGCCAGCAAATTTGCTGGCACCGCGGGCACGATCGCGTTGCTGCTCCATCAGGGTTTCGTACTGCGGCAACGCGCCGGCCGCGGGCGACAGCCCGCGTTCGCGCAGGATGTCCAGGATCAGGTCCGGCGGGCAGCCATAGGTGTCGTGGAACTGGAACAACTGTTCGCCGTCAATCGTGCCGCCGCTCTGCGCGAGCACGCCTTCGAGGCGAGTCATCCCGGCATCGAGCGTCTGCGCAAAGGCCGCTTCTTCCGCACGCAGCGCTTGCTCGATCAGCGAGGCCTTGCTGCGCAATTCCGGATAGGCGTCGCCCATCATTTGTGCGAGCGGCGTCAGCATGCGCCAGAACTGGCCGTCGGCCTGCAGGGGACCGAGCTTCCAGAAATAGCGGATGGCGCGACGGATGATCCGTCGCAACACATAACCGCGGCCTTCGTTGGAAGGCATCACGCCATCGGTGATCAGGAAGGAACAGGCGCGGATATGGTCGGCGATGACGCGCAGCGCCTTGTTGTCCAGGTCGGTCGTGCCGGTGAGCTGCGCGGCATGCTTGATCAGGTGTTGGAAGAGATCGATCTCGTAGTTGCTGTGCACATGCTGCAGCACGGCGGCGATTCGCTCCAGGCCCATGCCGGTGTCCACGCACGGCGCGGGCAGGGGCAGCAAGGTGCCGTCCGGCTGGCGGTCGAACTGCATGAAGACGTTGTTCCAGATTTCGATGAAGCGGTCGCCGTCTTCATCCGGCGATCCGGGCGGGCCGCCGGGAATGTGCGCACCGTGGTCGTAGAAGATTTCGGTGCAGGGACCGCAGGGGCCGGTATCGGCCATCTGCCAGAAATTGTCGGAGGCGAACGGCGCACCCTTGTTGTCGCCGATGCGGATGATGCGCTCCACCGGCAGGCCGATCTGCGTGTGCCAGATGTCGAAGGCTTCGTCGTCGGTGTGATAGATGGTGACGAGCAGCTTTTCCTTCGACAGGCCCCAGACGCCGGTCAGCAATTCCCAGGCGTAGTGGATGGCGTCGCGCTTGAAATAATCGCCGAAGCTGAAGTTGCCCAGCATTTCGAAGAAGGTGTGGTGGCGCGCGGTATAGCCGACCTGGTCCAGGTCGTTGTGCTTGCCGCCGGCGCGCACGCAGCGCTGCGAACTGGCCGCGCGCTTGTAGCTGCGTTTCTCCGCGCCCAGGAACACATCCTTGAACTGCACCATGCCGGCATTGGTGAACAGCAGCGTCGGGTCATTGCCCGGCACGAGGGAGCTGGAAGGAACGATCGTGTGGCCTTTGGAGGCAAAGAAATCGAGGAAATCCTTGCGGATTTCGGCACTGCTTTTCATGGGGAAGTTTTCTATCGAAACCGCGGACGCCTAGATTATCAGGCCGGGCTGGGGTCTCGCTTCAGTCTTCGGGCGAGAGTTCGCCGGGGCGGGCCCGGGCGGCGGCATAGGCCGACTTCTGGTCGAAGCCCCGGCGCAGCAGGAAGTCCACGGCCTTGCGCCGCTGGACTGGATCACCGAGGTCCTTGTTGCCATATCGGCGCTGGATGATGTCCGCCGCGCTGGCATCCCAATCGCGCTCGCAAGCATCCAGGGCGGCAGCGATGTCGTCGCGGCCCAGGCCGTGGGTGGACAGCTCCGCGCGAATCCGGTTCGGGCCGTAGCCCGCGCCGGCCCGGCTTCGGGCCAGGGCACAGGCGAAACGGGCGTCGTTCTGGAAGTCCTGGCGATTCAACTTGTCCAGGGCAAGGTCGGCGTCATCGCGCTCGACGCCCTTGGCGCTGAGCTTTCGGGACAGCTCCTTGCGCGAGTGTTCCCGCCGTACCAGCAGGCCCAGGGCCCGCTGGTACGCGGAGGGTTCGGCGGCATCCGATGCCTTTTTCCGTCCCCAGGCCATGGACTCAGGCCTCGACGTCCTCAGGCGCCGGCGGCGCCTTGGCCACGATCTTGGGCGCCAGCTTCTCGCGCAGCTTGGCTTCAAGCGTGACGGCCATGGTCGGGTTGTCCTTGAGGTACTGGCGGGCGTTTTCCTTGCCCTGCCCGATCCGCTCGCCCATGCAGCTGTACCAGGCGCCGGATTTTTCGACCAGCTTGTTGTCCACGCCCATGTCGATCAGCTCGCCCTCGCGGGAGATGCCCTCGCCATAGAGGATCTCGGTGATGACCACCTTGAACGGCGGCGCCATCTTGTTCTTGACGACCTTGATCTTGGTCTCGTTGCCGATGATCTCGTCGCCCTTCTTGACCGAACCGATGCGGCGGATATCCAGGCGCACCGAGGCGTAGAACTTCAGCGCGTTGCCGCCGGTGGTGGTTTCCGGATTCTGGCCCGGCATCATGTTGCCGATCTTCATGCGCAACTGGTTGATGAAGATGACCATGCAGTTGGAACGCTTGATGTTGCCGGTCAGCTTGCGCAAGGCCTGGCTCATCAGGCGCGCCTGCAAGCCGACCTGCATCTCGCCCATTTCGCCTTCGATTTCGGCGCGCGGCGTGAGGGCGGCGACCGAGTCGACCACCACCACGTCCACGGCATTCGATCGCACCAGCATGTCGACGATTTCAAGCGCCTGCTCGCCGGTGTCGGGCTGCGAGATCAGCAGGTCGTCGAGGTTGACGCCAAGCTTCTGCGCGTAGTTCGGGTCGAGCGCGTGCTCGGCATCGACGAAGGCCGCGGTGCCGCCCGCCTTCTGGCATTGCGCGATGACCTGCAGGGTGAGCGTGGTCTTGCCCGAGGATTCCGGACCATAGATTTCAACGACGCGGCCCTTGGGCAAGCCGCCGATACCCAGCGCCATGTCCAGCATCAGCGAGCCGGTGCCGATCACTTCGTGGGCTTCGACATTCTTGTCGCCCATCAGCATCACGGTGCCCTTGCCGAACTGCTTGTCGATCTGCGCCAGTGCAGCGGTGAGGGCGCGCTTCTTGTTCTCGTCCATGGTTTATTCCCTAGGGTCAGTATTGGTTGCAGGTAATTTGGGACAGGGCCGTCGCATAGCCTGAGATGTTGCTGTCCGGAATCGAAATATGCGGCGTCGTGGAAAATGTCGGTAGCAGGCAATCACTGGGCGAAGCGTAGGAATACGCCCCGGCGCGCAGCGCGGAACCGATCAACGACTCGGCCTCACGAGGCCGCAATACAGGCCTTCGATGGCGAAGTCCTGGTCGGGCCGGACTTCGATGGGCTGGTAGTCGGGGTTGCGCGGCAGCAGGCGGATGCAGTCCTTGCCTATCTTGAGCAACTTGACCGTGATCTCGTCGTCAATGCGCGCGACCACGATCTGCCCGGAGCTGGCGACGTTGGTGCGATGCACGCCGATCAGGTCGCCGTCGAGGATGCCGTCGTCGCGCATCGAATCGCCCTTTACCTTCAGCAGGTAATCGGGCGCGGGGAAAAAAAAGCTGCGATCGAGCAGCACCGTTTCGTCCGAAGCGATGCCGGCGCCGATCGGCGTGCCGGCCGCAACGCGGCCCAGCACCGGCAGCCGCAGCACTTCGTCGTCGCGATGCGCGGCGTCGGCACGGCTGCTGTTACGGCTTTCGCCGTCTTCGTCCACCCGGCACAGGCGGATGCCCCGCGCCTGGCCCGGGATGCGCTTGATGAAGCCGGCCTGTTCCAGGATGTCGAGGTGGTATTGGGCCGCCCGAACGCCGCTGAAGCCGCAGGCTTTCGCGATTTCCGCTTGCGAAGGGGGAACGCCGTCGAACTCGACCCGATCGGTGATCAGGTTGAGGATGGTTTGCTGGGTTTCGGAGAGTGTTTGCATGGTGTTAGTAGTAATACTACTAACGAATTGCCAATGCAAGCCCCTGCCCGTGGCAAGCGATCAGTCGAGCAGGTTGAGCAGCCCCGCCAGGGCCTTGGCCACGGTCTGCCGCCGGATCGCCTCGCGGTCGCCTTCGAAATGGAAGACCTCGGCCGTGGGGTAGCGCCCGCGCCGTTTCCACGCCACCCAGACCGAGCCGACCGGCTTGTCGGGCGTGCCGCCGGTGGGACCGGCGATACCGGTCACCGCCACGGCCAGGCTCGCGCCAGAGGTGATCAGCGCGCCGGACACCATCTCCAGCACGGTCTCGCGGCTGACGGCGCCGTGTTGGGTCAGTGTCTCCGGGCGTACGCCCAGCAAGGCCTGCTTGGCTTCGTAGCTATAGGCCGCCAGTCCGCAGTCGAACCAGTCGGAACAGCCGGGAATATCGGTGATCATCTTGGCGATCCAGCCGCCAGTGCAGCTTTCGGCCGTGCAGACCGTGTGCCGGTTCACCCGCAAGGCGTCGCCGACCTGCTCGGCCAGCCGGTGTAGCGCAGCATCGTCGTATTCGGCGTCGACCGACGGAGTTTGGGCGTCCATCCGGTTAGACTAAGCGAGCGCTTCCCAAGATGGAACAAGCACTTGCATCGGACTCCTTTGGGGCCTTTTCAGTTGTTTCGCTTGCCAGCGGCAGCCTTCTCGTGCTACTCCGCAATCTTGATTTACGCTTTGATAACCTAGGCTTAGACGCCATTCGCAAGGGGAACCCTCATGTCCGCATTTGATCGTTACGCCAAAGCCAGCCTCGCACTGGTCCTGCTCTGCGGCCTCGCGACTGGCTGTGCCACCTCTTCCGGCCCCCTTGCCCTCACCGGCGAGGCCATTCCGGTGCAGGTCTGCGGCGGCGACGCCGACAGTGACGGCGATGGCGTGACCGACTGCCACGATCGCTGCCCGGACACGCTGCGCGGAGAGAGGGTCGACCCGGATGGTTGCCCGCTGCCTCCGATCGTTGAACCGAAGCCGTTCCGCGGCTGATCGCTCCGACCATCGGGAGGGCCTCGCGCGTATTTGGCGCGTGGAGATCAACGCCCAGAACTGATTTCGACACAGGTGTAAACAGCAAAGAGCCCGGCCCAGCGCCGGGCTCCTTGGTATCTGCGAGTGGATTTTCCGGTGAATGCCCGGACACCCGACTTCCGCTACACTTTTCATTCGAATTTCCGTGGCTCTCCCCCCTCGCCTTGACCAGCGTGAACCCGCAGCCCTGACCGTGGAAGCCAACCAGCAAGCCACGCCTTTCATGCGCCAGTTCTTCGCCGCCAAGTCGGAGAACCCGGACATCCTGCTGTTCTTCAGGATGGGCGATTTCTATGAATTGTTCTTCGACGATGCGCGCAAGGCCGCGCGCCTGCTCAACATCACGCTGACCCAGCGCGGCAGTGCGGGCGGTGCCCCGATCCCGATGGCGGGGGTGCCCGTGCATGCGGCCGAAGGCTACCTGGCACGCTTGGTAGCGCTGGGTGAATCGGTCGCGATCTGCGAACAGATCGGCGACCCTGCCATGTCCAAGGGCTTGGTCGAACGCAAGGTCGTTCGCATCGTCACGCCCGGCACGGTCACTGACGAAGCCTTGCTGCAGGAACGCCGCGACACCCTGCTGCTGTCGATCGCGCGCGGACGGAAGACTGAAAGCGGCCAGCGTTTCGGCCTGGCTTGGGCGGATCTAGCGGGCGGCCGTTTCCTGGTGACCGAAGCTTCGTCCGAGGACCAGCTGATCGCCGAGCTTGCGCGCCTGTCGCCGGCGGAAGTGCTGGTGGCGGACGAAGACGAATGGTCGCCGACCGTCCTGGGAATGCCGGGGCTGCGCCGTCGCGCGCCCTGGTATTTCGACAGCGACACCTGCCGCCGGCAGCTGCTGAAGTTTTTCGGCGTGCACGACCTGGGCGGTTTCGGTATCGAGGACCAGCCTCTCGCCATTGCCGCGGCGGGCGCATTGCTCGGTTACGTCGAAGAGACGCAGAAGCAACAACTGCCGCACCTCACCGCCATCATGGTGGAGTCCGCGGAAGACGCGATCTCGATGAATGCGGTCACTCGCCGTCACCTGGAGCTGGATTCGCGCAACGATGGCCGCGTGCAGCACACGCTGCTGGGCGTGCTGGACGCCACCATCAGCCCCATGGGCGGCCGCCTGCTGCGACGTTGGCTGCATCGCCCCCTGCGCGACCAACAGGTGCTGGCGCAGCGCCTGCAGGCCGTGCAGGTGCTGCTGGAGAGTCGCGGCGACGTGACCCTTCGGGACCGCTTCCGCGGGATTGGCGATGTCGAGCGCATCCTGACCCGCATTGCGCTGCGCTCGGCCAGGCCGCGTGACCTTTCCACTCTGCGCGATGCACTCGCTGCGCTGCCTGCGATTCGCGCGAATATCGTGAAGCTCGATTCACCCAGGCTGGCCGCGCTGGGCGCCCAACTGGGTGAACATGACGAGTGCGCTGTGCTGCTCGCGGGCGCCGTCGTCGAGCATCCACCGGTGATGCAACGCGACGGCGGCGTCATTGCCGAAGGCTTCGATGCCGAACTCGACGAGTTGCGGCGACTGTCCAGCCACGCCGATGAATTCCTGGTCGAACTCGAGGCGCGTGAACGCATCGCCACCGGCATCGCCACGCTGAAGGTCGGCTACAACCGCGTGCATGGTTATTACCTGGAAATCAGCAAGGGCCAGGCCGACCGCGCACCCACGCATTACACGCGGCGGCAGACGCTGACCGGAGCCGAGCGCTACATCACTGAAGAGTTGAAGACCTTCGAAGACAAGGTGCTGTCGGCGCGGGAACGATCGTTGTCTCGCGAGCGTCTGTTGTACGACGGCCTGCTCGACTCGCTGGCGGAAAAACTCGAGGCGCTCAAGCAGTGCGCGGCTGCGCTGTCGGAGCTGGACGTGCTTGCGGCCTTCGCCGAACGCGCGCAGGCGCTGGACTGGACGCGGCCGCAATTCACCGTCGAGCCAGGCATCCACATCGAACGCGGCCGCCACCCGGTGGTGGAGGCCGCCCGCGACGAACCCTTCGAACCGAACGACCTGCACCTGGACCCGAACCGGCGGATGCTGGTCATCACCGGCCCGAACATGGGCGGCAAATCCACTTACATGCGGCAGAACGCATTGATCGTGCTGCTGGCGCATATCGGCAGCTTCGTGCCCGCTTCAAGTGCACGAATCGGCCCGGTCGATCGCATCCTGACCCGCATTGGCGCCGGCGACGACCTGGCGCGCGGGCAATCCACCTTCATGGTGGAAATGTCGGAGACCAGCTACATCCTGCACCACGCCACGTCGCATTCGCTGGTGCTGATGGACGAGATCGGCCGCGGCACGTCCACCTACGACGGCCTCGCACTGGCCGAGGCCTGCGCACGCCACCTGGCGCAGAACAATCGCGCCTACACCTTGTTCGCCACGCATTATTTCGAGCTGACCTCGCTGGCGGAACCGGGCAGCGGCATTGCCAACGTGCACCTGGACGCTATCGAGCACGGCGACAAGCTGGTGTTCATGCATGCGGTGAAGGACGGCCCGGCCAACCGCAGCTTCGGGCTGCAGGTTGCGTCACTGGCCGGCCTGCCGCGCGAGGTGGTGGCGCAGGCGCGAAAGACCCTGGGCGAACTGGAATCGCGCACGCACCTGCACTCGACGCCGATGACGGCGGAAGCGCTCGATGCGCCCTTGCAGATGGGATTGTTCGCCGCGCCGCGTTCGGCGCTGAGCGAGGCCGTGGACGCGATCGAGCCCGATGAGCTGACGCCGAAGCAGGCACTCGAAGCGCTCTACCGCCTCAAGCAATTGAACTGAACGTTCCGCCGACTTGCCCGGCGACGCGATTACCCTGCGTCGAGATCGCCCAGCGCCTGGATCAGGCGACGCGCGCGTTTGTCGGGCTTGGACAGCGGCGCACGATAACCGGTAGCCTCGAGCCGGCGCTTTTCCACATCCGCGGCGCGGCGCGCGATGGATTCGGGCGACTCGACGTAGAGCGTGCGCGCAATCGTCGCCGAGCCGCGCTTGCTGCTCAGTGCCAATACTTCGATTTCAAAAAGTTCGTCGCCGCGACGCACGGAAAGTTTCTCGCCCGACTTCAGGCCGCGTGACGCCTTCGCGCTTTGCCCATCCACTTCCACGCGGCCCGATTCGATCGCCTGCTTGGCCAGGCTGCGCGTCTTGTAGAAGCGCGCGGCCCAAAGCCAGAGGTCGAGTCGTACCGAAGGAATGATTTCAGTCATGCGATCACCAACGAAAACGGCCGCTTTCGCGGCCGTTTTGCTTGCACTGATCGGAGCGATCAGCCGGCCGTACGGGCACCAAGATCTTCCTTGATGCGGGCCTTCTTGCCCTGCAGGTCGCGCAGGTAGTACAGCTTGCCGGCGCGGACCGCGCCACGGCGCTTGACGCTGACCGAGTCGATGATCTGGCTGTGGGTCTGGAAGACGCGCTCGACGCCGAAGCCGTGCGAGATCTTGCGGACGGTGAACGCCGAATTGACGCCGGCATTCTTGATCGCGATGACGACGCCTTCATAGGCCTGCACGCGCTCGCGATTGCCTTCCTTGACCTTCACGTTGACAACCACGGTGTCGCCCGGGCCGAAGTCCGGAAACTGGCGGGTGATCTGTTCGGCTTCGAATTGCTGGAGGAGCTTGTTCATGGTTGCACCGGTAATGATCTTGTCGATCTGATTAGGGGCCGTTGGACGGCGACTTAGCTGCGCATTATAGCCAGCGAAGCCACTGATTGGCTAGGGCTTTTCAACATCCGGGCCGGGCTGGTCGGATTCGGCCCATTCCGACTGGAAAGCCGCCAGCAGCTTGCGGTCCGCGGCGTCGAGTTCCAGCTGGGCCAGCAGCTCCGGGCGCCGCAACCAGGTGCGGCCCAGGCTTTGCTGGCGCCGCCAGCGACGGATGGCCGCGTGGTCACCCGACAGCAGCACCGGCGGCACGCCTTCGGTACCCAGCGACTCGGACCGGGTGTAATGCGGGCAATCGAGCAGGCCGTCCTCGAAACTGTCCTGGCTGGCTGAGTCGGCGTCGTTCAGCGCGCCTTCCTGCAGGCGGCCCACGGCGTCGATCACGACGGCCGCGGCCAATTCGCCGCCGGACAGCACGTAATCGCCGATGGACAATTCCTCGTCCACCTCGCGGTCGATGAATCGTTCATCCACGCCCTCGTAGCGGCCGCAGACCAGGATCAGGCGCTCGCAGGCCGCCAGCTCCCTCGCCTTGCGCTGGGTAAGCGCCGGCCCCTGCGGGCTGAGGTAGATAACCCGCGCCGGCGCGGGATCGGCCGCGCGCGCTGCCTGCAGGCAGGCGGTCAGCGGCTCCGGCAGCATCACCATGCCCGGGCCGCCGCCGAAGGGGCGATCGTCCACGCGGCGGTAATTGTCGGTGGCGTAGTCACGCGGGTTCCAGGCTTCGACCGACATCAGCCCGCGCTCGAAGGCGCGACCGACCACGCCCACTTGCGTGCACTGGCGGATGAAATCGGGGAACAGGGTGAGCACGTCGATGCGCATGCTCAGAAGTCCGCATCCCAGTCGACCAGCACCTGGCCCTTGTCGAAATCCACCTCGACGATGAATTGTTCCGGGATGTAGGGAATGAGATGTTCGCGCTCGCCCTTCACGACCATCACATCGTTGGCGCCGGTTTCGAACAGGTAGGACACCGTGCCGAGTTCGATGCCTTCGCGATTGAATACGCGCAGGCCTTCCAGGTCGACCCAATAATGTTCACCGGGCTTGGGCTTGGGCAGGCGACTGCGCGGCACCCAGATTTCGGCGCCAGCCATCGCTTCGGCCGCGTCGCGGTCGTCGATGCCGGGCATGGTGATGACCATGCCCTTGTTGGTTTCGCGACCGCGCACGCCCTGCACTTCGCGCTCGGCGCCCTGGTGCAAGACCAGCCAGGGTTGATACTTCATCGCCGTCGACACCGGGTCGGTGAACGAGTGCAATTTCATCTCGCCCCGAACGCCGAAAGCGCCGAGGACCCTGCCCAGCAGGATTCGGCGCTCTTGGGTCATGATCGATTCCTCGCGTCGTGACGCGAGGCAGAGGCTCAGGCCGAAGCCTGGCCCGAAACTTCCTTGACCAGCATGCGGACTTTGTCAGTCAGCTGCGCACCCTGGGAAACCCAGTGGTTGACGCGGTCGGTATTGAGCTCGACGCGCTTTTCCTGGCCCTGCGCAACCGGGTTGTAGAAACCCAGGCGCTCGAGCGAACGACCGTCACGCTTGTTGCGATGGTCGGTTGCGACGATGTGATAGAAGGGACGCTTCTTGGCGCCGCCACGGGTCAGGCGAATCTTGACCATTTTCAGTGTGCTCTTTGTTCTGGATGGATGCCGGGACGCGGGCTCTTGAGCTCGGGCCTTCGGGGAGCCGGGAAGTATAACCGTTTGTCCCGCCTGTGAAAACCAGTGGAAGCGGCTTCGGCCGCGATGCCCCTAGCCTAGCGCCGGAACCCGCCCGGGAACCCGCCACCGCCGCCCATCATGCCCTTCATGCCGCGCATCATGCCCTTCATGCCGCCGGCGGACAGCTTGGACATCATCTTTTCCATCTGCTGGAACTGCTTGAGCATCTTGTTGACGTCGGCCGGGGTCACGCCCGAGCCCTTGGCCACGCGCGCCCGGCGCGAGCCGTTCAGCAAGGCCGGGTTGCGGCGTTCCTTCTTGGTCATCGAGTTGATGATGGCGACCATCCTCGGGACTTCCTTGCCGGTGACCTGGCTCTTTACCGAATCCGGGATCTGGCCCATGCCCGGCAGCTTGTCCATCAGGCCGGCCAGGCCGCCCATGTTCTGCATCTGCTCGAGCTGGTCTCGCATGTCATTGAGATCGAACTTCTTGCCCTTGGCGACCTTCTCGGCGAATTTGGCCGCCTTTTCCTTGTCGACCTGCTGTTCGACTTGCTCAACCAGCGACAGGACATCGCCCATGTCGAGGATGCGGCTGGCGGCGCGATCAGGATGGAAGATGTCGAGGCCATCGGGTTTTTCCCCGACGCCGACGAACTTGATCGGCTGGCCGGTGATGTAGCGCACCGACAGCGCCGCGCCACCGCGCGCATCGCCATCGGTCTTGGTCAGCACCACGCCGGTCAGCGGCAGCGCCTGCGAGAACGCCTTCGCCGTGTTGGCTGCGTCCTGGCCGGTCATCGCATCGACCACGAACAAGGTCTCGACCGGCTTGATCGCGGCATGCAACGCCTTGATCTCGGCCATCATCGCTTCGTCAATGGCCAGGCGGCCTGCGGTATCGACCAGCAGCACATCCACGAAACTCTTGCGCGCATCCGAGATGGCCGCGCGCACGATTTCAACCGGATCCTGCCCCACTTCACTGGGGAAGAACAGCACGTCCACCTGCTTTGCCAGCGTTTCGAGCTGCTGGATGGCGGCCGGACGATAGACGTCGCAGCTGACCACCATCACCTTCTTCTTGCGCCGTTCCTTCAGGTGCTTGGCGAGCTTGCCGACCGTGGTCGTCTTGCCCGCGCCTTGCAGGCCGGCCATCAGGATGATCGCCGGCGCGGGCACGTTGAGATTCAGCTCGCTCGCCTGCGAGCCCATGACCGCAGCCATTTCGTCGTGCACGATCTTGATCAGGGCCTGGCCCGGGGTAAGGCTGGTCAGCACTTCCTGGCCGACCGCGCGCGACTTGATGCGTTCGATCAGCGCCACGACCACCGGCAAGGCCACGTCGGCTTCCAGCAAGGCGATGCGCACTTCGCGCAGCGACTCGCGGATGTTTTCCTCGCTCAGGCGGCCACGGCCGCGCAGGCGTTGCAGGGTGCCGGACAGGCGCTGGGTCAGCGACTCGAACATGGTGTTGGGGGCCGGATCGAAGGGGCGGCAATTATAGCGCCCGATGCGCGGGCCTTGGCCGGTATGCGAAACTCAGGCAATGCCTGAATTACTGATCCCCCTGCTGGCCGCGCTGGCTTACCTGGCCGCAGCCGCCGTCCTGGTCGGCAGCCTGCAGGCCGACCGGCCGCGCACCCGGCGCGTCCTGTGGCTGGCCCTGCCCGCCATCGCACTGCATGCCACCACCCATGCCCTGGGCTGGTCCCGGCTGCATGGCCCCGACCTGCATTTTTTCGCCGCGCTATCCCTGGTCGCACTGGGAATGGCCGCGCTGAGCACGCTGGCCGCTGTAACCCAACGGATGCAGGCGCTCGGCGTCATCGTCTATCCATTGGCCGTGTTGTTGATGATGCTTTACCAGTTTGCCGGACACGGCAGCGCGCAGGCACTGGACTGGCGCCTGCAACTGCACGCCTGGCTGGCGCTGATGGCCTACGCCACGCTTGCCATTGCAGCGCTGCTCGCGCTGATGCTGTGGTTCCAGGAACGCGCCCTGCGTCGTCGGCAGTTGCACGGCTGGCTGCGCGCCTTGCCGCCCCTGGTGCAACTGGAAGAGTTGCTGTTCCGTTCCCTCGGCGCCAGCTTCATCCTGCTCACGCTGGCCCTGCTGACCGGCGTGATGTTCGTGGAAAACCTGCTGGCCCAGCACCTGTGGCACAAGACCGTGCTGTCGGTGCTCAGCTGGATCGTGCTGGGCGTGCTGTTGTTCGGACGCTGGCGTTTCGGCTGGCGGGGTCCGCGCGCGGTGAAGCTGACGCTGACTTCCATGGCACTGCTGCTGCTCGCCTTCTTCGGCAGCAAGTACGTGCTGGAGATGTTGCTGGCGCCCTGAATCGCGCGGTCAATACGCGGCCGCGAGTGCGTCCGACAATCGATTGACTGCGATCACTTCCATGCCGCCGATGCGACCCTTGCGCGGCGCATTGCCAGCAGGCACCAACGCGCGCTTGAAGCCATGCGTTGCCGCCTCGCGCAGGCGCTCCTCGCCGTTGGGCACGGGGCGAATCTCGCCCGACAACCCCACTTCACCGAATGCCACGGTCTTTTCCGCGAGCGGCCGATCGCGCAATGACGAAAGCACGGCAAGCAGCACCGGCAGGTCTGCTGCGGTTTCCTGCACGCGGATGCCGCCGACGACATTGACGAAGACATCCTGGTCGAAAACGCCGACCGAACCATGCCGATGCAAAACGGCCAACAACATGGCGAGCCGATTCTGTTCGAGGCCAACGGTGACGCGGCGAGGATTGGACAAGGGGCTGTGGTCCACCAGCGCCTGCACTTCCACCAGCAGCGGGCGCGTGCCTTCGCGGGTCACCATCACCACGCTACCCGGCGTGGGACCCTGCGATCCGGAAAGGAAGATGGCCGAAGGATTGGGCACTTCGCGCAGCCCCTTGTCCGACATCGCGAACACGCCGAGTTCGTTGACGGCGCCGAAACGATTCTTGAAGGCGCGCAGGATGCGGAAACGGCTGCCGCTTTCGCCTTCGAAATAAAGCACGGCGTCCACCATGTGTTCGAGCACGCGCGGGCCGGCGATGCCGCCATCCTTGGTCACGTGGCCGACCAGGAAGACGCTGGTGCCCGTTTCCTTGGCAAAACGCACCAGACGCGCAGCACACTCGCGCACCTGGCTGACCGAGCCAGGTGCAGCCGTGAGTTGTTCCGACCACAGGGTCTGGATGGAGTCGGCAACGATCAGGCGCGGCTTGGCCTCTGCTGCCAGCGCGAGGATCTTTTCCACGCCGGTTTCCGCCAAGGCATCGAGGCCATCCAGCGGCAGGCCGAGCCGCGTCGCGCGACCGGCCACCTGCGACAGGCTTTCCTCGCCGGTGACATAGAGCGCCGGAAAGCGGCCGCCCATGGCCGCCAGCGCCTGCAACAGCAAGGTGGACTTGCCGATGCCCGGGTCGCCGCCGACCAGCACGACCGAACCCTCGACCAAGCCACCGCCCAGCACACGGTCCAGCTCACCGATGCCGGTGGAGACACGGACTTCGGCAGTCTGGCTGACTTTCTTGAGTGCGGTGATGCGTGGCGCATCGATGGCGCCGGCGTAACCGGTATTGCGCACCGCCGGCTTGCCAGCCGCGGTCGCCGGTTCGACCACGAACTCCGACAGGGTGTTCCAGGCCCCGCATTCGCTGCATTGTCCTTGCCATTTGTTGAAGCTGGCGCCGCAGTCGGCGCAAACATAGGCAGTCTTGGCTTTGGCCACGATGGTTCCTGTCGGCAAGTGCGCCATGCTAGCCCGGCCGGGACGCTGCGGGAAACCGCCTGATGTCGCCAAGGGCTGTCAGGGGACTGCGGCATCTACGGATTCCTGTCTCGCGCGGCAGGGCGCACAATCCCGACGGAGCCGCCTTGTCCGCGGTTCGCCAAACGCTGCGCGGAGGGACGATGGCAAGTAATCCGGTGGCTCCAGAATTCAACCAGGTCAGCCTGAAGACGCTGAAGTTGCGTCCGGGCATGTTCCTGCAGACCCAGCGTATGGAAAAGAATTCGCCGAATTACGAGGCGCAATTCCTGGGCGTGATCGATGAAAAGTGCCTGATGGTGGTGCCGGTCGGCACATTCAGCATCAAGACCGGCATGAAGGCCGGCGAGACCTTCATCATCCGCGGCTTCACCGGCCAGTACGATTTCTACTTCACATCGAGGGTGATCCAGGCCTTCGACTTCACGTTTCGCGAGCCCGCCTTCGCTTATGCCGTGCTGTCGTTTCCGGACAGCGTGGAAGCGCGCAAGGTGCGCAACTCGATCCGCATCCGGACCTCCCTGCCCGCTTCCGTCACCGGCGTCGCCAGCAAGGCCACCCAGCCGGTCACGCTGCTCGACCTCAGTGCCGACGGGTCACTGATCCGCTCCGACGAATCGCTGGGATCGATCGGTGACATGATCAGCCTGGAGTTCTCGATGGGGCCGGACGAACAGCTGTCCTATGTTGTCGCGGTGGCGCGGGTTTGCCACGTGCATATCGGCGATGAGGGCTACCTGACCGGGGTGCTGTTCGAGAACATATCCACCGCCGATCGCCTGATGATCCGGGAGTTCGTGGTAGCCGGGGTGGAGTAAGCGGCTGGCCGAAGTCCGGGCTTGATCTCGTTTGTATGACAGGCCACCCCGACCCGGAGCCGTCCCATGATTTCCAGCCGATTCCTAAAGGCCCTGTGCATGCTGGCGATCCTTGCCAGCGGCACTGCCCAGGCCGACATCACCCGATCCTGCAGCGCATCCGTCGACGTCTTTGTCAGTGACAAGAAGCCCAACCCATGGATGAACCTCGCGACCATCGAAGGTCGCGGAAGCTGCAAGAACAAGCTCAATGCCAACGATTGCCGCCAGCGAGCCCGCGCCGAGATCGATCGCTGTCGGGCCGATATGTGGGCAGGCCGGCACTCGAACGCAATCCCCGCGTCCTGCAACAACCTGGTCGAGGGCAGCAGCCGCTCCGGCGCGAAGCTGCAGTACGACGGGATCTTCCTGATCGCGCAACCGCAGCGCCTGACGGCACGCGGCGCCTATGCCGTCTGCTGCAAGTTGCGTCCCAATGCCGACAAGCTGGTCATCACCTTCGAGGGCAGGATCAACGGCGACCAGAAATGCGCGGCGACCAAGATCGGGCCGGACAAGTTCCAGGAAGAATACGGGTACCCCAAGTACGACATGAATTGCGCGGAGTGGCGCAAGCAGGGAATTTGCGGGTAGGCGGTGGTGCCATCAATGAAAAACCCGCCGGAAGGCGGGTTTTTTTGAACCTTGCGCAATGCGCACCATCCTGTCGGTAACCCTGCGGTCGGGAGCTGAAAGCAGCGCAATTTGACCCGGCCTTCCGGTAACCCTGCGGTCGGCGCACCCACGTATCGTTTTCAGTAACTGGTGCCGGAAATAGGAATCGAACCTACGACCTACGCATTACGAATGCGCCGCTCTACCAACTGAGCTATTCCGGCGGGACGCGAAGTTTAGGCCCCGGCGGGGTCCCGGGTCAATTTGAAGCCGACACAGGTCCGCCTGGCTTGGTAGGGTTGCAGCTGTGACACTGCCGGGAAGGCTAGCTTGCGCGATATCCTCGTCCACTATCACCTGTTCAAGAACGCGGGCAGTTCCGTCGATCGCATCCTGTCAAACCATTTTGACAGGCACTGGAGCACGATCGATGCCAGCAAACCTTGGGAAATACTCGATCCGGACGCATTTTCTGCGTTCATCTTGTCCAATCCAGCGCTGCGCGCAGTCTCGAGCCACCAGGCCCGGATGCCACCTCACCCCTTGCCGGGAATTCGCTTCCACCCGGTGTTCTTCCTCCGCCATCCGATCGACAGGGTGGGTTCGGTCTACGCCTTCGAACGGAACCTGCCCGAGGGAGCCAGTCCCGGGGCCGACAAGGCGCGAGCTTCGGGCATTGCCGACTATGTCGACTGGCGCATGGAAGAGGGCGATGGAGGGGTCATCTGCAATTTCCAGGCCTGCTACCTTGGCTGGCACTCGAGCGATGTGAATTTCTCGCAAGTGCTGGATCGCGCCAGGGCACAAGTGGAAGCGACGCGTTGCATCGGCCTGGTGGACCGCTTCGAAGAATCCATGCGGCGCATCGCCTGCGAGTTGACACCATTCTTTGGTGAAATGGAGGTGCGACAGCCGGCCGTGAATAGAAGCCCTGATCGCCACGCCCATCAACACGCGCGCATCAACGAGATTCGAGAGGTGCTTGGCGAACGACGCTACGCCCGCCTTCTGAGGATGAACGAGCTGGATTCGGAACTCTACGAGTTTGCAAGCCTGCGATTTGGCGAATACGAATCAAAATGAGCTGATTGCCCCATCGCGAGCGCAATACTCAATCGACCAGGACCACTCGCAATTCCTTCGGCAGGGCGAAAACCATGTCCTCGGGCTCGCCATGCAATTCGCGAACGCTGCCGCCACCGAGGGCCTGCAGGCGCGCGATGACACCCTGCACCAGCACTTCCGGCGCGGAAGCGCCAGCCGTCACGCCAATGGCGCGACGACCTTCCAGCCAGTCTGGATCGATATGCTCGGCGCCATCCACGAGGTAGGAGACGGCGCCCTGCTTTTCGGCAAGCTCGCGCAAACGGTTGGAATTCGAGCTGTTCACCGAGCCCACCACCAGCACCAGGTCGCACTCGGCGGCGAGTTCGCGAACCGCGTCCTGGCGATTCTGGGTGGCGTAGCAGATGTCATCGTGACGCGGGCCCTGCAAAGCGGGGTACTTGACCTTCAAGGCTTCGATCACGTCGCGCGTTTCATCCACCGACAGCGTGGTCTGCGTGGTGAAGGCGACGTTTTCGGGCTGGGCGATTTCCAGCTGGTTCGCGTCGTCGACGTCTTCCACCAGGTAGATGTGGCCCTGCCCCGCCTCGGCCTGCCATTGGCCCATCGTGCCTTCCACTTCGGGGTGGCCTTCGTGTCCGATCAGGATCACGTCGCGGCCGGCGCGGCAATGGCGCAGGACTTCGATGTGCACCTTGGTCACCAGCGGACAGGTGGCGTCGAAAATCTTCAGGCCGCGATCGGCGGCCTCGCTGCGGACGGCTTGCGATACGCCGTGCGCGCTGAAGATCACGGTGCCGCCAGCGGGGACTTCGTCGAGTTCCTCTACGAACACCGCGCCGCGCTGGCGCAGGTCTTCCACAACGAATCGGTTGTGCACGACTTCATGCCGCACGTAGATCGGCGCGCCCAGGGTTTCGATCGCGCGCTTGACGATTTCAATGGCGCGATCCACGCCTGCGCAGAAGCCCCGCGGGTTGGCCAGTACGATGTCCATCAGCTGATTTTATCCTTGCGCGGCGGACGCAGGCTGAACAGCACCATCATCACGGCGCCGACCACGATGCAGCTGTCGGCCACGTTGAACACCGGCCAATGGAAATCGCGCCAGTACCAGTCGACGAAGTCCACTACGTAGCCGAAGCGCAGCCGGTCGATCACGTTGCCCACGGCGCCGGAAATGACCAGCGCGAAAGGCAACGCCGTACGCCAGTCCGTGCGCGATGTGTGCCTCAAACCGATTACCAGGGCGATGCAGACGACCGTGGCGAGCCCGGCGAACAGCCAGTGCTGCCAACCGCCGGCATCGGCCAGGAAACTGAAGGCCGCGCCTGTGTTGTGGGTGAGCGTCCAGTTCCAGAAACCAGGGATGAAAGTGACCGGCTGCTGGAACTGCAGCCAGGCCACGGCAAACCACTTGGTCACCTGGTCCAGGGCCAGCAGCACTGTCGAAAGGACCAGCCAGGAGAGCGCATTGGGATTGGGAAGCTGTCGAGGGGCCATGGCTTAGAAATACTTCCTTTGTTCGCCATCGCCGTTGACGTTTTCCACGCAGCGGCCGCACAGCTCCGGATCGTCCGGATGGCTGCCCACGTCGGCGCGGTAATGCCAGCAGCGCACGCATTTGGCGTGATCCGATGGCCGCGCAAGAATCCAGGCCTCCGAACCTTCGGGCTTGATCGCTTCAGCCGGTTTTTCAGACAACGGGCGCAAGTCCATATGCGATGTGATGAACAGGAAACGCAACTCGTCGTGGATACCCGGATGCGCGTCGAAGGCTTCCTCGTTGAGGTCGGCGTAGGCCGTCACTTCCGCCGCCAGGGAGGCACCGATGCGTCCCTCGGCGCGCATGGGCTCGAGCACCTTGCTCACTGCCACGCGCAATTCAAGCAAGCCATCCATCAACGGGCCGTCGACCTTTAGATAGTTGCCGTCGGCGGGCAACAAATCGTCGATGTCGGCAATGGTGGTGAACAATACATTTTCCTCGCGGTCGCCGGGCAGGAAACCCCACAACTCGTCGGCGGTGAAGCTCAACACCGGTGCGATCCAGCGCACGAAGGCCTCGCTGATACGGTACATCGCGCTCTGCGCCGAACGCCGGCCGGGGCTGTCCACGGCCATCGTGTACAGGCGGTCCTTGGTCACGTCCAGGTACAGCGCGCCCAGGTCGTTGGTGCAGAAATTCTGGACCAGCGACACCACCCGCGCGAAGTCGTAGTCGCGATAGCTTTCCTGGATTCGGTCGTGCAGTTCGCGCGCGCGGGCCATCGCCCACTGGTCGAGCAACAGGCAGTCTTCCACCGGTACCAGGTGGATGGCCGGATTGAAGCCAGCCAGGTTGCCCAGCAGGAAGCGCGCGGTATTGCGAATGCGGCGGTAAGCATCGGCGCTGCGCTTGAGGATGTCGTCGGACACCGACATCTCGTTGCGGTAGTCGGCGGCGGCCACCCACAGGCGCAGCACATCGGCACCGAGCGAATCATTGACCTTCTGCGGCTCGACCACGTTGCCGATGGATTTCGACATCTTGCGGCCCGCGGCGTCCACGGTGAATCCGTGCGTGAGCACGGCCTTGAACGGTGCGGCGCCATCCATCGCGATGCCGGTCAGCAATGAACTCTGGAACCAGCCGCGATGCTGGTCGGAACCTTCGAGGTACAGGTCGGCGGGCTTGTGCAGGCCTTGTTCCGGCCGCGCGGCGAGCACGCCCTGATGGGTCACGCCGGAATCGAACCAGACATCGAGGATGTCGGTGATCTTGTAGTAATCGCCGGCATCGTCGCCGAGCATTTGCGCAGGATCGAGCGCAAACCAGGCATCGGCGCCGCTCTGTTCGACCAGGTCGGCAACGCTGCGCATCAACTCGACGCTGCGCGGATGCGGCTCGCCGGTTTCGCGATTGACGAACAAGGCAATCGGCACGCCCCAGGTGCGCTGGCGGCTGATGCACCAGTCCGGGCGGCCGTCGATCATGCCTGCGATGCGCGCCTGGCCCCAGTCGGGAATCCACTGCACGTGCTTGATCGCTTCCAGCGCATCCGGGCGCAGGCCTGCCTGCTCCATCGAGATGAACCATTGCGGCGTGGCGCGGAATGCGACCGGCGTCTTGTGCCGCCAGCAATGCGGATAGCTGTGCGTGAGCTTGCTCGATGCCAGCAACACGCCGCGCTCTTCGAGCAAGGCGGTGATGGTGTCGTTGGCCTTCCAGATGTACTGGCCGGCAAAGATTTCCGTGCTCGGCAGGAAGATGCCGCGGCCATCGATCGGGTTCAAAACTTCGAGCCCGTATTTCTGGCCGACCACGAAGTCTTCCTGGCCGTGGCCGGGCGCGGTGTGCACGGCGCCGGTACCGGCTTCGGTCGTGACGTGGTCGCCAAGGATCACCGGCACCACGCGCGAATAGAACGGATGCTGCAACGACAGCAGTTCGAGCGCCGAACCCTTCACCCGGCCCAGCACGACCGGCGTTTCGATGCCATAGCGCTGCAGCGTGGATTCGGACAAGGCTTCAGCCAGCACCAGCAACACGCGACGACCGCCGCGGAACGGGCCTTCCACCAAGACATAGTCGAGGTCCGGACCCAACGTGACGGCCAAGCTCGCCGGCAGTGTCCACGGCG
>MGYJ01000077.1 GCA_001801685.1 Gammaproteobacteria bacterium RIFCSPHIGHO2_12_FULL_63_22 | reverse complement strand
ACCGCCTTGCTCCCCACCTTTCCGTCTTCGTTGACGGCGTGGCCGGGATCGAACTCAGGAAATTCCGCAAGCAGGGCCGACGCAATATCGGGCTGCAGGAAGCCGTCGATCACAACATGACGGAATGGCTCGCGCTTCTGGAATTGTTCCGCGGCGGCCGGCAGCCCTGCCGCAGCCTGGTCGGAGATCATGGCTACGCGACGCTCGCCGTGGTCAATGCGATCGTGCCGATCATTGCTTGTCCTTGAGCAATCCGCGCAAGCCGGCAAACGGGTTGCTGGTCGCGGCTGCCACTTTCTCTTCGGCCGTCGCCGCGGCTTCGCCGGTGTAATCGGTGTAACGCGAGTGCTCGTTGTCGTGGCAGTACACGCACAGCAACTCCCAGTTGCTGCCATCGGGTGGATTGAAGTCGTGGTCGTGGTTGCGATGGTGCACGGTCAGCTCGGACAGGTTGGCACGGGTGAATTCCCGCGCACAACGTCCGCAGATCCAGGGATACATCTTCAGCGCGCGCTCGCGGTAACCCTTGTCGCGCTGCTCGGCATCGCGCCGGGCCTGGGCGACGATGCGGTCGAGCTTGGCGTGGTCGATGGGTGGTTTGGTCGGTGACATGTTGCAGTGCTAGCGAGAATGCTTACAAGATACCGCAGTCAGCCCGCGCACCACGACAGCGTCACTCACATCGACTGCAACAAGGCCAGGTAGCGTGGTTCCTGGCGAAGCGAATCCAGGTCGCTGTCGTGCTCGATCCAGCCTTTGTCGCCCCAGCCGCGGCTGACCGCCTGCTCCAGGGCATCGAGGGCGTCCGTGTTCCTTCCACCGATCACTGCATAAGTGCAGGCAACGTTGTAAAGCAGGTTGGGGTCGGTCGGATCGGCCCGGATGGCACGCTCCAGATAGGTCAGGGCAAGCTTCGGATCGGAGTGCGCGACGTTGGCTGCGCCCAGCACGCAGGCACGCGCGTCATCGGGATGCAATTCCAGGTGCTGCTCGACCAGTTTGTTTCCCTTGCGTCGGGCGGCCGTCGACTCGTCTTCACGGCCAAGCGATTTCAGCGCCTGGGCGATGAAACCGGGAATCTGGTATTCCTCGGGCCGCAGCACTGCGGCGCGCTCGAACAGATTCAACGCGTCCTCGAACCGGCCTTGCGATTGCCGGGCACGGGCGTACCAATACACCGCATCGAACAGCTGCGGGTCCAGGCGCATCGCCTTCTCGAATTCCTGCTCGGCCTCGTCGAAGCGCTCGCGCAGCGAAACGGCCAGGCCCCGGGCAACATGCGCCTCCGCCAGGTCGGGCTCGAGCTCGAGCGCGCGGCTGCTGGCGATCTCGGCCTCATGCAGGTTTGATTCGCGCTTGTCGAAGAATTTGTAGTTGAGCGAAAGGCAGTCCGCGAGCCCGGCGTAGGCGCGGGCGTAGTTCGGGTCGATTTCGATCGCCTTTTCGAACATCAGCCGGGCCTGGTCGAGCACCGTGCGCCGGATCTGGAAGTTCTGTCGACCGCGCAGGTAGAAATCGTACGCTTCGATGTTGACGGCGCGCGGCTTCTCGATCTGCTTCTTCTCGCCCTCGCTCAGGATGACCCGCAGCGCCTTCACGATCGCTTGCGAAATATCGTCCTGGATCGCGAACACGTCCTCCATCTCGCGGTCGTATCGCTCCGACCACAATTGGTATCCGTCGGTCACGTTGACCAGCTTTGCGGTGATGCGCAGCCGGTTGCCCACTTTGCGGACACTGCCTTCCAGCACCGTCGAGACCTTGAGCTTCCTTCCGATCTCGCTGATGTCCTCGTTCTTGCCCTTGAAGGCGAACGAAGAGGTGCGCGACGTGACCCGAAGCGCCTGGATCTTCGATAGCGCGTCGATGATTTCCTCGGCCATGCCATCGGTGAAATATTCGTTGTCCTTGTCCGCACTCATGTCGGCAAAGGGCAGGACCGCAACCGACTTGGCGGCGGAGATCGGCGCCGGCGGAAGCACCATGGTGTCGTTGGGCGTGCTCATGCTGGTCGAGGACAGGGCCAGCGCAAATTGCGCGGTCGTCGTGTACCGCCCGGAGGGATCGGTGGACATTGCCTTGGCGACTGCGCGCTCGATATTCTCGGGAACGGCTGCGCGAACCGTACGCAATGGCCTCGCAGTCTCGGTGAAGCGCTTGGCCATGACTGCCTGCGCATTGCTGCCATTGAACGGGCGCTCGCCGCTGAGCATTTCGTAGATCACGCAGGCCAGGCTGTATTGATCGCTGCGGCCGTCGAGGTTGGTTTCGCCCGAGGCTTGCTCGGGGCTGACGTAAGCGGGCGTGCCGATCATCATGCCGACCTGGGTAAGCGTCGAGGAGTCGGCTGCGCTGACGGCCTTGGCGATGCCGAAATCCATCACCATCGCCACGCCTTCGTACAGCATCACGTTTTCAGGTTTGACGTCGCGGTGGATGACGCCGTGCCGGTTGGCGTAATCGAGCGCCGAGGCGATCGCGCAACCGTGGCGCACGCTCTCCTCGACGGAAAGCTGCTGCTCGCGATCAAGGCGCTCGCGCAGCGATTCGCCCTCGACATAGGGCATGACGTAGTAAAGGATTCCATCGACGCTGCCGGAGTCGAACAGGGGCAGGATGTGCGGATGGTTCAGCCGCGCGGCGAGCTGGATTTCCTGGAGGAAGCGTTCAGGCCCGAGGCTTGCAGCCAGTTCGGGATTCAGGACCTTGATCGCCACGGACCGGCGATGCTTGCAGTCGTTGGCCAGAAACACCGCCGACATGCCGCCGCGCCCGAGCTCCCTGTCGATGGTGTACGACTGCGCCAGTGACTCCCGAAGGCGTTCGATGGGCAGCGTGGGAGCGGACGACATTGGGCAACCCCTCATCCTGGTCCGAAAATCCTACCAGCAATCAGACGCCTCGGCATCGGCCGGTCGGCTCACCTGGACCGGCGCTCAATTCCACTGCAGGAAGGCCAGGTGCGTCGGCCCGTCACCTGCAGCGTCTGGCGATCTCGCCGCCTGCCATGCCTATACTTCCGACAGATCGTCCCCGGGAGCGAAAGCCATGACCCTGATGCTGATTCGTGTTGATGCTCTGGGGTTACGGCCAAGCCAGGCAGCAGGCCGTGGTGGTGGTGTGGAATCCACCCATCGGCCTCCGGCATTCAGTGGCGTTGTTCACGCTGCCGGCGTTCATCCTGCTGGCTGCCGCCTACGTGCCAGGCAACCACTTTAAATCGCGGCTCGCCCATCCAATGCTGATCGGCGTGCTGCTGTGGGCATTCGCCCACCTGCTGGTCAAGGGCCAACTGCACGCGGTCATCCTGTTCGGCAGTCTGCTGCTTTGGTCGGTCCTGGGTCTTCGCGCTGCACTTCGGCGGGAGCCGCCGTCACGCGCAAAAGCCAGCTTGGCCAGAACACTGCTGGCCATGGTGATCGGTGTTGCCGCCTGGGCCGTGTTTGCCTTCTACCTGCACGCGCGATGGGTCGGCGTGGCGCCGTTTGCCTGAGTCCCGGTTCGCGGCATTGGCCGATGACACGGAGCAAGAGCATTCCCCTGTCCGATCGCGATCTCCTCGCAGCAGTGCCGTCCATAAGAAAAATCCCCGCCGAAGCGGGGACTTTCAATTTGCGAAACTGGCGATTGCTCCGCCGGATTGAACGCCCGCAGGGCGATCGAATCCGGTGAATTATTGCCACGCTGCAGGTGGGGCGATAATCAGAAATCCATGCCGCCCATGCCACCCATGCCGCCACCACCGTGGCCGCCACCGGCGGGTTCATCTTTCTTCGGGGCTTCAGCAACCATGGCTTCGGTCGTGATCATCAGGCCGGCGATCGAGGCGGCGTTCTGCAGCGCAGTACGCGTGACCTTGGTCGGGTCCAGGATGCCCATCTCGATCATGTCGCCGTATTCGCCAGTCGCGGCGTTGTAGCCGTAGCTGCCGGTGCCTTGCTTGACCTGGTTCAACACCACCGACGGCTCTTCGCCGCAGTTCGTGACGATCTCGCGCAGCGGGGCTTCCATGGCGCGCAGCGCGATGGTGATGCCGTGGTTCTGGTCTTCGTTGGCGCCCTTCAGGCCGCTGATCGACGACAGGGCACGGATCAGGGCAACGCCGCCGCCCGGGACCACGCCTTCTTCCACTGCGGCGCGGGTAGCGTGCAGGGCGTCTTCAACGCGAGCCTTCTTTTCCTTCATTTCGATTTCGGTCGAAGCGCCGACCTTGATCACGGCAACGCCGCCGGCCAGCTTGGCAACGCGTTCCTGCAACTTCTCTTTGTCGTAGTCCGAAGAGGTTTCTTCGATCTGCGCCTTGATCTGCTTGATGCGGGCCTGGATGCCATCGGCAGCGCCGGCGCCGTCAATGATCGTGCTGTTTTCCTTCGACACCTGGATCTTGCGGGCGCGGCCGAGGTCCTTGATGGTCGCCTTGTCCAGGGACAGGCCGACTTCTTCCGAAATCACCGTGCCGCCGGTCAGGATGGCCATGTCTTCCAGCATCGCCTTGCGACGGTCGCCGAAGCCCGGCGCCTTCACGGCGCAAACCTTGACGATGCCGCGGATGGTGTTGACGACGAGGGTGGCGAGGGCTTCGCCTTCCACTTCTTCAGCCACGATCAGCAGCGGCTTGCCAGCCTTGGCAACAGCTTCCAGCACCGGCAGCAGCTCGCGGACGTTGGAGATCTTCTTGTCGTGCAGCAGGATGAAGGGGTCTTCCAGCTCGGCCGACATCGACTGCTGGTTGTTGATGAAGTACGGCGACAGGTAGCCGCGGTCGAACTGCATGCCCTCGACGACGTCGAGTTCGTTGTCGAGGCCCGAGCCTTCCTCAACGGTGATGACGCCTTCCTTGCCAACCTTGTCCATCGCCTTGGCGATCAGCTCGCCGATGTTCTGGTCGGAGTTGGCCGAGATCGAACCGACCTGGGCGATTTCCTTGCTGGTGGCGCAGGGCTTGGAGATGTTCTTGAGCTCGGCGACGGCGGCAACGACGGCCTTGTCCATGCCGCGCTTGAGGTCCATCGGGTTCATGCCGGCGGCAACGGCCTTCATGCCTTCGCGGATAATGGCCTGGGCCAGCACGGTCGCGGTGGTGGTGCCGTCGCCGGCGATGTCGGAGGTCTTGGAAGCGACTTCCTTCACCATCTGGGCGCCCATGTTCTCGAACTTGTCAGCGAGTTCGATTTCCTTGGCAACGGACACGCCGTCCTTGGTGATGGTCGGGGCGCCGTAGCTCTTGTCGAGCACGACATTGCGGCCCTTCGGGCCCAGGGTTGCCTTGACGGCATTGGCGAGGATGTTGACGCCCTTCACCATGCGCGAGCGCGCATCTTCGCCGAAGCGGATTTCTTTAGCTGCCATTTCAAATACCTCAGTAATTTAGTTTTAGATCAACCAAGAATCGCGAAGATGTCGTCTTCTTTAACGACCAGGAAGTCGGTGCCATCGAGCTTCACTTCGGTGCCGGCGTACTTGCCGAACAACACCTTGTCGCCAACCTTCACCAGCGGCGCGCGGACCGAACCGTTGTCGAGCGGCTTGCCGGCGCCAACGGCGATGACTTCGCCCTTGATCGGCTTCTCGGTGGCCGAGTCCGGAATGACGATGCCGCCAGCGGACATCTTTTCTTCTTCCATACGCTTGATGACCACGCGGTCGTGGAGCGGCTTGATGTTCATGTGATTCCTCATTGATGGATGCTGCAGATGAAAATGTTCATGACGGTGGTCCGGGGCTGGACGCCCGGGTCGCTCGAAGCGGCTGTTAGCACTCACCGTAGTTGAGTGCCAGATTTTAGCGCGTATCGAACCCCCGGCGCACAGGCATGGCAGGTGTCACGGGTGGCCCGATGCCGGCGGCGATCCCTGCGACCCTGCCTGAATGGGGTCGGAGGCCCCGATTGCAAGGGCGGGGCCGCCCCGGCCGCGCGCCAGCAGCCCGCCAGGGCGACTCCGGGGCCTTCACCTGCAGAAGGCTGAACTTCCCGCGATAATGCGCGTCGAAACGGTCCGGACCGCGCTCATCCCGAACGCGACCCGCTCAGCCCCGGGAAGACGATGAAGCAAGCAAGCATGATGGTCGCGGCGCTCTGGCTGGCCGTGATGGCGATGGTCGCCCCCGGCTCGGCCCGGGCGGCCAGCGAGGAAGACCTGCTGCCGGTGGACCAGGCCTATGTGCTGACCGCCAAGGCCGTCTCGCGTGAGCGCATCGAGTTCAGCTGGACCATTGCCCCGGGCTACTACCTGTACCGGCACCGGTTCGGCGTGTCGGCCGTGGATTCGTCCTTCAAGACCAACCCGCTGCAGATTCCGGACGGCAAGCAGCACACCGACGAGTTCTTCGGCAAGGTCGAGACCTACCGCAACCAGGTAACCCTCGCGCAGACCGGGGCCGCCGCCAGCGGTGTCGGTTCGGTCAGCTTCAAGGTCAAGTACCAGGGCTGCGCGGACATCGGCGTGTGCTATCCGCCGCAGACGCGCACCCTCACAGTGGCCCTGCCGGCGGCCGGAGCGGCCGGAGCGACGGACGCGGCGAACAGCGCCGGACTCGATGGATTGCTGGGCGCACCCTCCGATCCACTGGCAGGCCTGGCCAGCGGAGCATCCGCGCTGGGCGTGGGCGACGCTCTGCCCGAAGAACAGGCCTTCCGCTACGAAGCCATCGCCAACTCGCCATCCGAATTGCTGGTCCGCATTACCCCGGCCCAGGGCTATTACCTGTATCGCGACAAGACCTCCTTCCAGTTGCTGGACGCGCAGGGCGTGACCCTGGGCGCGCCGCGCTGGCCGGCCGGCAAGGCGCATCGCGACGAGCACTTCGGCGACGTGACCGTGTACTTCGACGTGGCCGAAATTCCGCTGCCGCTGATCCGCAGCAACGAAGCGGCGCAGACACTGACCCTGCAGGCCAACTTCCAGGGCTGCCAGACCGACGGCATCTGCTACCGGCCAATGACGCGACAACTCACCATCGAACTCCCTGCGGGCGCTGGCGCTCTTGTGGGAGCGGCCTCGGCCGCGATGGCTTCCACCGCGGCGAACGGCATCGCGGCCGAGGCCGCTCCCACCCACGCCCCGCCGGGTTTGTTGCTGTCCCTGTTGCTGGCGCTGATCGGCGGCCTGATCCTGAACCTGATGCCTTGCGTGTTGCCGGTACTGTCCTTCAAGGCGCTGGGCCTCGCCCAGGCTAGCCGCAGCCACGCACATGCCAAGGCGCATGCGCTTTGGTACACCGCCGGCGTGCTCGCGAGCTTTGCCGTCATCGGCGCGCTGGTGCTGGCCTTGCGCAGCGCGGGCCAGGCCCTGGGCTGGGGCTTCCAGTTGCAGCAACCCGAAGTCGTGGCGGGCCTGACAATGCTGATGTTCGCAATCGGACTGAGCCTGTCGGGCGTGTTCCAGTTCGGCGCGACCATGGCCGGTGTCGGCCAGTCGCTGACGGAGAAATCCGGTGCCACCGGTGATTTTTTCACTGGCGTGCTCGCTGTGATCGTGGCGAGCCCCTGCACCGCGCCGTTCATGGCTGGCGCGCTCGGCTACGCGTTCACCGCGCCGGTGCTCCCGGCGATGCTGGTGTTCCTCGCGCTCGGCCTGGGCCTCGCGCTGCCCTTCCTGCTGATCGGCTTCGTGCCTGCGCTGGCCACGCGCCTGCCACGCCCCGGCGCGTGGATGGAAACGCTGAAGCATTGGCTGGCCTTCCCGATGTACCTGACGGCGGTCTGGCTGCTGTGGGTATTCGGCAAACAGCGCGGCATGGATGCCGTGGGCGTGTTGCTGATTGCCGCGGTGCTGCTGGCGCTGGGATTGTGGTGGCTGGAAAAGCAGCGCTACACGGAGCGCCCGGCGCAGAAAGTGCTGGCCTGGATCCTGATCGCCGTGGCCGGGGCCGCCTCGATCGCCGCGGTTCGTCTGCCCGCGCAGGCCGCGGCACAGCAAGTCGAGCAAGGTACTGTCGCCTATTCGGCCAAGGCATTGGCCGAAGAACGCGCCGCTGGCCGCGCCGTCTTCATAGACATGACAGCCGACTGGTGCATCACCTGCAAGGTCAACGAAAAAGCCGTGCTGCACACCGACGCATTCCGCGAGCTGCTCGAGCGCACCGACACCGTGTACATGGTCGGCGACTGGACCGACCAGGATGCGGAAATCAGCGCCTTCCTCGATGAGTTCCATGCACCCGGCGTGCCCCTGTACGTGGTCTATCCGGCGGGCGGCGGGCCCGGCAAAAAGCTGCCGCAGTTGCTCAGCCAATCCATGATGGAAGAAGCGCTGGACCCGGCGGCGAAGCGCTGACATGCGCTGGAAGTCGGCCTTGCTGATCGGCATTGCCGCCTTGCTTGCGGCCATGCTCGGCCTCGCGGCGAGCGTCGCGGTGTACGGACCGGCACCCCTGCTGTCGTCGCCACTGGGCGGGCTTCTGGCCGACTTCATCCCCGGCGGCGACCGGAACGGCTCGCTTTCCCTGGGCGACACGGTGTCGCCATGGCAGCTGCCCGACCTCGAGGGAAACCTACGCGTGGTGGCGGATCCCGGCCAAGCCACCCTCGTCAACTACTGGGCCAGCTGGTGTGCGCCCTGTCGCGAGGAACTACCGCTGCTGGCTGACCTGTCGCGGCAGCCAGGCAAAAAGGTTCGAGTCGTCGCCATCGCCCTGGATTCCTTGCCCGACGCCCAGGCCTTCCTCGCTGCCCACCCGCAGGCGATGGACATCCGCATCGAAAGCCCCGGCGGCACCGACAGTTCGGTATTGTTGGGCAACCGGCATGGCGTGCTGCCGTTCAGTGCCTTGATCGGGGCCAATGGCCGGCTGATAGCCCGCAAGGTCGGCGCCTTCCGCTCTGCCACTGAACTCGATGAGTGGGTCGCGCAAGCCCATCCAGCGCCCTAGTGCTGAAATACTAGTCAAACAGTAGGCATCTTCAGCGAAAACCCCGGGATCGTCTGGACAAGTCTTCGGCATCCAAGGCACACTCCCTATCCGCTCTGGAGGGACCGGTGGCCAAAATCCTTGTCCTGCATGGACCCAATCTCAATTTGCTCGGCGTGCGCGAGCCCGATGTCTATGGGCGCATCACCCTGGCGGAAATCGACGCCCGCCTGATCGAGCGTGCCGAAGACTGCGGCCACGCCCTGGAATCCTTCCAGTCCAACGCCGAGCACGAGCTCGTCAATCGGGTCCAGGCGGCCATGGCCGATGGCACCGACTTCGTGCTGATCAATCCTGCGGCATTCACCCACACCTCGGTGGCGTTGCGCGATGCGCTGGCCGCCAGCCGGATTCCCTTCATCGAGATCCACCTGTCCAACCCGCACGCACGAGAACCCTTCCGGCACCGCTCCTACTTCAGCGACCTGGCCAAGGCAGTTATCAGCGGTTGCGGCGCCGACAGCTACCGTTACGCCCTTGAACACGCTATTCGCAAGCTCGCCAGCCTTCCGCCTTCCGCGGGCGGCATCGGCGCCGATGCCGACGACGAATAACCCCCCACCTTCTTCATACAAATCAGACGAGGCCTGCATGGACCTTCGCAAGATCAAAGCGCTCATCGACCTGCTAGACAAGTCCAACCTGGCCGAACTGGAAATCAGGGAGGGCGAAGAATCCGTTCGCCTGGCCCGGCATTCCCAGCACGCGCCGGTGATGGTCAGCCACGCGCCACCTCCGCCGCCGGCAGCGCCCGCCGACCACGACCGCCGCGGTGCCGCGCAGCCGATGCCGGCTGTCTCGGCGACCGCCAGCGAAGCCCAGGTCGGCAAGAACGGCAAGGACGTTCCGGACGGCCACATGGTTCGCTCGCCGATGGTCGGCACCTATTACTCGTCCCCGAATCCCGATTCGCCGCCGTTCGTGAAGATCGGCCAGACCGTGAAGGCCGGCGAGACGCTTGGCATCATCGAGGCGATGAAGATGTTCAATCCGATCGAAGCCGATGTGTCGGGCACCGTGCGCGCCATCCTGGTCACCACCGGCCAGCCAATCGAATTCGACGAACCCATGTTCGTCATTTCCTGATGACCGACGGCAAGGGCCCGACCATGCTGAAAAAAGTCGTCATCGCCAACCGCGGCGAAATAGCGCTGCGAATCCTGCGCGCCTGCCATGCGCTGGGCATCAAGACCGTGGCCGTGCATTCCACCGTGGACCGCAACCTCAAGCACGTGGCGATGGCCGACGAGTCGGTCTGCATCGGCCCGGCGCCGTCCAGCGAGAGCTACCTCAATATCCCGGCGATCATCGCCGCCGCGGAAGTGACCGATGCCTCGGCCATCCATCCGGGCTACGGCTTCCTGTCGGAAAACGCCGACTTCGCCGAGCGCGTGGAGTCCTCGGGCTTCGTCTTCATCGGCCCCACCGCCAACGTCATCCGCATGATGGGCGACAAGGTCGAAGCGATCCGCGCCATGAAGGAAGCGGGCGTGCCCTGCGTGCCCGGCTCCGGTGGCCCGGTCGGCGATGACGAGCCTGAAGCCCTGCGCATGGGCCGCGAAATTGGCTACCCGATCATCGTCAAGGCCGCGGGCGGTGGTGGCGGCCGCGGCATGCGCGTGGTGCGCGAGGAAGCGTCGCTGATTTCGTCCATTGCGACGACGCGCGCCGAAGCCAAGGCCGCTTTCAGCAACGACATGGTCTACATGGAGAAATTCCTGGAGAACCCGCGTCATATCGAAATCCAGGTGCTGTCCGATGGCCAGGGCAATGCCATCCACCTGGGCGAGCGCGATTGTTCGATGCAGCGCCGCCACCAGAAAGTGGTGGAAGAAGCGCCGGCACCGGGTATCACCGACGAACAACGCGCGCGCATCGGCAAGATCTGCACCGACGCCTGCGTGCGCATCGGCTACCGCGGCGCCGGCACCTTCGAGTTCCTGTACCAGGACGGCCATTTCTACTTCATCGAGATGAACACCCGCGTGCAGGTCGAACACCCCGTCACCGAAATGGTGACCGGCGTGGACCTGGTGCGCGAACAATTGATGATCGCCTCGGGCGAAAAACTAAAGCTGCGCCAGGAAGACATCGTCATCCGCGGCCATGCCATCGAGTGCCGCATCAATGCCGAGGATCCGGAAACCTTCCTGCCCAGCCCGGGCCTGATCAAGCATTTCCATGCACCCGGCGGCCCCGGCGTGCGCGTCGATTCGCACATCTACGAAGGCTACAAAGTGCCGCCGAATTACGATTCGATGATTGGCAAGCTGATCGTGCATGGCAACACGCGGGCGCAAGCCATTTCACGCATGAAGGTGGCGCTGTCGGAGATGATCGTCGACGGCATCAAGACCAACGTGCCGCTGCAGCAGCGCATCATGGCCGACATCGGTTTCCAGCAGGGCGGCGCGAATATCCATTACCTGGAAAAACGCCTCGCCGAGCGCAAGGAAAAAGTGATCGGGCTAGGATAGGACAGGAGCATCGCGGCCAAGGCCGCTCCCACAGGGAGTTCAAGGATGGACAAGCCCACGCATTTCTCGATGATCCGCGACTTCCACCTCGCGGACTGGTTCACGCTGGCCAATGCTTTCTGCGGCATGGGCGCGGTGTTGTCGGCCATGGCCTACCTGACCGGCGCGCATCCCGATGGATTGTGGTGGGCGGCGGGATTGATACCGGCCGCCTTCATCTTCGACGTTTTCGACGGCCGCATCGCGCGCTGGCGCAAGCAGCAGTCGGTGCTGGGCCGTGAGCTCGATTCGCTGGCCGACGTGATCAGCTTCGGCGTGGCGCCCGCCGCCATGGCCTTCGCCGCCGGTCTCGATGGCTTCTGGGATTGCGTCGTGCTGGCCTATTTCGTCGCCTGCGGCGTCAGCCGGCTGGCGCGCTACAACGTCACCGCCGAGGCGCTGGCCGGCGACGAGTCGGGCAAGGTCAAGTATTTCGAGGGCACGCCCATCCCCAGCAGCGTGCTGCTGGTCGGCCTGCTCGCCTTTGCCATCTGGCAGGGCCGCATCGGCGAGGACATCTACGGCGGCGCGCTGATGCTGGGCAACTGGCAATTGCACCCGCTGGTGATCTTGTTCGCGCTGTCGGGTTCGCTGATGATCAGCAAGACCCTCCGCATCCCCAAGCTGTGACCCATGCCCTGGCTTGAACTTTCCCTGCGCTGCCGCGCCGCCGACGAGTCGCGCCTAGAAACCGCGCTCGAGGAACTCGGTGCGTTGTCGGTGTCCTTGCTCGATGCCGCGGATGCCGAGAATGAAAAAGCCATCCTCGAACCCGGCGTGGGTGAGCTTCCGCTGTGGCCCGAACTGACGATGCTGGCCTTGTTCGAGGCCGACACCAATCCCGACTTGCTGCTGCATGCCATCGAAGCCTGGGATGAACGCATCGATCTTGCCAGCGCGCAGTTCCGCGTGGTCGAAGACCAGGATTGGGAACGCGCCTGGATGGACCAGTACCAGCCGATGAAATTCGGCGAGCGCACCTGGATCATTCCCTGGAACATGGAAGCGCCGCCGGAAGCGAAAGACGCGGTGATCGTGCGCCTCGACCCGGGCCTGGCCTTCGGGTCCGGCACGCATCCCACCACGGCCCTGTGCCTGCAGTGGCTGGATGGGCTCGATTTGCAGGGCAAGACCGTGCTCGATTTCGGATGCGGTTCCGGCATCCTCGCGCTGGCCGCGCTGAAGCTCGGCGCAGCGCGCGCCGTCGGCGTGGACAACGATCCGCAAGCCTTGCTGGCGACCGTGGACAACGCGGAGCGTAACGGCGTCGGCGATCGACTCGCGGTCTACATGCCTGCGGATGAACCCGCCGCGCGCTATCCGGTCGTGGTCGCGAACATTCTTGCGGTCGCACTCGACCAACTGGCCGAAACATTGGCTGCGCGCGTTGAAGCCAACGGCGTGATCGCGCTCTCCGGCATCCTGCACGGGCAGGAAGACGCCCTGCTCGTGCGCTATGCGCACTGGTTCGATCATTTGCAGGCGGTCCGGCTCGACGACTGGATGCGCATCACCGGTCGCCGTCGCGGCTGAGATTTCCAGATGTCCCAAGCGCCCGACTTCGCCACTGCCAAACCCCCGCCACCCCGACAGGCCTGGCGCCTGCTGGCGTGGGCGATTCCGCCAATGCTGTTGCTGGCGCTGGTATTGCAGGTGGTGGTGGCCGATCGCGCGCGATTGGCGGCGGATCCGCAATGGCGTGGCCGCATCGTCGCGCTCTGCGGGTGGCTCGGCTGCGATGTGCCGCCCTGGCACGAACCAAAGGCCTTCCATGTCACCGCGCGCGAACTTCGCGCACATCCCAGCGCGCCCGGTGCATTGCTGGTGAGCGCGACGTTTCGCAACGACGCCGCGTACGCGCAGGCTTGGCCGGTGCTGCAACTTTCCCTCGCCAACCACGATGGCGATGCGCTGGGCCTGCGCCGTTTTACACCCCGTGAATACCTGGGTAGCGAGCCGTCCAGCCCCTGGATCGGTCCCGGGCAATCGGCCAGCGTGACCCTGGAAGTACTCGACCCCGGCAAGCGCGCGGTCACCTTCGAATTCGACTTCCGCTGACCCAGTAGAAAGGTACTTTGCGGTCGGCACTCGCTGACGTTAGACTGCGTGTCCGCCGGAATCCAAGGCGGCCCGACAATGAATGGCACGGACGCCGGATGCGAGCAGCAAAGGGAAGTGTTGCCGGTAGCTGGAATAATTCCTGGAGTTTGTCCCCCGTGAACGCACTGCACGTCCTCCGCGCCGAACCTGCGCCTCCTTCGCATCCGCAACCGGCGTTGCGCGACTACGTGGCCAAGGCCGTGCGTCGCTACCTGCTGGACCTGGGCGAGTGTGATTCGCACGAGTTGTACGACATCGTGCTGCGCGAGATCGAAGTACCGATGCTGACCGAAGTCATGCGCCATTGCGACGGCAACCAGAGCCGCGCCGCCGCCACCTTGGGCTTGAACCGGGCCACGTTGCGCAAGAAGCTCAAGGAATACGGCATCAGCTGAATGCCGCTGGCTTGAAGCTATAATTCACCCTTCGTTCCGGGGTGATCCATGTCCATAGACCGCCTGCCCGTTCGCCGGGCGCTGCTCTCTGTTTCCGATAAAACCGGGCTGCTGGCCCTGGCCCGCGAACTTGCCGGGTTGGGCGTCGAACTTCTTTCCACTGGTGGCACCGCACGCGCCCTGCGCGAGGCCGGCATCCCGGTACGCGACGTTTCCGAGCTCACTGGATTCCCTGAAATCATGGACGGTCGGGTCAAGACCCTGCATCCGGCCATCCACGGCGGCCTGCTGGGGCGCTCCGGTGTTGATGACGCGGTGATGGCCGAACATGGCATCCAGCCGATCGACCTGCTGGTGGTCAACCTGTATCCCTTCGCCGCGACTGTGGCGAAACCTGATTGCAGTTACGACGACGCGATCGAGAACATCGACATCGGCGGCCCGGCGATGCTGCGCGCCGCCGCCAAGAACCACGCCCGCACCAGCGTGGTGGTCGATCCGGCGCAATACGATGCGCTGCTTGATGCCTTGCGCG
This sequence comes from Gammaproteobacteria bacterium RIFCSPHIGHO2_12_FULL_63_22, assembly GCA_001801685.1. Taxonomy (GTDB): domain Bacteria; phylum Pseudomonadota; class Gammaproteobacteria; order Xanthomonadales; family Xanthomonadaceae; genus Arenimonas. Next base: position 72,089 of record MGYJ01000077.1, on the reverse strand, counting down.
CCGGCGGCACGACGCTGGCGCAACGGCGTGGCTTCGCGGCAAAAGCCTATGCGCACACCAGCAGCTACGACGGCCAGGTAACGCAGTGGCTTTCCGCAAGAGCGGAGAATCCCGACGCGCCGGAAACCTGGCCGCACACCTTCAACCTGTCGCTCGACCTGGCATCGTCGCTGCGTTACGGCGAAAACCCGCACCAGCGTGGCGCGTTGTACATCGAGAAGGATGCACCGCAGGGCATCGTCGCCACCGCGCGCTTCGTGCAGGGCAAGGAACTGAGCTACAACAACCTCGCCGACGCCGACGCCGCGCTGGAATGCGTGAAGGCCTTCACCGCGCCCGCCTGCGTCATCGTCAAGCACGCCAATCCCTGCGGCGTGGCCGAGGCCGGCGATTTGATGCAAGCCTACGATCGCGCCTATGCGGTTGATCCCACTTCGGCGTTCGGCGGCATCATCGCCTTCAATCGCCCGCTGGATGCCACTACTGCGGCGGAGATCCTCAAGCGGCAGTTCGTTGAAGTGGTGCTTGCACCGTCCATTGCCGACGATGCGCTGCCGCTGTTCGCGAAGAAGCCGAACGTGCGCGTGCTGGCGGTTGGCGAATTGCGGGCCGCGACCGGTCTGGAATTCAAGCGCATCGCCGGCGGATTGCTGGTGCAGGACGCCGATACCGATTCACTCACCGCTGCCGATTTGAAGGTAGTGACCCAACGCGCGCCAACGCCTTCGGAAATGGCCGACCTGCTGTTTGCCTGGAAGGTCGCGATGTACGTCAAGTCCAACGCCATCGTCTATGCGCGCGACCTGCAGACCGTGGGCATCGGCGCCGGCCAGATGAGCCGCGTGGTGTCGGCGAAGATCGCCGGCATCAAGGCCGGTGAGGCGGGCCTGTTCGTGCCCGGTTCGGTCATGGCGAGCGATGCCTTCTTCCCGTTCCGCGACGGCATCGACGCTGCTGCTGGCGCCGGCATCGTCGCCGTGGTGCAGCCGGGCGGTTCGATGCGCGACAACGAAGTCATCGCGGCCGCCGACGAAGCCGGCATGGCCATGGTATTTACTGGTCGTCGTCACTTCAGGCACTGATCGCATGAAACTCCTGGTCATCGGTTCCGGCGGTCGCGAGCATGCCCTGGCCTGGAAGCTGGCGCAGTCGCCACGGGTCAGTGAAGTATTGGTGGCGCCGGGTAATGCCGGCACGATGCACGAGGCCAGGTGCCGCAACGTCGACATCAAGCCGACCGACCTGGATGCCTTGCTGCAACTGGTGCAGGACGAAGGCGTGCACCTGACCGTGGTCGGGCCGGAAGGCCCGCTGGTGCACGGCATCGTCGATAAATTCCGCGCCGCAGGCCAGCGCATCTTCGGCCCGACCGAATTTGCCGCGCAGCTCGAGGGCAGCAAGGCCTTCGCCAAGGATTTCCTGGCGAGGCACAAGATTCCCACCGGCTATTACCAGGTGTTCGAAGACGTGGAACTCGCGCTCGATCACGTGCGCGACGTCGGCGCGCCGATCGTGATCAAGGCCGACGGCCTGGCCGCCGGCAAGGGCGTGATCGTCGCGATGACGCTGCAAGACGCCGAGGACGCGATCCAGGACATGCTGCAGGGGAATGTGTTCGGCGCGGCCGGCTCGCGCGTGGTGATCGAGGAGTTCCTCGACGGCGAAGAAGCCAGTTTCATATCGATCGTGGATGGCCAGTTCGCGCTGCCGATGGCGACCAGCCAGGACCACAAGCGCGTGCACGACGGCGACACCGGCCCCAATACCGGCGGCATGGGTGCGTATTCACCCGCGCCGGTGGTCACGCCGGAAGTCCATGCGCGCGTGATGCGCGAGATCGTCGAGCCGACCGTGCGCGGCATGATCGCCGACGGCCATCCGTTCACCGGCTTTCTTTATGCCGGGCTGATGATCGATGCCGCAGGCGCGCCCAAGGTGATCGAATTCAACGTGCGCTTCGGCGACCCGGAGACGCAGCCAGTAATGATGCGCCTGCGCTCGGACTTGCTCGACTTGCTGGAAGCCGCGGTGGATGGCGAACTCGCCGGCGTGCAAGCCGACTGGGATCCGCGGCCGGCGCTGGGCGTGGTGATGGCGGCGACGCCGTATCCCGAGACGCCGCGCACCGGCGATGCCATCGAAGGACTGGACGCGCCGCTGCCGGCGGACAGCAAGGTCTTCCATGCCGGCACGATCGCGCGCGACGGCCAGGTGCTGACCGCAGGCGGCCGTGTCTTGTGCGCTTGCGCGCTGGGAGCCACCGTGCGCGATGCGCAGGCACTAGCCTACCGCGCCGCCAGCGCGATCCACTGGGATGGCGAATTCCATCGAACCGACATCGGCTGGCGCGCAATCGCACGGGAAACCCATGGCACATAACCAGTTCGAGTTGCTCAGGCAGCGTCGCTTCCTGCCTTTCTTCCTGACTGCCGCGCTCGGCGCGTTCAATGACAATGTTTTCCGAAACGCCATGCTCGGCCTGGTCATCGTCATCGGCCTGAGCAACGAACAAGTCGCGCTATACGCCAACCTTGCGCCAGCGCTGTTCATCCTTCCCTACTTCCTGTTTTCCGCGACCGCCGGACAAATTGCGGAAAAGTACGAAAAATCCGCGCTGATCCGCATCACCACGGCGATGGAAGTGGCGATCATGTCGGTGGCGGCGGTCGGCTTCTGGTTCGCGCAGCCGGCGATATTGCTGGTGGTGTTGTTCCTGACCGGCCTGCAGTCGGCGCTGTTCGGCCCGGTGAAGTATTCGATCCTGCCGCAGGTATTGCGCCCCGAGGAACTGACCGGCGGCAATGGCTTGATCGAGATGGTCACCTCCATCTCGATTCTCTTGGGAATGATCGCTGGAATCCTGCTGCTGCAGGGCCACGAATTCGGCCCGCGTTACGCCGCCTTCGCCGTGGTCGCACTGGCCATCACCGGTCATCTGGTCAGCCGCGCCATTCCGCGCGCCGAAGCCGCGGCGCCTGATCTCAAGATCAGCTGGATTCCGATCAAGGAATCGCTGTCGGTGCTGCGCCTGGCCCGCAAGCAGCGCGCGGTGCGCAATGCGGTACTCGGCATTTCCTGGTTCTGGTTCGTCGGCACCGTGCTGACCGCACAGCTTGCCAACTATTCCGAAGTGCACCTGGGCGCAGCGGAAAAACAGCTCACCATCTACCTGCTGTGCCTGGCGCTGGTATCGGTCGGCACCGGCATCGGTTCGCTGTTGTGCGAAAAACTGTCGGCCCGCACCGTCGAGATCGGCCTGGTGCCGATGGGCGCGCTGGGCATGACGATCTTCTGCATCGACCTGTACTTCGCGCGCAGCGGCCTGGCGCCTGTCGCGGGGATCGGCGCAGCGGAATTCATTCGGCAGCCCGGCAGCTTCCGCATCCTCGCCGACCTGACCCTGTTCGGCCTGTTCGCCGGCTTCTACGTGGTGCCCTTGTTCGCGCTGGTGCAAAGCCGCACGCCGCGCGACGAACTGTCGCGGGTCATCGCCGCGCTCAATATCCAGAACGCCTTGTTCATCGTGGCGGCAGCGGTGCTCAGCCTGGTGCTCCAACGGGCGCTGGGCTGGAGCATTCCGCAGCTCTACCTTGCCACCGGCATCGCCACCGCCATCGTCACCGGCATCATCTTCATGCTGGTGCCCGAATTCCTGATGCGCTTCCTGGCCTGGATGTACGTGCGCCTGATGTATCGCGTCACCATCGTCGGCGTCGAGGACAAGGTGCCCGACGAAGGTCCGGCGCTACTGGTCTGCAACCACGTCAGCTACATGGATGCGCTGATCCTCAGCGGCGCGATCCCGCGGCCGATCCGTTTCGTCATGTACTACAAGATATTCAAGACGCCGGGCGCGGGCTGGATCTTCAAGGCCGCGCGCGCGATTCCGATCGCCGGCACGCGCGAAGATCCGCTGCTGATGGAAAAGGCCTTCGAGGAAGTGGATGCCGCCTTGGCCGCCGGCGAACTGGTCTGCATATTCCCGGAGGGCGCATTGACCCGCGACGGCGAGATCGCGCCGTTCAAGTCGGGTGTCGAACGCATCCTGGCCCGGCGTCCGGTACCGGTGGTGCCGATGGCGTTGAAGGGCATGTGGCTGAGCATGTGGAGCAAGCGCGATTCGCGCATGGGTCGCCTGCGCCTGCCTCGCCGCTTGCGCGCGCACGTGGAAGTGGAAGCAGGGCCGGCCATCGCCGGCAGCGAGGCGACCGCGGAAATGCTGGAAGCGAAAGTGCGCGCGATGCGCGGCGACCAGGCTTGATGCCGGCCCGCGGCAACCCCACCGCGCCTAGTTGACGAAACCCGCCACGACGAAAATGGCCAATACGGCCAGCCACAGCAGCAACACGCGCCAGACCAGGCTCATCGCGTCACGCAGTTCCAGCAAGGCCGGCGCTTGTGCGGGACCGTCGATCGCGTAGGCGTCTTCTTCAGCCAGCTCGCAGACTACGCTCGCGCGCGCCGCCGCGCCGAGGAAGCCGATGTCCAGGCGCATGCCGCCGTTGGCATGCCAGTCGCGCCACGCGCCGAGCACGCCATCGAAATTCGCAGCCAGCGCCAGCCCAAAGGTCATCAGGTGCGCGACCGGCCAATTGAGGATGGCGACAAAGAGTTTTGCCGCTTGTGCCTGCGCCGGCGGCAGCACGCGTTGCGCCTCGCCTTGCGCGCCCAGCGACACCAGCCGGTACAACAGGGCGCCGGCCGGGCCGAGCAGCAGGAACCAGAACAACACGCCGAACCAGCGCCACAGCGCGCAGCGGAATACCGCTTCGACCAGGCTGGGGCCTTCGATGACCGGTTCGCCGCCTTCGGGGAACAGCGCCACTGCCGCGGCGCGACGCTCGGTTACGTCGCGGGCGTCGATCACGGCGTCAACGTCCAGGTCGAGGTCGCGCGGGCCCCAGGTGTAGATCAGCACGGCCAGTGCAAAGCCGAACATCGGCAGGCCGTAGAAGTGATCGTCCAGCAGCCACTGCACGGCGCCCACCAGCAAGATCGGCAGGCCGACGGCCAGCAGCAATCCCAATCGACCCTGCCAGGCGCTCTGGCCGGCGAACAGGCGGCCCAGCCATTGCAGCCAGCTTACGAACCAGCCGTAGCGGCGAAAGCTGATCAGGCCGGGCGCGACGTGGCCCAGCACCAGCGACAGCACGACGGCGATAAGGGTCAGGGCCATGTCACGAATTCAAACGGCATGGGCCGATTGTAGTCCCAAGTTTTATCCCGCGGCGGGCTAGTGCCGGGACAGCCAGTCGTCGATCAGCCAGCGCGAGATGGACATACGCGGCGAACTGATCATCTCGCCGGCCGCCACCTGGCCGCGGATTTCAGCGGCGGTGAACCAGCGCGCGTCCTCGAGTTCGGCGCCGACATTCACCGGTTGCGGCTCGGCCTCGGCGCTGAAGCCCAGCATCAGCGCGGCCGGGAAGGGCCAGGGCTGGGAGGCAAGGTACTGGCAGGACCGGATCCGGACCCCGGCCTCCTCCATCACTTCGCGCGCGACAGTTTGTTCCAGCGATTCGCCGGGTTCCAGGAAGCCGGCGAGCACCGACCAGCGTTTTTCAGGCCAGCTTGCCTGGCGGCCCAGCAACAGGCGCTCGCCGTCGCTCACGGCAACGATGATGGCCGGGTCGGTGCGCGGGTAATGTTCGACCGAGCAATGCGCGCAACGCGCAACGAAGCCGCCGCGCACGAACTGCAGCGCCTGGCCGCAGATGCCGCAGAAGCGGTTGCGTTGCTGCCAGTGCAACAGGGCGCGCGCCTGCGCGTAGGCCGATGCCGGCAAGGCGGGCCAGCGCACGGCGGCGCTGCGCAAATCGAGGCTACGCGCAGGTGGCTCGAGCGCAATGTTGGCCGCCACCGCGAACCAGGCGGACTCGCTTTCGTCCAGGCCGAGGAAGACAGCCGTCTCTGGACCGTGGCCAATCAGTTGGTCGCCCAGCAGGAATTGCGGTTCGTCTTCGCTACCCGAAAACAGGATGCGACCGTCATCGTCCACCAGCAGCACGCGCGCGCCAGGCCAATGCCGGTGCAATGCGTCGAGGTCTTCGCGCAGGTGTTCGGCCCGGTCAAGGCCGGGATGCTGGAATGCGTATTGCCGCGGCGCCTGGCTCACACCGAAAAGCTGCTGCCGCATCCGCAGGTTGATTTCGCATTGGGATTGCGGATGACGAACTGCGCCCCTTGCAGGCTTTCGCGATAGTCCACTTCCGCACCCATCAGGTACTGCAGGCTGAGCGGGTCCACCAGCAAGGTCACGCCATCGCGCTCCAGCGCCAGGTCGTCTTCACTGCGTTCTTCATCGAAGGTGAAGCCGTACTGGAAGCCCGAACAGCCGCCGCCGCTGATGTACACGCGCAGCTTCAGCCCCGGATTGCCTTCTTCGGCAATCAAGGAGGCGACTTTGCTGGCGGCGGCCGCAGTGAAATCCAGCGGCCGGTCGAGGTCGAGATAGGTCGGTTGGCTGTCCATATCAGCTAAGTATGCGCGGTCGGGCGTGAATCAAGGCGTGGCGACAGGCCGGGCGGTCCGGTTTGTGAACCGGCTTACAGTTCCGGCCCGGTCAGTTGCGCCATGGCCGGGTCGCCGTGGATCAGGCGGCCAGTGATCATCGCGCCGGCGGCCATCTCGACCACCTGGTAGTGGATGTTGCCGCGTACGCGGGCCTTGCCGGCGAGTTCGACCCGGTCGCTGCTGAAGACATCGCCGACCAGCTCGCCGCAGACGATGGCCACCGGCACCCGAACCTCGCCCTCGATGCAGCCCTGCTCGGCCACTGTCAGCACCGCCGGTTGCCCGTCGTCGGCGATGACCTTGCCGACGATCTTGCCTTCGACGTAAAGCCCGCCGGAAAAATGTACGTCACCGTGGATGACCACGCGCGGTCCGATCAATGTTTCGACGGCGTGGCTTCCACCGCGCCCGCCCTTGCGCTTTTCCCCGAACATGCGGCTACTCCCCTGGTAATTTCCTGGCGTCCCAGGCAAACGTCTGGTCCACCGTGTTGCCGCTGCCCTGCAGCGTGACGCGCACCCGCTGCGGGGTGAAGCCGGGCGGCAGCATCACGCTGTCCTCCAGCTGCTGGAAATAGCGGAACGAAAACGGCTTGCCCGGTGCTTTCGGCGACTGCAGCAGCTCGTCCCACTTGATGGTGTTGAGCTTGCCGCCACGCACGCCAATCACCTCGAAGCGCATGTTGCCCTTGCTGATGGCGCCGCGATTCAGGTTCTGGGTCAGCGTCACCGTGTAGCGCCAGGTGCCCGCCGACTCGGGCGTAAAGCGCGCCTCGTGCACGCGCAGCCCCTGGCGCTGGCCGGTCGAACCGACCAGGCGTTCGTAGAAGTCCACGTCGGCACGCAGCCCCGATACCTCTTCCTCGCGCTCGGTGAGCGACGATTGCAGCTGCGTATTGGCATTGCGGCTGATCTGGTCGGATCGCTTGAGCGTGGCCACCTGCTGGCGCAGGTCCTTGATCTGCGCGGCTTGCTCGCGCGCCACCTTCCCCGAATCCACGCGCTCGCCGCCCGCGGCCATCACGACCGGCGACGCCAGCCGGGTGGCCAGCATCCAGGTCGCGACCAGGCTGCCCAGCCAAAGCACCGCCGCTATCAGCAGCCAGCCACGCAGGTGCCCGTTCCTGGGAACGATGACGAAGCGGGGCTGGTCCGGGCCGGGGGAGCTCATGCCGTCAGGATACCGGCGATGCCCGGCCCCATAAAGAATTTCCTTGCCGCCAACTGACAGTCCCCGGCCGCAGGGGCATAATCGAAGGCCAAGGGAAACTATGCTCAATGACTGAACACGACGGGTCCCAACTCGCCGAAGGCCAAACCGTTTTGTTGCGCCTGCTTCCAGTGCGGGCGCAACTGATGGCGCGGCGCTTGCAGCGGTTCCACCGCTCGGGCTGGGATATCAACGGCCTGGCGCTGATGCAGGCCGAGGCGGCCACGTTGGGCGAAGGCAGCGCCAGCCTCGGGCTGGACGCGGCATCACGCACTTTCTCCGACATCGCCGAGATCCTCTACGGCGTGCTCGACCGGGAAGAACTGCCCGACGAAGTACTCGGCGCGCGCCTAGATTCATTGGCCGCCGAACTCGGCGAAAACGTGCCCCCTCCCGCGGAAGCACCCGAAGCGGAAGACGCAATGCGGGTCGAGCTGGTCTATGAAGAAGTCGAGCTGACGATTTCAGCCATCGAAGTATCCGACGAAGCCAGCGAACCGACGGCCGACGCCGATGATGCCGACGACCTCGATGTCTGGGGCGATGGCGTGCCGCTATTCGCCAAGCCAGCGGCCGGTGACTCGCCGCCTCCGGCGAAAACCGCCGCTCCGCGCAAGGCAACAACGAAGACGGCACCGATCACTCCCGCCCCGGCAAAGCCCGCCGCGCCAACGCCAGCCGAAACTGCGGCGGTTGCGGCGGCGGCTTCCGCGAAGGTGGCTGCCGCTGCCGCTACGCCTCCCGCGCCAGCACCGGCCGCTCCTGCGGGCAAGAACGACGCTGCGATCTCGCTACCGCCGGACTTCCGCATCTATCACCTCACCGGTTACGGCCCCCTGTCGCTCGAACTGGACCAACGCTTCGAAGCGCAGGGCCTGGAAATCGAACTGCTCGAGGACGTGGACGAGCTCAACGAATTGCTCAGCGCGCTGCCGGCTGACCTCGTCCTGATCGATGCCTGCTTCAGCGACCTGCTGGAAAGCGCCGGCACCGCAGTGCGCCTGGCGAGGACGCGAAGCAACAAGCAGGCGCTGCGCCTGGTCGCCATTTCCGAAGCCGACGATATTGCACTGCGCCTGTCAGCGCGCCGCGCCGGCGTGGATCTGCTGATCGTGGACCCGAAAAACGCCAACGACGTACTGCGCAAACTGCAGGCGCTGGTCGACCCCGAGCGCGAAGAAAGCTTCCGCATCCTGATCGTGGAAGACGACCGCAGCCAGGCCCTGTTCGCCGAAGGCATCCTGCGCAACGCGGGCATGGACTCGCTGGTGGTGATCGATGCACTGGACGTGATGCCGGCGCTGAAATCCTTCCGCCCCGACCTGATCCTGATGGATTTGAACATGCCGGGCGCCAACGGCATCGAGCTGACCGCGCTGATCCGCGAACAGGAAGCGTTTGCGCACACGCCCATCGTTTTCCTGTCGGGCGAAAGCAGCGAAGACCTGCAGTTCGACGCCATCGACGCCGGCGGCGACGATTTCCTCAGCAAGCCCATTCGCCCGCGACACCTGATCTCGGCAGTGCAGACGCGCGTGCGCCGGCATCGCCAGCAGGAGAATCGCCGCGTGAAGCGTCCCGACAAGGACGCCGCCACCGGCCTGGTCTATCGCAAGACGCTTCTGGAACAACTCGACCAGAGCCTGCAGGAAGGCCAGCAGACGGGCGGCCTGATCTTCCTGGAAGTGGAAAGCCTGAGCCTGTTGCGCGAGCGCATCGGCCTGACCGCGCTGGAGATCCTGCTCGGTGATGTCAGCCGGATGCTGACCGCCACCGCAGGCCACCTGCCCGCCACGCGTTTTGGCGATGGCAGCTACCTGCTGCTCGACAAGCAACTGGACGAACTGCGCCTCGACTCGCTGGCCACCGAACTGCGCGCCACCCTCATGCAGAACGCCTTCCAGGCGCTCGGCCATCCGCTGCGCCTGCGCCTTTCGGTAGGTGTGTGCGCCTTCAAGCATGCCTTCACCGATTCCGGTGCAATGATCAATGCGGTGGAGAAGGTCGCGCGCGAGGCGCGGACCCACGAACGCGGCGTGCGCCGCTTCGAGCCGCCGCGCGCCGCCGAAGCCGTGAAGGAAGCCGCACTGCTTTCGCAGGTGCGCGACGCCATCGACCAGGACAGCCTGGTGCTGTTGTACCAACCAGTGGTCGCGGTCGCCGGCAGCGATGTCTCGCAGTACCAGGTGTTGCTGCGCCTGCGTGATTCCAGCGGCAAGTTGCGATCGGCCGCCGAAATCATCCCGATGGCCGAGCGCACCAGCCTGATCATCGAGATCGATCGCTGGGTAATGATGCAGGCGCTCGCGCTCATCAAGGAACGCCTGGCCGAAAACCAGTTGCTGCGCCTGTTCGTCACCCAGTCGCCGCTGACGCTGGCGGCGGCAGACCAGGCGGAATGGCTCAAGTCGGAAATCGCCGGCTGCGGCGTGCCGGGCAGCAGCCTGGTGGTCGAACTTCGCCTGGAAGACGTGGCCGTGCATGCCGCGACGGTTCGCCAGTTCTGCGAAGCGATGGTGCCCGTGGACGTGCAGTTCTGCCTCAGCCAGTTCGAGGCGGGCGCCGACGCCGAGGCACTGATCGACGAGTTGCCGCTGGCCTACGTGAAGCTGGCGCGCAAGTACACGATGGGCAGCCTGAGCCCGGCCATGCGCGAGGAAGTGAAGGGCCTGATCACCCGCGCCCACCGGCGCAAGCTGCAGGTCATCGGCCACGGCGTGGAAGACGCGCAGGCGGCGGCGACCTTGTGGATGAGCGGCATCGATTTCATCCAGGGCAACCTGGTCCAGCAAGCGGACCAGGACATGAACTTCGACTTCAACCAGGCGGTGTTGTGAATGAAGTACTTCAAGCCCAATGACTTCCTCGTTGCCCGTTGGCTGGCGATTGCCGGCGCCGCCGGCGCTGCCGTCGCCCAGGCCATCGCCTACTACACGACCAATTCCTACTGGAACACGGTCGCCTTCGTCGCCGCGCTGCTGTCCGCAGCGGCCGTCGCCGGACTCTGGCGCGCGGTCAGTTCGCGCACCAGCGCCCTGGTCGAAGCGGTGCAGGAATCGGACGACCAGCAACGCGTGATGAAGCAGTTGCATCGCGAGCTGGAAATCCACCGCAACCTGGAACGCGAACTGGTGGAAGCACGCCAGGCCGCCGAATCCGCAGTGATGGCCAAGGGCGAGTTCCTGGCCACGATGAGCCACGAGATCCGCACCCCACTGAACGGCATCATCCCGATGCTGGACCTGCTGATGACCTCCAAGCTGGCGCCGGACCAGCAGGATTTCCTGCGCACCGCGTACACCTCGTCGCGGCAGATGCTGCGCATCGTTGACGACATCCTCGATTTCTCCAAGCTCGAAGCCAACAAGCTGCAGCTGGAAACCACCAGCTTCAACCTGCGCGAGCTGCTCGATTCGATCATCCGCCTGCTGGAAAAACCGGCGGAGAGCAAAGGCCTGCGCCTGAACCTGCAGCTGGACCCGGGCGTACGCCTGGCCCTGCGCGGCGACCCGGTGCGCCTGCGCCAGATCCTGACCAACCTCGTCAGCAACGCGCTGAAGTTCACCGAACGCGGCGGCATTACCGTGGTCGTGACCCGCAAGGGCGAGTCCCGCACGCAACACGAACTGCGTTTCGAAGTTCGCGATACCGGCATCGGCATCAGCAAGGAAAACCTCGGCAACCTGTTCCGCGCCTTCGCGCAGGCCGACGCATCCACCACGCGCCTGTATGGCGGCACCGGCCTGGGCCTGGTCATCTGCAAGCGCATCGTTGACCTGATGGGCGGCACCATCGGCGTGGATTCCGAACCCGGCCGCGGTTCGACCTTCTGGTTCGAAGTGCCGCTGCTGAAAGCCGTGGGCGACATGCAGGGGCAACGCGCCGACCTCAATGGCGGCCGCATCCTGCTGCTGACCGCCGACGCCGGATTGCGCCAGCGCATGCAGTCGGCCGCGCCCGCCTGGGGCGCGCAGCTGGCCGATTGCGAAACCACGCAGGATGCCCTGGCCAAGTTGCGCGCGGCGCAATCGCGCGGCGCCAATTGGGCCATCAACCTGCTGATGGTGGACTTGAACAGCGTGCGCAGCACCACCATCGCCCTGCATCGCAACCTGCAGCGTTCCGCGGAATTCGAATCGCTCCCCGTCGTTTACCTCAAGGGCCAGGAGGCGCCTGCGCCGGAACTCAGCGAAGGCCAGCAGGTACTGATCCTGTCGCGCACGATGGGCTCGGCGGAAATGCGCACGGCCATCAGCACCTTCATCGCCACGCCGCCCGCGGCACGAATCAACACCGGCGGCGGCACCACCCTGTCGTCCGAATTCGCCGACCTTGAACAACCGGTCGCGAAGGAAGTGGCCGCATCGGCCATGAAGGGTCGCGTATTGCTGGTCGAAGACAATCCGATCAACCAGAAGGTCGCGCAAAGCCTGATCAAATTGCTCGGGCTCGATTGCGAGACCGCCGACCACGGTGGCATCGCCATCGAGAAGATGCGCGCCGGCGATATCGACCTGGTGCTGATGGATTGCCAGATGCCGGTGAAGGATGGCTACACCGCCACCACCGAGTGGCGACAGCATGAAGCCGCCAACAACCTGTCGCCGCTGCCAATCATTGCCATGACGGCAAACGCCATGGCCGGCGACCGCCAGAAATGCCTGGACTCGGGCATGGACGATTATCTGTCGAAGCCGGTGGACCGCCGCCTGCTCGAGGCGAGCCTCGCCTTGTGGTTGCAACGATCGCCACGGCGAATGAACGGGCCACGGCCAACCCTGCCGGCGCCTTCGCCAGAGGCTCCCGCTGTCGTTGCAGCGCCCGCCGCTTCCCGGCCGGTCGCCGTGGCGGCTTCGGTGGCGCCCGTTGCCGCAACTCCCGCGGCAGTGGCTCCCGCCGCGCCGGCCGCCGCGCAAAATGCAGCACGGTTCGCCGCCGCCGCAGCCGCGCCCGCACCCTCCGCCGCCCCGCCCGCAGGTCCGACCGCACCGGTGCTCGAAATGGAAGTGGTCGAAGAACTGCGCTCGATCATGGGCACCGAATACCAGGGCCTGGTCAAACTTTTCCTGGAAGACGCACCGCTGCACATCGAGCGCCTGCGCGCCGCCGCTGCCGGCAACGACATCGCGGCCATGGTGGCGCCGGCGCACACGCTCAAGTCTTCGAGCGCGAACCTCGGTGCACTGGCCCTGTCGTCGGTGGCCAAGCGCATCGAGTTTGGCGCGCGCACAGAATCGCTGCCCAAGCCGTCACTGGCGGTATTGATGCTGGAGAATGAATTCCGTCGCGCCAAGGCGGCCCTGGCCGCGCTTGACGCCTGATCAGGATCCGATCTTGGTCTGGAGGTAAGTGCCTTCGCCCAGGCGCGCAATCAGCGCCAGCTGCGTCTCGATCCAGTCGATGTGCTCTTCCTCGGACTCCAGGATCGCCGCGAACAAATCACGCGACACGTAGTCGGCGGCTTGTTCGCAATAGGCGATCGCGACTTTCAGGTCGGGCACCGCCAGCATCTCGAGCTTCAGGTCGCATTCCAGCGCTTCGCGCGGCGACTCGCCGATCATCAGCTTGCCGAGGTTCTGCAGGTTGGGCAGGCCATCGAGGAACAGGATGCGCTCGATCAGGCGATCGGCGTGCTTCATCTCGTCGATCGATTCCTTGTACTCGTGCTCGGCCAGTTCCTTCAGGCCCCAGTTCTTGTACATGCGGGCGTGCAGGAAATACTGGTTGATGGCGACCAGCTCGTTGTACAGCGCCTTGTTGAGATGCTCGATGACCTTGATGTCGCCTTTCATGGCTACGCTCCTTCGTGGCAAGCCGCCACTTTAGCGCAGCACCCGCGACGACGCCGTAATCGGAATCGCTCCCATCGGGGAGCGCTGCAAGCGCTCAGGCGGCTTGCAGGATCTGCAGCGGGAAAGCCTGGGATGCAACCGCGTCGGCGAGCAACTCGGCCGCCATCGGCAGGCAGCTGCCGCAGTTGGACCCGGCGCCGGTGCGCATGGTCAGCACGTGGATTTCGCGCACGCCATCGGCCGCGGCCTGGCGGATCTCGCGATCGGTGACTCCGTGGCAGATGCAGACGTACATGGAAGAACCCGGATGAGAACCACTTGCATTTGACTTCAAATGAGAATGGTTGTCAACCGCGTGCCGCGGGCCGTTCAGCGGACGACGTTCTTGCGCACCGGGGGTTCGGGCAGGGCCGGGGCATTGGCGGCCGAAATGGCGTCATCTCCGGCGATCTGCCGGGCAAAAGGCGCCAAATGATGCAAAGCCCGGACATAGACCTCACGCTTGAAGGTCACGACGTTTTCCACGGGGTACCAGAAGTCGACCCAGCGCCAACTGTCGAACTCGGGCTTGTCGGTCAGGTCCAGGCGCAAGTCGCTTTCCTGGCCGTGCAGGCGCAGCAGGAACCAGACCTGCTTCTGGCCGATGCAGGCCGGCCGTGAGCCGCGCCTTACGCAGCGCTGGGGCAGCCGATAACGCAGCCAGCCGGGCGTGGCCCCGAGCACTTCCACGTGCTCCGGTTCCAGGCCCACTTCCTCGCGCAACTCACGGTACATGGCCTCAAGCGGGGTTTCATCGGTATTCATGCCGCCTTGCGGAAACTGCCAACCATCCCGGTTCACCCTGCGGGCCCAGAACAATTGACCATCCGTGCGCATGAGCACGATGCCCACGTTGGGGCGGTAACCGTCCGGATCGATCACGATCGGACTCCAAAGACATCACTGACGCCAGACTGCCACAGGCGCGGCCGGGCTAACAAGCATCGCCACTAGTTTGATACTCGGGGCCCAGCCGGGTAGAATTCGCGGCCCCGCCAGCATTTGGCGGGCTCGTGTGGCTATGTAGCTCAGCCGGTTAGAGCGCGGCACTCATAATGCTGAGGTCGGTGGTTCGAGTCCACCTATAGCCACCACTATTCGCGGCGTCGGCACTCGTGCCCGTCTTCATCCACGAACTACAAGGCCTTTGCCATGAAGCGTTCAAGAGCACGACGTCGCGTAGCGCGCCTGCGCGGCAAGAAGTACAGCAGCCACGTCAGCGGCAAGTAATTCCGAAAGACCCGCCCACCGGCGGGTTTTTTGTATCTGCGGCTGGTAATGCAACACTAGGCCATGGACGCGGCGACGCTGAAGGTGGTGATTGACGGGGCCGAACTGACGCTCCCTGCGGGGCAATCGGTTTTGCAGGCGCTGCAGGCACGCGGCGCGGCGCCACCCACCCTGTGCCACGACCCGCGACTCGCGCCGATCGGCCAGTGCTGGTCCTGCGCGGTTGAAGTCGCCGCTGGCCCCGGCCAGGCCTTCCACAATCGCACCGCCTGCCACGAGCTGCTGGTGGAAGGCTGCCAGATCCGGTCGTCGTCGCCTGCGCTGGATGCCTTCCGGCAGAACCTGTTCGAACAACTCGCAGACAGCGCCTCCCCGGCCGACCTGGCGCGCTTTCCCGACAAGCCGCTGCATCGTGAGCTGCTCGCACGCGGCATCGCCAGCCGGGCGCCAGATACGGAAGCTGCCCGCCTCGACACTTCGCACCCCTACATCCGCGTGGACATGAGCCGCTGCATTGCCTGCCAGCGCTGCGTACGCATCTGCGACGACCTGCAGGGCGAATCGGTCTGGCATGTGTTCGGTCGCGGCGACGACCTGCGCATCGGCACCGAAGGCGACCTGCCGCTAGCGGACAGTCCGTGCGTCGGTTGCGGCGCCTGCGTGGATACCTGCCCGACCGCCGCGTTGACCGACGCCAGTGCCTGGATGAAACCGGCCGCGGCGCGTTGGACGCGAACCACCTGCCCTTACTGCGGCGTCGGTTGCGAACTCGATATCGGCGTGGCCGGCGATCGCATCGTCGCCGCGCGCCCCTTCCTCGCCGCGCCGGTGAACAAGGGCCACTTGTGCGTGAAAGGTCGCTACGCGCACGCCTATGTGGATGCCGACGACCGCGCGACGTCGCCACGACTGCGCCGCAGCGATGGTTGGCACGATGTCGAATGGGACGAGGCGATCGGCTTTGCCGCGGACGGCCTGCGTCGCATCGTCGCCGAACATGGCCCGGATGCGGTGGGCGTGCTTGGATCGGCACGCGCGACCAACGAAGAAAACTATCTCGTGCAGAAATTCGCGCGCATCGCCATCGGCAGCAACAATGTCGACTGCTGTGCGCGGGTCTGCCACACGCCCAGTGCCGCGGCACTCAAGCACATGCTCGGCGCAGGCGCGGCCACCAACAGTTTCGACGATATCGAAAATGCCGGCTGTTTCCTGATTGCCGGCGCCAACCCACTGGAGAACCATCCGGTGGTCGGCGCGAGGATCCGGCAGGCCGTGTTGCATGGCGCCAAGCTGGTCGTCATCGATCCCCGCCGGACCGGGCTCGCGGAGATTGCCGACGTGCACCTGGCCCTGCGCCCGGGCACGAACCTGCCGCTGGTCAACGCATTGGCGCAGGTGATGCTGGCCGAAGGCCTGGTCGATCGCGACTTCATCGCCCAGCGCGTGGATGACTTCGCAGCATTCGAGACATTCATCGCGCCATGGACGCCGGAACGCGCCGCGGAGATTTGCGGCGTCAGCGCGGACGACATCCGCCGCGCCGCGCGCCTGTATGCCGGGGCGCCATCTGCGATGTGCCTGCACGGCCTGGGCATGACCGAACATGTGCAGGGCACCGAAGGCGTAATGGCCCTGGTCAACCTCGCGCTGCTGACCGGCAACCTCGGCCGGCCGGGCGCGGGCATCAATCCGCTTCGCGGCCAGAACAATGTGCAGGGTTCGGCGGTGATGGGTTGCGACCCGGGCACGCTGCCCGGCTCGGTGCGCATCCGCGATGCGCGCGAGCGCTTTGAAGCGGCCTGGGGCGTCGAACTTCCCCGCGCACCAGGCTTGAACCTGCTCGAGATGATGGACGCCGCGCGAGCAGGACGACTGAAGGCGCTGTACGTGGTTGGCTACGACCTGTTCGCCAGCCTCGCCAACGCGCGGGAAACCGCCGAGGCCCTGTCACGAATCGAACTGGTGATCGTGCAGGACCTGTTCCAGACCGAAACGTCTGCGTCCTTCGGCCACGTATTCTTCCCAGCGGTTTCAAGTTTCGAAAAAGACGGCACCTTCATGAATTCCGAGCGTCGCATCCAGCGCGTGCGGCGCGCGCTGTCGCCGCGCGGCAAGGCGCTGGATGATTCCGAAATTACCTGCCGGCTGGCGCGCGCACTCGGCTTTGATGCGCAATTCGCACGCGCCGATGCCGAGTCCACCTGGAACGAGGTCCGGCAACTGTGGCCGGCCGTCGCGGGCATTTCCTACGATCGCCTCGACCAGCAGGGCTTGCAGTGGCCGTGCCGGGACGAAACCGATCCGGGTACACCCGTACTGCACGTCGGCGAGTTCTCGCACGGCAAACGCGCAAAGCTCGAACGGATCGGCTATCGCCCGACCGCAGAAAAGACCGACGCCGATTATCCGTTGCTGCTCAACACCGGCCGCACCCTGCATCAGTTCAACGTCGGCACGATGACGCGACGCACGCCGCAGCAGGCCTTGCGCCCGACCGATACCCTCGACATGCATCCATACGATGCGACGCAACTCGGCCTGGAGCACGGCGCCAACGTGCGCGTCGAAAGTCGCCATGGCAGCGCCACGTTGCCGCTGCGCATCACCGATGCGGTGGCGCCGGGACAACTGTTTGCCACCTTCCACGATCCGGATCGGGCCGTGAACCGGCTCACCGGATCGGCGCGCGATGCCATGACCGGCGCGCCGGAATACAAGGTCACCGCCGTGCGGGTGGCGCAGGCCTGATACCAGCCACCCAACCTAGTCCGTGCCTGGATGCCGTTGCCTACAGCCAGGCAGCGAACCAATCCGCAGCCTCCCCGGCCACTTGTTGGAGGGTGCCGGGCTCTTCGAACAAATGGCTCGCACCCGGCACCACCACCAGTTCGGCCCACTCGCCCATCACGGCCGCGACCTGCCGATTGAGTTCGAGCACTTCGGTATCGGCACCACCCACCAGCAACAGGGTATGCGTGCGAACTTTCGAACAGGTTCGCGAGCCGGCCAAATCCGGTCGGCCACCGCGCGATACCACGGCGGCGACGTTCGCTGGATTTTCGGCCGCCGCGATCAGCGCCGCAGCGGCGCCGGTGCTGGCGCCAAACAGGCCGATCGGCAGCGCAGCGCAGGCCGGCAGCGTTCGCACATGGCGGATGGCGGCGCTTAGTCGCCCGGCCAGCATGGATACGTCGAAGCGATTGGCGCGGTCTCGGTCTTCTTCCGTCGTCAGCAAGTCGAACAGCAACGTGCCGAAGCCGCGTTTGCGCAGTTCGCCGGCGACCCATTGGTTGCGCGAACTGTGCCGGCTGCTGCCGCTGCCATGCGCAAATATCACCAGCCCCCGCACACCAGCCGGAACTTCCAGAACGCCTTCGAGCGAAACCGATCCGGCAGGAATGCGGACGGCCGCATGCCAGGCGACCGCGTGCGAAGTCGTCGCGGCCCGCGAATCTTCCGCGACGCGCGCGGACGTTGCAGGCGGTGCTGCAAGCAGCTCGATCACTTCCTCGTCAGTGACGCCGGTGAAATCCAGGTAATAGCGACCGACGGAATTGAATGGCCGTGGCGTTGCAAGGCAGACCACTTCATCTGCGTAGTCCGCCACATGCGCCAGGCTGTCGCGCGCCGCCACGGGCACGGCGCAAACCAGGTGCGCGGGCTGCTGGCCGCGAACGGCCTGCAAGGCGGCGATCATGGTGGAGCCGGTCGCGAGTCCGTCGTCCACCACGATCACCGTGCGTCCAGCCAACGCGATTGCCGGCTGGCCGGGCCGGTAGGCCTGGCGGCGACGGCGAATCAACTGCAGCTGGCGTTCGACTTCGTCTTCGATGTAGTCGGCGTCGGCTCCGACCTCTTGTGCATACGGACCGAGCATCAACCGGCCTTGTTCGTCCACCGCGCCAATCGCGAATTCCGGATTGCCCGGCGCGCCGATCTTGCGTACCAGCACCACGTCGAGTTCGCCTTGCAGCGCGTCGGCGATGACACGGCCCATGGCGACAGCGCCGCGGGGAATTGCCAGGATCACGGGTCGGGAGCCGCGGAATTTTTCCAGCGCCCCGGCCAGTTGGCGGGCGGCATCGATGCGATCGCGAAATGGAATCGAAAGCATGGCTTCAGCTCCAGAATGGCCGACACACCCACCCGGGCATGCGCCCCAGCATCACTATCCGCCCTTCCATGGCGGACGGCTTGACCTCGCTCAAGATCGGCGCGTCGCCAGGGTGCAGACTCGTGCGCACGGCCAGGAATCCAAATCGTCGCGAGCGAGGTGCCCATGAGCATTCGCCATCCATCAACACTCGATGCCCTGCGACACGCCGCCGTTCCGCTTGGCGGCGGCGCAGGCGACTACGACGCATTGCTCCGGCTTGTCGGCGATCGCCAGTTCGTATTACTCGGCGAGGCCACGCATGGCACGCACGAGTTCTATGCCATGCGCGCCGAACTGACCCAGCGCCTGGTCCGCGAGCATGGCTTCGATGCCGTGGCGGTGGAGGCCGACTGGCCCGATGCGTATCGGCTGAACCGGTTCGTGCTGGGCGGTGGCGATGGGTCTATCGACCAGGCCTTCGGCGACTTCCAGCGATTTCCCACCTGGATGTGGAGAAACCAGGACGTGCGTGCCTTCATCGCCTGGCTGCGCGCGCACAACCAGGCGTCATTGCCCGACCGGCGCGTGGGCTTCTACGGCATGGACCTGTACAGCCTCTACCGATCCGCCGACTCGGTGATCGAGTACTTGCAGGACGTGGACCCCGAACAGGCCGAAATGGCGCGCCGCCTGTACGTCGGCCTCGACCATGTGCGCGATCCGCAAGGCTACGGCTACGAAGCAGCATCGGGCCTTCGCCCGCCCTGCCGGGACCAGGCCGCCGCCTTGCTTTCGGACCTCGTGCGCAAGGCGCCGGACTACCAATTGCAGGATGGTGAGGCGGCGCGCGACGAACAGTTCTTCGCCGAACGCAACGCCAGCGTCATCCTCAACGCCGAACGCTATTACCGGATGATGTTCACCGGCCGCGTCAATTCCTGGAACCTGCGCGATTCGCATATGGTGGACACGCTGTTCGCATTGCGGCGACACCTGCGCGGCAGCGGCCGCGAAGGCCGGATCGTAGTCTGGGCGCACAACTCGCACCTGGGCGATGCCCGCGCCACGCAGATGGGCGAGCGCGGCGAATGGAATGTCGGCCAATTGCTGCGCGAACAAGCCGGACCGTCGAACGTGTTGCTGGTGGGCTTCACCACCTACACCGGGCACGTGACCGCCGCGCAGGACTGGGATGCGCCGGCCGAACACCGTTGGGTCCGGCCCGCGCACCCGGACAGCGTCGAGCACCTGTTCTACCGGACCGGGCTGGACCGGTTTTACCTGGCCATGCAGCCGGACATCGCGCAGTCGCTGCGGCCCGAGCTGCTCGAACGTGCGATCGGCGTCATCTATCGACCCGAAACGGAAATGGACAGCCACTATTTCCGGGCATCGGTGAGTGGCCAGTTCGATGCGCTGTTCCACCTGGATGAAACCAGCGCACTCGAACCTTTGGACATCCCATCGCAATGGCAGGTGCGCGAGGTACCTGACACCTATCCGTTCGGCATCTAACCGCTTGCTGCGTCGGTGTTAAACTGCCGACCGAATGGACATCTTCAAGATCTTCCGCATCGAAGCCGCGCACCGCTTGCCCAACGTACCGGCGGGACACAAGTGCGCGAATCTCCATGGGCACAGCTTCGCCGTCGAGCTGGTCGTATCGGGTGAACCCGGCGCGGACACCGGCTGGGTGATGGATTTTTCCGAGGTCAAGCAGGCTTTCCAGCCGCTGTACGACCGGCTGGACCATCACTACCTCAACGATATCGAAGGCCTCGAGAATCCGACCAGCGAACGGCTCGCCATCTGGATCTGGGAGCGCCTGAAGCCGACGCTGCCCGCCCTATCCACGGTGGTGGTGCACGAAACCTGTACCTCTGGCTGTCGCTACAGCGGCCCTGCCTGAAAGGCGACATCGCGTGCAGGCGACGGTCAGCGACGCCAGAACCTTTCCATTTCAAGGAAGGTGAAGGACGCCGACCAGGTAATCATCACGAACCCGGTCAATGCTTCGGTGCCTGCCAGGAAACGGATGGGGCCGACCGGCGCCAGATCGCCGAATCCCACGGTGGTATAGGTCATCGCCGACAGGTAGATCGTGTCGAGGAAGCCGGTGGTCGTCGCTGAAACGAGATGGCCGGTTTCAGGCCATAGCAACAGCGCCCAATGCGTGATGCCAAACAACCAGATCTCGATAATGTGCAGGACGAGTACCGCAAAAATGCCATAGAGCACCTTGCGGCGCGGCTGATGGTCGTGGCGTTTGGCCAAACCCCTTCCAAGCAGGCTCAGGCCTTCGTAATGCACCAGCACACACAGACAGACTGCGGCGATCGTGGCCAATACCACGACGCCGTTGGCCAGCCAGTTGCCGTACATCAGGTCATTCATCAGGTGGAAGCCGCCGCGTCCGCTGCGGCTTCCACCGACACGCCATGGCGGTCACGCGCGATCAATACATAGACCACCGGCACTACGAACAGCGTCAGCAGCGTGCCGAAGCTCATGCCGCCGACGATCACCCAGCCGATCTGGTGGCGCGCTTCGGCGCCGGCGCCGGCGGCCAGGGCCAACGGCACCGAACCGAGCACCATCGCGCCGGTTGTCATCAGGATCGGACGCAAGCGCAATCCAGCCGCTTCCAACGCAGCCTGCGCCTTGCTCCTGCCTTTCTCCTGCAGCTGATTGGCAAACTCCACGATCAGGATTCCGTGCTTGGAAATCAGGCCGATCAGCGTCACCACGCCAATCTGCGTGTAGATATTCCACGAGCCCACCGTGTGCCACAGCTTCAGGTCGGCGCCGATGTTCAACAGCACCAGGCAGGCGAACGCACCGAACACCGCCAGCGGCACCGACACCAGGATCACCACCGGGTCGATGAAACTCTCGAACTGCGCCGCCAGCACCAGATAGATGAAAGCCAGCGCGAGCAACAGCATCACGATCGCGCTGGAACCGGATTCGCGGAATTCGCGCGACTGCCCGGCCAGGTCGTACTGCGCGCCCGGCGCCACTTCCTGCAAGGCATTCTCCATCCAGTCCAGTGCCTCGCCCTGCGAATAACCGGGCGCGAGGCCGACGCTGATGGTCGCCGCGCGCAACTTGTTGAAGTGGTTGAGCTCCTTCGCCGCAACGGTCTCGCGCACCGTCGCCACGTTGTCGAGCTGCACCATGCTTCCGTCGCCTCCCTTGATGAAGATGTTCGACAGGTCTTCGGGCGTGCGACGTGCGTCGTCGGCTACCTGCACGATCACATCGTATTGTTCCGAACCCTTCTTGAAGCGCGTGACGCGCCGGCCACCCAGCATCGTTTCCAGAGTGCGGCCCACGGCAGTCACGTTGGTGCCGATGGAGGCGATCTTGTCGCGGTTGAGCTCGACGCGCAGCTCGGGCTTGTTCAACTTCAGGTCGGAATCGGGATTGGTCAGCCGCGGGTTTTCCGCAATCTTGCCCATCATGTTCTTGACCAGCGCATCCAGGTCTTCCCAACTGCCCGTGGTCTGCACCACGAAGCTCACCGGCTGGCCGAAGCCACCCTGGCCCAGCGGCGGCGGCGTAATCGGGAAGGCCATCACGCCGGTAATGCCCATGAAGGTCGGGAACAGGGAGCCTGCCACTTCCTGCGACGTGCGGTCGCGTTCCGACCAGTCCTTCAGGCGCACGAAACCGATGGCGGACGTCACGCCGTTGAAGCCGACGATCTCGAAGAAGCGCTCCATTTCCGGAATCTTCCGGAACGCAGCCTCCATCTCCTTCGCATACTTGTCGGTGTAATCGATGGTCGCGCCTTCCGGCGCGGTCGCGAATCCGATCACCAGGCCCTGGTCCTCGGCCGGCGCCAATTCATTGGGCAGCATCCGCCACAGCAGGAACACGCCGACCAGTACGATGCCCGCCATGCCGATCACGATGCCGCCATGCGACAGGACCTTTTTCAGCGTGTTCGAATAGGCGTTGTCGAGGCCGCGCAGGATGCGTTCGCCCATTTCGTACAGCTGGCCGTGCTTTTTCTCGTGCCGCAGCAGGCGCGAACTCATCATCGGCGACAGCGTCAGGGCCGTGAAGCCCGACACCAGCACCGCGCCGGCCAGCGTCAAGGCGAATTCGATGAACAACTTGCCGCTGCGACCGGTCGAGAAGGCGAACGGCACGTACACGGCCGCCAGCGTCATGGTCATGGCGATGATGGCAAAACCAATTTCGCGACTGCCCTTGAACGCCGCTTCCATCGGCGGCATGCCGTTCTCGACATTGCGGTAGATGTTTTCCAGCATGACGATGGCGTCGTCCACCACCAGGCCGATCGCCAGCACCATCGCCAGCAGGCTGAGCGTGTTGATGGTGAAGCCGAGCAGGTACATGATCGCGAACGCGCCGACCAACGACACCGGGATGGTCACCAGCGGCACCAGCACCGCGCGCCAGCTGCGCAGGAACAGGAAGATCACCAGCACCACCAGCACCACGGCGATGCCAACCGTCACGTACACCTCGTGGATGGATTTGGAAATGAACACGGTCGAGTCGTAGGCGATCTCGACCTTCATGCCCTCGGGCAGCGTGCGGGTGAGTTGCGGCAGCATCACCTTCAGCGCTTCGGAAATCTCCAACGGATTGGCGACGGCCTGCTTGACGATGCCGAGCGGAATGGCGTTGTTGCCGTTGAAGCGCGCACGGAAGCGCGACGAATCCGCGCCCAGCTCGACCTTGGCCACATCACCCAGGCGCACCAGGTAACCGGCGGTGCGCGCCAGGATGATCTTCTCGAATTCCGCTGGCGTGCGCAGGTCGGTCTGCGACAGCACGGTGAATTCACGCTGGCGGCTTTCGACGCGACCGGCGGGGATTTCCACATTCTGCGCGCGCAGCGCAGCTTCGACTTCGGCCGGCGTCATCGACACGGCCGCCATCTTTTCCGGATCCAGCCAGACCCGCATCGCATAGCGATTGCCGTAGACCTGCGCCTGGGCGACGCCGGGGATGTTCTGCACCCGGTCCTTCACCACGCGATTGGCGTAGTCGGCGATCTCGATCAGCGAATGCCGGTCCGACGAAAACGCCAGATAGATGATCGGCTGCGCGTCGGCTTCCTGCTTCTGGACGATCGGCTCGTTGGCTTCATCGGGCAGCGCGCCACGCGCCTGCGCCACGCGATCGCGCACGTCGGACGCGGCGGCGTCGGCATCGCGGTCAAGCCGGAAACGCACTGTCACCTGGCTCGATTCGGCGCGGCTCACCGACTGGATGAAGTCGATGCCCTCGATGCCCGACAGCGCATCCTCGATGGGCTTGGTGATCTGCGATTCGATCACCTGTGCATTCGCGCCCGGATAACCGGTGGCGACGGTCACCACGGGAACATCGACGTTCGGAATCAGGCGCACGGCGAGCCGGTCGTAGCAGATCAGGCCGACCAGCAGGATCACCAGGTTCATCACCGTCGCCAGTACCGGGCGACGGATCGACATGTCTGACAGGACCATTACTTGGTTTCCGAGGCGGGCTGCGTCTTGACGTTGGCGCCGTCGTGCAGCTTGAGCTGGCCGGTGACGACGACTTCATCGCCGTCCTTGAGGCCGGAGGTGACTTCCACCAGGCCGGGCTGGCGAATGCCGAGGGTGACAGGAACCAGTTTGGCAACGCCAGCGGTCACGACGTACAGCATCTTCTGTTCGCCGCTCGGCCAGATCGCCTGCTCGGGCACCAGCAGCGCGCGCGCGTTGGTGGCCAGCGTGATGCGGGCGCGGGCCGACATGCCCGGCCGCAGCTTGCGATCAGGATTCTCGAGGCGCGCGCGCAAGGCGACGCTGCGCCCGCCGGCATCCACGGTGGGCGCGATAGCCACTACCGTGGCCGAAAAGATTTCATCGCGGTAGGCATCCACACCGAAGTCGAGCTTCTGCCCGACGGCCAGGCTCGACAGCACGACTTCGGGCGCACGCATGTCGAGCTCGATCGGATCGAGCCGGACCAGTTGCACGAGCTCCTGGCCGACGTTGACGTAATCGCCTTCGCTGACAGTGCGCAGGCCGGTGACGCCGGAGAAAGGCGCGCGGATCTGCGTCTTCGACAGACGCGTCTGCGCCGACGCCGAACGCGCCTGGTTCACCGCCAGCTCGGCCTGCGTGGTGTCCAGGTCGGACTTGGCGATCAACTGGCGACCGGCGAGTTCGTTGGCGCGGGTGTAGGCGCGCTTGCTGTTCTGCAGGTTGGCGTTCGCCTCGTTGAGGTCGGCGCGCGTCAGCGCATCGTCGAGCGTGAACAACAACGCGCCCGCCGCCACATTCTCGCCTTCGGCGAAATGGATGTTCTGGATGCGGCCCGCCACTTCGGGGCGGACCACGATCGATTCATCGGCGCGCAGCGTCGCTACGGTTTCGAACTGGTTGGGCAAGCTGCGCATGCGCACGCGAACCGTCTCGACGGCGGTAGGCGGCATGCCGCCCGGCGGACCACCCTGCCCCGCGCCTGGCGCATCCTGTCCCTTCGCGAAGAAGAGCAGATATCCCGCGACGGCCAACAGCAACGCGCCGACGATGATCAGGAGGGGAATGAATCGACGCATGCGCAGGCCCTTGGCTGGTGGACGACCGGTCCGAAAGACTGGTCAGTATAGTAATTCCCGACTCCGCCCGACCCTGCCGTAAGTCAGACCAGGGCCACCGGCAAGACCAGGCGCGCTGCCAGTTCAGGATCGAAGGGATGCGCATTCCACGGCAACCAGCCCAGGCAGGGCGACACCAGGGATGAACGCAGCAGGGCCTTGTACTCGGACGCCTTGGGAAAGTCGGCCTCGACCGCATTGCCGATCCAACCGGAAATCGGCAAGCCGTCGGCGAGGATGGCGCGTTCAGTCAAACGCGCATGGCTCAGGCAGCCCAGCCGCAATCCGACCACAACGATCACCGACAGGTTCAGCGCCGAGACGAGCGTGGACTGCTCCAGTTCGTTGGCGAGCGGCGCCAGCCAGCCACCGACACCTTCCACGACCATCGCGTCGGCGGAAGGCGCCATTTGTTCGTACGCCAGGGCAATAGGCGGCATGCTGACGGATATGCCGGCGCTGGCGGCAGCAATCTGCGGCGCCGTGGGCTCGGGCAGCGCGAACGGGTTATGCAGGCCGTAGAAGTGCGCCGGCTTGCTGGCAGCCTGCAGCGCTAGCGCATCGTCGTTGCGCCAGCCCTCGCTGGTCATCGCGCAGCCACTGGCGACTGGCTTCATGCCCGTGGCGCGCAATCCGTTGCGCGCGAAGGCGTGCAACAGCGCCACGCTGGCCACTGTCTTGCCAATGCCGGTGTCGGTGCCGGTCAGGTAATAGCCGCGTGCATGGCCGTCCATGCCGTCAGTCTAGCAGCGGCCTGCGCTGGTACACTGGCGGCCCACCGCGGAAACCGCCCCCCATGTTCGACACGGCCGCCCTGTCTGGCAGCAAGACCGAGCAATACGCTGAACTCGCCGCGCAGGCGCGCGGCCTGCTCGCGGGCGAACGCGACCGCACCGCGAATGCGGCCAATCTTTCCTCGCTGGTTTTCCACGCACTGCCCGAGCTTAATTGGGTCGGGTTCTATTTTTATGACGGCACCGAACTGGTGGTCGGGCCTTTCCAGGGCCGCCCCGCCTGCGTGCGCATCGCGCTGGGAAAAGGCGTGTGCGGCACCGCCGCCCTGCTGCGGCTGACCCAGCGTGTGGCCGATGTCGAAGAATTCCCCGGGCACATCCCCTGCGATTCCGCATCGCGCTCAGAGTTGGTGGTGCCCTTGTTCGACGGCGAGCGCCTGCTGGGCGTATTCGACCTCGACAGCCCCATCACGAACCGCTTCGACGCCGACGATCAAGCCGGTCTTGAAACCATTGCCGGAATTTTCCTGGAGTCGATCCGATGAGCGAAAAACTGCGCAACATCGGGCCCAAGTCCATGGCCTGGCTCCGCCAGACCGGCGTACGCAGCCTGGATGATCTGAAATCCGTTGGCTCGCTGGCCGCGTTCGTCCGCGTGAAGCGCGCTGGCTTCAAGCCCAGCCTCAACCTGCTGTACGCGCTGGAAGGCGCAATCCTCGATTGCCATTGGCAGGAAATTCCCGATGGCCGTCGCAGCGAACTGATCCTGGAAGCAGACGCCGCCGTTGCCTTGCTGCCGCAACCCAAGGGCCGGCGCATGCCGGTCGCGGGGCCGGTCACCACCACGCGCAATGACGACGATTATCCTTCGTTGCCCGATGCCGATCCGTTCGAACCCGAAGAGTCCACCTCGTCCGGCGAGGAATAAGCCGCAGCGCGAACACGGGCAGCCGAGGACATGAACCAGATACGACTCGGCCTGCGCGAAAACCTCGGTCAGTTCTCGCTGCTGGTGCTGGTCAACGCCTTCGTTGGCGCGATGGTCGGCATGGAGCGTTCGATCCTTCCCGCCATTGCCGAACAGGAATTCCACCTCGTCGCGAAGACGGCGGTGCTTTCCTTCATCGTCGTATTCGGGCTGACCAAGGCGTTCACCAATTACCTGGCCGGCCGCTTGTCGGATCGCTTCGGGCGCAGGCACGTGTTGATCGCCGGTTGGTGGGTCGCCGCGCCGGTGCCGTTCCTTTTGATGTGGGCGCCTAGCTGGAACTGGGTGTTGGCGGCGAATGCGCTGCTCGGCATCAGCCAGGGACTGACCTGGTCGACGACCGTCATCATGAAGATCGACCTGGCCGGTCCGCACAAGCGCGGACTCGCCATGGGCCTGAACGAGTTCGCCGGCTACTTCGCAGTGGCGCTGAGCGCACTCGCTACCGGCTACATCGCGGCGCGGCATGGCTTGCGCCCCGAACCTTTTTATCTCGGCGTAGCCTTTGTCGCCATCGGCTTGCTGCTTTCAATTTTCGCCGTTCGCGAAACATCGCATCATGTCGCGCAGGAAGCAGCGATGCACGGCGCGATGGCTGCCGAAACGCTGCCGACGCAGCGCGAGATCTTCTGGCGCACCAGCTTGCGTGATCGAAACCTGTCCAGCATCAGCCAGGCCGGACTGGTCAACAACTTGAACGACGGCATGGCCTGGGGATTGTTTCCCATCGTGTTCGCGGCGGCGCAGATGGACCTCGCGCGCATCGGCACCTTGGCCGCCTTGTATCCGGCGACCTGGGGCATCGGGCAATTATTCACTGGCGCGTGGTCGGACCGGGTCGGGCGCAAGTGGCTCATCGCCTGGGGCATGTGGGTGCAGGCGCTGGGCATCGTCGCCATCACGATGGGGAATGACTTCGTCGTGTTTGCTTCGGGCGCGGTATTGCTCGGCATCGGCACGGCGATGGTCTATCCGACCCTGCTCGCCGCGATCGGAGATGTCGCGCATCCGGCCTGGCGCGCTTCCGCGGTCGGTGTGTACCGGTTCTGGCGCGACCTGGGTTATGCCGTCGGCGCGTTGCTGGCGGGAATCACCGCCGACCTGTTCGGGCTATCGGCGGCGATGTGGCTGGTCGCCGCGATGACGTTTGGATCCGGTTTGGTCGTGGCCTTCCGGATGTCGGAAACGCGGATGCCCTAGGCGACGCGCCAGGCGCGAAGCGCCAAGACCATCGCGCCGTAGGCGATGGCGGTCGCGGCGCTGGAAATGCCCAGGCTGGCCCAGAAATTCCAGCCATGGCGCAGCAACACCGGCAGCAGCAGGAACAACACCAGCGATGGCAGCACCAGCCAGAAGATATCGGCGCTGAGCGCAGCCACTTTTTCGGTGTCGCCGGTCTCGCGATACAACCACATGAAAGCCAGCAGGGACGTTACCGGCAAGGAGGCCAGCAGTGCGCCCAGCAATGAGCTGCGCCGGGCAATCTCCGACACGGCGGCTATCAGCAGCGCCGAGATCAATACCTTGATGAGGAATTGGGTCATGTCCTAGCGCACGATCGCATAGTCGCGCGCGTCTTCGCGCCACGGTGGCGTGGCGGCGATGGCAGGCAATACCTGTTCGGGCGCATCCACCAGCGACCACATCTGCGAATGCTCGGGATTGAGGAAGCGCTCGTCTATCACATGCTGCAGGAAGGACTGCAGCGGCGAATAGAAATCACGCGTGTTCAACAGCAGTATCGGATTGAAATACAGGCCCAGCCGCTTCAGCGTGATCGCCTCGAACAATTCCTCCAGCGTGCCGCAACCACCCGGCAACGCAACCACGGCATCCGATCCGGTCAACAGCTTGTGCTTGCGCTCGCGCATGTCTTCCACCAGGTCGAGGTGGGTCAGGCCCGGGTGGCCCCATTCCAGGTCGGCCATGAATTTGGGCAGGATGCCGATCACTTCGCCGCCCCGCGACAGTGCGCCATCGGCGAGCGAACCCATCAGGCCCTGCGACCCGCCGCCATAAACGATGGTGCAGTTATTACTCGCCAGGGTTTCTCCCAGAGCGCGCGCCGCAGCGTGGAATTCGGGCGCCGCCTGGGGGCTGGACGCGGCATAGACGCAGATACGCATGTGTAGGCTTCCGTTCGTGACAGCCCATTGTGCTACAGCTTGCGCGGCGCGCAATACAGTCCGCCGGCCCGCGCCCGCTAGCCCTCGACGGTTGCCTCGTAAGTAACGACGCGGTTGCGCCCGAGCTGCTTTGCGCGATACATGGCCCGATCGGCGCGTCGCAACAGGTCGTGTCCGTTCAACCCGGCATCGATCCAGGCAATGCCGATCGACACCGTGGTGAACAGCAGCCGGTCCTCGTAAGGCATCGAGTGTGCAAGACGGATCAGCAAGCGGTCGCAAAAATGATGCGCCTGTTCTGGCGTGGTGTCGGCCAGCACGATGGCGAATTCATCACCGCCCAGCCTGACCGCCACGTCGCCTGGCCGGATGGCTTCCATGATGCGTTCGGCCACGGTCTCCAGCACCCGGTCGCCCGCCGAATGGCCCATGGAATCGTTGATGGTCTTGAACTGGTCAAGGTCCACCAGCACCAGGCAGGCGGTGGATTCTTGCTGTGCTGATCGCAGCTCGATGGCGAGCCGAAGGCTTTCCATCAACTGTCGGCGATTTCCCAACTCGGTCAGGGGATCGTGGCTGGCCAGATGGGCCAGCAACGCGCCTTGCTCTTCGATCCGTTCCATCATCGCGTTCAAGGCGCGCGCCAAGGAGTCGAGTTCATCGTCATCCGTCACCGGCCAGCGCGTGGCGCCGCCCTGGACCGTGGAAGACTCTTCCGCCAGCGCGGCAAATCGTTCCAGGCGCAGCAATACCTTGTGGCGCATCAGCGCGGCCATGCCGACGATGGCAAGTATCACCAACCCGGCCATGCTGGCGAGCAACCACATCAGCACGGCATCGCGTTGCTTCGTGTAGGCCGGGGGCTGGCGCAGCACCAGCGATGCGGGCCACGGCGACAGGACGAGTCGGCCGGTCATCGTCGCACCTTCAAGCTCCACGGGCGCGCCAGCCGGCTCATCCAGGGCCGTGGGTTGGATCTCGAACGGCATGCCCATGGTCCACTCAGGTTCGACCTTGCCGCCGGCGCGCAGGCTGCGACCGAACACCAGCCAACGTCCCGCATGCCGGGTGTGCGCCGAATCCGTGACCGCTGAGTACGCCACCAGCACAGGCACTCCCGACACCCATAGCAAGGCAGTGTCGCCGGCATCCGCGGCATGGATTTCCCGCCCGGCGAGCAATTGCTGCAATGCTTCTTCATGGCTCGGTGGCAGCGGCTTGGGCACGCCACCGGTACGCATGTGCATCGCCGGACCCACGGTTCCGTCAATGCCTACGAACGCGATCCAATCCACGCCCAGGTTGGTGGCGGAGTCGGAGGTGAAGTTCGTCTGGAGATAAGCGGGATCGCCCTGGGTGACGAAGCGATAGCTGTCGTCCCAGCCGGCGTAGTCCTTGTTTGAAGTGAGCATCGCTTGCGCCGAACTGCGCAGGGACGCGGCGGACCGGTTCAGCAGTTCCTGCATCCGGTCGCGTTCGATCCATGAAAAACCGCGACCCACCACGGCGGAAGTGATGGCCAGCACGAGCGCGGAAGCGACCAGCAGCACGAGGCCCTGGCGCAACAACAGCCAACGACTGAGTCGAGTCCCTCGCACCGATTTTGCCCCCCGGCCAAACGGTTACGCTGGCGACGCGCTCTGGGGCGCGCTTCATGCGTAGCAATCTTGTGCAGATTACAGCTTGATTCTAGGCGCAGGGCTTGTCGATAAAGGCGATGGGGCTCACGCAATCGCGATCGGCGAGTATGCGTCACTGGCTATTGCGTCCCGCCATTACACCGCCATCAACGTCCCAAATCGCGCCCGTAACCCAGCTTGCCCGTTCCGACAGCAGGAACCCCACCGCTTCGGCGACGTCATCGGGCACGCCGATGCGACCGATTGGGTGGAATCCGTTGAACGCCTGCAAATTTGAATGGACGTCCTGGCGCGGCATGAACCCTTCATAGATCGGCGTCTCGACGACCGCCGGTGACACGGCGTTGACCCGGATCCGATGTGAGGCCAACTCCATCGCGAGGTGTTGGGTCATTGAATGCAGTCCAGCCTTGGCCATTGAGTAGGCCGAGGATGGCGTGGCCTGGATCGCTTGCCTGGCCCACATCGACCCGATCGTGACGATTGATCCGCCCCGTGCCGCACCTGCCATGTTCCTGGCGACGGCCTGCGTCATGAAGAAAAGCGCCTTGTTGATGTCCATGTACAAGTCGTAGTCGGCCTCGGAATGGTCAAGAAACGGCTTGGGCAGGAACACGCCTGCCGCGTTCACAAGCATGTCGGCGTCCGCATGGTCAGACTGCAGGACGGCCAGCACGCGCTGCCTGTCGGCGGCGGCGGTGACATCGGCCTGCAGTCCCCATACCTGGCCCAGCGCGCCAAGTTCGGCACAGGCATCGTCGATCTGCGAATGGCGTCGACCAATCACTACCGAGGTGCCACCGCCGGCAAGCACCTTGCGCGCGACGGCCCTGCCGATGCCACTGGTGCCGCCGATCACGATCAGCTTCTTGCCTTCAAAGTCCTTGCTCACGATGTTCTCCTGTTGAGTTGATAGCGTTTCCCGAATCGGGATGCCGCAACTCTAGGTTTACTCGTGTGTTGCTTGAATGCCCGATTGATCGAACGTCATGCCTGATCTTCCCGCGCATGACGGGCCGGATTACCGGGCATGAATTCCAGTGACGCAGAACTATTTCGCGGCGAGGCCCGCACCTACATTGGCGGCCGTTCAATTCGAACGATGATTTATGGAGAGAGTCATGAAACCGATGCATGCAATCGCTGCGCTTGCCATGTTGGCCGCAGTCTCGCTGTCTGCACCCGCCAATGCCCAGTTGCCCCGCCCCGGGATGACGGTTTCGTCAGCCAACACGGCGCTGGTCATCACCGATCCGCAGAACGACTTCCTCAACCCCAGCGGCGTTGCCTGGGGCGTGGTCGGCGAAAGCGTCACCAAGAACAACACCGTAGCCAACCTGGAAGCGCTTTTTTCCGCCGCCAAGGCCAACAAATATGAGGTCTTCGTTTCCCCGCACTACTACTATCCGCAGGATCATGGCTGGAAGTTCGAGGGCGCGCTCGAGGCGCTGATGCATAAGATCGGCATGTTCGATCGACGCGGACCGCTGGTCACCGAAGGCTTCGAGGGCTCCGGCGCTGACTGGCTGGCCCGCTACAAGCCCTACATCAACGACGGAAAGACCGTGGTCACCAGCCCGCACAAGGTGTATGGCCCGGAGACCAATGACCTGGTCTTGCAGCTTCGCAAACGCGGCATAAGTCGCGTCATCCTGGCCGGAATGTCCGCCAACCTGTGCACGGAATCGCACATGCGCGAACTCGTCGAGCAAGGTTTTGAAGTCGTGGTGGTAAGCGACGCAACGGCGGCCGCCATCATTCCGGACGGCGACGGCTACGCAGCAGCCATGGCCAACTTCCGCTTCATCGCCAGCGACGTGCTGACTACGGGCCAGGCAGTTGCTGCGATCAAGCAGGGCAAGTAATTTCCTGCGGGATCTGAAACGCAGACGGAATCTGGCGCCGCAGTAGCCTTCGCTACTGCGGCGCCTTCTGTTTTCGGTGCGTTGCGTGAGTCAGAAAGCGACGATCGGCGATCCGAGGTCGCGGATTACAGGCCCAGCTCGCCCAGGCCCGGGTAATCATCAGGACGCCGACCCAATGGCCACGAAAATCTTCGTTCGGCATGCTGGATGGGAAGGTCGTTGATGCTTGCATGGCGACGCAGCATGAATCCCTGCGGGTTGAACTCCCAGTTCTCGTTGCCCAGGGAGCGAAACCATTGCCCGGAGTCGTCATGCCATTCATAGGCAAAGCGCACGGCGATGCGGTTGTCGGCCCAGGCCCACAATTCCTTGATCAACCGATAGTCCAGCTCCCGCTGCCATTTTCGAACCAGGAATTCGCGCACTTCGTCCCGGCCAATGGGAAACTCGACGCGATTTCGCCAGCGGGTATCGACCGTATAAACCTGGGCCACGCGATCGGCATCTCGCGAGTTCCAGGCGTCTTCGGCCATGCGCACTTTAAGTCGGGCGGAGTCTTCGGTGAAGGGTGGTACGGGAGTCCTGGTTTCCATGGTGATCACCTCATTCAAAACTTTCGTACTGCACTCGGCCGGCGGGAACGCCAAGCTCGCGCGCAGCGTCGATCGCACCCTGGATCAGACGACCCGGGCCGCAGATATAGAACAACGCGTCGCTGGGTGCGGCACGCATGATTGAGTGGAGGTCCATGCGGAGCCCGCCTGCAGCACGCGTGACATACAACTGCAGCTGCCGGCCGAACTCGGCGACCAATTCCTCGCGATACGCCATGTCGGCCGCGGTGCCGCCGCTGTAGTGCAGTGCCAGGGGCGTGCCACGGGCCTTGAGTTCCTGGGCCATCGCCTTGATTGGCGTGATGCCTATGCCACCGGCGATGAGCACGGCGGGACGTTCGTCGTCATGCAGGAGAAATTGATTCTCGGGCGGCTCGACTGCGAGTCTCGTCCCGATTTGCCACGTGGCGTGGATGGCCGCTGATCCGCCGCGTCCCTCCGGTTCGCGCAGTACCGCAATCTCGTAGGTGTCCCGGCGGCGCGGATGTGTGCTGAGCGAATACTGCCGGGTTACCACGACGCCGTCCGGCAGACGCACTGGCATGGCCAAGTGTGCGCCTGCCGCGGCGAAGGGCAGCTTTTCTCCGCCTGCCGTGCGTAACTCGTAGGCCCGCACGCCTGGTGTCAGCTGGCGTATGCCGGTCACAACAAGTTTCAAGGCGCCACTGCCTATTTCCTCCGCGCCAGGCGCAGGCTGTGCTGGTTCTGAGCTTGCTTGCTGCCTACCGCGATCACGATCCACAATTTCGCGTTCAGTGAACCGCGGCGTGATGTATTTCGGGCAGTTCCAGTCGAATGCTTCGACCGTGATGATCACCCCACGCTCCACGCGAGCCCGATAGTGGGGAGACTCGAGCCTGGCTACCAGCGCCGGCTCCGCGTCTTCTTCAACCAGGCGCACCCGGCCCCATATCTTGAGGCGGCGCTGCGCCGGATAGTCCATCAAGATCAAGCTGACCCGGTCATTGCCGTCGAGGTTGCCTACCGAGATGTACTGGCGATTGCCGGAGAAATCGGCGTAGCCAATCGTCTGCGGCCCCAGTACTTTCAGGAAGCCGGTCGGCCCGCCGCGATGCTGTACGTAAGGCCAGCCGTTCTCGCCCACGGTGCCTTGATAAAAGCTGTCCCGCGCAGCGATGAATTCCATCTCACCCGGGCCAAGCTCCGCCACCTCCGCCTCACCCACTTCTGCGGAGCGATAGGCGTCGCGGCTGCCCATCCGCGCCTGCGCGGCCCGGACACCCGGCGTAAAGGCAATCTTGGCGAAGGCACGGGCCATGTCGAGTCTGCTGCTGCCGGGGCTCGGCCCCGGCAGCAGGAGGCGAAATCAGGCAGCGATCTTCAGTTCGACCTTTGGAAAGTCGATGTCGATGCGTCCGGCCTTGCCCAGCAGGTTGGTCAGGATGTTCATGCCGACGTGGGTGATGACCTCGACGATATCGGATTCGCTGTAGCCGGCGTCGCGCATTTCCACCAGTTCGCCCGTGGTGATTTCTCCCATGTGGGTCACCAGCGAGCGCGCAAATCGTACGGCGACCGCGGCCTTTTCGTCATGGCTGGTACCGCTGCGGTTGGCGTCCATCTCGGCGCCATCCAGGCCGGCCTTGCGGCCAATCGCCGTGTGCGCCGACAGGCAATACTCGCAGGTGTTCTGCTGGGCGAGCGCGAGGGCGATGCGCTCGCGGGTCTGCGGATCGAGCGAACCGTCGTTGGCAATGCCGTGCAGTCCGAGAAAGGCCTTCAGGGCCGCCGGCGAGTTGGCGAATGCCTTGAGGAAATTCGGCACCATGCCCAACTGCGCGTGGATGGCGTCGAAGAGCGCCTTCTGTTCGGGATTGGCGGAGCCGTCGGTTACCAGGTTGATGCGTGCCATGAAGTTGTTCCTGTGATTGAGTGGATTCGTCGCTGAAGTTTCGACGTAGGCCACTTTTTCATATTCCATCCAAATGAAGAATATCCATATAATGGAAAAGATAATTCCACTTATTGGAATAGCCAATGGACAGGTTCCATCTGATGGCCGTCTTCGTCGCCGTTGCCGAAGAAGAGGGTTTCGCAGCCGCCGCGAGGCGACTGCGCATGTCTCCTCCGGCAGTCACCCGGGCGATCGCTTTCCTGGAGGAGCGCCTGGGCGTGCGGCTGCTGACGCGGACCACTCGCCTGGTGCGGATCACCGATGCCGGCGCCCGCTATCTGGAAGATGCGCGTCGGATCCTGCTAGAGGCGGACGAGGCCGACGAAGCGGCCGCGGGCATCAATGCCACGCCACGCGGACATCTTGCGGTCACGGCGCCGGTATTGTTCGGGAAGACCTATGTGATGCCGGTCATTACGGCCTACCTCGCGACCTTCCGGCAAATGACGACATCGGCGCTGTTCGTCGATCGCGTCGTCAACCTGCTCGACGAGGGGCTTGATGTCGGCATCCGCATCGGTTCATTGCCGGACTCTTCGCTGCGTGCCATTCGCGTCGGCACGGTGCGCCGCGTCGTCTGCGCATCGCCTGCCTACCTGAAGCAGCATGGCACCCCGAAGACGCCCGCAGACGTCGCGAAGCACACCATCGTCGCGGCTGCGTCAATCAGCGCTGATTCGGAGTGGACCTTCAGGAAGGGCAAGGCCAAGATTGGCGTCCGGTTCAGCCCACGAATCGTGGTGAATACCAATGACGGTGCGCTGGAGGCGGCCAAGAGTGGATTCGGCCTGACTCGGCTGATTTCATACCAAGTGGCGAACGAACTTGCCGCCGGCACGCTGAAGGCCGTGCTCAGGACTTACGAGGAACCGTCGTTGCCGGTCCACGTGGTCCACCGCGAAGGCCGCCACGGCTCTGCCAAAGTCCGCAGCTTCGTCGACCTGGCCGTGGAGCAACTTCGGTCGAACAAGGCGCTGCAGTGACCGGAGGATTCCGAACCGGGCGGCCGACCTGCATCTCGAGCCGCCTTCTTTCGCCTTTCAGGGCGATGGCTCGTCGACCCGCTTCAAAAAGCGGTTGAACGCCGGCGACGATTCGAGCAACACCCGTGACTGACTGACCAGTTCGTCCACCTGGCTGGGGTTCAATCGGAACGTTGTGGGCATGGCATTGAATCGGGCCCGTGTTCCCGGATCGCTGATCTGGTTGAAGGTAAGCACTGCAAAGTCGACGCTGACCTTCGACTCGTCCGGCGAACGCGACGCGTTGACGTGGCTCTCCCACATCTCGAAGCCCTGCTTGGCCAGCGAGATGGTTTCGGTATTGAGTATCCCCAGCGCCGCATCGAACGACGACTGCAGGGTCCCCCGCAAGCGCGGCTCGCGCCCGGACAGGGACCAGCTTGTTTCGCGATACGTCTCGGCGTTCGCGACGATCACCAGCACGCGGCGCACGCGCCTGAGTTTCTCCGGGGTGAATGCCCCAGCCATGTCCGGAACGTTTCCGTAGTGCGCGACCGGGCTCATCATCGAACCTCGCACGCCGAGATTGTCGGTGACTCCGCCATCCACCAGCCGCAGCACAGGCATGCGCGCAGGTTGGGAATAGCGCTCCATCGCCAATGCCACGACCCGGCGGCGATCGAGCACGTCGTCCCTGGCGAGGGCTTCCGCAACCCACGGGGCGTGCCGCTCGGGGCAATCGGGATAGTTCCGGAGCGCCATCGTTGCGAATGGGCCGGGCAACGCCGACGACGCCATCACCGCGTTGGCAACCGGATAGGTCGACAGGTCGGAACACAGGAAATCGAACTGCTGCTGGATGAAGGAAAACGTGGTTGCGTTGTTCAAGTCGCTGGCGTTGATGATGATGAAGGGCCGCCCCTCGCGCGACAGGTCCATGAAGGTCTTGTGCTCGAAGAGGGTCCGATCAAGATGGACAGCCACCAGGTCGCTGCGGTTGAAATCACCCGAACCGATGGCGGCGGCTCCGCCGGGCTGGAGAGCCAGCCGCAGCAATTCACCCTGCCAGTCGTGGTAGAGGAAGTCCCGCTCGAAATCCGTGAATATCCGGTCGCCGAACAAGCCATAGTAGGCAGCGGTGTAACTGCCCCCCGATACTGAAGTGATTACATCCACCTCGTCGAGCAAGCGGCGCCCCTTTCCCTCCAGGCGGACAGTCGTGTGCCGGAGCGCCTCGAGTACGCCGTAGTTGAAGGCGGCGGCGCGCGTGCCCCCGCCCGAAAACGCCAGCACCACGAAGATTTCTTCAGAGTTTTCGGGCAAACGATGGCTGAAGTCGTAGCGCGCAACGGGATCGGCGCCCGTTATCGGCAGGTTCCAGACGCGATGTGCGCAGCCACTGAGCGTAGCGGCGAACACCAATGACAAGGCGTGCAGCAGCTTCATGATGTTTCACGTGCGAGCACGCTGCCGATCCATTCTGCCAGGCGATCACCGTTCTGGGCGCCTACGCGCTGGTCAACCAATTTTCCGTCCTTGAACAACAACAGGGCGGGGATGCCTCGAATCCCGAAACGCCGCGCCAGGTCGGGTGACTGATCCACGTTGACCTTGGCCACCGACAACCGCCCGGAAAATTCCTGTGCCAGCGCAGCGAGGCGAGGCGCGAGCGAATTGCAGGGGCCGCACCAGGGCGCCCAGAAGTCCACCAGCACGAAGCGGCCATTGGCACGAAGGAAAGTATCGAACTGCTGGGCAAGAAGATCGATGGGGCTGCTCATCAGGTCGGTCCATTCGAGGTTGCCCAAAAGCGTGGAGCCGACAGGCAGCTCGAACAATGCCTGATCGTCGCGAAGTCATGCCTGCCCGTCCGATGCCCGGCAAATGCACTGGCGCCCGCGGCGCCGACGCTGGCACTGGCTCCGGCAAGGATCGTTCTTTCAGACACGACTGCCGGACGTACGGCAATTTTTCGCCGCTTGCCTTCGGCTCACTCTTTGCCACAGGGCAAGCAGTACCGGTGCCCACCCAACCCCACCCCAACGAGGCACCCGCCATGAACGGATTTTCCTTCCCCACCGTCGAAACCGCACCCGTCGCCGCACGCGAAACGCTCGCGGCCGTCAACAAGAACTTCGGCTTCGTGCCGAACCTGCTGTCGGGCCTCGCCAACTCGCCGGTAGCGCTGCACACCTATCTCGGCCTCGCCGAGCAGTTCGGCAAGACCAGCCTGAGCCCGGCCGAGCAACAAGCTGTCTCCATCTCCACCAGCACGGAGAATCGTTGCGATTACTGCGTTGCGGCGCATTCCGTGCTCGCTGGCAAGTCGCTTTCACCCAGCCAGATCAGCGCGCTTCGCAGCGGCACGCCAACTGGCAACAGCCGTCTGGATGCGGTGGCTACCTTCACCCGCGCGGTGGTCAACCAGCGTGGATTCATCTCCGAAGACCAGTTGGCGGCGTTTTTCGGCGCCGGATTCAATCGCGCACAGGTGCTCGAGGTACTGGTCGGCATTTCGCAGAAGACCTTGTCCAACTACGCCAACCATCTGCTCGGAACACCATTGGACGCGGCGTTTGAAAGCGCCCGTTGGCAGCCAGCGGAAGACCGCGCGGCCTGAGCCAACGCCCCGGCCGTCGCTTCTTGCGCGGCGGCCGGGCCGTTCAATCCCCTCACTGCAACGGAGCGAAAGAAAATGCCAAACGACATGCACCGACTGTTGGCCTCGATGCTAGGCCTCCCCGCGTGGGTGCAGGCGTGGATGGTCATCCTGCTCGCTACGAACATGGCGGCTTTCGCCTTCCTCGACACGGATGTCGGTTTCTGGACGGCAGGCGCATTTGCGGTCGTTGCGGCCTTCAACCTGCCGATGATGGTGATCCAGGGGGGGCTGACCCGATTGCTCTCGGTGCCGCATTTCGTGTGGCTGGCCTTGGTGCCTTACCTGTTCCTGAGCCTGTTCGGAAGCGAGCCACTGCCACCGGGCAGCACGCGACATTTTGCGGTTGCGGTGCTTGTGGTCAACTCCATTTCGCTGATGTTCGACTTCCTCGAGGTATACCGCTGGCTAAAAGGCCAACGCGAAGTGCTCGGCATCTCCCGCTGATTCCAACCCTTTACGAAGAAGACACCCATGGGCATCCATTTCTGGATTCGTCGTTTCCTGCTTGTCGCTGGTATTGGTTTCCTGGTCATCACCGGCGCACAACTTCTGCGCGGCCGGTCAATCGGCTACGCGATCGCGCAGGGCGTGTTCTGGTCGGTGGTCGCCGCCACCATCTTTACTGTTTCAAGATTCTTCCAGTCGCGTCGGGGACAGCATTGCGCGATCTGCAATGACATTCCGGAAGCAAAAGACCCCTCGCGCGGCGGTCAACCCTGAGTTTCGGTGGCAGTTCGCTGGCGGCGGACCTCCCCGGGCGTAAGGCCGGTGGTTCGCTTGAACGCCCGGCGGAAGGCGGCCTCGGTGGCATAGCCAAGCCGCTCAGCGATTTGCGCGACGGAAGCGTCTTCATTGCGAAGCTGCACGGTGGCTTCCTGCATCCGAAGTTGCGCAAGATAGTGGCCCGGGCTCGCGCCCAGTACTTTCTGGAATCGGTCGGCGAGCGTGCTTCTGGAAAGCGCTGCGCGCTTGGCCAATGTCGAGACATCCCAGTGTGCGCCCGGGTCGGCGTGCACAGCCGCCAGCACCGCAGCCAACCTCGGGTCGCCCAGTGCGGCCAGCAGCCCGTGACTGATCAGGCCTTGCTCAAGGCAGTGGCGCAAGACAAGCGCCAGCAATACATCGGACAACGAGTCGAGGATCAATGAACTGCCAGGATGGGCCTGCTCGGCCTCCGTGCCGAGG
This sequence comes from Gammaproteobacteria bacterium RIFCSPHIGHO2_12_FULL_63_22, assembly GCA_001801685.1. Taxonomy (GTDB): domain Bacteria; phylum Pseudomonadota; class Gammaproteobacteria; order Xanthomonadales; family Xanthomonadaceae; genus Arenimonas. The sequence goes on along the minus strand of MGYJ01000077.1, from coordinate 31,906 downwards.
AAAGCAATGACCTCGCGCAACCTGCCATCAGCATCATCGGCACGAATGTGCACCAGCGGCGGCAGTCCCTGCAGCAGTCGTTCGAGCTCTCGATCATCGGCGCGATACAGGCCGCAAACCAGTTGCGTCTGCTCTCCGCCATCGGGCGCCGGCAGGCGCGTGCTTTCCCCGGACAGCTCCGGGCTTGCGCTCATCACATGCCACGCGTCATTCGGGAAAAAAACCAGGTCCCCGGTTCGCAATTCGATTGGTGGCTGGCCTTTCCGCAGGTGGAGCCAACACGTGCCGCTGGTAATCAGGTGATAGGTGGCGCGCGCATGGCCGGTCGGATTTATCTGCCACTCGCCGCAGCCGGTTGGCCGCGCATAGACATGCCCCCGCAAACTGATGCGTGCAAGCAGCGACGACAGCAGGTCCGTGGTCAGTTGCTCGGCCATCAGCGACGGCTCGACGTACGCGCTGGGGGACCCAGGACCCACGCGAGCATCGACAAGCTGCTGGCAATCCCGAAGCCGACCAGCCCGATGTTGACGCCCATTATCGTTTTCTCGCTGCCGTCGGTATGCATCATCGAACCGCCATAACTGTCCTGCAATGCGTAAGCCAGGAAGAATCCGGTCGTAACCAGCAGCGTCAGGCAGCATTGCCAGCGAAGATCGTTGCGCACCCAGACCTGCCATAGCGCCACCAGGCCAATGGCCGAGTTGGTGGACAGTTGCCAGACTTCATGCAGGCGGGCATGGGAGAGCCATCCGGGGTTGAACACATGCGTGTCGTTCAACTCCATGACGGGAACAGCGGCGGCATACGTCAGCACCGCAAGGGTCGCAAACAGTCGAGCCATCATTGCCACACCCGCCTCCGGTGAACTTTTGCCTGCCTCGTGATGTTGCCAGTGGGGCCGGGGGCCGCGGAATTCCCATTCCTCCGAAATTCCTGCCCCGACTTCCGGATAGAGGAACCGATCGCGGAAAAGGATTCGCTGCTTTCGTTGCGCTATGGCTCGTCGTCGAAACCCGGCAGGACGGACTCCGGGCTCTCGTCGGGCGAAGCCAGCCGCGCGCGCGCCAGCATCCGGGCGCGATGGAGCCGGGATTTCGTGCCGGGCAGGCTGAGGTTCAGGCGCTCGCCCAACTCCTCCAGCGACAGTCCTTCCACGTCGCGAAGCAGCAGGATCGCGCGGTACTGCGGCGGAAGGGCCGCCATCATGCGAGCCAGGTCCAGGCGCCAGGCCAAGGGCTCGGGCGTGGCGACAGGCTCTATTTCCTCGCCGATTTCCTGGTTCGTCAGCATGCGCCAGCCCCGGCGCATGCGATTGCATTCATTCTTCACGATGCGAAACAGCCAGGACGTAAAGCTCTCGACCGAGCGCAGGTCGCCCATGCGGCGCGACGCCATGAACAAGGTCTCCTGGACGGCGTCCTCGACATCGTTCACGACGCAATGGTGCTCGGCATAGCGGCGCAGGTCCTGCCGCGAGCACGCCAGGATTTCATTCAGGGCCTTCGCATCGCCTGCCTGGGCGGCTTCGATTCGATCCGGATTTAGTTTTATTGCGGACATGGCTCCAACTCTACTCGCCGCCCGATAGCGCGACAAATCGAATCCTTTTTCCCTTCGGCCGACTCACTACCCAGGTCGATGCGGCTTTTTGTCATCGCCCCCCTCCACCAGGACGTCTCCATGACCCAGATCCAATCGGGCCGCCTACGTATTGCCCTGCTGTTCGCGATCATCGTGATTGTGTTCGCACTTTGGAAATCAGGTGCGCTGGCCATGCTGGACCTGGCCACACTGAAGGCTCGGCAACTGGAACTGACCCACTGGACTGGCGCCCATCCGTGGACGGCGGCAGGACTCTTCTTCCTTCTGTATGTGCTGGTAACTGCTGTTTCGTTGCCTGGCGCGACGGTGCTCACCATCGCCTCGGGCGCCATCTTCGGACTGGTCGGCGGCGTGGTCATCGACTCCTTCGCCAGCACCATCGGCGCGACGCTGGCCTTCCTTTCATCACGATTCATCCTGCGCGACTGGCTGCGCGAGCGCTACAGCGATCGACTCGCCGCGTTTGACCGCGGCATCGAGAAGGATGGCGCTGCTTATCTCTTCAGCCTGCGCCTGGTGCCGGTCATTCCATTCTTCGTGGTGAACCTGCTGGCCGGATTGTCGGCAATGAAGACCCGAACCTTTTACGGCGTCAGCCAACTGGGGATGTTGCCGGGCACCGTGGTCTATGTTTACGCCGGCACGCAACTGGCGACCATCGAGTCAGCGCGCGACCTGCTGTCACCGGGCCTGGTCTTCGCATTCACGCTGCTGGCTGCGTCGCCGTTCCTGTTGCGCGCGCTGTCGGGCTGGATCGCCATGCGCCGTATCTACCGCGGATTTCGCAAGCCTGCATCCTTCGATTACAACCTGATCGTGATTGGCGCCGGCTCGGCGGGACTGGTCTCGTCCTACATCGCCGCAGTGGCCAAGGCGAAGGTCGCGCTGGTCGAGCGACACAAGATGGGCGGCGATTGCCTCAACACAGGCTGCGTGCCCTCCAAGGCCCTGATCCGCTCGGCGCGACTGTTGTCGGAAGCGCGGAACAGTCGTGACTACGGCATCGACAAACTGGAAGCGACGTTCGATTTCGCACAGGTGATGGACCGCGTGAAAACCGTGGTCGGCAAAGTCGAACCGCACGACTCGGTTGAACGCTACACGGGACTGGGCGTTGACGTGATCACCGGCAACGCGACGCTGGTATCGCCGTGGGAAGTGGACGTCGATGGCCGAAGGATCAATGCACGCAGCGTGATCATCGCCAGCGGTGCGCGGCCACTGGTACCGGATATCCCGGGCCTGGACCAAGTGGCATTCCTGACCTCGGACACCGTGTGGAATCTTCGCGCGACCCCGCAGCGACTGGTCGTGTTGGGCGGCGGACCCATCGGTTGCGAGCTGGCCCAGTGCTTCGCGCGTTTCGGCAGCGAGGTCACGCTGGTTGAAATGGCGCCGCGTTTGTTGCCGCGCGAGGATGCCGACGCCGCCGAAGAGGTGACTCGCCGGTTCGCAGCGGAAGGCATCACCGTCGCCACCGCCCACAAGGCCATTCGCGTGGAGCCTATGGATGACGGCGGGCGCCTGGTCTGCGACGTGGATGGTGAAGAACGCAGCTACGAATTCGACCAGATCCTGGTGTCGCTGGGACGCAAGGCCAACGTCGAGGGCTTCGGGCTTTCGGAGCTGGGCATCCAATTGTCGCCCCGCGGCACGATCCAGGCCGACTCCCTGCTTCGCACCAGCCTGCCCAACGTCTATGTCTGCGGCGATGTCACCGGTCCTTTCCAGTTCACCCACGTCGCCGCGCACCAGGCCTGGTACGCATCGTTGAACGGGCTGCTCGCGCCGTTCTGGAGCTTCAAGGTGGACTATCGCGTCATTCCCTGGGCCACCTTCACCGATCCCGAAGTGGCGCGCGTCGGCCTGTCAGAAGACGAAGCACGTGCGCAAGGCATCAAGGTTGAAGTAACGCGATTCGAACTGTCGGAACTCGACCGGGCCATCGCCGACTCATCCGACCACGGCTTCGTGAAAGTGCTGACGCCGCCCGGAAGTGATCGCATCCTCGGCGCGTTGATCGTGGGCGACCATGCGGCCGATCTGCTCGCGGAGTTCGTGCTGGCGATGAAGCACGGTCTGGGCCTGTCCAAATTGCTGGGCACGATTCATACCTATCCGACGATGAGCGAAGCGAACAAGTACGCCGCCGGCGCCTGGAAACGCGCCCACGCGCCCGCGTTGGCACTGCGCATCGCCGAACGCTTCTTCGAATGGCGCAGGGGCTGAGGGATGCGGGCATTCCTGCTGCGCACCTTGCTTGCTTTCACCCTTGTCGCGCCGGTAAGTGCGGCGCCACCTGCGTTCGTCCGCCAGCAAGGTGACTTCGACGCGCTGCTGCATGAACACGTGCGCTGGAATCCGGCGGGTACGGCCACGGTCGTTGATTACCAGGGATTCAAGAACGATCGTGGCAGGCTGCGTGCCTTCCTCGCCGCTGCGGCACGGATCGACGCGACCCGATTCACCGCCTGGTCGCTGGCAGAACGCCAGGCATTCCTGATCAACGTCTACAACGCCGCCACCATCGAGCTGGTGCTGACACGCTATCCGGCACTGGATTCGATCAAGGAACTGGGCAGCTTGTTTTCATCGGCGTGGGCGCGGCCGTTCGTGTCCTTGCTGGGCGAGAAGCGCAGCCTCGACGACATCGAACATCGGTTGCTGCGCGGTGCCCGTGACTATCGCGACGTGCGCATCCATTTTGCCGTGAACTGCGCATCCATCGGCTGTCCCGCGTTGCGGCCGGAAGCCTACGCCGGCAATCGGCTGGAGTCCCAACTCGACGACCAGACTCGACGATTCCTTCGCGATCGCACCCGTAACGGCTACGACGCGCGTGCCGGTGTCTTGCGGGTATCCAGACTGTTCGACTGGTACGCCGGGGACTTCGACCGGCATGCCGCAGGCATTGCTATTTTCCTGTCGCGCCATGCGCGCGAACTGGCATTGGACAAGGCGAGCATCGAGCGGCTTGAACGAGGTCGGTTGCCGATCGCCTACACGACCTACGACTGGTCCTTGAACCAGGTCGTGCCCACCAACCCGAGAAAGGTATCCCGCCAATGACTTTGTTCCTCATCGCGTTCATCACCCTGTTGCTGGCAGCGGCCAACGGCGCCAACGACAACGTGAAGGGCGCAGCAACGCTGATCGGCTCGGGACTGGTGCGGGTGAAACCGGCGCTGGCGCTCGCCACCCTCGCGACGGCGCTCGGCGGCGTGGTATCCATCTTCCTGGCCAATGGCCTGCTTGCGGCATTCAGTGGCAAGGGCATCGTTCCTGCCGAGCTCACGACATCGCTGCCCTTCCTGATGGCCGTCGGCTTGTCCGCCGGCGTCACCATCTGGCTTGCGACGCGATTCGGACTTCCGGTCTCCACAACCCATGCCCTGCTGGGCGGATTGCTGGGCGCTGGCCTCGCCGCAAATGCAGCAAGCGTGAGCATCGCGGCCGCATCGAAGGCCATGCTGCTGCCCTTGCTGCTGTCGCCGCTGGTTGCCATGGCCTTGTCGCTGGCGGTAGTGCCGTGGCTGCGTCGGCGCCGTGCGGCCGCGGCCTGCGTCTGCGTCGATAGCGCCGCCGATTCCATGCCCGACAGCGCCAACCTGCAGCTGGCCCGGGCGCAACTTAGCCTCGGCGCCGCAGCATCAGCGAACTGCCAGCCGGGCGCGGGACGCGACATCAGGATCCTTCGAGCGTCTGCGTGGCTGGATCGGGGCCACTTGCTCAGCGCGATGGCGGTAAGTTTCGCCCGCGGGCTCAATGACACACCAAAAATCGCCGCGCTTTTGTTCGCCACGGGCGCGTTCAGCCTTGCTTCCGCATCCGCGCTCGTGATCCTGCCGATGGCGGTCGGCGGTTGGCTTGCCTCGGCCCGCGTCGCCGAGACGCTGGCCTACAAGATCACACCCATGGATGCGAGCGAGGGGCTGGGCGGCAACCTGGTGACATCGTTGCTGGTGATCATCGCCTCGCGCTTCGGCCTGCCCGTCTCCACCACCCATGTCAGCACAGGCGCGCTGTTCGGCATCGCGATTGAGAACCGCGGCGGCCACTGGCCGGTCATCCGCAACATCCTGCTGGCCTGGCTGGGAACATTGCCGCTGGCAGCAGGCGTGGCCTATCTCGCCTATCCGTTCATGGCCTGAGTTTTCGGGCCTGTCTTGGAACTTCGAATCCTTTTCCGCACTGGCGGACTCCTATTCCATGACAGCACTCATTCCAGCCCAGCAAACGCGCCCCGGAGACAGCATGCACGCAATCCTCGACCCGTCCCTTGATGATATCCGCCATTATTACGGCGAAGTACTGCAATCGAGCAAAGACCTTAAGACAGGCGCGTGCTGCAGCGCCGAGGCGATGCCGGATGCATTGCGCGAGATGCTGGCGGACGTGCATCCCGAGGTCCGCGAGCGCTTCTACGGTTGCGGGTCGCCGCTGCCACCCGCGCTGGAGGCAATGACCGTGCTGGACCTGGGTTGCGGCACGGGCCGCGATGCATTCCTGCTGTCGCGCCTGGTAGGCGAACGAGGCCGGGTGATCGGCGTGGACATGACCATCGAACAACTGGACGTGGCGCGGCGCCACCAGCAGTGGCATGCCGACCGATACGGTTACGCGCAATCCAACGTCAGTTTCGTGGAGGGTTACATCGAAGACCTCGCGGCCTGTGGCATCGCCGACGCAAGCGTCGATGTGGTGGTTTCCAATTGCGTGTTGAATCTTTCGCCCGAAAAGGGCCGGGTCTTTGCCGAGATATTCCGCGTGCTCAAGCCGGGTGGCGAGCTGTATTTTTCCGACGTGTTCGCCGACCGCCGTATTCCTGACGTGCTGCGTCGTGACCCGGTGTTGCTGGGCGAATGCCTGGGAGGCGCCCTGTATGTCGAAGACTTCCGCCGCATGATGCAAGCCGTCGGTTGTGCCGATACGCGGGTCGTCTCGCAATCGCCGGTGCCGCTGTTCGATGCCAGTGTCGAGGCGAAGATCGGCAATGTGAACTTCACATCCATCACCATCCGTGCCTTCAAGATGGCGTTGGAAGACCGCTGCGAGGACCACGGCCAGGTCGCCACCTACCTGGGCACCGTGCCAGGCCAGGCGCATGCCTTCGTACTCGACGACCACCATCGCCTGGAAACGGGACGGCCGATGCTGGTCTGCGGCAACACTTTCGACATGCTGGCGAACTCACGTTATGCGCCGCATTTCCGATTCATCGGCGACAAGAGCACGCATTTCGGATTGTTTGATTGCGGCCCCTCCCCCGCTGCGAACGCAGGGGCCGGCAATGCGCCCAGCTGCTGCTGAAACAGTGCAAAAACCCTCGCTGGCCATCGTGGTTCCGGTCGGACCGGGCGACACGGCCTGGCACGGGCTGCTGCCGCAACTCAAAAGCGTGCAGGCTGGCGAGATTGCGCTGGTACTCGCCGCTGACAACACCGGCGAGGCGGTGCCGCTGGCCGACCCACGCGTACTGGTCGTGCTGTCCGCGCAGGGTCGCGCGCGACAACTCAACGCCGGCGCGCGCTCCACCGAGGCGCAGTGGTTGTGGTTCCTGCACGCGGACTCGCGACTCGAATCGGCCACCATCCTCAAGCTGCAGGCACTGGTCGCCGACGACCCGGATGCGATCGGCTATTTCAATTTGCGTTTCCTGGCCGATGGGCCACGCTGGACCGCGATCAACGCCTTCGGCGCCGGCATTCGCAGCCGCTACCTGGGCCTGCCCTTTGGCGACCAGGGCTTCGTGATGCCACGGCGAATTTTCGAACGACTGGGCGGCTTCGACGAAAGCCTGGCCGGTGGCGAGGACCACGCGATGGTCTGGCAAGCGCGCAAGCTCGGCATCCCTCTGCTTGCGCTGCACGCCAACCTGCATACCAGCGCCCGCAAGTATTCCGAGCGGGGCTGGTGGAAGACCACGCGCGAACACCTGCAACTTACCTGGCGCCAGGCGCGTCGCTTTTCACACGCCGAAAGTCCGCGATGACTTGCGGGCTCGGCATCATGGTGAAGACCCCCGACCTGTCGCCGGTGAAGACGCGACTAGCCGCCGATGTCGGCTGCCTGCGCGCCGAGGCCTTCTACCTGTGCTCGGCCGAAGCGGTTGCGTCAGTCGCGCTGCAAGTGCCGGCCACGCAGCTCACTACTTACTGGGCCGTGGCCGAGAGACGCGCGCTGATCGGTCCCAGCTGGGCTGACCTTCCACGCATGGACCAGGGTGAAGGTGGTCTGGGCGAACGCATGTCGCACGTGTATCGCACGCTGCGCGGCGAACACCGGCTTGCCTTGCTTCTGGGCGCGGACGCGCCGCAGCTGACCTGCGACATGTTGCGTCGGGCGATCGACTGGTTGTCACTTCCCGGCCCGCGCCTGGTGATCGGTCCGGCCCGGGACGGCGGCTTCTGGATGTTCGGTGGCAACTGCGAACTACCCGACCAGGCGTGGACGCAGCCGACCTACAGCCAAGCCCGGACCCGCGGCGAATTCGTCAGCGCGATGCAGGGCTGCGGAGAATGGCTGGAAATCGACGAGCTGTCCGATGTCGATCGCGGCGCCGACCTGGCGGTGGTGACGCTTAGCCTGCAACAGCTGCCCTCGCCCACCGAGGCGCAACGTCGGCTCGCGGGTTGGTTGGAAGACTGGATGAGCCTGAAGGCGGCAACACCATGAGCGCCTGGCTGATCGCGCACGAGGCCTGGCTGAAGCTGGCAGTGCTGATCCTGCTGCTGGCGTCGCTGTCGCTTCTGCAGCTCGCATTACCCCGGCGCAGCAACGAACGCACCGCGCATCGTTGGTTCACCAACATGGGCCTGATCGCGATCTCTACCGGACTGATCCGATTGTTTCTGCCCGCCGGCGCCGTGGCGTTTGCCGCATGGGTACAAGCATCCGGCTTCGGAATGTTCAACCTGACGCCAGGCCCCGCCTGGCTTGAAGTGGTTGCGGCCGTCGTGTTGCTGGACCTGGCGATCTATTGGCAGCACCGCGCGTTCCACGCCATTCCCATCCTGTGGCGCGCACATCGCGTCCATCACAGCGACATCGGTTTCGACGTCAGCCTGGGACTTCGCTTCCATCCATTGGAAATCCTGCCTTCGCTGGGTTTCAAACTGGCCTTGGTCGCGGCACTCAGCGTCGCGCCGTTGGCGATCTTGATTTACGAGGCGATGCTGTTGGGCTTCTCGTTGATGACACACGCCAACGTGGCGCTGCCCACTGCCGTCGATGCTGCGCTTCGCCGCGTTTTTGTCACCCCCGACTGGCACCGCATCCACCACTCGGTGCACGCTGACGAGACCAACAGCAACTACGGGAACATCCTTTCCGTCTGGGATCGACTGTTCCGGTCCGGCCGCGAACAACCGCGTGACGGCCATGCCCGGATGCGCATCGGCCTGCACGAATTCCGGAATTCCCAATCGCAATCCCTCACCGGCTTGTTGCGCCAGCCCTTCGGCAAGGCCTGCAGCCATTCTCCATCGGCAGACACCCACCATGCGTGATACCTGGCAACTCCTCCGGGTCAGTGACTTTCCGGCCATCGAAAGGGACCGGATCGAGACACTTCAACTCAATCTTGGCTACCTGTGCAATCTCAGTTGCATCCATTGCCATGTGAACGCCGGCCCGCACCGCAAGGAAATGATGGACCGCGACACGATGGAGCTCGCGCTGAAGGTGGCCGGCCGATGCGGTGCTTCCTCGCTGGATCTCACCGGTGGTTCGCCGGAGATGAATCCGCATTTTCGCTGGCTGGTGGACGAGGCGCGCGCGCGCGGCCTGCACGTGATGGATCGCTTGAACCCTACCATCATGGAAGAGCCTGGTTACGAGTGGGTCGGCGAATTCCTCGCTGCCTACCAGGTGGAAGCCGTAGCCTCGCTGCCCTGCTACAGCCAGGAAAACGTCGACGAACAACGCGGCAACGGCGTCTTCGAGAGTTCCGTGCGCGCACTACAGAAGCTCAATGCGCTCGGCTATGGCGTCGAGGGACGCGGCCTGACCCTGAACCTGGTCTACAACCCGAACGGCGCCTTCCTGCCGCCGGACGAGGCCATGCTGGAAGCGCAGTACAAGCAACTGCTTGGCGACAACTTCGGCATCCGCTTCAACCGCCTGTATGCCATCGCCAACATGCCGATCCAGCGGTACGGGTCGTGGCTGTTGTCCAAAGGGCACTTCGGCGCCTACATGGGCACCCTCAAGGCCGCACATCGCAACGAGAACCTCGCCAACGTCATGTGTCGCAGCCTGGTCAGCGTGGACTACCAGGGCGAACTGTACGACTGCGACTTCAACCAGATGCTGAAGATCCCGCTCGGCGGCCGACAGGTCGCCTCGCACCTGCGCGACCTGCTCGATGGCAACGTGCCCCGTCGCATTGCCGTGGCCGAGCACTGCTATGGCTGCACCGCAGGCCAGGGCTCGAGCTGCGGCGGCGCCCTCAACCAAGGATGAATCGATGAGCTGGATCACCGAAATTCCGCCGGAACGCGCTGAGGGCCGGCTGCAGGAAATCTACGCCGAACTGCGAGCCAAGCGCGGCAAGATCGCCAACATCCTGCAGGTGCACAGCCTGCGGCCCGAGGCGCTGGCCGCGCACCTGGTGCTGTATATGGACCTGTTGTTCGCCCCGGGCGAGCTGTCGCGCAAGCAGCGCGAAATGATCGCCGTGGCGGTATCCAAGGTCAATCGCTGCGACTACTGCATCGCCCACCATGCCGAGGCGCTGTCGAAATACATGCGCAACCCGCAGCAATTGGAAAAGTTCACCGCCGATTACCACAGCGCCGACATTTCCCCGGAAGACGTCGCCCTGTTGGACTACGCCGTCCAGCTGACGCTGGCACCCTCGTCGATCACCAGTGAATCGGTGGAGAGGCTTCGGCGGTTCCACTTCAGCAACCAGCAGATCCTGCTGGCGAACCTGATCACCGCCTATTTCAACTTCGTCAACCGAGTCGCACTGGGGCTGGGCGTCGAGACAAGCCCCGAGGAAGTCAGCGGCTACCAGGTTTGATCCAACCCCTTCATCGATCGAGGACAAGATATGAGACTGCAAGCCCCAATGACCGCGCCGCCTGCCCAAATGATCGACATCTACGGCCAGCCGGTGGAGATCACGGGTGCCGGAAAACGGACGCTGCTGTCGTTCTTTCGCGAAGCCAATTGCCCGTTCTGCAACTTCCGCGTGTACGAGCTCACACACAACCACAAGAGCCTGAGCACGCTGGGCCTGGACGTGATTGCTGTCTTCAGCTCGCCGAAAGCCGACGTGATGCAGTTCATTGCGCGACAACCACGCCCCTTCCTGATGGTGGCCGACCCGGATTCGAATATGCACAACCTGTTTGGCATCGAGCGTTCGCTGTGGGGAAAGCTGAAGGCCATGATGATTCGCCTTCCGGCAATGATGAAGGGCATGGGCATGGTTGGCCTGGCGGGCATGAAAACTGGCAGCCTGATGCCCGCGGACTTCCTGATCGACGAAAACGGCCGGATCGTCGAGGCCTATTACGGATCCGATGCCGGCGACCACATCCCGATGGAACGCATCGAGTTGTTCCTGGCGCGCGGAATCGCCTCACGCCAGGCCGCGTGATCCCGGACGCGCCGCCACCTTCTGTTTCTTCCCACCATTGGAGTCCAAGATGTCAAACGTAACGATGTACAGCACGGGATCCTGCCCGTTTTGCGTGCGGGCCGACCAGTATCTGCAACGCAAGGGCGTTTCGGGAATCCGCAAGATCATGGTGGACCAGGATCGCTCGGCGTTGGCCGAGATGCATGCGATCACGGCTCGACGGTCCGTGCCGCAGATCTTCATAGGCGATCGGCATGTCGGCGGCTACGACGACCTCGTGCGACTGGATCGCGAGGGCCAGCTGGATGCCTTGTTGGCTGCGCAGACCTGCGGCGGCGCCTAAACCTCGCGCTGTACTGCAGTCATGAATCGCCTGCTCCAGTATCTCGGATCCATCCCGCCGGGAAAGGTCACCCTGTGGTGCTACCTGATCTGGTACTTGACCGTCGTCGCCTATCACTTCGACCCGGACCCGCGCATCTGGCTCAACGCGATCGGAATCGCCGCTGTCGTCGGCACTGGCTTGCTGCTTAGCGTGGCGCGACCGAGCGGCGGTCGTCGGGACCCCTGGCAGACGGGCAGGCTTCTGCTGATTCCGTTTTGCGTATCGAGCCTCTCCGCGTTGATCAAGGGTAAGGGTTTCGTCCTGGTGTTCTCACCCGTCCCAATGGAAGTCGCCAGCGCTGTCCTGACGTGTGCGGTATTCGTCGCAATCGTGGTCGGGATAAAAAGTGCGCGACTACCGGTTTGATTCCCAGCCCGCCTCAATACTCCTCCGGATTCGTGTACAGATGCGGGACGTAACGCTCCATCAGGGACTGCGGATAGAGCGGCGCGGTGAACCCGAATTGGGCGTACAGCCCATGGGCATCGCCGGTCGCCAGCGAGAAACGACGTAAGCCCTGCAACTGTGGATGGGCCAGGACTGAAGTCATCAGTGCTTTGCTATAACCCTTGCCCCGATGCTCGGGCAGCACGAAAACGTCGACGAGATTGGCAAACGTCGCGTAGTCGGAGATGACGCGGGCGAAGGCGATCTGGGCGTCACCGAGATAGCCGCCGAAGCAAATCGAATTCTCGATGGACCTTCGCATCAGGTCGAAGGGGATCCCCCTGGCCCAACTGGTCTGCACGGAAAGAAATTCGTGGATAAGTCCGAGGTCGAGTTCGGATTTGTCGGTACTTATGCGAAACATGGCGAGCTCCATGCAAGCGAATTTACTACCCTTGCGGAATCAAGACACATCGCCACCCTCGGGTCCGGAGGAATGGGAAGCCATGCCGGATTATCGGGCCTGCCGGGCGCGCCGCGCCGGCGCGATAGTTCACCCGGCCCGGAAGTCTCCGGCCGGGGCGTCGGATCGTCGGCGCCCCACACCTGCAACGTGAAGAGGAAATTGTCATGCCGCTAGTGCAGATCAAGGGCGTCGCCGGCTACCTGTCCGATGACGAAAAGCAGACGCTGATCAAGCGTGTCACCGACGCGGTGGTTTCTGTCGAAGGCGAGGCCTTGCGCCAGGTGACCTGGGTGATCGTGGAGGACGTGGCATCCGGCGCCTGGGGCGTCGGTGGCGAGATTGTAAGCACCGAGGGCATCCGCAAGATGGGCGGCCGGGCCTGACCTGGCGGGGAAGGCAAATGCAGCCAACGACCCGGCGCATCGTCCAAGCCGTGTTGTACGAAGCCATTGCAGTCGGCTTCGTCGGCCCGGGACTGGCTCTCCTGTTTGACCGGCCGCTCCCATCCACGATCACGCTTGCTGCACTCATGTCAGCCTTCGCATTGGGCTGGAGCTACCTTTTCAACGCCTGGTTCGAAAGGTGGGAATCCGCACAGGTCATCAAGGGGCGCTCCTGGAAGCGTCGCTTCGCTCACGGCCTCGGCTTCGAAGGCGGCCTCGTGCTCATGCTGGTGCCAGTAATGGCGCACTGGCTGGATACCTCAATCATCGCTGCCTTTATTGCCGACCTGGGGGTGCTTGCCTTCTTCTTCGTCTACGCCCTCGTTTTCACCTGGGGTTTTGACAAGGTTTTCGGCCTGCCTGAATCCGCGGTCAACAAGGGCAGCGGTTAGCACCTCTCGTCGAAGGCTATTCCACCGTAACCGACTTGGCCAGGTTACGCGGCTGGTCGACATCGGTGCCGCGCATGACCGCGATGTGGTACGCCAGCAACTGCAACGGAATCGTCGACACGATCGGTGCGGCGATGATGCCCGTCGCGGGCATGGACACCACGTGGTCGCCGGTCATGCCGTGGGCCACCGTCTCGTCGGCGAACAGGTACAACTCGCCGCCGCGCGCGCGAACTTCTTCCATGTTCGATTTCAGCTTGTCGAGCAGCGCATCGTTGGGCGCCACGGCGATCACCGGCATCTCCTTGTCCACCAGCGCGAGCGGGCCGTGCTTCAACTCGCCGGCGGCATAAGCCTCGGCGTGGATGTAGGAGATCTCCTTCAACTTGAGCGCGCCCTCCATCGCCACCGGCCAATGCGTGCCGCGGCCCAGGAACAAGGCGTGCTGCTTGCTGGCGAAATTCGCCGCCAGTCCGCGCACTTGTCCGTCCAGCTTCAGAGCTTCGCCGATCAGCACCGGCAGGTGCTCGAGTTGCTTGACGCCATCGAGGTAGATTTCCGGATCGACGCCCTTGATGCGCGCCAGCTCCAGCGAGAACAAGGCCAATGCCGCCAACTGCGTGGTGAAAGCCTTGGTGGAGGCAACACCAATTTCCGGACCGGCGCGCGTCATTAGCACCAGGCCGGCCTCGCGGACGATGGACGATTCAGGCACGTTGCAGATGGCCAGCTGCGTCAAATAGTCGCGCTGCTTGGCCAGCTTCAACGCGGCCAGCGTGTCGGCGGTTTCGCCCGACTGCGAGATGGTCAGGAACAGCGTGCCCTTCTTGACCACCGGGTCGCGATAGCGATATTCGCTGGCGATTTCCGCCGTGCAGGGCACGCCGGCAAGCTGCTCGATCCAGTATCGCGCGACCAGGCCGGCGTGGTAACTCGTGCCGCAGGCGATGATGTGCACCGATTCGGTGGCGCGCAGCAGGGCATCGGCATCCACGCCGAATATCTGGGTCAGGATGCGGCCGCCGGCGATGCGGCCTTCCAGCGTGTCGGCAATGGATTGCGGCTGTTCGTGGATTTCCTTCAGCATGTAATGCGCGTAGTCGCCCTTGGACGCGGCGTCGGTGTTGAAGCTCGACACCTTCACCGGGCGACTCACGTCCTCGCCTGCGGCATTGCAGATGCGCACCGTGTGCAGGGTGATCTCGGCGACATCGCCCTCTTCCATGTAGCTGAAGTTGCGGGTCAGCGGGATAAGGGCATGGACGTCGGAGCCGAAATAGTTTTCGCCCTCGCCATAACCGATCACCAGCGGCGAACCGAGTCGCGCACCGGCGAGCGTGCCGGGCTCGCGCGCGGAAATCGCGACGATGGCGTAGGCGCCATGCAGGCGCGCGACCGTCTTCTTCACTGATTCAAATAGCGTCATGCCCTGCTGCTGGTCGCGCTCGATCATGTGCGCGATCACTTCGGTGTCGGTCTGCGAATCAAACTTGAAACCATCGCCCATCAATTCCGCGCGTAGCTCGGCATGGTTTTCAATGATGCCGTTGTGCACCACGCTGACCTGGCCCGACGCGTGCGGATGCGCATTCATTTCGCTGGGCACGCCGTGCGTGGCCCAGCGCGTATGCGCGATGCCGCTGAAACCATCCAGGCCGGTCTGTTTTTGCAGGGCGTCCAGGTCGCGGACCTTGCCCTTCGCGCGCAGGCGTTCGATGCCATGGTCGGTGAGCATCGCGATACCGGCCGAGTCATAGCCCCGATATTCCAGGGCCTGCAGGCCGGCGATCAGGTGGTGGACGATGGGGCGCTGGGCGCTGATGCCGACGATTCCGCACATGGGGACGATTCCTTTCTCAAGACCACAAGTTTAGCGCGAAGCGCAACGGGCTCGGCCCTGTCCGAGTGGCCGACCGGACAGCCTGCGGACACGCGGGCAGCCAGCGGACGGCGGGAAAACTTCAATAAATTCAACACTTTGACGCTTGGCACGGTTCCTGCTGAAGAGGCTCCTGAGAACCCAGGAGCTCCGCCCCGTCATGATCCCCGATACCTCCGGCCAGGACCGCGTCATCCACATTGCCCCGGTGCACGGCAACCGCCGCCGTTGGCTGTTGCTGGGTGGCGGCATCGTCGGGTTGGCCGCGATCGCATTCCTGCTGTCGGGCTGGCTGGGCAGTTCGCGCTCGGTGGATGTGTCCCGCCTCCGGATCGCCGAGGTCACCCGCGGCACGTTGGTGCGCGACGCCTCGGTGAACGGCCGCGTGGTGGCCGCGATCAGCCCGACCCTTTATGCGCCGGCCGCCAGCACCGTCACGCTGAAGATCCACGCCGGCGACAAGGTCGCCAAGGGCGACTTGCTCGCCGTGCTCGACTCGCCCGACCTGAGCAACCAGCTCGCGCGTGAACAAAGCACGCTGGCGCAACTGGAAGCCGAAGTCGCGCGCCAGCGCATCCTCGCCGAAAAACAGAAACTGATCGCGCGCCGCGATGCCGACGAAGCCGAAGTTGCGCGCCTGGGCGCCGAACGCATCCTGCAGCGCACCGAAGGCGGCTACAAGGCCGGTGCGATTGCCGAAGTGGATTTCCTGCGCGCGCAGGATGCACTGAAGTCCGCCGAGATCCGCAGCAGGCAAGCCGCGCAGGCCTCGAGCCTGGAGATCAAGGACGTGGCGCTGGGCACCAGCACCAAGCTCAACGAATTGCAGCGCCAGCGCCTGATCGTGGCCGACACGCAGCGCAAGGTCGACGAATTGAACGTGCGCTCGCCGGTGGACGGCGTGGTCGGCACCTTGTCCGTGGCCGATCGCAGCGTCGTCGCCGCCAATACCGCCTTGATGACGGTGGTCGACCTGTCGCAACTGGAAGTCGAACTGGAAATTCCGGAAAGCTACGCCGACGACCTGGGCCTGGGCATGACCGCGGAAGTGAACATCGGCGCCGGCATGGCGACCGGAAAACTGTCGGCCCTGTCGCCGGAAGTCGTGCGCAACCAGGTGCTGGCGCGCATCCGCTTCGACGGCAAGCAGCCGCCGGGCCTGCGCCAGAACCAGCGCGTGACCGCGCGCATCCTGATCGAGGAAAGGCCGAACGTGCTGATGCTGCCGCGTGGCTCGTTCGTCGAAAACGAAGGCGGCCGCGCCGCCTACGTGATGGACGGCAACGTCGCCGTGCGCCGCCCCATCGAGATGGGCGCCACCAGCGTGTCCGCCGTGGAGATCCTGTCCGGCCTGAAGCCGGGCGAAAAAGTCGTCATCGCCGGCACCGACAGTTTTGAGAACGCCGAGCGGATTTCGGTCAACAACTAACCTCATCGACACAAGAAGGAAACGCCCATGCTTCGCATGACCAACCTCAGCAAGGTCTATCGCACCCACCTGATCGAGACGCACGCCTTGCGTGGCTTCGATATCCACGTGCGCCAGGGCGAATTCGTCGCCGTTACCGGTCCCTCCGGCTCGGGCAAGACCACCTTCCTCAACATCGCCGGCCTGCTGGAGGAATTCACCGGTGGCGACTACGTGCTGGACGGCGTCAACGTGAAGGGCATGGACGACAACGCGCGCAGCAAGTTGCGCAACGAAAAGCTCGGCTTCATCTTCCAGGGCTTCAACCTGATCCCCGACCTCAACCTGTTCGACAACGTGGACGTGCCGCTGCGCTATCGCGGCTTCAACGCCGCCGAGCGCAAGCGCCGCATCGAGGAAGCCCTGGGTCGCGTCGGCCTGTCGTCGCGCATCCGCCACTACCCGGCCGAACTTTCCGGCGGCCAGCAGCAGCGCGTCGCCATCGCCCGCGCCCTCGCCGGCGCACCGAAGTTGCTGCTCGCCGACGAACCGACCGGCAACCTCGACTCGCAGATGGCCCGCGGCGTGATGGAACTTCTGGAAGAGATCAACGAACAAGGCACCACCATCCTGATGGTGACCCACGATCCGGAACTCGCCGCGCGCGCGCAACGCAACGTGCACATCATCGACGGCCAGGTGTCGGACCTGATGAAGGAGACGACTGCCTCGCTCGCCAATGTGGGAGCGGCCTCGGCCGCGAACGCATACGCCGACAACACCTGACCTTCGGAGCACACGACCATGTTCCGCTACTACTTCCAACTGGGTATCCGCAGCCTGCGCCGCAATCCCATGCTGACCGCTTTGATGGTGGTCACATTGGCGGTCGGCGTGGCCGCGAGCATGGCCACCTTCACCGTGCTGTACGTGATGTCGGGCGACCCGATCCCGCACAAGTCCGACCGCCTGTTCGTGCCGCGCCTCGACAACGCTCCGCTCACGGGTTACGCCGAAGGCGACGAGCCCAGCGACCAGATGACCTACCAGGACGCGACCAACCTGCTGGCCAGCGGCCAGGGCATACGTCGCACCGCGGTGTACGGCACCAATGCCGGCATCGAGAGCGGTCGCCCCGACCTGCCACCGTTCCTGGCCAACGGGATTGCGCCGACCCGCGACTTCTTCGCCATGTTCGAAGTGCCGATGCTGTATGGCTCGGTTTGGAGCGTGGCGGACGAAACCGCGCGCAAGGACGTGATCGTGCTCAGCCGCGAGCTGAGTGAAAAAATCTTCGGCACCACCAATCCGGTCGGCAAGACCGTTCGCTTCGAAGACACCGAATGGCAGATTGTCGGCGTGGCCGACAAATGGAATCCGTTGCCGCGTTATTACCGCCTGATCAATGGCAGTGGTGGCGGCTTCACCGGCAGCGAGGAGTACTTCCTGCCGTTCCAGACTGCCGTGCGCCATGAGATGGGTAATAGCGGCAACAACAATTGCAGCGGCGAAGGCCCGAAGGAGCCCGGCTACCAGGGCTGGCTGAAGTCCGAGTGCGACTGGATCCAGTTCTGGTTCGAAGGCAAGACTGCTGCCGACCAGGCCCGATTGAAGGAATTCCTGGTCGCCTACGTCACCGACCAGAAGAAGCTCGGTCGCTTTCCGCGCCCGGTCAACGTGCGCATGGAAAACGTGATGGAGTGGATGAAGCACCTGGGCGTGGTCAGCGCGGATGCCAAGTTGTCCACCTGGCTGGCGTTCGGCTTCCTGTTGGTGTGCCTGGTGAACACGGTGGGCCTGTTGCTTGCGAAATTCTCGGCGCGTGCCGGCGAGGTCGGCGTCCGCCGGGCGCTCGGTGCCACCAAGAATGAAATCTTCCGCCAGTTCCTGACCGAAGCCGCCGTTATCGGCCTGGTCGGCGGTCTGATCGGCTTGCTGCTGAGCTTCGGCGGCCTGTGGCTGATCTCGATGCAATCGGAAGAGATGGCGGTCCTCGCAAAGATGGATTGGGCAATGCTGGCGCTCACTGTCTCGCTGTCCATCATCGCCAGCATCCTTGCCGGCCTGCTGCCCACCTGGCGCGCCTGCCAGGTAACGCCTGCCCTGCAGCTGAAGACGCAATAAGGAACCCATGCCATGGCTATCCGTCCCATCTTTTCCTCCTTGCTGCGCAACAAGACCGGCGCGTTGCTGATCGCCGCGCAGGTCGCGCTCAGCCTCGCCATCGTCGCCAATGCGCTGTACATCATCCGCGACCGTCTTGCCTTGACCGCGCGGCCGACCGGCGTCACCGAAGAGTCCAACCTGTTCCACATCGGCATCGCGCCGCTGAAGGATCCAGAGTCCGCCGAGGCCAAGCTGGCGATGCAGCAGCGCTATGCCGAAGTCCTGAAGTCGGTGCCCGGCGTCACCTCGATTGCCTGGACCAACCAGACCCCGCTGTCCACATCCGGCTGGAACATGGGCGTCACGATTACACCCAAGCAGCTCGAGTCTTCGTCCAATACCGCGATGTATTTCGGTCCTGATTCGATGGTGAAGACTTTCGGCCTGAAGTTGATCGAAGGCCGCGACTTCACCGCCGACGACGTCGAGGTGATCGACCCCGACAAGACCCAGCGCATGGGCCGTGCGGCGATCGTGTCGCAGGCCCTGGCCAAGAAGCTGTTCCCGACCGGAAGCGTAGTCGGCAAGACCCTCTACATCGGCGTCGGCGCGGATGCGCAGCCGTTCGAGGTGGTGGGCGTCGTCGAGCGCCTGCAGTCGCCCTGGGCGCAATCGGGCGAGCGCGGCGAGCTGTCCACCATCATGGCTTCCCGCCGGGTGCAGGGCTACTCGATGTTTGCCGTGCGCACCGAGCCCGGCCAGCGCGACCGCGTCATGAAGGAAGCCGAGGCGCTGATCACCAAATCGATCCCGGGGAACATGGTCGTGCAGAACACCGCCATGGACCAGGACCGCTACGACATCTATCGCAACGACCGGGCCATCTCCTGGATGCTGATCACGGTGACGGTCCTGCTATTGCTGGTGACCGGTAGCGGCATCGTCGGCATGGCCACCCTGTGGGTGAACCAGCGGCGCAAGCAGATCGGCGTGCGCCGCGCCCTGGGCGCACGCAAGGTCGACGTGCTGCGCTACTTCATCACCGAGAACTTCATCATCACCACCGGTGGCGTCGTGGCCGGCCTGTTGCTGGCGGTCGGCTTGAACCAGTTGCTGGTCAGCCAGCTCGAGCTGACCAAGCTGCCCCTGGGCTACCTGGCCGTGGGCTCGCTGGCGTTGTGGCTGGTGGGGATCGGGGCGGTGTACGGCCCGGCCTTTCGCGCCTCGTCCATCTCGCCGGCCATCGCCACGCGCAGCGCCTGACGGTACGCTAGGCATATGCCTACCGTGCTCGTCATCGACGACAACCCCTCGGTCGCCACCGCGCTCGAGGTGTTGTTGTCACTGCAAGACATCAATACCCTGCGCGCGCTGTCGCCGGACGAGGGCCTGGCCCTGCTGGATCGCAACGACGTGGACCTGGTCGTGCAGGACATGAATTTTTCCGCCGACACCACGTCGGGCGAAGAAGGCGTGGCGCTGTTCCGGAAAATCCGCCAGCGCCGTCCCGACCTGCCGGTGATCCTGCTGACGGCATGGACGCATCTGGACGCCGCCGTGGACCTGATCAAGGCCGGCGCCGCAGACTACCTGGCCAAGCCCTGGGACGACCGCAAGCTGGTCGCCGCCGTCGAGAACCTGATCGAACTGGGCCAGGCCAATCGCGAGCTCCGCCTTCGCCAGCAGCGCGACATGCGCCAGCGCCGCGAGCTGGAAAAGAATTTCGACCTGCGTGGCTTCATCTGGAACGACCCGGTGACCGAGCGCGTGCTCTGCCTGGCTTGCCAGGTGGCGCGCGCCGACGTGCCCGTGCTGATCACCGGCCCCAATGGCGCCGGCAAGGAACGCATCGCGGAAATCATCCAGGCCAATTCAGCCGTGCGCAACGGACCCTTCGTCACGCTCAATTGCGGCGCGTTGCCGTCGGAATTGATCGAGGCGGAGTTGTTCGGCGCCGACGCGGGTGCGTATACCGGTGCGAGCAAGGCGCGCGAAGGAAAATTCGAGGCAGCAGATGGCGGTACGCTGTTCCTCGATGAAATCGGCAACCTGCCGCCGGCCGGACAGATGAAGTTGCTGCGCGTGCTTGAAACCGGACGCTTCGAGCGACTCGGCTCCAATCGCGAGCGGCAAGTAAAGGTGCGCGTGATCAGCGCCACCAACGCCGACCTGTCCGCGATGATCCGCGCCGGTACGTTTCGCGAGGATCTCTATTACCGTTTGAACCTGATCGAACTGCGCTTGCCGCCACTGGCCGAGCGCCCGGGCGACATCCTGCCGCTGGCCGAACATTTCCTGAGCGAAGGCAAGTCACTCAGTGAGGCGTCGCGCCAGGCACTGTTGCGACATGGCTGGCCGGGCAACGTACGCGAATTGAAGAACACCTTGCAGCGCGCCTGCCTGCTGTCGCCCGGCCCCGTCATTGCGCCCGCCGACCTGGGCCTGACCACCGCCACCTCTTCCGCGCCAGCCTTCGCCGCCGTCACCGAAGCCGAACCCGATCGCGATGCGATCGAAGGCGCGCTCGCGCGTGCCGCCGGCGTGGTCTCGCAAGCCGCCAGCGAACTTGGCCTCAGCCGCCAGGCGCTGTACCGGCGCATGGACCGACTCGGCATCTCGCGGCCCTGACCATGGCCGGCTCCGGTCGCAGCTTTTCCCTCGCGGCGCGATTCTCGGCAATGGTCGGATTGCTGGTAGCCGTGACGGTTCTGGTGACGCTGTTGCTGAGCCACTGGTTCGTGGACAGCGCGATATTGGTCGGCTGCGTGGCCTTGCTGATCTGTTTCCCGCTGGCGCTATGGCTGGTGCGAAGCCGGTTCAAGCCGATGCTGTCCCTGTTTCGCGCGCTGACCGGAACCGTCAGCAGTTATCGCGATGGTGATTTCTCCTTCGGCCTGCGCTGGCCCAAGAATGATGAGCTGAGCGACCTGGTGCACGCGCACAACGAGTTGGGAGACGTGCTGCGCGAACAACGCCTCGGCCTGGTACAGCGCGAACTGCTGCTCGACACCATGGTGCAAAACACGCCGGTGGCGATGCTGCTGGTCGCCGAGTCCGGACCGATCGTTTACGCCAACCTCGCGGCGCGGCAATTGCTCAACCAGGGACGCAAGCTGGAGGGGCATAACCTCGAGACGATCCTGAGCAAGGCGGCGCCGCCGCTGCGCGATGCACTCGACCGCGGCGGCGACGGCTTGTTCTCGGTAGGCAGCGAAGATGAAGAAGAAATCTATCATCTCGCCCGGCGCAGCTTCCGCCTCAACGGGCGCGCGCACGAGTTGTTGCTGTTGCGCCAGATCACTGTAGAACTTCGCCGCCAGGAAGTTCAGACCTGGAAGAAGGTGATCCGCGTGATCAGCCACGAGTTGAACAACTCGCTGGCGCCGGTGGCATCGCTGGCGCATTCAGGCGGCGAACTCGTAAGACGCGGCCAGTTCGAGAAACTACCGGGCATCTTCGCCACCATCGAAGAACGCGCCCGCCACCTGGAAGGCTTCATCCGCGGCTACGCCCACTTCGCCAAGCTGCCCATGCCGCGCAGCGAGGCGATCCGTTGGCCGGAGTTCGTGGCGCGCCTGCACAGCCAGATTCCCTTCACCGTGGATGGCGAGCTGCCGTCCGAGACCGCGCATTTCGACATCGCGCAGATGGAACAAGCCCTGTTGAACCTGCTCAAGAATGCCCACGAGTCCGGCTCCAACCCCGACGGCGTCAGCCTGCGCGTGCGCCAGCACGCCGGCCTGCTGCGTATCGAGGTGATGGACCGCGGCAGCGGCATGAGCGATGCGGTGTTGTCGAATGCGCTGGTGCCATTCTATTCGACCAAGCGCAGCGGCACCGGCCTGGGCCTGGCCCTGGCGCGCGAAATCGCCGAAGCGCATGGCGGTCGCATCAGCCTGGGCAATCGCGATGGCGGCGGCCTGTCGGTGGCGATGGTCTTGCCTTGCTGATACCCCGGATTATTTTTTCGTCGGTCGCTTCCAGGCCGGAATGCTGTGCTGGCGGCCACGCGCAACGGTGAGCTCGCCCTCGGGCGCATCATGGGTAATCACCGAGCCGGCGCCGATGGTCGCTTCGCTGCCGATCGTTACCGGCGCCACCAACGCGGAATTGGAACCGATGAAGGCCCCGTCGCCAATGATGGTGGTGGACTTGTTCACGCCATCGTAGTTGCAGGTGATGGTGCCGGCGCCGATGTTCACGCGGGAACCGATTTGCGCATCGCCCAGGTAGCTGAGGTGGTTCGCCTTCGAGCCCTTGCCGAGGCGGGTCTTCTTGGTTTCGACGAAGTTGCCGATATGCACGCCTTCGGCGAGTTCCGTGCCGGGGCGCAGTCGCGCATAGGGACCGATCGTGCAATCGGCGCCCGCGACTGCGCCATCGATGTCGCAATGCGCGTGCACGATGGTGCCGGCGCCAAGTCGCGCATTCCTGAGGCGGCAGAACGGACCAACCCGTGTGCCCGCCCCGAGTTCAACGTCGCCCTCGAGAATGACGTCGACATCGATCTCGACATCTTCCCCCACGCTGACGTTGCCGCGGATATCAACCCGCGCCGGATCGGCAAAACGAACGCCCTGCAATGCCAGAGCCCGCGCCGCGCGCAACTGGAACGCACGCTCGAGCGTCGCCAGTTGCCAGGCGTCATTGGCGCCCTCGGTCTCTACCGGATCGGCGATCCGGACCACGCTGGCGGCCTGACCTTCGGCCGCCGCCATCGCGAAGATGTCGGTGAGGTAATACTCGCCTTGCGAATTGCCGCTGCGCAAGCCGGCGAGCCATCCGCGCAAACGTGATGCGTCGGCGATGATGATGCCGGTATTCACCAGGCGTACAGCGGCTTGTTCGGCCGTGGCGTCCTTCTGTTCGACGATCGCGGCGACCCGGCCCTGCGCGTCCAGCAGCAAGCGGCCGTAACCCTGCGGATCGGCCAGCTCGGCGGCCAGCACACCCAGCACGCCGGTGGACTCCAGCAGGATCCGCAGGCTCTCGCTGCGAATCAGGGGCACGTCGCCGTAAAGGACCAGCACGCGCGGGTCATCCGGAATAGCCGGCATGGCCTGTTGCACGGCATGGCCGGTGCCCAGTTGGCTGGCCTGCTCGGCCCATAGCAAATCGGCCTGCGCGGCGAAGGCCGCCTGCACCTGGTCGCTGGCGTGGCCGTGCACGATGTGGATTGCGTCTGGTTCCAGCGCCCGCGCTGCATCGATTACATGCCCCAGCATCGGCTTGCCGGCAATCGCCTGCAGCACCTTGGGCCGCTTCGATTTCATCCGCTTGCCCTCGCCCGCGGCAAGGATCACGACATGCAGTGCTCGGCTCATGCGGGGTTCTCCATGGCCATAGTATCGGCGGCGATGGCGGTGATAGCAAAACGCCGGCACAAGGCCGGCGTTCTGGAATTGCGGGAACGGGTGCTGCTTAGTGCTTGAGGTTCTTGCGCAGGCGCTCGAGCGCCTGCAGCTGCGCCATGGCCTCGGCCAGCTTGGCCTGGGCTTCGGCGATTTCCATCGCCTCGCCGCGGTTGGCCAGGATGCGCTCGGCCTCTTCCTTGGCTTTCACCACGGCCAGCTCGTCGATGTTCTCGGCGCGGATGGCGGTGTCGGCCAGGATCGTGATGACCTGCGGCTGCACTTCCAGGATGCCGCCGGACACGACCATGTCGACCTTGTCGCCATTGGCCAGGGTCAGGACCAGCTTGCCCGGCTTCAGCCGCGTGATCAGCGGTGCGTGGCGCGGCGCGATGCCGAGCTCGCCCATCTCGCCGGTGGCAACGACCATCACCACGTCGCCGTGGAAGATTTCTTCCTCGGCGCTGACGATGTCGCAACGAATGGTGGTGGTCATCGGTTAGTCCTCAGGCCGCCAGCTTCTTGGCCTTCTCGAGCACGTCCTCGATGCCGCCGACCATGTAGAAGGCCTGCTCGGGGATATGGTCGCATTCGCCATCGCAGATCATCTTGAAGCCGCGGATGGTGTCCTTGAGCGTGACGTACTTGCCCGGCGAACCGGTGAAGATTTCAGCCACGTGGAAGGGCTGCGAGAAGAAGCGCTCGATCTTGCGGGCGCGGGACACGGCCTGCTTGTCTTCTTCCGACAGCTCGTCCATGCCCAGGATCGCGATGATGTCCTTGAGCTCCTTGTACTTCTGCAAGGTCACCTGCACGCGGCGGGCGGTGTCGTAATGCTCGTGGCCGATCACGTTCGGATCGAGCTGGCGCGAGGTCGAATCGAGCGGATCCACCGCCGGGTAGATGCCCAGCGAGGCGATGTTGCGGCTCAGCACGACGGTCGCGTCCAAGTGGGCGAAGGTGGTGGCAGGCGACGGGTCGGTCAAGTCATCCGCGGGCACGTACACGGCCTGGATCGAGGTGATCGAGCCGGTCTTGGTCGAGGTGATGCGTTCCTGCAGCACGCCCATTTCCTCGGCCAGGGTCGGCTGGTAACCCACGGCGGACGGCATGCGGCCGAGCAGCGCCGACACTTCGGTACCGGCCAGCGTGTAGCGATAGATGTTGTCCACGAAGAACAGCACGTCGCGGCCCTTGCCGCTGGCGTCCTTTTCGTCACGGAAGTATTCGGCCATGGTCAGGCCGGTCAGCGCGACGCGCAGGCGGTTGCCCGGCGGCTCGTTCATCTGGCCGTACACCATCGCCACTTTCGATTCTTTCTTGTCTTCGACGTTGATGACGCCTGATTCCATCATCTCGTGATAGAAGTCGTTGCCTTCGCGGGTACGCTCGCCGACGCCGGCGAACACCGACAGGCCGGAGTGGGCCTTGGCGATGTTGTTGATCAGTTCGAGCATGTTCACCGTCTTGCCCACGCCGGCGCCGCCGAACAGGCCGACCTTGCCGCCCTTGGCGAACGGGCACATCAGGTCGATCACCTTGATGCCGGTTTCCAGCAATTCGTTGGCCGAGCTCTGGTCTTCATAGGAGGGCGCCGGGCGGTGGATTTCCCAATGGTCCTTGGCGGCGATCGGGCCGGCTTCGTCGATTGGGCGACCGAGCACGTCCATGATGCGGCCCAGGGTCTCGACGCCAACCGGCACAGCGATGCCCTTGCCGGTGTTGTCGGCCATCAGGTTGCGCTTCAATCCGTCGGTGGTGCCGAGCGCGATGCAACGGACGACGCCGTCGCCCAGCTGCTGCTGCACTTCCAGCGTGATCTCGGTGCCGGCGACCTTCAACGCGTCATACACGCGCGGCACTGCGTCGCGTGCGAATTCCACGTCGACGACCGCGCCGATGATCTGCACAATCTTGCCCTGGCTCATGTTCTATCCTTTAAAAAATTCGTTGCGTAACTTGTTTCGTCAAACCGCCGCGGCGCCGCCGACGATCTCGGAGATTTCCTGGGTAATCGCGGCCTGCCGCGCCTTGTTGTAGATCAGCTGCAGCGTGTCGATCAGCTTGTTGGCATTGTCGGAAGCGGACTTCATGGCCACCATGCGCGCTGCGTGTTCGGACGCGATGTTTTCCAGCAATGCCTGGTACACCAGCGATTCGACGTAGCGGGTCATCACGTGGTCGAGCACCACTTCGGGGCTCGGCTCGTAGATGTAGTCCCAGTCAAAACGGGTCTGCAGCGATTCCGACGGCGGCAGCGGCAGCAGCTGGTCCAGCCGCGGCTTCTGCGTCATCGTGTTGATGAAGTCGTTGTAGCAAAGGAATACGCGGTCAAGCGCGCCGGCGCTGTAGTTGTCCAGCATTACCTTCACCACGCCGATCAGCTGGTCGAGGCGCGGCTTTTCGCCGAGGTGCGTGACCGAGCCGAGCATGTTGACGTTGAGGCGGCGGAAGAAGGTCGCCGCCTTCTGGCCGATGCAGACCAGGTCGATCTCGGCGCCCTTGGACTGCCACTCGCGCATGTCCAGCAGGATCTTGCGGAACATCTGCGAGTTCAGGCCGCCAGCCAGGCCGCGGTCGCTCGACACCACGATATAACCAACGCGCTTGATTGCCGCGTGTTCGGCCATGAACGGATGCGTGTATTCGGAATTGGCCTTGGCGATGTGACCGATCAGTTGGGTCATCAGGCGCGCATACGGGCGCGAGCCCTTCATGCGTTCCTGTGCCTTGCGGATCTTCGAGGCCGAGACCATTTCAAGCGCGCGCGTCACCTTGCGGGTGTTCTGCACGGACTTGATCTTGGTTTTGATTTCCCTGCCGCCTGCCATCTTTCTTCCTTTTCAGTAGGGGCGCCGAGGCGCCTCAGTCGCGGCCAGGGCCGCGCCTACGTCAGTGATTACCAGCTACCGGTGGTCTTGAACTCGGAAACGAGCGTCTTGAACTGCGCTTCGATTTCCTTGTCCCAGGCGCCGGTGGCGACGATCTTGGACTGCAGCTCGCCATAGCTGTTGGCCATGTGCGCGTGCAGGCCTTCTTCGAACGCCAGGATCTTGTTCATCGGGATGTCGTCGACATAGCCTTCGTTGGCCGCGTAGATGGTCAGCGCCATCTGCGCGATCGACATCGGCGCGTACTGCTTCTGCTTCATCAGTTCGGTAACGCGCTGGCCGCGCTCGAGCTGCTTGCGGGTGGCTTCGTCGAGGTCGGAGGCGAACTGCGCGAACGCGGCGAGTTCACGGTACTGCGCGAGCGCGATACGGATACCGCCCGACAGCTTCTTCATGATGGTCGTCTGGGCCGAACCACCGACGCGCGACACCGAGATACCGGCGTTCACGGCCGGGCGGATGCCGGCGTTGAACAAGTCGGTTTCCAGGAAGATCTGGCCGTCGGTGATGGAGATGACGTTGGTCGGCACGAATGCCGAAACGTCACCGGCCTGGGTTTCGATGATCGGCAGCGCGGTGAGCGAGCCGGTCTTGCCCTTGACGGCGCCGTTGGTGAACTTCTCGACATACTCTTCGTTGACGCGAGCAGCGCGCTCGAGCAGGCGGGAGTGCAAATAGAACACGTCGCCCGGATAGGCTTCGCGGCCCGGCGGGCGGCGCAGCAGCAGCGAGATCTGGCGGTAGGCCACGGCCTGCTTGGACAGATCGTCGTAGATGATCAGCGCGTCTTCGCCGCGGTCGCGGAAGTACTCGCCCATGGTGCAGCCCGAGTAGGCGCTGATGTACTGCATGGCGGCCGATTCCGAAGCGCTGGCGGCGACGACGATGGTGTGCGCCATCGCATCGTTGTCTTGCAGCTTGCGCACGACGTTGGCGATGGTCGAAGCCTTCTGGCCGATCGCGACGTACACGCACTTAATGCCGCTGCCCTTCTGGTTGATGATGGTGTCGATGGCCATCGCCGACTTGCCGGTCTGGCGGTCGCCGATGATCAACTCGCGCTGGCCGCGGCCGACGGGGATCATGGCGTCGACCGACTTGTAACCGGTCTGCACGGGCTGCGACACCGACTTGCGCCAAATGACGCCCGGGGCGACTTTTTCCACCGGAGCGGTGAGCGCGGCGTTGATCGGGCCCTTGCCATCGATCGGCTCGCCGAGCGCGTTGACGACGCGACCGAGCAATTCCGGACCGACCGGCACTTCGAGGATGCGGGCGGTGGTCTTGGCCACGTCGCCTTCGCGCAGGTGCTGGTAGTCACCGAGGACCACGGCGCCGACCGAGTCGCGCTCCAGGTTAAGTGCGAGCGCGAACGTGTTGTTCGGCAGCTCGATCATTTCGCCCTGCATCGCGTCGGCCAGGCCGTGGATGCGCACGATGCCGTCGGACACCGAGGTAACGGTGCCTTCATTGCGTGCTTCGGCGGTCAGCTTGACCTTTTCGATGCGGCTCTTGATGAGTTCGCTGATTTCCGACGGATTGAGCGTCTGCATGGTCTTGTCCTGGAAGTCGTCCGGCTTGCACCGGCGATTGGTTCAAAGAAGAAAAAGTTTCGAATCAGTTGGCCAGCGCCGCGCCTAGGCGCGCCAGCTTGGTACGGAGGGAGCCATCGATCACCACGTCGCCGGCGTCGATCACCGCGCCGCCGATCAGCGAGGCGTCAACCGCCGTGCTGACTTCGACTTCGCGGCCAAAGCGCTTGCGCAATGCGTCACGCAGCTTTGCCACTTCATTGGCATCGAGTGGATTGGCCGAGGTGATCAGCGCCTTCACCACATGCTCGTCATCGGCCCGCTGCGCGTCGAAGAGGCCCGAAATTTCCGGCAGTACTTCAAGTCGGCGGCCTTCAGCCAGCACCGAGATGAACTCGCGAAAAATCGGATCGACGTCACCGGGCGGCAGCAACACATCCACCAGCGACTGCGCATCGAGGCGCGGATCACCGAGCACGGCATGTACCGCGGGTTCGGCAACCGCACGGGCGGCGAAGCCCAGGTGATTGGACCACTGGGCGAGCTGGCCGTGCTCACGCGCGATGGCGAACGCAGCGCGGGCGTAGGGACGGGCAATGGTGAGGGACTGGCTCATGGCGGGGGTCTTCTCGCTGCTCAGATTTCAGCGGCGAGCTCGTCCAGCAGCGCCTTGTGGGCGTTGCCGTCGATCTCGCGCATGATCAGCTTCTCGGCGCCGGCAATGGCCAACGCGGACACTTGCTTGCGCAGGTCTTCGCGAGCCTTGGACGTGGCCATGGCGATGTCCGCCATCGCAGCAGCCTTCTGCCGATTGCCTTCCTCGATGGCCTCTTCCTTGGCCAGGTCGATGATCTGCGCACGACGCGTTTCGGCCTGGGTGATGATCTCCGACGCCTTGCCGCGCGCTTCGCGCAGCACGTCGTTGACCTTCTCCTCAGCCTGGGCGAGGTCCTTCTTGCTGCGATCCGCAGCCGCCAGGCCTTCAGCGATTTTCTGCTGGCGCTCTTCGATGGCCGCCATCAACGGCGGCCAGATGAACTTGACCGTGAACCAGATCAGGATCGCGAACGACAGCGCCTGACCCAACAAAGTCATGCCGATATCCATACCATCTTCCTCTTGCAAAGCTTGGTTTACCGCTGGGCGCACAGGCTGCGCGCCCCTGAGGCGTCTGCCCGCCGAAGCGGGCAACCACTAAAGGTGGATCAGCCGCCAGCGGCGACTTCGACCAGCTTCGACAGCAGCGGGTTGGCGATGGCGAAGTACATTGCCATGGCGAGGCCGATGATGAACGAGGCGTCGATCAGGCCGACCAGCAGGAACATGCGGCCCTGCAGCATCGGGATCAACTCAGGCTGGCGGGCAGCGGCTTCGAGGAACTTCGAACCCATGATGCCGATGCCGATACAGGCACCGAGGGCGCCGAGGCCGATCATGAGGCCGATGCCGATGGCGGTGTTGGCCTGGATAAGCGCGATGAACTCGTTCATTTGAAACTCCTGTTAGTGAAATTTAAGACGAAATGTTTGCTGCGAACGTGGATCGGTCTAGCGTGCCGCGAAATCAGTGGTGGTCGTGCGCCATCGAGATGTAGACCACGGTCAGCATCATGAAGATGAAGGCCTGCAGCAGGATGATCAGGATGTGGAAGATGCCCCAGAACGCGCCGAACAGGACGCCGGGCACGAAGGTGATCCAGGAAATGAAGAGTCCCGCGATCAGCATGAAGACCAGCTCGCCGCCATACATGTTGCCGAACAGTCGCATCGCCAGCGACACCGGCTTGGACAGGTATTCGACAAGGTTCAGCACGATATTCGGAATGACCAGCGCGAGCTTGCCCATCGTGCTGTCGGCATGGAACGGCGCGGTGAGCAGCTCCATGGTCCAGCCACCAAAGCCCTTGGCCTTGATCGAATAGAAGATGGTGAGGATGAACACGCCCAGCGACATGGCGAAGGTCGTGTTGACGTCGGCCGTGGGCACGACGCGCAGGTAGGTGTGGTGCGCGACTTCCTTGCCCGCGAACACTTCGACCAGCCAGCCGGCCAGGTCGAGCGGCAGCAGGTCCAACGCATTCATGAAGAGGACCCACATGAAGATGGTGAGCGCCAGCGGCGCGATGAATCGCCGGTCGCCATGGAACACGTCCTTGACCTGGCTGTCCACGAACTCCACGACCATCTCGACGAAAGCCTGTCCCTTGCTGGGGACGCCAGCCGTGGCGCGTCGCGCCATGATGCCGAACCACAGGCAGAAGATGAGGCCGACGCCAAGGGAAACCAGCCACGTGTCCCAATGGAAATTGCCGCCAAACACCGTGCCCGAATTATGGGTAAGGTGGTGTTCGATGTATTCGGTCAAACCGCCCTGGCTCGATTCAGCGCTCACTAAACACCTATGCTTTTAATCCATGAGTTAGAAACGACGCCGCCATGGTCGCCACCAGTCCCGCCAGCAACGGCAGCGGCGGCAGATTCCACTGGGCAAGCGACATGTACAACGCGCCAAGCACAACGAACCACTTCAAGACGAGGCCGCTGACCAATCGCGCCAGCGCCATGCCCGCTGGATAGGCCGGCCCGAACATCGACCGCCACGCCAGCAACAAACTCCCCAGGGCCACCGCACCACCGCTGATTCCGGCTGCCAATGCGGCGCGGGGTTCCTGCAAGAGAAAACCCAATGCCACCACGGTTGCGACTGCCGCCTGCACCGCTACCATGCGGAGGGCGAGACGTCGGTTGGCGCTCAGGGAATTGAACACGCGCAGCACCCGGGTCTTGCAAAGGCGGCAGGGAAAACGTCCCTGCCTAGCCCCGAAAGTATAACAGTGGGCCACGGGCCCGGACAACCAAAAAGGCGCTGTTTTCGCCCTTGTGCCGCGGCTTTCGACTTGCTATTGAGTGAAGACCTTCACGCTTGGGGAAACGTCGTGTACATCGCTTTGATCTGCGTCCTGGTTGCCGGGCTGATGCCTTACCTGTGGACGGGCATCGCCAAGTTCAGGGGCCCCCGTTACGACAACACCGACGTACGCGGCTGGCAGGCGCGGCTGGTCGGCTTGCCCTATCGGGCAAACGCGGCACATCTGAACAGTTTCGAGGCATTCCCCCTGTTCGGGACGGCCGTGCTGGCCGCTTTCCTCACCGGCGCCGATGCCCAACACGTGATGCAACTGTCGCTCGCGTTCGTGGGACTGCGCCTGCTGTATGGCGTGATCTACCTGCTCAACATCGCCATGCTGCGCAGCCTGGTCTGGCTGGCCGCGATGGCTTGCTCGGTGGCCATCTGGCTGGCCGCGATCGGGGCGGTTGCCGGCCACTGAAGCCGCTCGCGCATTTCGTCCAGACAAAGAAAAACGCCGGATCCAATGAAGGATCCGGCGTTTTAGATAAAGCCCCTGGCGATGACCTACTCTTGCATGGCTTGAGCCACACTACCATCGGCGCGGTTGCGTTTCACTTCCGAG
>MGYJ01000076.1:18459-20359 GCA_001801685.1 Gammaproteobacteria bacterium RIFCSPHIGHO2_12_FULL_63_22 | reverse complement strand
GAAGTTGCCCGGCGTACTGGCGGCAAGCGTCAACCTGGCCACTGAATCAGCCGAAGTCCGCACGATAGGACCCGCTGATGCGGACGCGATCGCGGACGCGGTCGAACACGCCGGGTATGAGCTCGTCCAACTCGACGCACCGAAGACCGATGCCGTCATCGCAAGGCATCGGGAGCGCAAGCATCTGGTCATCGCCGCGCTGCTGTCCGCGCCGCTCTCGATCCCGATGCTCGCTCTGCCCTTTGGCGAGCACTGGATGCTGCCGGGCTGGCTGCAGTGGTTGCTCGCGACTCCCGTGCAATTCTGGCTGGGCGCGCGGTTTTATCGCTCCGCATGGAAGGCGTTGAAGGCCCGTACCGGCAACATGGATCTGCTGGTCGCTATCGGCACCAGCGCCGCGTATGGCCTGAGCACGGTCCTGATGTTGCAACAGGCAGAGCATGCCGGCCACGCGACGGGCGCGACCATGCCGCTGTATTTCGAGGCCTCCGCAGCCGTTATCACCCTGGTGCTGCTGGGCAAGTGGCTCGAGGCGCGCGCGAAGCGCCAGACCACCGAGGCCATACAGGCGCTGCAGGCGCTTCGCCCTGCCACGGCGCGAATCCGCCGCGATTCCGCGGAAGTGGAAGTTGCCGTCGAAAGCGTTCGCGTTGGCGATGAGGTGATCGTGCTGCCGGGCGAGCGAATCCCCGTGGATGGCATCGTGATTTCAGGCCGCAGCCATAACGACGAGTCATTGATTTCCGGGGAGTCGCTTCCGCTGCCGAAGCAGGTGGACGACAAAGTGACTGGCGGCGCGATGAATTTGGAAGGCAGGCTCGTGCTGCGAACGATCGCGGTTGGGGCGCAGAGCGCCCTGGCCCGAATCATCCGCATGGTCGAGGACGCGCAGGCAAAGAAGGCGCCCATCCAGCGCACGGTTGACCGCGTAAGCGCGATCTTCGTGCCGGTAGTGATCGTGATTGCCTTCGTTACCTTGCTGGGCTGGGCGGCACTGACGGGCGACTGGAACCAGGCCATCCTCAATGCCGTGGCCGTGCTGGTCATCGCATGCCCCTGTGCGCTCGGACTGGCGACGCCGACGGCCATCATGGCCGGCACGGGTGTCGCCGCACGCGCCGGGATCCTGATCAGGGATGCCGAGGCGCTGGAGACGACGCATTCCATACGGACCATTGCCTTCGACAAGACCGGCACCCTCACCGAGGGCAGGCCGCAGCTGGTTACCTGGCTGGCCGACGGGGGCGATCGCTCCGAAATCCTGGCGAAGGCGGCATCACTCCAGGCAGGCAGTGAACACCCGCTCGCACGCGCCGTGCAGGTGGCCGCCGATATCGCTGGAGTGCAGGTAGACCAAGCGAGCGAGTTGCGGGCCCTCCCCGGCCGTGGCATCTCCGGTGCGGTCGCAGGCGATCTGTTGCTGTTGGGCAACACCCGACTGATGGCGGAATCAGGAATTGAAATCGGAC
This sequence comes from Gammaproteobacteria bacterium RIFCSPHIGHO2_12_FULL_63_22, assembly GCA_001801685.1. Taxonomy (GTDB): domain Bacteria; phylum Pseudomonadota; class Gammaproteobacteria; order Xanthomonadales; family Xanthomonadaceae; genus Arenimonas. Next base: position 18,890 of record MGYJ01000076.1, on the reverse strand, counting down.
CACTCGCCGACACTGCACGCGGTTTCGAGTCCGACGGACTCACGGTGTCCTGGTTGGCGGTGAACCGGCCTGGATCGGCGAGAGTGTTGGGCCTGTTCGCATTCGGAGACAAGCCTCGACCCGAGGCGGCAGAAGCCGTTCGGGCGCTGCAGGACCTGGGACTGCGCGTGGTGATGCTGTCCGGCGACAACCGCGGCGCCGCGGAATCCATCGCGCGAGCCGTCGGAATCCCGCCGCGCAACGTGCGCGCCGAAGTCCTGCCCGGCGACAAGGCGGCGCACGTGATCGAACTCGCGCGCGAGGGCAGCGTAGCCATGGTCGGCGACGGAGTGAACGATGCACCCGCGCTGGCTGCCGCCAACGTCGGCTTCGCCATGGGCAGCGGCACGGATGTCGCCATGCAAGTTGCCGGCATCACCCTGATGCGGTCC
>MGYJ01000076.1:4121-18410 GCA_001801685.1 Gammaproteobacteria bacterium RIFCSPHIGHO2_12_FULL_63_22 | reverse complement strand
GCAAGATTCACCAGAACCTGTTCTGGGCTTTCATCTTCAACATCGTCGGCCTGCCACTGGCCGCATTCGGCCTGCTGAACCCCGTGGTCGCAGGCGCGGCGATGGCGTTTTCCAGCGTGAGCGTGGTGGGGAATACGTTGTTGTTGCGGAGGTGGCGGCCGCGGTCACAATCGCGATCGACGATGGAATCGTAGGAAGCGCCTCGACATGCCAAGCTGGTCCCGAGATCCAGCAGGCGGTATACCGATGAACGGTACCGAGAGGTTGCAGCAGTGGCGATCACGCACGGTCGAAGCACTGAAGAAAAAAGCCCGCCAATTGGCCCAGCCGTTACGTTAACGTGTTGACGGTATAGGTTCCCAGCTCTATAACCCCCAGGTCGATTCAGACTGGGGGTTCTTTTTTGCGCGCTATTCCACCAACGAGCGAACGTTGTCCCGAAATGGTTCAGGGGGTGCAGGTGAACGCCTGCCGCAACCCGCGCTGTGCGAACTTCGGCGTCCTCCCGTTGGCTCGGGTTGATAGGGGCCCGAACCCGAAGGTGGTCGACAACTACATTGCCGTGGGGTCGGGCAAGAACACGGCTGGCTTGCGATGCAAGCTCTGCAACGAAACGAACGCCATCAAGAGTAATCGGGCGGTCGTGGAAGAGCTGGAGCGGATCACCCACGCCCCGGCCCAGGTTAGCTCGATAGCCTGCCGCAACGAAAAGTGTATTCACAACGGGCTGGCCGACACATCGCCACCCACGCGCTATCAGGCCTTCGGAACCACAGCCGCCGGGTCGAGGCGTTTCCGGTGCAAAGCCTGCGCCAAGACCTTCACTGTTCCGATCCGATCTTCACTTCGGCAACGGCTGCCAGGCAAGACGGCGATCATCTATCGCTTGCTGATCAACAAGTCCCCGATGCGCCGCATTTGCGAGGTCGCGGAAGTGACCGCGCCTGTCATCTACCAGAGGATCGGATTCATTCATGAGCAGTGTCTGCGCGTTGCCGCGGCGCATGATGAGCGGTTGCAGTCACTGAAGAAGACCCGTCTTGGCATTGCAGTGGATCGGCAGGAGCACGTCCTCAACTGGAGTAGCCAGTTCGACCGGCGGGTCACCCAGATGGGCGCGGTGGCCAGCGCCGAGACCTCATCAGGTTTCGTGCTCGGCCTCCATCTCGACTACGATCCGCGTTACGACGTGCACGATCTGGAAATGGCCGCGCAAGCGTGCGGCGATCCCGCGAAACGACCGGCGTTTCGAAAGTACGCACGCATCTTCTTGCCGTTCGAGGATGGACCGAACGAGGCCGAGGATCCCTTGCCAGAGGAGTCTCGCTTGCCCTCGCGCGGCGTCCGCATCCACTCGCCCTATACGATCTACGCCCACTTCTACCGCATTGGGCAGCTGCTGCCGGAGATTGAGCAGCTTCACTTCTATCTCGACCGGGACCCCGGCCTGCACGGCGGATGCTTCGCCGCGTTCGGGCCTCGGGTCAAGGCGGGAACGGTCGAAGCCTTTTGGGTAAGGATCGATAAGTCTCTATCCGTGGACCAGAAGAAGCGACTCCTGGCCGCCAGCGAAGCCGCCTTGACAAAAGCGCAGGCCGCACACCCGGGGATGCGCAAGTTTGACGTCGCCAAACTGTTGCTGCTGTCTGCGATCGGTCACCCAGAGTTTCTAGCCCTGCCGGTGGTGAAACGGTGGGTGCCGCATCCTATGCCCAATATGGGCGAGCCGGCCAAGGCCATGTGCTACCTGTCGGACCGAGGTGATCTGGACCCTTCGACACTGGCCGATTATCTGCTGGATGTGAGAATGCACGCGCTGGACCGCTTCTTCATGCAGGTGCGGCGCCGGCTCTCCGTGCTCGAACGCCCCATCTTTTCGCCGAGCTCCAACACCCGGTGGCACGGCTATGCCGTCTACAACCCCACGGTCGTCATGCGACTGCTTGAGATCTTCCGGGTCACGTACAACTTCGTCCTGGTCGGGGAGGACCGCAAAACGCCGGCGATGCGGTTGGGCCTTGCGTCCCGGCCCATGACCTTGGAGGACATCATCGCGTTCCTCCCCGGCGATCAGTCGTCCGTGAAGGCATAGTCCTTGGCCAGCTTCGGGTTGCGCAGAGCCACTCGTCGGTGGGGCGCGGCGCTGGCCGGCAGGTCGAGCCGGTGCGCCAGTAGGAAGTACTTGACCAGGCACTGACGCATGGACACTTTCCAGCTCCAGAGCTCGCCCTGACGACGCATGCCGAACTCCCGCGCGACCACCGCCTGCTGCGAGGCGGATAGACCCGGGGAAGGGAAGACATCGATCGTGACCTGCGTCTGCCAGTCGCGGTCATCCGCCGCTGACGCCGGCGCCGCGGCCTCGGTGGCCGGGCGGGCTTTGAGAATTCTGGCCAGCACGAAGTCAGAGAATCGCTGCTTGCGGCTGTCATAGGCCCGGACATGCCAGCGCTCGTTCGCGAAGACGAGCGCGTGGGGCCAGAGGGTTCGCTCCGTAGGTTCGGGGTCGGAGAACGACTGGTATTTCACTAGCACTCCACCGTGACGGCGCAGCCCACCGATGATGTCCTTGAGGACAGCGCGATCGATCTTGCCCGCCACCGGAGGCAAGGTTTCCGCCTTCACGGCGGGGCCTGCCGTCACCATCACCGCGGCCTCGCCACTGAGGGCGTAGGCATGCAACATCGCCAGGTATTCGCCGGGGTCGCCGGTGGCGTAGGCTGGCTTGAAGCTCGGCCCGATCCGCCAGGCCCGGGTCTCGGGATCGTAGACCAGGTTGTTCTTGTGCAGCTTGCGGTAAGCGGTGATTTCCCGCGTGACATGGTTGAGCGTGAGACCGAAAGCCTCGCAGATGTCCTTGCGCTGCAGCACCCCCTCCCACAGGAGGCAGGATTCGATGAACTGCAATCGTTGGCGCTGACTCTGACTGAGCGGCTTGCTCATTTCGACTCCACGCAGGACGAGTAGGACGCTCGTCGCAAGGTTAGCACGCTTGTTGCGTGATGTAACCAGTATGCTATAATCCGGGAAACCGCTCTGCCAAGGCTGCCGTGACCAATCGCCACCTCCAGCGCTGGCTCGATGCATGGGGATACCTGGACGCCCCCGGTGCCTTACATACCGCGCCTGAACAGGTGCCGGCCGAGCACGTCTACCGCCGCGAGATTTGTGGCTTGCTCGATCCTGCCGGCGCGGTGCGGGCCCAGGCCGTGTTCGATGTCGATGGCGTCCCGGCCGTGTGCTTCTTGGCCGAGGATGGCCGGCGCGATGACGCGGCCGCGCTGGACGCGATCCGGGAGCGCATCTGGAACCAGAACCTGATCAGCATCGTGCTGACGGTCGGCCCGGACCAGGCCACGGCCCTGCCCGTGGTTTCTCGGGCCTTGCCGGGCGAAACCCTCGCGTTCTCCGACGCGTCCGCCACCGGCCCCTTCTCCCGGGCGGACGTCCAGTCCGGCGAGGTCTTCGTGGCCCGGCCGACCTGGTTTGCCGCCGAAGGGCGGGTGGATCGGGTGCTGCTGGAGAACCTGCAGGTCATGGTGCGCGAGCTGGAAGGCCATGGCCTTAGCAAGATCGATGCCCAGCTGCTGATGGCGCAGGTGATGTTCGTCTCCTACCTCGAGCACCGCGGGATCGCCGGCGAGACCTATCGGCGCGACCATGACGTGGAGTCGCTGTTCACCCTCGTGGGGCGCGGCGACGTCGCGGGCGTGAGCCGGCTGCTCGATCGCCTCAAGACCGACTTCAATGGTGACCTGCTCGAGCCCGGCGCGAAGACCGAGCCCTTCTGGAAGAAGCTGCCCGCGGTCGCGATCTCTCGCCTGCACGCCTTCCTGCGCCGCGTGGACCTGGCCTCCGGCCAGCAGGACTTCTGGAAGTACGACTTCCGCTTCATTCCGGTCGAACTGATCTCGGGCATCTACGAGTCGTTCCTGGCCGACGACAAGCGCGATGTCGGGGCGTATTACACGCCGCGCCACCTGGCGATGCTGGTGGTGGACCTGGCCTTGTCGAAGTCGACCAATCTCCTGGCCGAGCGCATCTACGACGGCGCCTGCGGCTCGGGCATCTTGCTGACCACAGCCTATCGGCGGCTGCTCGGCAAGGCCGAAGCCCAGGCCGGCCGGACGCTCGGCTTCGCTGAGCGGGTCGATCTGCTCAAGAGCAGCATCTTCGGGTCCGACCTCAACCTGTCGGCCTGCCGGGTAACCGCGTTCAGCCTGTACCTCTCGGTGCTCGAGGGACTCGACCCGTCGGATCTGGCGATCCTGACCGCGCAGGGATCCTCGCATCTGCCCAAGCTGGTGGGCCATAACCTGCAGGGCGGCGCCGAAGGCGACTTCTTCTCGCAGGCCAATCCCCGCTTCAAGGCGCCCGACTGCAGCATCTTCCTGTCCAACCCGCCCTGGGTCGAACCCAAGAAGAACGTGGTTCTGTCGAGCGATACCTGGGCCAAGGCCAAGGGGTTCGACATCCCCCGGCGTCAGACCGCCGGGGCGTTCATCCTGCGCGCCTTGGACTGCGTCACGCCGTCGGCCACCCTGTGCTTCATCCTTCCGGTCAGCATCCTGGCAGCGCCCAGCAGCCGCGAATTCATGCGCGAGGTGCTGGCGCACTATGAGATAGAAACGCTGATCAACTTCGGCGACGTGCGCAAGCTCCTGTTCGCCGCCGCCCGCCAACCCTGCGTGGTGATGGTGGCGCGGCCGCGCTCGGCCGACCAAGTGGCGCCGGCTCCGACCGAAACCATCGAGTACTGGGTTCCCAAGGCCGACCTCAGCCTGGCCTTCGGGCGCCTGACCTTGCACGGCAGCGATCGGCACCGCCTGCGCGCCCAGTCCCTGGCCCACAGCAACGAGCTGCTCACGACCCTGTTCTGGGGCAACGCCCACGACGCTGGGATGCTGGCCCTGCTGCGGGCCGGCGGCACACTGGGAAAGTTCCTCAAGGCCACGCCCGGCTGGGGCAGCCGCAAGGGCTTCCATGCCAAGGACAGCTCGGTCGAGGAACCGGCATCGTCCCGCCCGCTATGGAAGCTGCAGTATCTGGACGCCAAGGCCTTCGCCCTTGATGGCCCGGTGCTCGATGCCAGCACCCTGGCGCCGTTCCCCAAGGCCAAGCTCCCGACGGTGGCGCGCCTGCCGACCTCGGTCATGGACGCTTTCACCGGGCCGCGGATCGTGATCACCGACGGAATGACGACCCAGCGCGAGGTCTGCGCCGCTTTCTCGTCCACCCCGTTCTCATTCAAGAGCAGCATCGGCGCCATCGTCGCGCCGCCGGGCCAGGAGGACCTGCTGCGCTTCCTGGCGCTCTACCTGCATTCGGATCTGGCGCGGTACGGCCTGCTGCTCACGGCCTTCCAGGTGGCGTTCGAGCGCGAACGGGTGAGCCTGAAGGATCTGGGCGCCCTGCCGTTCGTGGCCCCCGACAAGCACAAGGATCCGGCGAGGGCCCGGGCGATCGTGCGCGAAGTCAGCAAGCGCCTGCAGGCGCTCGAACGCACCCCCAGTCTCGCCCGCGCCGACCAGTACGCCCAGTGGAAGCCCGAGGCCCAGGCCTTGATTGCGGAGTATTTCGGGCTCACCGCTGCCCAGACGACGCGCATCCGTGAGGTGGTGGACCTGGTGCTGGACAGTGTTCAGCCGGGCGCGTTCTCGGCCCTACATACGCCACTGCAGCATCGGCCGACCCAGGCCGCCGCGCAGGCTTACGCCCGGACGTTGGTCCAGGAGCTGGGCCAGTGGCGTGACGCACTGGGCGGCGAAGGGCGCGTCCAGGCGGAACTGATCATCAACGAACGCACGGCCCATGGCGCGCTGGGCATCCTGCGGCTCTCGCCGGCGCCCGGCACCGGCGCGGCGCCGGCCCTCACCACCCAACGCTCCGATGATGCGGTCCAGGCGGTCGTTGCCACCCTGCAGCGCCATCAGCAGCTGCCGGCGCCCCTGAGTCAGAACATGTACCTGGCGTCGGACGTGGTCGTGCGCGTCGAGAACAGCCTGTACCTGATCAAGCCCCTGCTGTGCCGGTTCTGGCTGGTCGGCGAGGCGATGCGGGACGCGGAGCGCATCGTGCGCGCCGCGCAACCGGAGGCGCGCTGATGCGGCGCGTGACCGTCTCCGCGCCCCGGGACCTCTGGGGGGCGCTGTTTCCGGTGGAAGAGGCCCAGCGGGCCACGCAGTTCCTGGTGGACACTTGGCATACGATGACGGCCAAGGCGCCGGAGAACTTCGATCGGCGCCGCAACGAGCCCCTTCTGACCGAACAGTTCTGGTGGTATCTGGATCGGCTCGCGGAGTCCGAGGGAAAACTGCTCGGACAGTGGAGCTATGAGAAGCCACGGTTTGAGTTCGATCCGGTGACCGGCAAGAAGATCAAGCGCATCCGCCAGGACATCGAGTACTTCTCCAACGCCGGTAGCGTCCGCCTCAACCTCACCTACGAGTTCAAGAAGCTCAAGGCCAAAGGCGACAGCTGGCGGGCGTACCAGGGCGAGCACGGGATGCGCCGTTTTGTCGACGGCTTCTACGCCAAGCATCAGCCGGTCGCGGCGATGGTTGCCATGACCCTGGACGACACCAAGCGCTGCATCGATGGCCTGCGGCGGTCCTTACTGATTGACGGAACCCGAGACAGCCTCAAGATGCTGCCAGACCGCGATGGCCGCTATCTCCGCGAGCCCTCCCAAGTGTTCCCCACGGCAGCGTTCGATACCGAGCACAAACGGCCGCTCGATCAGGCGCCGCCGCAAGGCGCGACGACACTCGCCCACCTCTTCCTGGCCCTCCCGCCGGCGGACAACTGACTAGCCAGGCGTTCGGCCTCGCCCGAGAGCGCCTGTGGCCCTTCTGAGGACGCCTTCGACAAGGCGCAAGTGGCGGCCCGCAAAGGCCTCGATACCGGTGACCGGCTCGGGAAGTTCCGCAAGCGGGGCTTGCTGGCCCAGCGAGATCGCACGCTCACCGAGGCTGAGCGCCATCGGGTGCTTGAGACCCTACAGCCCTTCCCGATCCTGGTGGCCGCCTACGAGGCGAAAGAGTTGTTCCTGCAGATATACGAGGCCCCCAACCGCAATAGCGCCGAGCAGGCGCTGGATGCCTGGCTCGACCGGTTGCCGAGAGAACTATCGGGCTATTTCCGGGCGGTTACCCTCGCGGTTTCAAACAGCCGCGAGATTATCCTGAACTACTTTGAACACCGATACACGAACGCGTTCACCGAAGCGGCGAACGGCATTTCCAAACTGCTCCAGCGGACGGGGCGCGGCTATGGGTTCGAAGTCATGCGGGTGAAACTGCTCTACGGCAAGCGCGGGCAGAAGGTCGACCTGTCGGACTACGATGCCGAGCTGGCCAGTGGCGAAAATCAGCGAGATCTTAGGTACAGTCGCGCCTCGGGACGTTACCGCCCTGGCCAGTACGCTGTCTCTGGAAGATGTGTGCGGCGAGGGCCGGCATTTTCCAAGGTTGATCCGCTGGTGGCTGAGGGCTACTACGACCTAGGAAGCGGCAGGATTGCGGATGAGCTTGCCCAACCAATACGCGCGTTCGCAGCAGGATGCTAGCGCTGCCCATCCGCAGAGGAACAGGGCCAGCCGCTTAGAGGCCGGTAGTGTCGAAACCTGCTAGTGCGTGCGCTGGTAGACGCTGGCCTCTGACCCTGGCAATTCTGTTCATCGTCGCTAATTTTGACCGCCTCACTGCCTGGCACGTGACCAGCCACAGCCCTGATCGAGTCGGCCGCGCTGCGCATTGCTGGCAGCGGCGGGCGCTTATGCACGCCGTTCACATCTCTGTCATTGCGCAGGACATCCCTCATTTATGCACAAATGTTTAGACGGGGCTACGTGGAAAAGGAATCCGAGGCTTAACCAAGTCCTTTCGCCCTGATTCAAGGCGAGGGCTTTACTCCGGCATCGATTCTAAACATAATTGGGTATCGATATCGTAATCCGATTATGACTAACGACTTCCTCCTTGCCGGACTGATTCCACTTCACGTGCTTCATCACGCTGTGGACGAAGAAATCTATGGCCAAGGCATGCTCGAGGAGTTGCGCCAGCACGGATACCGCATTGGCCCGGGCACGTTATATCCCCTGCTGCATAGAATGGAGGAGCGTGGCTACCTGAAGGCGCACGAAGTCCGGAGCGGCAAGACAATGCGTCGCTATTACCGTGCCACGGGCAAGGGGCGTAGGGCTCTTGAAGCAGTCAAACCACAGATCGGCGAATTGTTCAGCGAGATTGTCCATGGCCATTGATCTGTACTTCATTTGAGCGCAGGCGCATTTGCTGATTCGGAAGAGGAGGATCTCATGACACTAATTCGTGCTGCTTATCTCTTTGGTGCAAGCATACTTCTCGCATTGCCGCTGGCGGCGTGCAAACAAGAGGACGGACCAGCACCTCGCCAAGGCAGTGGATGGTTGACGGGCGCTCCAGACCAGGCGACTAAGGACGAACGCCTTGAGCGTTACCTGCGAGGATTCGATCAACCCATGTGGGAAGTTGGTGAGCGCTACGAGCACGTCGAGCAGGCTATTCGTGACGGTAACTGGCCGCTGGCTGCCTACCACTGGGAAAAGATTGAAACCACGATTAACGGTGGACTAATGAAGCGACCCAAGCGGCGAGCCAGTGCGGAGGCATTGTTCTTGGGAGATCCATGGAACGATCTGCACGAGGCTCTGGAGCAAGAAGAGCCCGAACGGATAGGGAGTGCTTTCGCCCGCGCGAAGGGTGCGTGCATGGCTTGTCATGCTGCAGAGAATGTGGCTTTCGTCAATGACCAGCCACTGTTCCGAAGCGCACTGCCGTTGCCCATACCAGGCGAAGAATAATCGGACCCAAACACGGGAAAATTCAGATGAAGAGTGTCTCAGTGAGCGACGGGGCGGCGGTCCTATTTATCCGGCTTGCGGTCGGCCTTGCAGTTTTTCTTCCTGAAGGATTGCAAAAACTGTTGTTCCCAGAAATTCTCGGCGCTGGGCGTTTTGCGGGTATTGGCATTCCATTTCCGGAGTTTTTCGGACCCTTTGTCGGGGTTGTGGAGGCGGTTTGCGGACTGCTGATAGTGGTCGGGTTCGCCACACGGATGGCGACGATTCCCCTAATCATCACCATGATCGTTGCATTGATTGCGACGAAGCTCCCGATCCTGCTGGGTCAAGACTGGTGGATCTTCCACGTTCGTGAATTGAGTCGCTATGGTTTCTGGAGTGCGCAACATGAAGCCCGGACGGACATGGTGATGCTTTTAAGCCTTATCTTTCTGCTGATCGTCGGTAGTGGGCGTTGGTCGATAGACCACTCTTTGGCCAGTCAAAAGCTCCAATCCGATGCCACACCCTGAAGCGGATGAGGCGCACGGTCCTGTCGGAAGGCCCGGCGAGGTGTTTCGTGCGTTCCTGAAATTGGGCCTCACCTCCTTTGGTGGGCCGATCGCTCATCTTGGCTACCTGCGCGAGGAGTTTGTTCGACGGCGCGGCTGGCTTGATGAGGCCCATTTTGCGCAGTTGCTGGCGGTATGCCAGTTCCTTCCTGGCCCGGCCAGCAGTCAGATGGGATTTGCCATCGGACTGTTTCGAGCCGGCTGGCGCGGTGCCTTGATGGCGTTCCTGGCTTTTACACTGCCCTCCGCACTGCTCATGGTCGGCTTCGCAGCACTGGCCCCACACCTTGGCCATGAAATTGGCGCTGCTGCAATACATGGGTTAAAGCTAGTCGCTGTGGTGGTAGTCGCTCATGGCCTAATGGGAATGGCGCGGCAACTCACGCCAGATGCGCCGCGCGCCCTGATTGCTGCGGGCGCGGTCTCGTTGATCGTGCTCACAGGCAATGCCTGGTTGCAACTGGTTGCGATCGCCTTAGGCGGGCTCTTGGGGCCCATGTTCTGCCGCCAGGCGCCCGCACCAGCTGTCGCTGTGTTTCCTGTGCGCTATGGAGCTCGCGGCGCCGTCATCTTCTTGACCCTGTTCCTGACCGGGCTCGCCGGCGCTCTGATACTTCCCGGGCACGAGGCTCCGAGTTCCGCGGCGCTTGCAGGCGCCTTTTATCAGGCTGGCGCCTTGGTGTTCGGAGGTGGGCACGTAGTTTTGCCGCTGCTGCAGCAGAGCGTGGTCGAAACCGGATGGGTTTCGCCAGAAACCTTCCTTGCCGGATATGGCGCCGCACAGGCTGTGCCTGGACCGATGTTCTCCTTGGCAGCCTTTCTCGGGGCTGAGGTGCCCCTGGGAATCCCAGCGGCGCTAGGCGCAACGATCGCTCTGGTGGCCATCTTCCTTCCCGGTTTCCTGCTGCTGCTCGCGGTCTTGCCGATTTGGGCACGCTTGGCTAAGCGCGCATGGGCGGCTAGCGCAATGGCTGGAATTAACGCAGCGGTGGTCGGCCTTTTGGTAGCAGCGTTCTACGATCCGGTCTGGGCCGAAGGCATCCGCGGCCCCAGCGATTTCGGCATCGTTGTGGTCGGATTTACGCTTCTGGCCGCAGCGCGGGTGTCCGCATTGTGGATCGTGTTCTGGTGCGTGTCGGCGTCGATTGCTTGGAGCCTTGTGGGATAGGTGGCGTTGCTGGGAATTGCAGCAACCTGGCGTCTGATGTCCCCGAGTGGCACTGGCGTTCAGAACTGCTGCGCGAAATGGCAAGGGGATTTCTTGGCCCGCCCGATCGATAGTAGATGTGCGTATGCGCACTTCGAGAACAACTGTCATAGCCATCGGCCTGTCCAGCGCTATCCGGAACAGTGGCTCCGCACAACGGGGACCCACAGAATCCACATGTTGGCTATAGACCGCCTTCCTCGGAATCCACGCGGGCAACCCTCAAGCCGAACCCGCGCCATGCTAGGGCTGGACTGTCGATTCAACACTGAAATCCAAATAGCCAAAAAAAGATCCCCCAAAGTCAGGATCGACTTTGGGGGATTGATCAGCATCACCATGGGCCCAGCGTTTCAACACGTTAACTTAACGGCTGGCCAATTGGCGGGCTTTTGTTTCCAAGCCACTTAGCTGCCTACTCGCAAGCGGTCCCGTAAGTCACCGTCTGCACTGAATAGGTCGAGCCTGTCTTCTTCGCCAAACAGCTGACGAACGGCGCATCCACATTGCTTTCAAGCGAGATTCCAACGGTGACGATGTCATTCTTCTGCAGCGCCGAGAAATGCAGTTCGGTCGTCTCGGTCGCCAATGTATTATTCGTAACACCGTACGGCGTGTCCGCAGCTACCGAATAGGTGGCCGCTGCGTCTGCTGCGACGGCAGAAGTAACCTCGTAATTCTTGCAGTAGTTCTGGATCACGGTCCCGGTAACTACCACTGGAACGATCAAGGTTGAGGATCCTGACTTGTAGTAGCAGGGTTGCGCGCTCGCGGCGCCGACAGTCGAGGTGAAGGTAACCGACTTCGTTGCCGCGACGTTGTATCCACCAAGCAGCACTCGCATCCCGCCACCCAAGCCCGCCGTGACCGGACAGGTGAACGGCAGCGCGGCGCTGACAAGGTTGCAAGAATCGGACAGAGATGGAGTTCCCGTATTGTCGCCCCAGTACACACCCGGGTGGGTTGCATCCACGGTGTACCCGCTGAATCCGGTCACCGTGAACGTACCTGCCGTCGGATCTGGCGGCGAGCCGCCGGATGTCACTTCGTAGCGCTGCTCATCTGTCACCGCGACCTCGTCGGAGTTCATCGGAAACTGCAGCGCGATTGCGGCGTTCTTCGAGCTCGCTGTTGCGAGCGTAAACGAGGCATCGGTGCCTGCCACGTTCGGCGCGCTGCCTGGCGTTACCCGGCCTCGAACGGGTGAGCCTTCGAAGGTTATCGTCGTTCCGACCGATATGGCTGCCGTATGAGGAATGTCCACGTCAACGCGACGCCTGCTTCCTGCAATGGATACCACGCGGGCATTCGGCGCGATATTGGCGCCGGAGACGGTCATTCCCTCGGTCACATCGGAGCTGATCGCGTTTGCAAAATCAATCTGAATACCACCCGCACTGCCCGAACCGTCGGTATAGGCAAATGAGACATCGCCGACGGACGTCTTGAATCCATTGTTCATCACCGAAATGACCTGCCCAACCGACGCAGGGTCAGGAGTGATGGCCACGTCCTTCCACTCCGCCAATTCACTCAGGTTGATCGACGTGAAAGGAAGGTAGGGCAACACGCATTCGTTCGGGTCGGTGGCCGTGCATGTCGCCTTGGCCAAAGTGATCCGTGCGATGGCTTCCGTCCCCAGGAAATCAATGTACAGGCCGCGCGCGTGCTGCCAGCGGGCATCCTGTGTCAAATCAAGATACTCAACTGCGGGCTCGTTCAAGTCATAGGTCCGAGTCGTAACGCCATCACTCAGCGTGCGCGTGCCCTGAGCGTAGGTGTTGCTGTACGGATTGGGACTTGTCGGGCTGTTGTAAGTCGTACTGTCCGTGTTGTCGGTGAAACGAGCCTTCAGGTATCGCTTGACCATGTCGCCATAGTCATCCGCCACGGTATCGGACGGGACGAACGGCGAGATTCCGGTATTGCGCGCCTGGAGATACGCGAAGTAGTCATTGTTCAAATCGGCCGCTACCCGGAAAATTCCGTCCACGCGAATCATGCGGCACACTTCCGAATAGACGCCGCCTACCGTGAGGTCTACCGAAGTCTGGGCGCCTGTCGTGCTATCGACCAGATTGTGGTCATGCGTGACCCGGTAAGGACTGAATTTCGCGATTGCAGACTTGACGTCGCCATTGACGTCGTTGCCCGAAGGGTCGTGGTGGTCTCGGCAGCAGACCCGGCACTGGTCGCTTTGATCCAGTTCGCTGCCGCTAACCGCCTTGGGCCCCGCGATTGGCGCATACGTGGCCTCCGTCGGAATGGCGTAGCGCAGTCCATTCCAGTACGTTGGCCGCAATGAAGCTTCGCTCGTCGACTTTGTCGCCGTATCGCAGCGGCAGCCAACCACGGAGGATTCCACTCGCGACTGCGCGAGCGCCGTGGTCTCAGTTAGCGGAATGTAGGTATAGACGTTGAATCGAGTCTCAGCCACATAGGTGCTGCTGTTGGAACCGAGTAATTCCGGCGTTGGGTTGCTGGCGGCGGTGTTCGAGCCATTGCCCACGGCGATTGGAATCACGCCCGCCACGGATCCGGGATTCACGATGATTGACTCCGCCTTGCGCGCGGTCGCGCCCCTGCGGTTCATCAAGAGCGCCATGCTGTCGCGGGGGACGATTCCGTTCAGCGCATCTTCGACCTGCACCGAACGTGCGCTGCCGCTGGCATCCGTCCACGCGACTGCGACAACGATGCGCTTGAATTCCTTGCCTGGCAGCAGGGTTTCGGGAGAGGACGTGACCAGAGCGGCATCCAGCGCCGTATCGTTTGCTACCGCGTAGGCCAAAGTACTGATGTTGTAGACGTAACGGGTAACCGTCGTAGCCACGGTGAAGGCGATGCCACCCATCGCCTGCACGCCGGTTGCGATGGGGTCACCGTCTACGGCCGTCGCAGGCTCGTCGGTTATGGCGCGATAGCACGATACCTGGCCAGTTACCCACGCGGAGGGCGAAACGCAACCATTGTCAGCGCCGCCCAGAGCTTGTACTGCGGCCAGCTGTTCGATTTTCTGCTTGGCAACCGCCATCGCGAGGCTTTGCGCCTTGGCATCTGCCGCCGCACGGATCAGCGAGGACTGCAGCGATGCCAACGCAAGCAAGCCTAGCGACAGGATTACGACGGCGATCAGGACTTCAATCAAGCTGAAGCCCTTTGCCCGGTGATTGAATTGGTGGCCTTTCATGGAATATTCCTCAGAAACCGCCCTGGTTGTTGTCGAGCCAGCTTCCCGAGACTCGGCCAAGGCGAGTGCCGCGCGGCAGCTTCTTGCCCGGTGTCGCCGTGTTTGTCGGGTCATAGACGATGTTGAGCCCACCGGTAATGTCAGTCGTACCCTCGACCACGACCGAACCGATGACCATCGCATTGCCGTTTGCTTTCAGCTCTGCGGACTTTTCATCGCTTCGGACGAACAACATTCCGAACAGGGTCGTGTTGTTTATGCGGGCCTCGTCGCTGACGACGACAATGGCCTGCGCTTCGGGTGAACCAACCTGGCTCGGCAACGTGCAAGGCGAGTCAGTTACATAAAAAAGCCCTGAAGCCTCGGCGCCGATCGCGTTCAACTGCGCGCAGGTCACGACTTCGGCATTGAGTTGGTCGGCTTCGGTCAGGTACCAGATCGCGCAGTTTTCATCGCCACCGGCGCCGCAAGTCTGCAAGGTTTCGCCATTGCCGCC
>MGYJ01000076.1:0-4001 GCA_001801685.1 Gammaproteobacteria bacterium RIFCSPHIGHO2_12_FULL_63_22 | reverse complement strand
GGGAAGAACTGGATGTCCGGAATGGTAGTCGGCGAACCCTTGCCACAGTCAACATCCAGGATGTCGACATTTTCGCAGCATGTCTCGCTCGGAACATGGCCGGAAAGGAAATCCGAACCGCCAATCTTCGGGGCTGGGCAACCGCAGGCGTTTCCGTCGGTAACGCACGTGGTCTTCAGCTCCGCTTCCGGAGTCGGCGGGTCGCCATGGTCGCGGTACGGCTTGTTGAGGAAATCTCCCAGCTGACATGAACTCACGCTGGCGGCACTACCACTCCCCGTCTTGTCGACATCTGCGTCGTCCACTGTCCAGATCGACACTGGCAAGCCGTATCCCGCACCATCAGGATCGGTGACGATGGTGACATTACCCGTGCCATTTACCGCGCCCGAGGCAACCAGGGGGACGGTGCTCGTGCTGGCGACGGAATTGAAACTGGCCCATGTTTCCTTGGCGAGGGCGGCTGCATTTTCACCAGGCAACGTGGCGCTGGACACGATGGTGACGGCGATGCGGTTCTGCGACGTGGGGCTGGGGGTTGCCTTGCATCCCGGCTCCGGAATCGTGTCGACTGTCAGCGGATCGCCATCATCGTGAACCAGGGTGGTGTCGATACGGCAGAGCAAAGCCCTCACTTTTGCCGAAGACGAAAACGCCGCTGAACCGCCTGCGGAGGTGATCTTGCCTGCCGTGGGGACCAGACTGTCAAACGGCACCAGTGTGTCATCAGTGGTCAGGGAATCGTTGAACGAATAGTAGTAAAGCTCAGCCCGTCGTAGCGGATCCGGTTCCGCCGCGCAAGGATGCGGACTTCCATCAGACAGGTTTGCCATCGTGTTGTCGTCGTGACCAGCGACGGCGCTGCAGGGCAGCCAACGCTTGGTATTGGTTGCCAGCCAGCCGCTCAGCTCCGTCGACCCTACATTGACGATATTCGCCTTGATGAATTCGCCTCCGAGATCCATTGCGTACTTCGCTACCTGATCGGCAAGACGCTGCCTGTTCTCGTTCGTGGCTGTGCGCTGTTCGAAGAGCGCCACGTTCGTAGAAGCGAGCACGATGACCGTCAGTATGACCAGGATCACCAGCGCCACCATCAAGGTGGCTACACCTCGCTGGTAGCGAGGGGTGGAGATGCGAGAAAGGCGGAAATGTGACATGGCGGTGTCCGGAAAATAGATCAGGGTGCGGGAGCGGCGCCGCAATTGGCGACCAATGGATTGATGCAGTCGGCGCGAATCTTTACTTTCGTTGATACACCGCGAGTGAAGTCGGGGCTGTTGATCAACTGACCTTCGAGGTGAATGCCGATGTCACGAACCCGCATTGAGGTGGAAATATCGGCGCTGGTATTGATCACCATCATTCGCGTGATATTCAACAATGTTGGGTCGCTCAGGCTGCACCAGCCGCTGGTGGAATTGCAGGTGGCCGGGTTTGTGCCGTAGTTGGCCGTCGCGCCAGTGCAGGACGGAGTTACACCGGCTGCACTCTCAGCGAACTCGATTACACCTACATCGTCGACTTCACCGTTGCAGGCCCCATCCACGCACGTCCGGCGGATGCCCCGAATCTCGCCGTTGTCCAAGTCAATCTCGCCCGCAGCCCCACATCCAGTCACGTCGTCGCAATCGGAGTCGTCCGCGAAGCCGATTGGGTAAGTGCGGTCATAGGCGTATAACACGCAGCCATCGGTATCGGCATTGAGGTAAGTGGAAGCGGTGCCTGAAGTTACAGTCGGGCTGTCGTCTTTGATTAGGACCGGTGCGAATTTCGAGGCGCTCGGCAAACTTACGTAGGTTAGCGCGGCGTCGTTATATCCGGCACGACTAAGATCGCGCGTCACCAGATCCAGCGTATTGCGCAACTCCTGGGTAAGCCGGGTGGACTGCACGTATTCGCCGTTGCTTTTCATGCTCGAAAGCACGAAAGCGATAACGGCAGCCGAAACGATCAGGCCAGCAACCAGAGCGACCATCATCTCCACCAAGCTGAAGCCGAGTGAGTTCGACGGGACTTGGCCACCGAAGGTACGAGGGCTGGACATCGGGTGGTCCTGAGGAGCTAGGGGCCGCATTGGCGAGTTCCATAGTCGGAAAGGTGGTCGGATGCACTGGTGGATTCACACAACATGGCACGTCCGAAACGATCGACGCTCAGATTGAGTCGGTAGTTCCACCGCCCGGCCGGGCTGGCGAGCGTAATAGTGCCGTCGTCGCCAGGAACAATCAGGTTAGTTCGCTTGGGCTCGATGACCACAGGCTCGATATCGGTGAGGTTGGTTCCGCCGCCAAGCGTGATCCCGGCGAGGGTGACTCGATTCCAGTCCGATTGATCTGCCGGAAAACGAGCCACGTTGCAAACGTCAGACGAAGGCGCCGCTGCAGTGCAATCACACGGTGTGGTATCGGCGGGATCAGTCGTCGTGGCAGCACCGAGGCAAAAAACGCCGCCGCTACTGCTCTGCACCACGCCCACTTTGACCAACTGGTTGCGTTTCGCCGCCTCGAGGCGAGCCTGGTTCCAGAAGCTGGCGAGATGCTCGCCTGCGGTACGAATGGCTGTGCGCTGCCTCAGGCTCTCGAAAGATGGCTGGGCAATGGCAATCAGCACCAGCATCACAGCCACAGTGACCATTAGCTCGATGACAGTGAAGCCGCGGTGCCTGCGGTCCATTTGAACCCCCTTATATGCAATTGGGAATATAGCTGCAGGCGACCTCCCTCGGGCAAGCAGGTCCGGACAGGCGGTCGCTACAGCCAGACTAACGAAGCCTCACCCGTACTGTAAACCGTCTGGTAGGCGGTGATAGGATGGCTTCACGCAGCCAGAGGGCTTTCAAGATGAAACGAGCGAAGGGCTTCTCCCTGATCGAACTGATGACCGTCGTCCTGATTGTCGCCCTACTCGCCATGCTGGCCTTCAGCGGATACAACAAGCAGGTCCGCAAGGCGCGACGCGCCGAGGCAAAACAGATCATGGGTGACTACGCGCTTCGGGAAGAGAAGCTGCGAAGCAACAGCACGACATACACCAGCAACCTGGCGACGCTTTTGGGAATCGCCTCCGCGCCCACCGTCTGGGGCGGCGGCTACTACAGCATGGCTATAACTTTTCCTGCATCCGGCAATTGCCCTGGCGGAGAGGCAAAAGGCAGTGCCAACAGCTTCATCATCACTGCGACCGCGCTGGGCGACCAAGCCAATGACACGGCTTGCGCGCCATTGGTCTATACCCACGATTGCGGCACGGTTTCCAAGACACCGGCCGGTTGTTGGTAAGCGCTGGCCCGCTCAGGCCAGCACCCGATAACAAGGCTGATACTCCCCAACCATCTTCATGCGCCTTTGCTCGACGAAGGCGCGCAGCAGCGCGTCCAGCGCGTGCATGATCTCGGTGTCGCCATGGATCTCGAACGGCCCGCGCTGTTCGATGTAGCGCATGCCCTCCTCCTTCACGTTGCCGGCGACGATGCCCGAGAAGGCGCGGCGCAGGTTGGCGGCGAGTTCGTGCGCAGGCTGGTTGCGATGCAGGTTCAGGCCGGCCATGGCCTCGTGGTTGGGATGGAACGGGTGCTGGAAATCGCCCGGCACGCGTAGCGACCAGTTGAAGAAGAACGCATCCTTGTTGCCCAGGCGGTGCTCACGCACCTTCCGGATGCCCTTGGCCATGGTGCTGGCCACGCGCACCGGGTCGTCCACGATGATCTCGTAGCGCGACGTCGCGGCATCGCCGAGGGTCAGCTTGAGGAAGTGGTCGATCTGCTCGAAATAGGCCGCCGAGCCACGTGGACCGGTCAGGACCAGCGGAAACGGCACGCCGGCATTGTCCGGGTGCAGCATCAGGCCCAGCAGGTACAGGATCTCTTCCGCGGTGCCGACGCCGCCCGGGAACACGATGATGCCGTGGCCGAGCCGGACGAAGGCCTCGAGGCGCTTCTCGATGTCCGGCATGATCACCAGGTGGTTGACGATCGGGTTCGGCGATTCGGCCGCGATGAT
>MGYJ01000075.1 GCA_001801685.1 Gammaproteobacteria bacterium RIFCSPHIGHO2_12_FULL_63_22 | reverse complement strand
ACGCCGAGCCGCCGCGACCTAGCCAATGCCATTCGTTTCCTCGCCGTTGACTCGGTGGAGGCGGCCAAGTCCGGTCACCCGGGCATGCCGATGGGCATGGCCGACATCGCCGAAGTGCTCTGGAACGACTTCCTGAAGCACAACCCGAATAATCCGAAGTGGTTCAATCGCGACCGGTTCGTGTTGTCCAACGGCCATGGTTCGATGTTGCAGTACGCACTGCTGCACTTGTCGGGCTATGACTTGCCGATAGAAGAGCTCAAGAACTTCCGCCAGTTGCATTCGCGCACTGCCGGCCATCCGGAAGCAAGCGAGACGCCCGGCGTGGAAACCACCACCGGCCCGCTGGGCCAGGGCCTGGCCAATGCCGTGGGATTTGCGTTGGCTGAGAAATTGCTGGCCCAGCGCTTCAACCGTCCGGAATTTGAAATCGTCGACCACACCACCTGGGTGTTCTTGGGCGATGGTTGCCTGATGGAAGGCGTATCGCACGAAGCCTGCTCGCTGGCCGGCACCTGGGGCCTGGGCAAGCTGGTCGCCTTCTGGGACGACAACCACATCTCGATCGATGGCAACACCGCGGGCTGGTTCACCGATGACACCGCCGCGCGCTTCGAGGCTTACGGCTGGCAGGTGATTCGCGCCGTGAACGGCCACGACCCGGTCGAGATCTCGCAGGCCATCCGTACCGCCCAAGCGGAGACCGAACGTCCGACCCTCATCTGCTGCCGCACCGTTATCGGCTTTGGCGCGCCGAACAAGCAGGGCAAAGAATCCGCGCACGGCGCACCGCTGGGCAAGGACGAAGTCGCCGCGGCGCGCGCGCAGTTGGAATGGCCGCACGCGCCGTTTGTCATTCCGCAGGAAATCTCCGACGTCTGGCGCGCTGGCAATGCCGGCCTGGTGCGCGAGGAAGAGTGGAATCGCCTCTTCGACGCCTACTCGAACGCCCATCCGCAACTGGCCGACGAACTTGTTCGCCGCTCGCAGGGCGAACTGCCCAAGGACTTCGCCGATGCCGCGACGGCCTATGCCGCCAAGCTCCAGGCCGAAGGCCCGGTGGTTGCATCACGCAAGGCTTCGCAGATGGCCATCGAGGCGTTTGCGCCGCACCTTCCGGAACTGATTGGCGGTTCGGCCGACCTGGCGCATTCGAACCTGACGCTCTGGAGCGGCAGCAAATCTGTCACGAGCCAGGACGCGAATGCCAACTACGTGTACTACGGCGTCCGCGAATTCGGCATGAGCGCAATCAGCAACGGACTCGCGTTGCATGGCGGATTCATTCCCTATGACGCGACCTTCCTGGTCTTCTCGGATTATTCGCGCAACGCGTTGCGCATGTCGGCGCTGATCCCGGCACGCGCGATCCATGTCTTCACCCACGATTCGATCGGCCTGGGCGAAGACGGCCCGACCCACCAGCCCGTCGAGCACCTCGCGTCCTTGCGCTACATCCCCAACAACGACGTCTGGCGTCCCTGCGATGCGGTGGAGTCAGCGGTGGCCTGGCAAGGCGCGATCGAACGTCGCGATGGTCCGACCTGCCTGGTCTTCAGTCGCCAGAACCTGGCCCACCAGGCTCGCACCCCGCAGCAGTTGTCCGACATCTCGCGCGGCGCCTACGTATTGCACGAACCCGCCGACGGCAAGTTCGACCTGATCCTGATCGCGACCGGTTCCGAGGTCGAGATGGCGATGCAGGCATCGCGGCAGTTGGCCGACGAAGGCGTGAAGGCACGCGTCGTGTCCATGCCGTCGCCAAACCACTTCGACCGCCAGCCGGCCGAGTGGCGAGAAGCCGTGCTGCCCTCCGCATGCCGAAAGCGCATTGCGGTGGAAGCGGGCGTGACGGATTACTGGCGCAAGTACGTGGGCCTGGATGGCGCGGTCATCGGCATCGACAGCTTCGGCGCGTCGGCGCCGATCGATGCGCTCTACAAACACTTCGGAATCACTGTCGAGGCAATCCTTGCGGCGGCTCGCAAGCTCGGTTGATCGCTGGAGTAATCTGGAAAAGCTCATCGCGAAGGGGCGATCGCCGGCTTTCATTTTGAGTCGCCACACGGGATCGGCTTGGTCAAAATGAAATCCGGCGCTCGCCCGCAACTTCCTGTGCGGTCTGCGACTTCACGGCAACACCCTGCGATACCGCCGCCAACGCAGGTCGCCCGCTGCCCCATTCGCAGGCTTGCTCGGTGGGGCTACCAGGCGATCCTGCGTTCTGTCCCCAGTACAAATTCCGGCGAGCGCAGCGACGCCCACGCAAGCCGATGACAAAACGCAGGATCGCCGGGCTGCCTCACCAAGCACGAAGTGCGACTGACGGCGCCGGGCGACCTGCGTTGGCGTTGGTACGGCAGGGTGTTGCACTGAGGCGATGTTGGTCGCAGGTGCGCGTAGGCGGGTGCCGGGTGTCATTTTGACCAAGCCGATTCCGTGTGGCGACTCAAAATGATGCGCGGCAACCGCCCCACCCAGAACACCTGAGCTCTGCTGCACGACTCAGAAAATCACCGGGTTCGGTGCAACGCCAACGCGAGCAGCCGCGCATCGAGCCATTCGCGCCATCCGGACACGTGGGCGTAATCCATGCGTTGCATGGCCTCCGCATCTTGCGTGGGATCCGCGCGAAGGGCTTGCAGGACAGTCTTGATCTTGCCCGGCGTGCGCGCCGACGCCGACTTCAGCCACGACAGCGCCCGCACCAGGCGTTGCTCGGTTTCCGTGAAATCGCAGCCCAATGGGTAGTCAGGCAGCAGGCCGGACTTTCGGAATGGTGCGAGTTTTCGTT
The DNA here is from genome assembly GCA_001801685.1 of Gammaproteobacteria bacterium RIFCSPHIGHO2_12_FULL_63_22. GTDB lineage: Bacteria > Pseudomonadota > Gammaproteobacteria > Xanthomonadales > Xanthomonadaceae > Arenimonas. The sequence continues at coordinate 28,931 of MGYJ01000075.1, read as the reverse complement.
GCAGGTTATCCAGGGTGTTGCCGGCAAGGGCAGCGGCTGGCACGTAACTGGCGTCAAGCTTCAGCACCGCCTTGGCGTGTGCCACCAGTTCGGCCTGGAAGGGAGCGGCCGTCAGGGCGAGCATGGCGTGGACGCACTCTTCGTCGGTAGCGCCGCGAAGGTCGGCGATGCCGTGTTCGGTGATGACGATGTCGCGCAGGTGGCGCGGAATGGTGCAGTGGCCGTATTCCCAGAGGATGTTCGACGCGGTGCTTCCCTTGGCGTGGCGGGTCGAGCGCAGCAGCAGGATGGAACGCCCGTCGCGCAGCGCGTGCGCCATGGCGACGAAGTTGTACTGACCGCCAACGCCGGATACGACTCGCCCGTCTTCCAGCGCGTCCGATGCCGCCGATCCGCGCGCGGTCATCAGCATGCAGGTGTTGAAGAACCGCGCATCGCGGCGCTGCAGGCGTTCGATTACCTCGCTGCCGCCATAGAGTTCATTGATGTGGGAAATGCGGGTCATGCCCAGTCCGACGGCCTGCTCGGGCGGCATCTCCGCCAGCCATCGGTAAAGGTCCGGCGAGCCAAGGTAGAAACCACCGTCGAGCCAGTGTCCCTCGCCCAGAAGGCGCGCCTCATCCTCGGATGTGGTCTTGCCGGCATTCACCCGTTGCATCACCGCGATGTCGTCAACGACACGGCGTCGCAGGATGCCCGCCTGGTGCAGGCTGCGGAAGCCGTCATTCACCATTTCACTGGCGCCGTACAGGCCCTGCACGAAGGGTCCGGTTCCGCCTTGTCGAAGCACCAGGTCGCTGGAAGCCAGGCCAGGCGAAAGGGCTTCAAGCAATTGCCGGTACTCGGCGTTGCGTGTGTGGCGCAGGATCAGCGCGTGGCACAAAGCGTCCGACAGGGAGCCAATGCCTATCTGCAGCGTGCCGCCATCCTTCACGAGGGTGCTCGAATACAGGCCGATCGCGAAGTCGGCATCGGTCACTCGCTCCCGCGGCGGCGCGAACAGCATCGGCGTCTTGCCCGGCAGGTCGATCACGCGATCGAAGAAATCGGCATTCACCGAGGCCGTGCCGCCGATGTAGGGAAGCAGTGGGTCCACTTCCGCCACCAGCAAGGGACGTGGCAGGTCCAGCGCAGCCATTTCCGTCAACAGGTCGAAAGTGAGGTCGGGATTGCAGCTCAGGCTCAGCCTGGTGCCGTGGGGTTCGCGCGCGACTTTCTGCACCAGCACGCCCAGGCCGGACACTGCGACGGCACGGGCCACGTGCGTGTAGTTGAGCGAGTTGTAGCTGCGCTGCGCCTGGCTCGACCCCAGGTAGGCGCCCGACTGCAGGTAGAACTCCTCGACATGGATGTTTGCCGGCAGTTGATTGCGTCGCTGGGCGACGGTGTAGTCGAGGCGGGGATAGTCGGCGCCGAAATGCCGTTCGACGAAGGGGCCGAGGAATCGCTTCTCGAGCGCAGACGATCCCGTCGGCGGATCGAGCGACAGGGCAGTGTGCAGGTGGAGGTGCAGCGAAGGGTCCGCGGCCACGCGCTGGTAGATCGCGTTCAGCAGTCGATTCGGTTTGCCAAGACCAAGCGGCGCCGCCATCACGATGCGCTTGCCCAGCTTCGAAACAAGCCAGTCGACGGTGGTGCCGAGAGGATCGATGGTGGAGTCGAGTGGATCGACGGCGGAAGTGGCGCTCGATTGAGGTTCGTTGCTTGTCGTCATTCCAAAGTATCGCCTACAAACTATCCAGCGGAAGCTTCAGGTAGCGCACGCCGTTGGGCTCGGGTTCGGGCAATTGGCCTGCCCGGATGTTCACCTGCACGGACGGAAGGATCAGCGCCGGCATCGACAGGGTCGCGTCGCGCGCCTCGCGCAACGCCACGAAGTCCGCTTGCGAGGTCTGCGCCGTCAAGTGGATGTTGGATGATTTTTCCGCGCCGATACTGGTCTGCGATGCAACCGCGCGGCCACCAGGCCCGTAGTCGTGGCAGACGAATACGCGCGTTTCGTCGGGCAGCTGGTAAAGCCGGCGAATCGAATCGTAAAGCGTGGCCGCGCTGCCGCCGGGGAAATCGCAGCGCGCCGTGCCGCCGTCGGGCATGAACAGCGAATCGCCGACGAACAACGCATCGCCGATGAGGTAGCTGACGCTGTCGCTGGTGTGGCCGGGCGTGGCGATCACCTGCACCTGCAGGCCGCCCACGTCCAGTCGTTCGCCGTCCTGGAACAGGTGGTCGAACTGGGAGCCGTCCACGGGGAAGCCATCACCGAGGTTGAACACCGACCGGAACGTCTGCTGCACAGAGCGAATGCCTTCGCCAATGCCGATCCGGGCGCCGGGAACCACGCCGCGCAGCCAGGCGCCCGCAGACAGATGGTCGGCGTGGGCGTGGGTCTCGAGGATCCATTTCAGCTGGCAGCCCTGCAGGCGGGCGGCGTCGAGCACGGCCTGGGCCGAACTGGTGCCGGTTCGGCCGGAGGCGGCGGTGAAGTCCATAACGGGGTCGATGACCAGGGCGCTGGCGCTGGCCGCATCGGCGACGAGGTAGGTCCAGGTACTGCTGCCCGCGTGGAAGAAGGGCGTGATCGACGCCGGGGGGGACGAAGGGCTCATCTTGGATCTCCGGTAAATTAGGTATTGCTAAATTAGGAATAACTAATATAATGAACTCGTAGCCCATCCCCAGCAAGTCCGACCATGAGCAAGCCCCGATCCGACCAGCCCAGCCCGACTGAAGCAATGGCCCGCATGCAAGTGCATGCAGGCGATGCCTCGGCGCTGCTCAAGGCCATGGGCAACGAGCAACGGCTGCTGGTGCTCTGCCAACTGGTGGACAAGGAGTTGAGCGTGGGCGAACTGCTGGCCGGGATCAAGCTCAGCCAATCGGCGCTGTCCCAGCACCTGGCGATCCTGCGCGAGGCCGGCCTGGTGGATTCGCGGAAATCCGGCCAGACCGTCTTCTATTCGTTGCCGACCGGGCCGGTCCACCAGTTGATGCACACCCTGCACGACATCTACTGCGGGAAAGTGTCATGAGACCCCACGCAACGGACTTGACCGGGGTCAATGTTCCCCGCGCCCAGCCGAGCAGACTTGAATTTCCCGACCACGCACCGCGTGCGTCCCTGGCAAGGAGCAAGACATGGCCCACATCGTGATCGTTGGCGCAGGACTGGGCGGCATGAGCGCCGCCTACGAACTGCGCGGAACGCTTGGTCCCGACCATCGCATCACGGTGATCGGCGACGGTGAACGCTTCAGCTTCACGCCTTCCAACCCCTGGCTGGCCGTGGGCTGGCGCAAGCCCGACCAGACCTGCCTTCCGGCGGCCGAATACCTGTCGAAGAAGAACATCGATTTCCTGCCGCGCCCGGTCACCGAGATCCGCGCCGCGGAAAAAACCGTGCTCACCGACGCCGGGCAGAAGATCGGCTACGACTACCTGCTGATCTGCACCGGTCCGAAGCTCGCCTTCGAAGAAGTGCCAGGCCTCGGCCCGCATCCCGGCCACACCCAGTCCGTCTGCACCGCGCCCCATGCGACGGCGGCCTGGGGCGCCTACCAGGACTTCCTGGCGCATCCCGGCCCGATCGTGATCGGCGCGGCGCAAGGCGCGAGCTGCTTCGGCCCGGCCTACGAATTCGCGATGATCCTCGACGCCGACCTGCGCAAGCGGAAGTTGCGCGACAAGGTACCGATGACTTTCGTCACCAGCGAACCCTATATCGGGCACATGGGCCTCGGTGGCGTGGGCGATTCCAAGGGACTGATGGAATCGGAAATGCGCCAGCGCCACATCAAGTGGGTGACCAACGCCAAGATCGCCGACGTGCGCGCAGGTGAAATGTCCGTCATCCAGCACGATGAAGACGGCAATCCGAAGAAGGATTACGTACTGCCCTTCTCGTATGCGATGGTTCTGCCTGCCTTCAAGGGCGTGCCCGCCGTGGCCGCCGTCGAGGGCCTGTGCAATCCGCGCGGCTTCGTGTTGGTCGACAAGCACCAGCGCAGCCCGAAGTATCCGGAGATTTTCGCAGCCGGTGTCTGCGTTGCGATTCCGCCGGTCGAGGTCACGCCTATCCCCACCGGCGCACCGAAGACTGGCTTCATGATCGAATCGATGGTGACCACCATCGTGCGCAATATCCAGGCTGACCTCGCCGGCAAGCCGGCGGATTTCGAAGGCACCTGGAATGCGGTTTGCCTGGCCGACATGGGCGATACGGGTGTTGCCTTCGTGGCCCTGCCGCAGATTCCGCCGCGCAATGTCACCTGGGCCAAGACCGGCAAATGGGTACACCTGGCCAAGGTCGCCTTCGAGAAATACTTCCTTTACAAGATGCGCAACGGCACGTCCGAACCCGTCTACGAAAAATACATCCTCGGCATGCTCGGCATCGAGCGCCTGAAGGAAGCGAAACCATCCACGTCGTCGAATCCAACTTCCACGCCAACCTGAGGAAAAAGTCATGAACCTTGATCGAGCCGTACTCGCCTTCGCCGGCGTCATGGTGCTGGTAAGCGCCGCGCTGACCTATTTCGTATCGCCGATGTGGCTGCTGCTGACCTGCTTTGTCGGTCTCAACCTGATCCAGTCGAGCTTCACCGGTTTCTGTCCGGCCGCCATGGTCTTCAAGAAGCTGGGCGTGCCCGGCGGCGGTCCTGCGTTCAAATGAAGACGAGCGGGCTTCTCCTCGGCGCCGCGCTGTTGCTCGGACTTGTCGCTTGCTCCGGCGAGCAGGCCGGTTCCGGAGTGGCGCCGTTGCCGAAACTCGAGACGCTGACAGTCACCGCTGGCGGCGACGGCAGCGGACGCAGTTGGGACGGCGTGGTCGAGGCCGTGCGCCAGGCCGACTTGTCTGCGCAGACCAGTGGACGCGTGACGTCGGTTGAAGTGGACGTCAACGATGCCGTTGCCGCGGGCCAGGTGCTGTTGCGCCTGACGGCGGTAGAACAACAAGCCGGGGCTTCGGCTGCGCGTGCCCAGTTGCGCGCGGCGGAAGCGATGGCCGCCGAGGCCGCAGCCAATTACGCGCGCTACCAGGCGCTCGCGGCGAAGCAGTTCGTTTCGCGCCTGCAACTCGACCAGGCGCGGGCCGCGCGCGATGCCGCCGCCGCCAACCGCGATGCTGCCCGCGCGCAGCTTTCCCAGGCCGGGCAACAGGCCGACTACACGGTCGTGCGGGCGCCGTTCGCCGGCATCGTCAGCGCTCGCCATGTCGAGCCCGGCGAGAGCCTCAGCCCGGGCCAGCCGCTGGTTGCCGTCTATTCGCCGGGCGCGCTGCGCATCGAAGTGCAGGTGCCGCAATCGGACGCTGATTCGATTCGTACCCTCGGCTCGGCGCGCGTTGTGCTGGATGATGGACGCGCGCTCGACGCGGCTGCCGTAGTGGTTTTTCCTGCGGCCGATCCGTCCACGCATAGCGTTGGCGTGCGCATCACCTTGCCGGACACCGCGAATCCGCCGCGTCCCGGCTCCACTGCGAAAGTGCAGTTCCCCATTGTCGAAGCAGCGGGCGCCGCCGCCGTCGTGCACGTGCCGCAATCGGTGGTCGTGCAACGTGGCGAGGTGTCGGGCGTTTATGTGATCGAAGGCAACCGCCTTTCGCTGCGACAGTTGCGATTGGGCCGCCGCATTGGCGACCAGGTGGAAGTGCTGGCCGGGTTGAAGACGGGCGAAATTATCGCCAGTGATCCGGTCGCGGCCCTGCAGGCGCTGGCCGCGCAGCGCAAGGCGGCGGAAGCCAACCATGACTAATCCGCCATCGGGTGCGCGCTTCGGCCTGTCGGGCCGCCTTGCCGCGGCCTTCCAGTCCAATCCGTTGACGCCGGTACTCGCGATCCTCGGCCTCTTGCTCGGCCTGGTGGCGGTGATGATCACGCCGCGCGAGGAAGAACCGCAGATCGACGTGACGATGGCCAACGTGTTCGTGCCCTTCGCCGGCGCCAGCGCCCGCGACGTCGAACAACTGGTGAGCACGCCACTCGAGCAGAAGCTGCTCGAGATCGAGGGCGTGAAACACGTCTATTCCACCAGTCGCCCGGGCATGGCGATCCTGACGGTGGAATACACCGTCGGCGTGGAACGCCAGCCGGCCATCGTGCGCCTGTACAACCAGGTCTATTCCAACCAGGACTGGTTGCCCGTCGGCCTCGGCGTTGGACAGCCGCTGGTGAAGCCCAAGGGCATCGACGATGTGCCCGTGATGAGCCTGACCGTGTGGGCCGACGACGGCGCTGCGGTTAAACCAGGTGACGCGTGGCGCGGCCCGGTCGAACTGGCCGAGATCGCGCATGCGCTCGAAACCGAGATCAAGCGCATCCCCGGCACGCGCGACGTCTATACCATCGGCGCGCCCGATCGGATTGCGGCGGTCACGCTGGATGCATCGAGACTCGCCGCCTACAACCTGACGGTGGCAGACCTGGTGCAATCGTTGCAGGCCGCCAATGCCGTGCGCCAACTGGGCGAACGTGTTGGCGGCGACGGCGCGGTGCCGGTGACGGCCGGCACGTTCCTCGCCGATGCCGATGCCGTGGCTGGCCTGGTGATCGGGCTGAAGGACGGCAAGCCGGTCCTGCTGTCGGACGTTGCCGATGTGCGCGCCGGCGGCGACGCGGCGACCCGGTATGCCTGGCATGGTGCACCTGCGGGTCGGGCGGGCCCAAGCGGCGGGCTCGCGCCTGCCGTCACCATCGCCGTGGCCAAGAAACCCGGCAGCAACGCCGCCGACATCACCGGCGCGATTGGCCGGCGCATTGCCGAACTCGAGGGTGAGCTGATTCCCGCGGGCGTGCACGTCAGCATTACCCGCGACTATGGCCAGACCGCCACCGACAAGGCGATGAAGCTGATCACGAAGCTGGTGTTCGCCACCGGCTCGGTGGTGTTGCTGGTGTTGTTCGCCCTGGGCTGGCGCGAGGCCATCGTGGTCGGCAGCGCGGTGGTGCTGACGCTGGCAGTGACTTTGTTCGCTTCCTGGGCGATGGGTTTCACGCTGAATCGCGTCTCGCTTTTTGCATTGATATTTTCCATCGGCATCCTGGTGGACGATGCGATCGTCGTGGTCGAGAACATCCATCGACACATGGCGCGCGGCGGCAAGACACTGCGCGAGGCGATTCCGCCAGCGGTGGACGAAGTGGGTGGTCCGACCATCCTGGCCACCTTCACCGTCATCGCTGCATTGATGCCCATGGCCTTCGTTTCCGGCCTGATGGGCCCGTACATGCGGCCAATCCCGATCAACGCGTCGGTGGGCATGCTGCTCTCGCTCGCGATCGCGCTGGTTGTCACGCCCTGGCTGTCGCTGAAGCTGCTGCGGCGGCATGGTGCGCACCCGGCTTCGTCACCTGAAGGCCAGGCAGCCGATCATTCCGCGGCGCTGCCCTCGGAAACGCCGACCGAATCCTGGCTGCATCGCTTGTTCGGAAAGCTGATGCGCCCCTTCCTCGATCCGGCCAAAGGCTCGCGTCGCCGATTGATTTTCTTCGGCGGGGTTGTCGGCCTTGTCCTGCTGGCGGCCTCCCTGGCCGTGGTGCAACTGGTTGTGCTGAAGATGCTTCCTTTCGACAACAAGTCGGAGTTCCAGGTGGTGGTGGACCTTCCCGAGGGACGCACGCTGGAAGACACCAATGCGCTGCTGACCGAACTGGCGGCCGTCGTGGACACGGTACCCGAGGTGCTCGATTACCAGGGTTACGCCGGCACCTCCGCGCCGATGAACTTCAACGGCCTGGTGCGGCAATATTTCCTGCGCAGCGGCAGCAATGTCGGCGACCTGCAGGTGAACCTGATCGACAAGCATGAGCGCGACCGGCAAAGCCATGAAATCGCGCGCGACCTGCGCCCCTTGCTCGCGGCCGTGGGCGAGCGCCATGGCGCATCGGTGAAGGTGGTCGAAGTTCCGCCGGGTCCCCCGGTGCTTTCGCCGCTGGTTGCCGAGGTGTACGGGCCCGACTACGCACGCAATAGAAAGCTGGCGCTTGCACTGGAGAAGCGATTCCAGAAGACCGAGGGCATCGTCGATGTCGATACCAGCGTAGAGAGCGACGCGCCGCGTGAAACCTATGTGGTCGATCGCGTTCGCGCCGCGCGCCTGGGCGTGCCGCAGTCGGCGATCAGCGATGCGCTGGCGGCCGCCGTGCCCGGGCTCGACGCGACCTACCTGCACGATGGCACGTCGAAATATGCGCGCCCGGTGCGCTTGCGCATGGCGGCGTCGGAGCAGGCCACGGCCGATCGCTTGCTCGCGCTTCGCGTGCGAGGTTCGCAGGGCCAACTGGTGGCATTGTCGGAACTGGTGACGGTGCAAACCGCGCCGTGGGACGGCGCGATCATGCACAAGGACTTGCTGCCCGTGGTGTATGTCACCGGCGATGAAGCCGGCGAGCTGGATAGCCCGCTGTACGGCATGTTCTCGATCGTCGGCAGCCTGCGTGACGATCCGGTGGATGGCACGTCCATCGAGCAATCGTTCATCGCGCAGCCGACCGATACCAGTGGCTTCGCCATCAAGTGGGACGGCGAGTGGCAGATCACCTACGAGACGTTCCGCGACATGGGCATCGCCTATGCGGCGGGCATGGTGCTGATCTACCTGCTGGTGGTCGCGCAGTTCCGCAGCTACCTGGTGCCGTTGGTCATCATGGCGCCCATCCCGTTGACGGTGATCGGCGTGATGCCCGGGCATGCCCTGCTGGGCGCGCAGTTCACCGCGACCTCCATGATCGGCATGATCGCCCTGGCCGGCATCATCGTGCGCAACTCGATCCTGCTGGTGGACTTCATCAACCAGTCCATCGCCGAGGGACGAAGTGCGGAAGACGCAGTGATCGAAGCGTGCGCGGTTCGCGCCAAGCCGATCGTGCTGACCGGCGCAGCGGCCATGATGGGCGCGTTCTTCATCCTGGACGATCCGATCTTCAACGGCCTGGCGATCGCGCTGATCTTCGGCATCCTGGTGTCGACCGCGCTGACGCTGGTCGTCATTCCCCTGCTTTATTACGCCTTGTTGTCCGCCCGCTCGCCGCGCGTGGCCGCGGCCTGACCACGAACGATTCCGGAGCAGCACCATGAGCGACGACCAGCAGATCCGCCTCAGCCTCGAACAGGAAAGCGACTACGCCTTCCGCGTCAGTTTCGAGGAGACCGACCTCGACACGCTGCTGACCGACGAACCACCGCCGCTCGGGCAGGGTCGTGGGCCGAACCCGTCGCGGCTGCTGTTGGCCAGCATCGCCAACTGCCTGATGGCCAGCCTGCTGTTCGCGCTGCGCAAGCAACGCAACCAGCCGGGCAAGCTGCGCGTGCAGATCAGCGCGAACATGGTGCGCAATGCGCAGGGCCGCCTGCGCATTCCACAGGCGCGGGTCGAGCTGCTGCTACCCGAGGGAAACGAAACCTACCAGCACCTGGACCGCGTACTCGCGCAGTTCGAGGACTTCTGCATCGTCACCCAGAGTGTTCGCGAGGGGATGGAAGTGCAGGTGACGGTGAAGGATGCGCACGGCAACGTGCTGATGGGCGACAAGAGTTTCGAGGCGGGCGCCTGATCAGCGGGCCAGTGCTTGATTGACCAGGTCGGCCAGCCGGTTGCCGGCCCTGCGCAGCCGCTGTTCGGCCAGCGGTGCATTGTGGTCGAGGTAGGCATCGTCCATCACGTGCTTCAATGGATACAGCTTGCCATCGCGCACGATGCGACAGGATTCAACGGCCCAGTCCACGGCGGGGCGATCGGAACGGCGCGTGGCGTCGTCGGCCAGCACCGGCTGGTTGGCGAGCGCGTTCGCGTAATCGGCGGGCGTTGATTTCTTCCGCTCGAGGATCAATCGGTCCCAGACTTTGTGCAGGTTGCTGCCCTTGCCCTGGTAGTTGACCTGGAAGTCGCCGCCACCCTTGTCGTCGCGGGGCGTCGAGTGCAGTGGCTGGTGCACGTCGCCGACGAAATGGACCAGGAACTTGAGCGCATCACGACGCTCGGCGTCGGGGCGGGTCCGATCCGAAAGGATCAGGAAGTAGCGGTTGATCGCCGCAATCACGCAATTGCCATCCGGGCAATCGCGCACGGGCACGTAGCTGCAGTCGCCGCCCTTGAAGTTGATGTAGTGCAGGGGCGCCGATTTCCCCGGGCCCTCGGCGGCACGCACGTCATCTGCCCAGGCGGCAACGCCTGCCAGCGTGGGGTCGGGCTCGCCGGCGAGCAGTCTTGCCACCTCGGCGCGCGCCGCGGGCTGCAGTTGCCGTTCGGCGAGGGTGCCGACGATGGCATGCCCGTCGCGACTCCAGGCAAGGGCCTGGGTCGCGAAGGACAGGATGAGTACGGTAGCGATCAATTTGCGCATGGCCGTCGATCTTAGCCGCCGGCCACGCGCATCGCCAGCGTCAGAACTTCCAGACGTAAGCCAGGCCGTACACGATCGGGTCGATCTTCACGGTGCCGACATCGGTACCGTCAACCGATACGTCGGTATCGATGTCGATCCAGCGCGCATCCACGCGCAGCGATGCCGTGTCGGACAGGCGGAAATCCAGGCCCGCGTGGGCAGCGAGACCCCAGGAGTTCGAAAGATCCAGGTCGGTGCCAGCCAGTGGACCGCGGGTCTCCTGGTCGAAGAACAGCGTGTAATTCACGCCGGCGCCGATGAACGGCGACACCTTCTCGCCATTGAAGTGGTACTGCAGCGTAAAGGTCGGCGGCAGGTGCTTGGTGGATCCGGCCTTGACGCCGTTCAGCGAGACATCGTGTTCGAAGGGCAGGGAGGCCAGCACTTCCAGCCCGAGGTTCGGGGTGAAGAAATACTCGGCGGTGATCGTGGGTTTCCAGTCGCTGCCGACATCCGCTTCCAGCGCGCCGGCGGCCAGGCTGCCGTTGTCGGAGGCCGGGTCGACGACGTGGGCGCCGACCGACAGGGTCCAGTCGCCGGCTTCGGTGGCGAGTGCCGGGCCGGCGAAGCCCAAGGCCAGGATCAGGGGAAATAGCGCGTTCTTGCGGGTTTTCATGGTGTTGCTCCAGTGGGAAAAATTCTACTGGGCGTATTTTCGGCGGCTGGCAGCTGGCGCGTTTGAGCCCAGTCAAAGCGGCCTGAGCTTGGGTGTGACCCGCCAGACTTGCTAAAATCTCGGTTTCCCATCCGCCACCGGCGCGCGCCGGGCAATCCCAGGAGATGTCATGACGATCAAGGTCGCGATCAACGGCTACGGCCGCATCGGCCGCAATGTGCTTCGGGCCATCTACGAGTCCGGCCGCAACAATGAGATCCAGGTGGTCGCCATCAATGACCTCGGCGACGCCAACACCAACGCGCATCTCACGCAGTACGACACGGCGCACGGCAAGTTCCCGGGCACGGTGTCGGCGGATGGCGGCGACCTGATCGTCAATGGCGATCGCATCAAGGTTTACGCAGTGCGCAACCCGGCTGACATTCCGTGGGGCTCGCACGGCGTTGACGTCGTGCTCGAGTGCACCGGCTTGTTCACCAGCAAGGAAAAGGCCAAGGCCCATCTTGCCGGCGGCGCCAAGAAGGTCATCATCTCCGCGCCCGGTGGCAAGGACGTGGACGGTACGTTCGTATTCGGCGTCAACCACGACCAGCTCAGCGCGAAGCACGAAGTCATTTCCAACGCGTCGTGCACCACCAACTGCCTGGCCCCGCTGGCCAAGGTGCTGCACGAAAAGATCGGCATCGTGCATGGCCTGATGACCACCATCCACGCCTACACCAACGACCAGGTGCTGACCGACGTCTATCACGAAGACCTGCGTCGCGCGCGCAGCGCCACCATGTCGCAGATCCCGACCAAAACCGGTGCCGCAGCCGCTGTCGGCCTCGTGCTTCCCGAGTTGAATGGAAAACTGGATGGCTTTGCCATGCGCGTTCCCACCATCAACGTGTCGGTCGTCGACCTGACCTTCGTTGCCGCGCGCGACACGACGGTGGAAGAAATCAATGAGGTGGTGAAGGCCGCCTCCGAAGGCGCGTTGAAGGGCATCCTCGGTTTCAACAAGGCGCCATTGGTTTCAATCGACTTCAACCACGACCCGCGCAGCTCGGTTTACGACAGCACGCTGACCAAGGTGATGGGCGGAACGATGGTGAAGGTCTGCGCCTGGTACGACAACGAGTGGGGCTTCTCCAACCGCATGCTGGACATGACGGTTGCGTTGATGGCGGCGAAGTAAGCGGATGCGATTTCCTTTCCGAGGCCTGGCGTTGGCGGTGTTCGCCATGGCCTCCGGAACGGATCCCGCGATGGCGGTGGAAACCGGATTCCTGGATCGCAGCGTCACCATCGATGGCGTGAGCTATCGCTACCAGGTGTACGTGCCCGTCGACTATCGGCCGGACAAGTCCTGGCCGGTCGCCTTGTTCCTGCATGGTTCGGGCGAGCGGGGTGACGACGGCAGCAAGCAAACCCAGGTCGGCATTGGTTCTGCAATCCGCGCCGACCGCGCACGGTTTCCGATGATCGTGGTGATGCCGCAGGCGCGTGCGGACACGCACTGGACGGGCGCGATGGCGGTGCAGGCGATGCGAGCGCTGGACCAGTCGATGGCCGAGTTCAATGGCGATCCGCAGCGTGTCTACCTGACCGGAATGTCACGTGGTGGGCAGGGCGTGTGGCTGCTCGCGGCCGCCAATCCGGGCAGGTTCGCAGCGATCGCGCCGATTTGCGCTTACTTGCGGCTCAAGACCGAAGCTGACATTCCCGAGCCGGCCTACGACCAGGCATTGCTCGCGCAATTTCCCGAACTGGCCGGCGCGGCGGACGTGGCGGTGTTTGCTCGACGGTTCGGCAAGACACCCGCCTGGATATTCCACGGCTCGGCCGATGACATCGTCTCACCCGGGTATTCCCGGCGCATGTACCAGGCGCTTCGGGCGAACGGCGGCGACGTGCGTTATACCGAATACGAAGGCGTCAACCACGGATCCTGGGATCGCGCTTATGCCGAACCCGAACTCGTGCCGTGGTTGTTGTCGCACCGACTGGGCGATTAGCGTCCCGGCGCAATCAGGGCGAATCGTCGTCGGCTTCGGCGCCCGCGGCAGCACGACGCAGTCGATCCTGCACGGCATCCCAGGCCGGGTCTTCCGGTGGCCGTTCAACCAGCAGTAGTTGCTGTCCGCTGGCATCGAGTTGCCGAAGCGCTGCGTACAGTCCGTGCGCAAACGACTCCGCGTCTTCGGGCAATGCCAGCCCGCTGCTGCCCCTCGGGATCGTGCCGACGCCCAGGGTCGCGACCCGCTTGCCGAGCGCGCCCTGTTCGCGCGCTTCCTTCTCCAGCGCGGCGCGCGGCAGCATCAGCAGGGGCGTGCGCGGCGCGTAATGCGCCTCCAGCGTGCCCGACGCGCGCGGACTGTGTTCGCTGCGGTCCTGCGCCACCGGCCCGATCACGGCTTCGATTCGCGCGGCGGAAATCCGCCCCGGACGCAGGATGCGTGGCTCGCCGGAACTCAGGTCGATGATGGTGCTCTCGATGCCGATTTCGCAGTCGCCGCCGTCGAGGATGATGTCGACACCACCCGGAAACTCTTCGCGCACGTGCGCGGCCGAGGTCGGGCTGATGCGCCCGAACCGATTTGCCGAAGGTGCGGCCAGGCCGCCGCCAAATTCACGCAGCACTGCCAGCGCCACCGGGTGGTCGGGACAACGCAGGCCCACGGTGTCCTGGCCGCCGGTAACCACATCGGGAACCCGGGCGCTACGCGGCAGGATCATCGTCAGCGGTCCCGGCCAGAAAGCTTCCGCCAAACGAAGCGCCAGCGGCGACGCCCCCGTCGTCCAGTGCGGCAAGTTCGATGCATCGGCGATGTGCACGATCAGCGGATGGTCGGCTGGCCGTCCCTTCAGGGCGAAGATGCGACGAACCGCCTCCACGTTGCCGGCATCCGCAGCCAGGCCGTACACGGTTTCGGTAGGCAGGCCGATCACGTCGCCGCGACGCAAGGCCGCAACGGCCGCCGGGATGTCGGGTGGCGTCTGCGGCGCGGCCATCACTGCTTTCCCGTCACCGGGCTGGCTGCATCGCCGAACTCTTCGGCCAGCAAGCCATACAGGGCGGTGTCGCATTCCTCGCCATTGACCTTCCATCGTTTGCGCAGCAAGCCCTCGCGCTGGAAGCCCAGGCGTTCCACCAGGCGGCAGGAAGCGAGATTGCGCGGATCGATGTCTGCTTCCATGCGACGCAAGCCAAGGTTCGAGAACGCAAAGTCCAGGGCAAGGCGCAGGGCTTCTTCGGCCAGGCCGCGCCCCTGGAACCCGGGCGACAGGCTGTAGCCGATTTCGGCGCGGCGTTGCTCGACATGCAATGAGAACAGCGTCAGCGCGCCAATCAGCCGGTTGCTTTCGCCGTCGGCGATGGCCCAGGGAAAGATGTCGCCGGAATCCATGCCGGCCCTGGCGTGGTCGAGGTAGGCGCGGGCCTGCGCGACTTCCACCCACGGCGGAAAACTCCAATAGCGCATGACGCGCGGATCGGAATACAACTCGAACATCGCATCCGCATCGTCGGCCCGATAGGGGCGCAGGCGAAGACGCGGAGACTCAAGCACGGGGACACCGTCGGTCGCAGTTTCTTCCATCCGGGCATTGTCCCACAGCCCGCGCTGAACGAGCTTTCACCGGGTTTGTACGCAGCCCGCGCGCGACGGACAATAGGCGTCTGACCCAAGGAGCCCAATGATGCCCATCCTGCGAATGGCCGACCTCGACCTGTCCGGCAAGCGCGTGCTGATCCGCGAAGACCTGAACGTTCCGGTCAAGGACGGACACATCACGTCCGAACAACGAATCCTCGCCGCCTTGCCGACGCTCCGATTGGCGCTGGAAAAAGGCGCGGCGGTGATGGTCACCTCGCACCTGGGCCGGCCGAAGGAAGGCGTGTGGACCCAGGAAGACTCGCTCGAGCCCGTGGCCCGGCGGCTGTCCGAATTGTTGCAGCGCCCCGTTCCGCTCATCCGCGATTGGGCGGACGGTGTGCAGGTGGCCCCTGGCGACCTGGTGCTGCTGGAAAACTGCCGGATGAATCCAGGCGAGGGCAAGGACGATGAGGCGCTGTCGCGCAAGTACGCCGCGCTGTGCGACGTGTTCGTGATGGATGCCTTCGGCACTGCGCATCGCGCGCAGGCGTCCACGCACGGCGTGATACGCCAGGCCAAGGTCGCCTGCGGCGGACCGCTGCTGATGGCCGAACTCGATGCGTTGGCCAAGGCCCTGCACGAACCAGCGCGACCGCTGGTGGCGATCGTTGCGGGATCCAAGGTTTCGACCAAGCTGGAATTGCTGGGCAACCTGGTGGGCAAGGTGGACCAGCTGATCGTCGGCGGCGGCATCGCCAATACCTTCATCGCAGCCATGGGCCACCCGGTCGGAAAGTCGCTGTGCGAACACGACCTGGTCGAAACGGCGCGCGCCATCATGGCGCAGGCCAAGGCGCGAGGCGCGGATATTCCCGTACCGACCGACGTGGTGGTGGCGCCGGCCTTCGCGGCCGACGCACCCGCCACCATCAAGGCCGTGGCCGATGTCGGCCCCGACGACATGATCCTGGACATCGGCCCGGACACGGCCGCGCGCTACGCCGCGACCATCGCGTCGGCCGGCAGCATCATCTGGAACGGGCCGGTGGGCGTGTTCGAGTTCGACGCGTTCGGCAAGGGCACCGAAGTGCTGGCGCGGGCGATTGCCGATTCGGAGGCGTTCTCCATCGCTGGCGGCGGCGACACCCTCGCAGCCGTCGAGAAGTATGGCGTCGCGGAAGGCATCGACTACATCTCCACCGGCGGCGGCGCATTCCTGGAATTCTGCGAAGGCAAGGAACTGCCGGCGGTAGCGGCCCTGCAGGCCCGCGCCGGCTGACGATCCGCAACGGTTGCTTGCGGCTGACGCCAGCATTTACATGGTCCGATACACACAGGCCTGTGCTAGCGTTACGTTTTACCCGAAAGCGATTCCATGGCCCTCGATTTGCGCCGCACGAAAATCCTTGCCACCCTCGGCCCGGCTACCGACGCGCCCGGCGTGCTCGACGACCTGGTGCGCGCGGGCGTCAACGTCGTTCGCCTGAATTTTTCGCACGGCACGCCGGACCACCACGAGGCGCGCATCCGCGCCGTTCGCGAGGCGGCTGCGCGGCAAGGCCGCGAAGTCGGCATCCTGGCCGACCTGCAGGGTCCGAAGATCCGCATCGAGAAATTCGCCGCTGGCAAGGTCGCGCTGAAATCCGGCGACAGCTTTGCGCTGGTTTGTCGCGCCGATGCGCCGCCGGGTGACACCACCCAGGTTGGCGTCAGCTATCTCGGCCTGGTGCAGGACGTGCGCGAGGGCGACATGCTGCTGCTCGACGACGGGCTGATGGCCTTGCGAGTCACCGGCATCGATGGCGACACCGTGCACACCACCGTGTTGACCGATGGCTTCCTGTCCGATCGCAAGGGCCTCAATCGCCTCGGTGGCGGCCTGTCGCTGGGCGCGCTGACCGAGCAGGACAAGGAACACATCGTCATCGCCGCGCGGCTTGGCGTCGATTTCCTGGCGGTGTCGTTCTGTCGTTCGGCGGCGGACATGCACGAAGCCCGCTCATTGGCGGTGGCGGCCGGCAGCGACGCGGCGCTGGTCGCCAAGATCGAGCGCGCGGAGGCGATCGAAAACCTGGTGGAAATCACCATAGCGTCCGACGTGGTGATGGTTGCCCGCGGCGACCTGGGCGTGGAAATCGGCGATGCCGAATTGCCGGGCCTGCAGAAGAAGATCATCCGCACCGCGCTCGAACACAATCGCGTGGTCATCACCGCGACGCAGATGCTGCAGTCGATGGTGGACAATCCGATCCCGACCCGTGCCGAAGTGCTTGACGTGGCCAACGCCGTCATCGACGGCACCGATGCCGTGATGCTGTCGGCGGAAACCGCATCGGGCACCTATCCGGTGAAAGCGGTGGAGGCGATGGTTCGCATCTGCCTCGGCGCCGAGCGGCAGTTCAATCGCGACACTGACTACGAAGCGGCGCCCCGCAACCTCGAACGCGCCGACCAGGCCATCGCCATGGCCAGCATGTTCCTGGCCGAGCACATCAAGGTGCGCGCTATCCTGGCGATGACCGAATCGGGCGGCACCGCACGCTTCCTGTCCCGCTTCCGGTCCGAGGCGCCCATCTTCGGGCTGTCCAGGCACGACGGTGCACGGCGCAAGATGGCGCTGATGCGGGATGTGTTCCCGGTGGCATTCGACAGTCGCGGCCTGCCCACGCGCGAGGCCGCGCGCGGCGCCATCAAGCAGCTGTTTGAGCTCGAACTGCTGGCTGAAGGCGACCGCGTGCTGATCACCAGCGGCGACCACATGGAAAAGCACGGCACCACCAATACCCTGCGCCTGCTGCAGGTCGGGGCCGGTGGCGTGGCGCACGGCCTGGGCGAACTCTGAAGGCCTGCAACCAAACGCATTGAATTGGCATCCGCCCTGTGATAACACTCCGAGTCCCGGGGTCATGCCAGGGAGAAGCACCATGAAGACCATTCGATTGCTGGCACTCGCCGCAGCCCTGTCCGCGGCCCATGCGGTGTCGGCATCCAGTTCCAGCCATCCGGTCGAGCAACCGAAAATCGTCTCCGAGTCTGAAATCGCCCGGAACTGGGCGCCTGCGCCCGGCGCCGCCCGCGTGATTGCGGGCTACCCGGCCAACGTCAAGGACCGGGCCCACGATGTCTGCGTGAACATCGGTTTCCAGATCAATCCCGATGGCAGCACGTCGAATTTCGTCGAGATGAAGGCCTGGCACTCGGGCGCCTCCAGCACTGACCCGAAAGCCGAGCAGATACGGCCCTTCGCCCAGTCGGCAGCGGCGGCAGTTTCCCTGTGGCGTTTCGCTCCGGCGACTAAATCGCCCAAGCCGGTCTACACGTCTACCGCTTTCGCCTTCGAGGGCAGCAAGACACTGTCCCAGGTACAGATCCTCGCAACGTGCCGGATCGATGACCTGCCCGGCCACGTCTCTGCGGCAAAGCGTGAGGCGGAAGCGCGCGGCAGCCTGACGCGGGCGCAACTCGACCGCGTGCGCCGGACCAATTTCGAGCGACGCAAGGGAATCCAGCGGACCAGTCGTTCCGACATCGAAGGCGGCGCCTTCTGATGCCTTTCCGCATTTGCGGACGCCCGCGGGTGCGTGATAGATATTGGGCATCCAATTTGATCGAGGTGAGTGCGATGACCAGGATCCTGAATGGCAAGGCCTTGCTGGCGACTGCGTTGCTGGCAGCGCTTGGCTCTGCGTCGGCAGCCGACAAGGCAACCATCCTCAGCGAAGGCGGCGCGGCGCAGTACTGGCGCCCGGTTGCGGAGACCATCGCGATGCCCGCCTATCCCGGTATCGTCGCCGACAAATCCGAAGACGTTTGCGTGGGCGTGGGCTACATGCTCAATACCGACGGCAGCACGTCGGAGTTCGCGGTACTCAATGCCTGGGGCAGCAAGACCGACAAGAAGGTGAAGCCCACCGATCCGCACTTCCTGCCCTTTGCCCAGAATGCGTTGGCTGCGGTGCAGCGCTGGAAATTCAGCTCGACCAGCGGTGTCGAGTCTAAAGTGAAGCCGATCTACACGGCGGCCACCTTCGCCTTCACCACGACGCCTGGCAGCGATGCCGCGACCCTGCGCGGCCATTGCACGATCGCCGACCTTCCGGATTTCATCGCGAAGGCGCAGGCGGAGGCCTATCGCCGGCGCGGCAACCTCAACAAGAACACCATGGACCGGAACCGGACCCAGAACGCGCCCGAAATTCCATTGAAGCCATTCCCCTGAGCCCGGCATTCGCCGGTGCGCATGCACCGGCGTTATAATTACGGCTTCAATCCAGCCGGAATCCAGCCATGAGCATCGACCAACTCGCCGAAACCGCACAGGCCATGGTGGCCCCGGGCAAGGGAATCATCGCCATCGATGAATCCAACAACACCATCAAGAAGCGCTTCGACGGCGTTGGCATCGAGTGCACCGAGGACAACCGTCGCGCCTATCGGCAGATGCTGCTGACCACGCCGGGCCTCAACGAACACATCTCCGGCGCCATCCTGTACGACGAAACGCTGCGCCAGAAGAGCAGCGACGGCGTGCCGTTCACGCAGATCATGATGGCGAAGGGCATCATCCCCGGCATCAAGGTCGACAAGGGCCCGCAGCCGCTGGCTGGTTTCCCGGGTGAAGTGGTTACCGAGGGCCTGGACGGATTGCGCGAGCGCCTGAAGGAATACGCGCAGCTCGGTGCGCGCTTCGCCAAGTGGCGCGCGGTGATCAACATCGGCGAAGACATTCCGTCGGGTACCTGCATCGAAGCCAACAGCCACATGCTCGCGCGCTATGCCGCGCTGTGCCAGGAAGCCGGCATCGTGCCGATGGTCGAGCCCGAAGTATTGATGGACGGCGACCACGACATCGACATCTGCTACGAAGTGACCGAAGTGACCCTGCGCTCGCTGTTCGCCGCGTTGTATGACCAGAACGTGATGCTGGAAGGCACCATCCTGAAGGCGAGCATGGTCGTGTCGGGCAAGAGCTGCCCGGACCAGGCAGGCGTGGAAGAAGTTGCCGAACTGACCATGCGTTGCCTCAAGAGCACCGTTCCGGCGACCCTGCCGGGCATCGTGTTCCTGTCCGGCGGCCAGTCCGACTTCGACGCGACCGCACACCTCAACGCAATGAACCAGCTCGGTGCGAAACCTTGGCCGCTGAGCTTCAGCTACGGTCGCGCCATGCAGTCCGCCGCGCTGAAGCTCTGGTCCGCCGACCTGGTCGGCAAGGTCGCCGAAGCCCAGCAGACGGTCTTCGCCCGCGCCCGCGACAACGGCCTGGCAGCGCTGGGCGAGTGGCGTCCCGCCGCCTGAGGGCGCCTCCCCGCCTCGAGTCCCCTGAAAACGCCAACCCAGGTTGGCGTTTTTTATTTGTCGAGCGGGCGACTGATGACACGGCGTGAACATCGGTGTGTTTTAAACTTGGGGCCTATCTGACGAGGTTGCCGATGTTGAAGCCCCTGCGCGACACCCGATCCACGGCGGCAATCGGCACTCATGGGATGTGGCGCGCACTGGTGGCCGCGAGCCTGCTGGGTCTCGTCGGCTGCTCAGGCAAGGACGAGGGCGAGGCCCGCGGCGCGGGCGGGCCGCCCGCCGTGATCACGACCACCGTGCTGGCGCCTGCACCCTGGAGCGACAGCATCGAGGCGCTCGGCACGGCCATTGCGCGCGAGTCGCTGGCGATCACTGCGAAAGTCAGCGAGACCGTGGCCCAGGTCCGTTTCGAAAGCGGCCAGTCGGTTTCGGCCGGGCAGGTGCTGGTCACCCTCTCCGATCGCGCGGAGGTGGCAGGATTGAGCGAGGCCGCCGCCGACTATCGCGAAGCGCAGGCCTTGTTCGATCGTCAGCAGGCCTTGGCAAAACGGCAACTGATCGCCGCCAGCCAGCTCGACGTGCAGCGCGCGGCGCGCGATGCGGCCAAGGGCAGGCTCGACCAGTTGCGGGCGCAGGTTTCCGATCGGGTCATCACCGCGCCGTTCGACGGCGTCCTCGGTTTGCGCCAGGTCAGCCCGGGCTCGCTGGTGACGCCGGGCACGGTCATCACCACGCTCGATGATGTCTCCACGATCAATCTCGACTTCACCGTACCGGAGCGGCAGTTGGCGGCCCTGTCTGTCGGCCAGGCCGTGGTCGCGACCAGCGATGCCTTTCCCGGTGAAGAATTCACCGGCGCAGTAACGTCAGTTGGTTCGCGCGTGGATCCGGCAACGCGCTCGCTCGCTGCGCGCGCCGAGTTCGACAACGCGTCGAGGAAGCTGCGTGCAGGCATGTTGTTGCGCGTGCGCATGCAGCAGGCGTCGCGCAATGTCCTGCAGGTTCCCGAGTTGTCGCTGCAGCAGGTCGGCCAGCAGGCGTTCGTGTTTCGTGTTGGCGCCGAGGACAAGGTCGACCAGGTGCCCGTGCGCATCGGTTCGCGCCGGCCGGGTTGGGTCGAGATCCTCGACGGCGTCAAGGCCGGCGATCGCATCGTGGTGGAGGGCATCGTCAAGCTCAAGCCCGGCGCCAAGGTGACCGAAGCGGCCCCCGCATCGGCCAAGCCGGCGCCACCCGCCAAGCCAGGCGCCTGAGCCGTGGTTCTCTCCGACCTGTCGATCCGCCGGCCGGTACTGGCCACGGTAATCAGCCTGTTGTTGATCGTGTTGGGTGCGTTCGCCTTCACCCAGCTGCCGCTGCGTGAATTGCCGGACATCGATCCGCCCGTGGTGTCGATCAGCACGACCTACACGGGCGCTTCCGCCGCCGTGGTCGAGACGCGCATCACCCAGGTGCTGGAAGACGCGGTCAGCGGCATCGAAGGCGTCGAGCTGCTGACCTCCAACAGCCGCAATGGCCGATCCAACATCAACATCGAATTTTCCGCTGCGCGCGACATCGAAAGCGCCGCCAACGACGTGCGCGACGCTGTCAGCCGGACCATCGACGCGCTGCCCGACGATGTGGATACGCCGCAGGTGCGCAAGGCCGATTCGGATTCCGAAGTCATCCTTTGGGCCTACCTGAGCAGCCCGACCATCGACACCCTGGCGCTCACCGATTACGCCGACCGCTACGTGGTCGATCGCCTGTCGAGCATCGACGGCGTTTCGCAGGTGAACCTGGGCGGTGAACAGACTTACGCGATGCGCATCTGGCCCAATCCCGCCGCGCTGGCCGCGCGTTCGCTGACCGTGGCCGACGTGCAGGCGGCCCTTCGCCGCGAGAATATTGAATTGCCGGGTGGCAGCATCGAATCGACCGACCGCGACTTCACGGTGCGCGTGGAGCGTGGCTTCCGTACGGCAGAGGAGTTCAATCGGCTGTCGATAGGGCGCGGCGAAGACGGCCATGTCATCCGGCTGGGAGAGGTGGCAAGGGTTGCGCTCGATTCCTCGGAACCGCGCAGCTATTTCCGCGGCAATGCCAGCCCCATGCTCGGCCTCGGCATCGTCAAGACGTCCACCGCGAACAGCCTCGAGGTCGCCAAGCTGGTCAAGGAAGAAATCGCCCGTATCAACCCCGGCCTGCCGCAGGGCATGCAGATGGGCGTGAGTTTCGACTCGACCGAATACATCGACGTCGCGGTGCGTGAGGTCTACAAGACGTTGTTCGAGGCGATCGTCCTGGTGCTGCTGGTGATCTGGTTGTTCCTGGGCAGCCTGCGAGCCGCCCTGATTCCCGCGGTCACCGTGCCGGTTTGCCTGGTGGCGGCCTTCCTCGCGCTCTGGGCCTTCGGATTCTCGATCAACCTGCTGACCTTGCTGGCAATGGTGCTGTCGATCGGCCTGGTCGTGGATGACGCCATCGTCGTGCTGGAAAATGCGCAACGTCGCGCCGACCTGGGCGAACCCGCGCCGCTCGCTGCCCTGCGCGGTACCCGACAGGTAGCCTTCGCGGTTATCGCGACGACGGCGGTGCTGATTGCCGTGTTCGTGCCGATGGCATTCCAGGAAGGGAACAATGGCAGGTTGTTCCGCGAGTTGGCGGTCGCGCTGGCCGGCGCCGTGGCGATATCGGCGTTTGTCGCGCTGACCCTGACCCCGATGATGTGCTCGTTGCTGATCCAGCCGCACAAGCGCGAAGCGAAGGGGTTTGGTGCCTGGGTGGACCGTCGACTCGGCCAGCTGTCCAGCAGCTACCGACATGTGCTGGAACACAGCGTGGGTCGACCCTGGCTGTTCCTTGGCGTCATGCTTGGCGCCTTCCTCGCATCGGGACTCCTGTTCGTGTCGGTGCCGCGTGAACTGGCGCCGACCGAGGACCGCGGCGCCTTCTTCGTAATGGCCAACGGCCCCGAAGGCGGCGGCTTCGACTACACCGTCAAGCAGGTTGCCCAGGTCGAAGACGTGCTGATGCAATACGTTGGCGAGGGCAAGCCGATCAACCGCATCAACACCCGCATCCCCGGCGGCTTCGGTGGTGGCGGCGACATGCAGAACGGCATGGCGATCGTGTTGCTCAAGCACTGGGACGACCGCGAAGAAACGACCGACGACGTGGTCGGGCAAGTCAGCAGCGAACTGGCGAAGATTCCGGGCGTTCGCGCATTGCCGACGGTGCGCCAGGGATTGGTGCGTGGCGGTGGACAGCCCTTGCAGGTGGTGCTCGGCGGTCCCGATTACGCCCAGCTGGTGGAGTGGCGCGACCGCCTGCAAGCCCGCATGGAGGCCAACCCGCAATTGACGGGCGTCGATTCCGATTACAAGGAAACAAGGCCGCAACTGCGCGTGGTGATCAACCGCGACCGCGCCGCAGACCTTGGCGTGGCAGTCAGCGACATCGGCAACACGCTGCAGACGATGCTCGGCTCCACCCGCGCCACGACCTTCGTGGACGAGGGCAAGGAATACGACGTGATCGTGCAGGCCGAGCGTCAGGACCGGTCCAGCATCAGCGACCTGCAAAACCTTTATGTGCGCGCGCAGGCAGGCGCGTTGGTACCTCTGTCGAGCGTCGTGACAGTGACCGAGATTGCGGAGCCGGGCACGCTCAACCGTTTCAACCGGCTGCGCTCGATCACGATTTCCGCGCGGCTGGTGCCCGGCTATCCGCTGGGTGAAGCCATCGACTTCGCCCGCCAGGCAGTCAACGAGGAATTGCCCGATACCGCGCAGCTCGATTTTGGCGGTCAGTCGCGCGAATACCTGCAGGCGGGCGGCGCGGCGATGTTCACCTTCGGCATGGCGCTGCTGATCGTGTTCCTGGTGCTGGCCGCGCAGTTCGAGAGCTTCGTGCATCCGCTGGTGATCATGCTGACCGTTCCGCTGGCGGTGTTGGGCGCCTTGATCGGCCTCGCGGCGACCGGCAATACGATCAACCTGTTCAGCCAGATCGGCATCGTCATGCTGATCGGCCTGGCCGCGAAGAACGGCATCCTGATCGTGGAGTTCGCCAACCAGCGACGCGACGAGGGACTGCCGATCCGCGAGGCGGTCCTGGATGCCGCCGCCACGCGCTTGCGTCCGATCCTGATGACGTCCGTCGCCACCGTCACCGGCGCCCTGCCGCTGATGCTGGCGAGCGGCGCGGGTTCGGCGAGCCGCAGCGCGATTGGCGTGGTGGTGGTGTTTGGCGTCCTGCTGTCGACCTTCCTGTCGCTGTTCGTGGTGCCGGCGTTCTACCTGCTGCTGGCTCGTTTCACGCGGGCGCCGGAGGAACGCGGCCGCATGCTCGAAGCGCTGGAGTCGAAGGTCGCCTCCGTGGACAGCAGCCATGGTGGCTAGTTGGCCCTAGACTAGGGGCTCCTTATCGATGCAAGGCATCGGAGCCGCGACATGCCTGACCAAAAACCACCCGGCGGTGGATCCCTGTATCGCGGCCCTTCCGGCGCACCGCGCGACAAGCGCGAGCGCGAGCGCGAAAGGGATCGTGCGCGCCAGCAAGGCGGCGAGCGCGCCGTGGCGCCCGAGCGCGCGCGCGAAGCCGGCCCGCGGCACGCGCCTGGTCGCGCGGTGGAAGTGCAGCACGCGCCCGAAGCGGCGCCACCCAAGCCGCCCCAGGAACAGCGCATGTACGGCATCAATGCCTGCCTTGCCCTGTTCGCGCATCGGCCGCAGGCCTTGCGCAAGGTCTGGCTGCTGGAGTCGCGTATTCCGGCGTTGAAGCCGGTGCTCGCGTTCTGCGTCAAGAATCGCCTTGGCTACACCATCGTCGAGGCCGAGGATCTCGAACGGCTCAGCGGCAGCGCGCATCACGAAGGCGTGGTGTTCGGCGCCATGCCGGCCGAGGAGTTGACCCTTTCGAATTGGCTGCGCGACCTGCCCTCAGGACCGCAGCTCGCGATCTGGCTCGATGGCGTCGGCAACCCGCACAATTTTGGCGCGATCGCGCGCAGCGCGGCGCATTTCGGTGCGGCCGGCATCCTGCTGCCGAAGGAATCCACGCTGGCCTTGTCGGGCGCCGCCGCCCGCGTGGCGGAGGGAGGCGCCGAGGCTTTGCCACTGGTTCGGCTCGGGCGCAGTGACAACGCGATTTCGCAACTCACGGCGGCGGGCTTCATGTTGGCGGCGACCACGGTGCGCGGCGGACAGTCGCTCTATGCGACGCAGCTGCCCTCGCGCCTGGTGCTGTTGATGGGCGCCGAGCAGACCGGTGTCGATCCCGCGCTCACGCAGGCCAGCACGCTCAAGATACTGATTCCCGGTACCGGCGCGGTGGAAAGCCTCAACGTCGCCTCGGCGACGTCGGTGCTCTTGTCCGAGTGGCGCCGGCAGCAAATGCAGGCGCCTGCCTCGCGACGTTAGCGTCAGGTCATTCTTCGCCTGTCAGCGGCGGCGCGCGGCCGAAGTCCACCGGCGAATCCGCAGCGACGTACGCCATCACCGCATAGGCAGCGGCCTGCTGGTCGAGCGCCTTTGCGTCAACCTTGTCCAGCGTGTCGTTGGCGGTGTGGTGGTAATCGAAATAATCGGTGCCGTCCTGCGCGAGCTGCGCCCACGGCATGCCGACCTTGGCGAAGGGCTCGATATCCGGGCCCGGGCCACCCTTGCCGGCTTCATAGGCAATACCCAGCGGCTCGAGCAGCCTTGCGATCTGTTCGATCACCGGAACCGCTTCGGCAGCCACGCCCGCGCGAAACGAATAGATTCGTCCCGCGCCGAAATCGCTTTCCGCGCCAAGTTGTTGCAGGTCGAGTTCGGCCTTGTGTGTTTCGGCATAGGCGCGGCCGCCGAACACGCCCTGTTCCTCGTTGGCGAAGGCGATGACACGAATCGTGCGCAGCGGCGCCTTGTCGAGGCGCCCGATCATCGCACCCGCTGTCATCGTGATGGCGACGCCGGACGCATCGTCGATGGCGCCGGTGCCCAGGTCCCAGGAATCGAGGTGGCCGCCGATGACCACCACTTCTTCGGGCAGCTTGCGGCCGCGGATCTCGCCGATGACGTTGTATTCGGTCTTGGTCGCACCTGTATGGCCCGCGTCGATGTCGAGCCGCAAGGTCACCGGCTTGCCGCGCCGAACCATGTTGGACAGCAGGTCTGCATCAGGATTGGAGAGCGCCGCCGCCGGAATTTTTGTCGACCCCTCGGCATAGCGCTGCATGCCGGTATGCGGAAGCCGATCCGAGTCGGTGCCGATCGAGCGGATCACCAGGGCCACGGCGCCCTTGTCTGCTGCGGCGGAGGCGCCGCTGCGCGCGGCAACCGCAGGGCCGTAGCCGTGGCCGTCCTTGGTGCGCTCCATGCGATTGGAGATATAGGCGATCTTGCCCGCCAACGAGCCGGCGGGCGCCAGTTTCAGGGCCTCGATCGTCGCGAACTCGACTATGTCGGCTTCGATCGGCTTGCCGCCCGTGCCGACGCTGCCGCCCAGGGTCGTGATGATCAATCGTTGTGGATAGGGCGCGATGACTTCCGCGCTTTCATGGTGGCGCTCCCAGGTCGGAAAGCTGACCGGTTCCAGGTAGACGCGGTCATAGCCCAGCGACTTGAATTTTTCCTCGGCCCACTTCGTGGCGCGATCGTACGCGGCGGAGCCGGCAAGCCTGGGCCCGATTTCAGTGGTCAATGATTCAACGATGGCGTAGGCGCCGGTGTCTTGCGCGCCTGCCGTGGCCAGCGTGGTGGCGTTGGTCACCGTCCGCTTGTCGAGCTTGGCATCCGCGGCCTGGGAGGGCAGGGAAGCGACGATGGCGGAAGCGAGGATGCAGGCGCGGAACGGGATCGACATCGAAAAACTCTCCAAAAAAAGGCGCCGGCTGAACCGGCGCCCTGGGTGGTGACGAGCAAGCTTAGCGCGATCGAAGTGCGTCGCGAATCTCGGTCAGCAAGACGATGTCCTCGGCCGGCGCGGCGGGCGCGGGCGCCTCTTCCTTCTTGCGCTGCAGGCGGTTGATCACCTTGATGGCCATGAAGATCGCCAGGGCGATCAGGGCGAAGTCGATCATGCTCTGGATGAAGGCGCCGTAGCGCAGCAGCACTGCGGCCGCGACTTCCTTGCCATCGGCGCCCATTTGCGCGGGCGTCAGGACAAGGGCCAGGTCGGTGAAATTGACGCCGCCCAGGATCTTTCCGATCACGGGCATGACTACGTCGTTCACCAACGACGTGATGATCTTGCCGAAGGCGCCACCAATCACCACGCCCACGGCGAGGTCGATGACGTTGCCGCGCATTGCAAATTCCTTGAATTCACTCATGAAGCCCATGGTCGTCTCCCTGCGCAATTGGACATCGGGTTTGCCATCATGCGGCCACTTCGCCGGAAAACTCCACCAGGCCGTCCACGCCCGCGCTGAAGCGGTCGCCGCGATGCAGCGCCGCCACGCCGGCGGGCGTGCCCATGAAGACCAGGTCGCCGGCCCGCAGGGCGAACAGGCGCGAGAGCTCGTGGATGATGTCGGGCACTGAAAAGACCATGTCGGTGAGCGAGGACTGCTGGCGCAGCTTGTCGTTCACGCGTAGCCACAGCCGGCGATCGAAATCATGGCCCGATACCTCGGCCGGCACGATGGCGCTGATCGGCGCCGAGGCGTCGAAGCCCTTGGAGGTATCCCAGGGCAGGCGCTTTTCCTTGGCCTGCGCCTGCAGGTCGCGTCGCGTCAGGTCCAGGCCCACCGCGTAGCCAAACACCAGCGACAAGGCATCCTGGGCCGCCACGATGCCATGCGCATCGCGTCCCAGCGCGACCACCAGCTCCACCTCGTGGTGCAGGTCATCGGTGGCGGACGGATAGGGCACCACGGAGCCGGTGACGATCGCATCGGCGGGTTTCATGAAGAAGACCGGCGAACCGCGCGGCACTTCGGCGCCCATTTCACGCGCGTGCTCGGAAAAGTTGCGGCCTACGCAGTAGATGCGGTGCACGGGAAACGTGGAGCTGCGCCCAAGAACGGGAACGCTGGGCTGGGAGCAGGGAGCGAATGCGTATCCGGACACGGGCAAGCCCATCGCGAAAACGCTGAGTGTAGCGGCAGCGGCGCGCCTCAGCGCAGGCTGAGCGTCGCCTCTTGCTTGGTGACCACCGAGTACTCGCCCTCGATCACGCCCTCGACCTGCTGCGGCGCGGCGGCGGCCGGATTGCCCCGCACCATGCGGCGCACGGCGGCGAACATCAGCATGCCCAGACCGACGAACAGGCCGGCAACCACCAGGAACGCGAGCACGACGAGGCCCACCAGGCCCAGGGCCAGGCGCAACAGGGGGTGACGGGGCTTGCTGGGGGTGTAGGTGAAAAAGCGATGGACGAAAATGGGCATGGGGGTCATGTCAGACTGCCGGGGACGAGGAGTATGTCGATGCCGCAGGATCAAAGTGTAAGTGCTTCGTTAATTCGCCGATCCGATCTGCCGGATGCGGGTATCGTGTCGCTTATGGTGCCCATCAACGGCGAAATGACGGCCATCATCGTTCAATGTGATGGCGCGACACTGCGTGCGTGGCTCAATGCTTGCCCCCACGAGGGTCGCCGAATGGACTATGTGCCCGGCAAGTTCCTGATCGACAAGCAAAACCTGGTCTGCGCGGCGCACGGCGCCTCGTTCCGCCTGGCCGACGGTTTTTGCACATCGGGGCCGTGTCGAGGCGAAAGCCTGCGCCCGGTCAGCGTCTGGCAGGCTGAGTCGGGCGAATTGCGCTTTGGTTGCGCGGAAAGCTAGAAGCTCTTCGCCACTGGCGATCGTAAACAGCCTATCGCCACTGGCGATCGCCGGCTTTCATTTTGAGTCGCCACACGGAATCGGCTTGGTCAAAATGAAATCCGGCGCTCGCCCGCAACTTCCTGTGCGGTCTGGGTCTTCACGGCAACACCCTGCAATACCCCCGCCAACGCAGGTCGCCCGCTGCCCCATTCGCAGGCTTGCTCGGTGGGGACCAGCGGTCGATCCTGCGTTCTGTCACCAGTATGGGAAGAGCAGCAGCGGCAGTCGCGGATTCCGCCGCCGTCCCAGCT
>MGYJ01000074.1 GCA_001801685.1 Gammaproteobacteria bacterium RIFCSPHIGHO2_12_FULL_63_22 | reverse complement strand
CTTGATCGCCCCGATCGCGATGGCCGAAGGCCTGCGCTTTGCCATTCGCGAAGGCGGCCGCACCGTCGGCGCCGGCGTCGTGGCCAAGGTGCTCAAGTAAGAAGCCAGCCGCGCCAGGCATGCGCCTGGCGGCAGCGGATTCTTGCTGTTGAAAAGGCAGGGCGGCGCAAGCCGCCGCTGCCATTTTCGGGAAACCGGTTTTTGAAAGTCTGAAATTGGGTCAGTAGCTCAACTGGCAGAGCAGCGGTCTCCAAAACCGCAGGTTGTAGGTTCGAGTCCTACCTGGCCCGCCACACATCGAGTTGGAATGAATACCAAAGCAAGCAATGTCCCATCCGGCACCAGCGCCAGCGACCTGATCAAGTACGCCTTGGCGTTCGTGGTCGCGGTGGCCAGCCTGGTTGGGTTTTATTACCTGCCTTGGCCGACGCCGGTCCGTGCGCTGCTCGTGGCGGTCGGTTTCGCCGCAGCGCTGGGAATCCTGTCGCTGGCCTCGATCGGGCTTCGTGGCCGGGATTTCCTTTCCGAGTCGCTGTTCGAATTGCGCAAGGTTGTCTGGCCGACCCGCCAGGAAGCCACCCGCATCACCCTGGTGGTAATGGTGGTCGTGATCATCATCAGCCTGATCCTTGCCGGCTTCGACTTCGTCATCTCGTGGTTGATCAAGCTGTTGTTGAGTAACTGAGGAGTCTGAATTGGCCAAGCGTTGGTATGTGGTACACGCCTACTCGGGCTTCGAGCACCAGGTGCAGCGCGCGCTCGACACGCGCATAGCGCGCGCCGAAATGCAGGACAGGTTCGGCCAGGTGCTGGTGCCTACCGAAGAAGTGGTGGAAATGCGTGCCGGACAGAAGCGCAAGTCCGAGCGCAAGTTCTTCCCGGGTTACGTGCTGGTCCAGATCGAGACGGACGAGAGCGGCGGCATTCCGCGCATCGACGACGAGAGCTGGCACCTCATCAAGGAAACCCCGAAGGTGATGGGCTTCATCGGTGGAACGCGCGAGCGTCCGCTGCCGATCCAGGACTCCGAGGCGGACATCATCCTTCGCCGCGTGCAGGACGGCGTCGACAAGCCCCGCCCGAAGGTGTTGTTCGAGCCCGGCGAACTGGTCCGCGTCTGCGACGGCCCCTTCAACGACTTCAACGGCACCGTCGAGGAAGTCAATTACGACAAGAGTCGCCTGCGCGTGGCGGTTCTCATTTTCGGACGCTCGACCCCGGTCGAGCTCGAGTTCAGTCAGGTCGAGAAGGCCTGACCAACAAGGCGTGGGCAGCGGCATCGCCCACTTATCGCAATAACGGGGAGTCCCGCAGCCACCGGCGTGCAGACGTTTGAACCCGAGGAGAAACTAAAATGGCAAAGAAAGTAGTTGGCTACATCAAGCTGCAGGTAAAGGCCGGCCAGGCCAACCCCAGCCCGCCCGTCGGACCCGCGTTGGGTCAGCGCGGCCTCAATATCATGGAATTCTGCAAGGCCTTCAATGCGGCCACGTCGAAGCTTGAGCCGGGTCTCCCGACTCCCGTGATCATCACCGCCTATTCCGATCGTACCTTCACCTTCATCACCAAGACGGCTCCGGCCACGGTGCTGTTGAAGAAGGCCGTCGGCATCGCTTCGGGCTCCAAGCGCCCGAACACCGAAAAAGTCGGAAAAGTAACCCGTGCGCAGCTCGAGTCGATCGCCAAGGCGAAAGAACCCGACCTGACCGCGGCTTCGCTCGATGCAGCAGTGCGCACCATCGCCGGTAGCGCCCGCAGCATGGGCCTCGTGGTGGAGGGCTAAGACATGGCACGTATCTCGAAGCGTTACAAAGCACTGCAGAAGCTCGTCACCCCGGGTAAGCCGTATTCCCTGGACGAAGCACTGAAGATCATCCAGTCCAACTCGAAGACCAAGTTCGTCGAGTCCGTGGACGTCGCCGTTCGCCTTGGCGTCGATGCCAAGAAGTCCGACCAGCAGGTTCGCGGTTCGACCGTGCTGCCCGCCGGCACCGGCAAGAGCGTTCGCGTCGCCGTGTTCTGCCCCGCTGGCGCCAAGGCTGATGAAGCCCTCGCCGCAGGCGCGGACGTGGTCGGCATGGACGACCTGGCCGACAAGATGCTGGCCGGCGACATCAACTATGACGTCGTCATCGCCACGCCGGACGCCATGCGCGTCGTCGGCAAGCTGGGCCAGGTGCTCGGTCCGCGCGGCCTGATGCCGAACCCCAAGGTCGGTACCGTTTCGCCTGACGCCGCTGGCGCCGTGCGCAACGCCAAGGCTGGCCAGGTCCGCTATCGCACCGACAAGGCCGGCATCATCCACTGCACGATCGGCAAGGCATCGTTCGACGCCGCCTCGCTGAGCCAGAACCTGCACGCCCTGTTGGCTGACCTGGTCAAGGCCAAGCCGTCGGCCGCCAAGGGCCAGTACCTGCAGAAGATTTCGCTCAGCTCGACCATGGGCGTCGGTGTCACCGTCGACCAGAGCTCGCTGACGCTGGCCAAGTAATTCGTTTCAACCGGTCGGGAGTTTTCCCGGCCGCACACTTTTGAAGGCGCCCGCCAAGCTTCGGCAAGGCGGGAGCCATCAAAGACCGCAGGTGCGGTCTGCACGCAACAACGTCGGGCAAGGACGCACGACTCTGGCAAGGAATCGCCGTTGTTACGGGCAGGATCGTTTAATCCGTGCTTCCCAGGAAGCAGGGCCTGCGTAGATGGTGCCGCCATTCTGGACTTTTGGTTAAGAACCAACTGGAAAGGCCACCACGTGGACGCCGTCGGCGTCCCCGGCACCGATGGACTGGTGTCGCCCCAGGACCGCAAGCGGCAGGAGTCGCGAGCGGAATTCAATAGGAGGAGTGCAATGGCTCTCAATCTGTCTCAGAAGCAAGAAGTAGTGGCCGAGCTGGCAGAAGTTGCCGCGAAAGCCCACTCGCTGGTTGCTGTCGAGTACGCAGGCACCACGGTCGGACAAATGACCGCGATGCGCAAGAAAGCCCGCGAATCCGGTGTGTTCCTGAAAGTAGTCAAGAACTCGCTGGCCTCGCGCGCCGTTGTCGGTACCGAATACGAGTGCGTCAAAGACGTCCTCACCGGTCCGCTGCTGTATGCGTTCTCGCAGGAAGACCCCGGCGCTGCCGGTCGTCTGATCAAGGAATTCGCCAAGGGCAACGACAAGTTGCAGGCGAAGGTCGTTTCGATGGGCGGCAAGCTGTATCCCGCGTCGCACGTGGACGTTATTGCGTCCCTGCCGACCCGCGAACAGGCGCTGGCCATGTTGGCACGCGTCTTGGCCGAACCCGCGAGCATGTTCGCGCGTGCGGTACGGGCCGTGGCCGACCAGCAGGGCGGTGGTGAAGTTGCCGTCGAAGCTGCTGTCGAAGCCGAACCAGCCTGATCTATCCAGTCGAATCAAATCACTGAAACCCAACCCAGATAATTCCAGAGGTAATCACAATGTCCCTTACCAATGAACAGATCGTCGAAGCGGTCGCCGCCAAGACCCTGATGGAAGTGATGGAGCTCGTCAAGGCCATCGAAGAGAAGTTCGGCGTCACCGCCGCTGCCCCGGTCATGATGTCCGCCGGCCCGGCCGCTGCCGCTGCCCCGGTCGAAGAGCAGACCGAATTCCAGGTCATCCTGAAGGCTGCTGGCGAGAAGAAGGTCGAGGTCATCAAGGCCGTTCGCGCCATCACCGGCCTGGGCCTGAAAGAAGCCAAGGACCTGGTCGAAGCGACTGGCGTCGTCAAGGACGCCGTCTCGAAGGACGACGCTGCCAAGTTCAAGAAGGATCTTGAAGCCGCCGGTGCAACGGTCGAGCTGAAGTAAGCCGTACTTGAGTCGCCAGCTTTTCTAGGCGACCACCGAGGCCGGGGGCGAAAGCCCCTGGCCTTTGGCCGTTCCCGAACGAACGACCAGAACGTAAACGAGTCGAGTTGGCAGTCTGAAGTAGCAAGAGAAGGCGTGCTGGTGCCGGCAATACCAGCGACTTCCGACTGGCAATTCATGTT
Source organism: Gammaproteobacteria bacterium RIFCSPHIGHO2_12_FULL_63_22 (assembly GCA_001801685.1). Classification (GTDB taxonomy): domain Bacteria; phylum Pseudomonadota; class Gammaproteobacteria; order Xanthomonadales; family Xanthomonadaceae; genus Arenimonas. Next base: position 11,938 of record MGYJ01000074.1, on the reverse strand, counting down.
TCCCACGGGATTGCGGACGCGCAACCCAAGAAAACCGAGGCGGTTTTTACCATGACGTATTCTTTCACCGAAAAAAAGCGGATCCGCAAGGACTTCGGCAAGCGCCGGACCGTGCTGGACGTACCCTATCTCCTCGCCATCCAGATGGACTCGTATCGCGAGTTCCTGCAGGAGTTTGCCCCGACCGGCAAGCGTGAGGAACGCGGCCTGCATGCCGCGCTGAAGTCGGTGTTCCCGATCTCCAGCTACTCCGGCAACGCCGGGCTGGAATACGTCAGCTACAAGCTGGGCGAGCCGCCGTTCGACGAGCGCGAGTGCCGTAACCGTGGCCTGACCTACGGCGCGCCGCTGCGCGTCACCGTGCGCCTGGTGATCTACGACCGCGAGTCGTCGACCAAGGCCATCAAGTACGTGAAGGAGCAAGAGGTCTACATGGGCGAACTGCCCCTGATGACCGGCAACGGCACCTTCATCGTCAACGGCACCGAGCGCGTCATTGTCTCGCAGCTGCATCGTTCGCCGGGTGTGTTCTTCGACCACGACCGTGGCAAGACCCACAGCTCGGGCAAGCTGTTGTACAGCGCCCGCATCATTCCTTACCGCGGCTCCTGGCTGGACTTCGAGTTCGACCCGAAGGACGCAGTGTTCACCCGTATCGACCGTCGCCGCAAATTGCCGGTGACGATCCTGCTGCGCGCGCTCGGTTACAACAACGAGCAGATGCTGCGCCAGTTCTTCGAGATCAACACCTTCCACATCGCCCAGAAGGACGGCGTGGAACTCGAGCTCGTGCCCGAGCGCCTGCGTGGTGAAACGCTGAACTTCGACCTCGTGGTTGCCGGCAAGGTGATCGTCGAGGCCGGCAAGCGCATCACCGCCCGCCACGTGAAGCAGCTCGAACAAGCCAAGATCAAGACCCTGGAAGTGCCGGACGACTACCTGGTCGGCCGCATCCTGGCGCACGACGTCGTCGACACCAAGACCGGCGAATTGCTGGCCGTGGCCAACGAAGAACTCAATGAAGCCTCGCTGGCCAAGTTGCGCAAGGGCGGCATCGATTCCATCGGCACCATCTGGGTCAACGACCTGGACCGCGGTCCGTACATCTCGAACACCCTGCGCATCGACCCGAGCAAGACGCAGCTGGAAGCCCTGGTCGAAATCTACCGGATGATGCGTCCGGGCGAGCCGCCGACCAAGGACGCCGCGCTCAACCTGTTCTACAACCTGTTCTTCACCTTCGAGCGCTACGACCTGTCGGGCGTCGGCCGGATGAAGTTCAACCGCCGTGTCGGCCGCAAGGAAGTCACTGGCGCGTCCGTGCTGTACGACTACCAGTACTTCAAGGATCGCAACGACGAGAACTCGAAGAACCTGGTCAAGGCCAATGGCGAAACCTCCGACATCCTGGACGTCATCAAGACCCTTACCGAGATCCGCAACGGTCGCGGCACGGTCGATGACATCGACCACCTGGGCAACCGTCGCGTGCGTTCGGTTGGCGAAATGGCCGAGAACGTATTCCGCGTCGGCCTGGTGCGCGTCGAGCGCGCCGTGAAGGAGCGCCTGTCGCTTGCTGAAAGCGAAGGCCTGACCCCGCAGGAACTGATCAACGCCAAGCCGGTTGCCGCTGCCATCAAGGAATTCTTCGGCTCCTCGCAGCTGTCGCAGTTCATGGACCAGAACAACCCGCTTTCGGAAGTCACGCACAAGCGTCGCGTCTCGGCCCTCGGCCCGGGCGGCCTGACCCGCGAGCGCGCCGGCTTCGAAGTGCGCGACGTGCATCCGACCCATTACGGCCGCGTCTGCACCATCGAAACCCCGGAAGGCCCGAACATCGGCCTGATCAACTCGCTGGCCGTGTACGCACGTTCCAACAAGTACGGCTTCCTCGAGACCCCGTACCGAAAGGTCGTGGACGGCAAGGTCACCGACACCGTCGAGTTCCTGTCCGCCATCGAAGAACACGAGTTCGCTATTGCCCAGGCCAATGCGGAATTGAACAAGGACGGCAGCTTCCAGGCCCCCTTCGTTCCCTGCCGCTTCCAGGCTGAAACCCTGCTCAAGCCGCCGTCCGAAATCCAGTACATGGACGTCTCGCCGATGCAGTCGGTGTCCGTCGCCGCCGCGCTGGTTCCCTTCATCGAACACGATGACGCAAACCGCGCGCTGATGGGCGCGAACATGCAGCGCCAGGCCGTTCCGACCTTGCGTTCGCAGAAGCCGCTGGTCGGCACCGGCATCGAACGCGCCGTGGCCCGCGACTCCGGCGTCACCGTGAACGCCCTGCGTGGCGGCGTGGTCGACCAGGTCGACGCAGGCCGCATCGTGGTCCGTGCGCACGAAAGGGAAATCGGTGCCAACGACGCCGGCGTGGATATCTACACGCTGGTCAAGTACACCCGTTCCAACCAGAACACCTGTATCAACCAGACGCCGCTGGTTCGCGTCGGCGACAAGATCGAGCGCGGCGACGTGCTGGCAGACGGCCCGTCCACCGACATCGGTGAACTCGCGCTCGGCCAGAACATGCTGATCGCGTTCATGCCGTGGAACGGCTACAACTTCGAAGACTCCATCCTGCTGTCGGAGCGGGTCGTCGAAGAAGACCGTTACACGACCATCCACATCGAAGAACTGACCGCGGTTGCCCGCGACACGAAGCTGGGGCCGGAGGAAATCACCGCCGACATCCCGAACGTGTCCGAGATGGCCCTGGGTCGCCTCGACGAGTCGGGCGTGGTGTACATCGGCGCCGAAGTGCGCGCCGGCGACATCCTGGTCGGCAAGGTCACGCCGAAGGGCGAAAGCCAGCTGACCCCGGAAGAGAAGTTGCTCCGCGCCATCTTCGGCGAGAAGGCTTCCGACGTTAAGGACAGCTCGTTGCGCGTGCCCCCGGGCATGGACGGCACCGTCATCGACGTGCAGGTCTTCACCCGCGACGGCATCGAGAAGGACAAGCGCGCCCGCCAGATCGAGGAAACCGAGATCAAGCGCGTCAAGAAGGACTTCGACGACCAGTTCCGCATCCTCGAAGGCGCCATCTATGCGCGCCTGCGCATGCAGATCCTGGGCAAGGTGGTCAACGGTGGTCCGAACGGCCTCAAGAAGGGCAGCGAACTGACCAACGAGTACCTCGACACCCTGAAGAAGGACGAGTGGTTCGCCCTTCGCATGAAGGACGAGGACGTCGGCGAGCAGGTCGAGAAAGCGCAGAAGCAGATCGAAGCCCACAAGGCCGAGTTCGACAAGCGCTTCACCGACAAGCGCGCCAAGATCACCGCCGGCGACGACCTCGCCCCGGGCGTCCTGAAAATGGTCAAGGTTTACCTTGCCGTGAAGCGTCGCATCCAGCCGGGCGACAAGATGGCCGGCCGCCACGGCAACAAGGGCGTCGTGTCCATGATCGTCCCGGTCGAGGACATGCCCTACATGGCGAATGGCACCACGGCCGACATCGTGCTGAACCCGCTGGGCGTGCCGAGCCGAATGAACATCGGCCAGGTGCTGGAAGTCCACCTGGGCTGGGCCGCGAAGGGCCTGGGCCAGAAGATCCAGCGCATGCTCGAGGAACAACAGGCGATCGCGCAGCTGCGCATCTTCCTGGACCAGATCTACAACCACGACAAGAAGCTGCATGGCGTGCGCGTGGACCTGGACAAGTTCAACGACAAGGAACTGCTGCGCCTCGCAGGCAACCTGACCGACGGCGTGCCGATGGCAACGCCGGTGTTCGACGGTGCCGACGAAGCCGAGATCAAGTCGATGCTGAAGCTGGCTGACCTGCCCGAGAACGGACAGACCATCCTGCATGACGGCCGCACCGGCGAGGCGTTCGATCGCCCCGTCACCGTGGGCTACATGCACATGCTGAAGTTGAACCACCTGGTCGACGACAAGATGCACGCACGTTCGACTGGCCCGTACTCGCTCGTTACCCAGCAGCCGCTGGGTGGCAAGGCGCAGTTCGGTGGCCAGCGCTTCGGTGAAATGGAAGTCTGGGCGCTTGAAGCCTACGGCGCGGCTTACACCCTGCAGGAAATGCTGACGGTGAAATCCGATGACGTACAGGGCCGCAACCAGATGTACAAGAACATCGTCGATGGCGAGCACGAGATGGTTGCCGGCATGCCGGAATCGTTCAACGTGCTGGTCAAGGAAATTCGTTCCTTGGCCATCAACATCGAACTCGACGAGAAGTAATCGGCGCTGCGACGGACGTTAGTGGGGGCTAGCCAAAAGCAGCCCCCTAAACAAGGGAAATCGAAATGAAAGATCTATTGAACCTTTTCAACCAGCAGCGCCAGACGCTGGACTTCGACGGCATCAAGATCGGCCTGGCATCGCCGGACCTGATCCGCAGCTGGTCGTTCGGCGAAGTGAAGAAGCCGGAAACCATCAACTACCGTACCTTCAAGCCCGAGCGTGACGGCCTGTTCTGCGCCGCCATCTTCGGACCGATCAAGGACTATGAGTGCCTGTGCGGCAAGTACAAGCGCATGAAGCACCGTGGCGTGGTCTGCGAGAAGTGCGGCACCGAAGTCACCCTGGCCAAGGTGCGCCGCGAGCGCATGGGCCACATCGACCTCGCGTCCCCGACCGCGCACATCTGGTTCCTGAAGTCGCTGCCCTCGCGCATCGGCCTCATGCTGGACATGACCCTGCGTGACATCGAGCGCATCCTGTACTTCGAAGCCTTCGTCGTCATCGAGCCGGGCCTGACCACGCTCGACCGCGGCCAGCTGCTGACCGAAGAGCAGTACATGACCGCGCGCCAGGAACACGGCGACGACTTCGACGCCATGATGGGCGCCGAGGCCGTGCACCACCTGCTGCGTTCGCTCGACCTGCACGCGGAAGTGATCCGCCTGAAGGAAGAGATCGCCGCGACCAATTCGGAAACCAAGCTCAAGCGCCTCACCAAGCGCGTGAAGCTGGCCGAAGCCTTCCTGGAATCGGGCAACCGTCCGGAATGGATGGTCATGACCGTGCTTCCCGTGTTGCCGCCGGACCTGCGTCCGCTGGTACCGCTGGATGGCGGCCGCTTCGCGACCTCCGACCTGAACGACCTGTATCGCCGCGTCATCAACCGCAACAACCGCCTCAAGCGCCTGCTTGAGCTCAATGCGCCCGACATCATCGTGCGCAACGAGAAGCGCATGTTGCAGGAATCGGTTGACGCCCTGATGGACAACGGCCGTCGCGGCCGCGCCATCACCGGCACCAACAAGCGCCCCCTGAAGTCCCTGGCCGACATGATCAAGGGCAAGCAGGGTCGTTTCCGCCAGAACCTGCTGGGCAAGCGCGTCGACTACTCCGGCCGTTCGGTCATCGTGGTCGGTCCGACCCTGCGCCTGCACGAGTGCGGCCTGCCGAAGAAGATGGCGCTGGAACTGTTCAAGCCCTTCATCTTCGCCAAGCTGCAGCGCCGTGGCCTCGCCACGACGATCAAGGCTGCCAAGAAGCTGGTCGAGCGCGAAGAAACCCAGGTCTGGGACATCCTCGAGGAAGTCATCCGCGAGCATCCGGTGCTGCTCAACCGCGCACCGACCCTGCATCGCCTCGGCATCCAGGCGTTCGAGCCGGTATTGATCGAAGGCAAGGCCATCCAGCTGCACCCGCTGGTCTGCACCGCGTTCAACGCCGACTTCGACGGTGACCAGATGGCCGTGCACGTGCCGCTCTCGCTGGAAGCCCAGCTGGAAGCGCGCGCGTTGATGATGTCGTCCAACAACATCCTGTCGCCGGCCAACGGCGAGCCGATCATCGTGCCGACCCAGGACGTCGTGCTGGGCCTGTACTACATGACCCGCGCGCTGGAAAACAAGAAAGGCGAGGGCATGGCCTTCGCCAACGTCGCCGAAGTCAAGCGCGCCTATGACAACCGCGTCGTCGAGTTGCATGCCAAGGTCAAGGTTCGCCTCGACCTGCTGGAAATGAACGAAGACGGCGAGCGCGTGCAGCGCAAGTACATCGTCGACACCACCGTCGGCCGCGCGCTGCTGGCCGAGATCCTGCCGGAAGGCCTGCCGTTCGCCTTCGTCAACACCGAGTTGACCAAGAAGAACATCAGCCGCCTGATCAACACCTCGTACCGCATGCTCGGCCTGAAGAGCACGGTCGTGTTCGCCGACCAGCTGATGTACACCGGCTTCGCGTATGCAACGCGCAGCGGCGTGTCGATCGGCATCGACGACATGATCATCCCGGCCGAGAAGAAAGGCATCCTTGCTGGCGCGGAAAAGGAAGTGCTGGAAATCCAGGTGCAATACCAGTCTGGCCTGGTCACTGCCGGCGAGCGTTACAACAAGGTCGTGGACATCTGGTCCCGCACCAATGAAGTCGTCGCCAAGGCGATGATGAACGCGATCGGCACTGAAAAAGTGCAGAACGCGAAGGGCGAGACCATCGACCAGAAGTCGATGAACTCGATTTACATCATGGCCGACTCCGGCGCCCGTGGTTCGCAGGCGCAGATCCGCCAGCTCGCGGGTATGCGTGGTTTGATGGCCAAGCCGGACGGCTCGATCATCGAAACGCCGATCACCGCGAACTTCCGCGAAGGCCTGAACGTCCTGCAGTACTTCATCTCGACCCATGGTGCCCGTAAGGGCCTCGCGGATACCGCGCTGAAGACCGCCAACTCCGGTTACCTGACCCGTCGCCTCGTCGACGTGGCACAGGACGTCGTGGTCACCGAGACCGATTGCGGCACGACCGCCGGCCTCACCATGACCCCGATCGTTGAAGGCGGCGACGTGGTCGAGCCCTTGCGCGACCGCGTGCTGGGCCGCATGGTGGCGGAAGACGTGTACCTGCCGGGCAACGATGCCGATCCGATCGTCACCCGCAACACGCTGCTGGACGAGAAGTGGGTGGACAAGCTGGAAGCCGCTGGCGTCCAGGCGATCCTGGTGCGTTCCTCGATCACTTGCGAAAGCACCTTCGGTATCTGCGCCTACTGCTACGGCCGCGACCTGGGCCGCGGTCACCTGGTCAACCATGGTGAAGCGGTCGGCGTCGTCGCCGCGCAGTCCATCGGCGAGCCGGGTACCCAGCTGACCATGCGTACCTTCCACATCGGTGGTGCCGCATCCCGGGCTGCCGCAATCGACAACATCACGGTCAAGACCACCGGTACGGTCAAGTTCAACAACCTCAAGCACGTGCAGCACGACAAGGGTCACCTGGTCGCGGTGTCGCGTTCCGGCGAACTGTCGGTTCTCGACCTCACAGGTCGCGAACGCGAGCGCTACAAGCTGCCCTACGGTGCGGTCATCCAGGTCAAGGATGGCGCGTCGATCAAGTCCGGCCAGACCATCGCCAACTGGGACCCGCATAACCACCCAATCGTGTCGGAAGTCACCGGCTTCGTTCGCTTCATCGACTTCGTCGACGGAATCACCGTCATCGAGAAGACCGATGAACTGACCGGCCTGGCTTCGCGCGAGATCACGGACCCGAAGCGTCGTGGTTCGATGGGCAAGGACCTGCGCCCGATCGTTCGCATCGTCGATGCCAAGGGCAAGGACCTGAACATCCCGGGCACCGACCTGCCGGCGCAGTACCTGTTGCCGCCGCGCTCCATCGTCAACCTGCAGGATGGTGCTGCAGTGGGCGTGGGCGACGTGGTCACCAAGGTGCCGCAGGAAGCGTCCAAGACCCGCGACATCACGGGCGGCCTGCCGCGCGTGGCCGACTTGTTCGAAGCACGCAAGCCCAAGGATCCCGCGATCCTGGCCGAGCGCTCGGGCATCGTCAGCTTCGGCAAGGACACGAAGGGCAAGCAGCGCCTGATCATCAAGGATCCGGACGGCAACGAGCACGAAGAGCTGATCCCGAAGTACCGCCAGATCATCGTGTTCGAAGGCGAACACGTGGAAAAGGGCGAGACCGTGGTGGACGGCGAGCCGAATCCGCAGGACATCCTGCGCCTGTTGGGCGTCGAGCCGCTGGCCGCCTACCTGGTCAAGGAAATCCAGGACGTGTACCGCCTGCAGGGCGTCAAGATCAACGACAAGCACATCGAGACGATCACTCGCCAGATGCTGCGAAAGGTCGAGATCACCGATGCCGGCGACACCCGCTTCATGAACGGCGAGCAGGCCGAGCGCATCCGGGTGATCGAGGAAAATGCCAAGATGGAGACCAAGGGTGGCATCCAGGCCCGGTTCGAGCCGGTGCTGCTGGGCATCACCAAGGCCTCCCTGGCGACCGAGTCGTTCATCTCGGCGGCTTCCTTCCAGGAAACCACCCGCGTGCTGACCGAGGCTGCCGTCCGCGGCACCCGCGATTCGCTGCGTGGCCTGAAGGAAAACGTCATCGTCGGTCGCCTGATCCCGGCCGGTACCGGTCTTGCCTACCACACCAAGCGCCGCCTGGCCGAGTCGGTCCTGACCGATCTCGACCTCGAGACGCTGCGTGGCACCTCGGCGGCCCCGGTCAGCTTCAGTGCTGGCGAAATCGAGGCTGCCGCCTCGGAAGCCGGTTCGGACGAGTAATCAGCAGCCCCGAAGGGGGCTGGAAACAACGAAATGAGGCGCAGGGATGCGCCTCGTCTTCGACTCCAGGAGGAGTGGCGTTGCCCCTGTCAGGTTGACAGGAAGGCTTAACGCCCTCTATACTTTTCTGTCTCACTGGGCCGAGTCATGTCGACTTGACCCACAATTTCAAGGTTCTTCGAGCAATGGCGACGATCAATCAGCTGGTTCGCAAACCGCGCCAGCCGCACACCTACAAGAGCAACTCCCCCGCGCTGGCCGACTGCCCGCAGCGTCGTGGCGTTTGCACCCGCGTGTACACCACCACGCCGAAGAAGCCGAACTCCGCGCTCCGCAAGGTCGCCAAGGTTCGCCTGACCAACGGTTTTGAAATCATCTCCTACATCGGTGGTGAAGGTCACAACCTGCAAGAGCACTCCGTGGTCCTGATCCGCGGCGGTCGCGTCAAGGACCTGCCGGGCGTTCGCTACCACACCGTTCGTGGTTCGCTCGACGCCTCCGGCGTGGCCAAGCGCCGCCAGAGCCGCTCGAAGTACGGCGCCAAGCGTCCGAAGAAGTAAGTAAAGCAGTACCAGCGGCATACGAAGTTTTCCGCTGGGGTCGCGAATTCGCGCAGCCCCAGCTTCCCAGCACCTTAATAGTTTCAAACCTACCAGGACTGCAGCATGTCTCGTAAAGGTTCCCCCGGTACCCGTTCAATCCTTCCCGATCCCAAGCACGGAAGTGAAGTCGTCGCGCGTTTCATCAACATGGTGATGAAGAGCGGCAAGAAGTCCATCGCTGAAAAGATCGTCTATGGCGCCATGGACGTGATCGGAGAGAAGAATTCCGACACGCTCGCGCTGGTCGAGAAGGCCTTGGCCAACGTCGCTCCCGCCGTGGAAGTGAAGTCGCGTCGCGTCGGCGGCGCCACCTACCAGGTGCCGGTCGAAGTCCGCTCCTCGCGCCGTACTGCCCTGGCCATGCGCTGGGTCATCGAATTCGCGCGCAAGCGTGGCGAAAACACCATGCCGCGCAAGCTCGCGGCCGAGCTGCTCGAGGCTTCCGAGAACCGTGGCGGCGCCGTCAAGAAGCGCGAAGAAACGCACCGTATGGCAGAAGCCAACAAGGCCTTCTCGCACTACCGCTGGTAATACCGCCGGTCGCAGATACCGCCGGTTCCAACCACCGGCGGCTCATCCCCGCCGGTACTCAAGACAAAGGATTTCCCCGTGGCACGCACGACCCCGATCGACCAGTACCGCAACTTCGGCATCATGGCCCACATCGATGCTGGCAAGACCACCACGACCGAACGCATCCTGTTCTACACCGGTGTCAATCACAAGATTGGCGAAGTGCACGACGGCGCGGCGACCATGGACTGGATGGAGCAGGAGCAGGAGCGCGGCATCACGATTACCTCCGCTGCAACGACCTGCTTCTGGTCGGGCATGGACAAGTCGTTCCCGGCGCACCGCTTCAACATCATCGATACCCCCGGACACGTCGACTTCACCATTGAAGTCGAGCGTTCCCTGCGCGTGCTCGACGGCGCGGTGTTCGTGCTGTGTGCGGTCGGTGGCGTGCAGCCGCAGTCCGAAACCGTCTGGCGCCAGGCCAACAAGTACGGCGTGCCGCGCATGGCGTTCGTCAACAAGATGGATCGCACCGGCGCCAACTTCAACAAGGTCGTCGAACAGCTGAAGTCGCGCCTGGGTGCCTATGCGGTGCCGATGCAGCTGCCGATCGGCGCTGAAGAGGGCTTCGAAGGCGTGGTCGACCTGATCAAGATGAAGTCGATCATCTGGGACATGGCCAACCAGGGCACTTCGTTCGTCTATGGCGAAATCCCGGCCGACTTGCTCGATGCCGCGAAAGCTGCGCGCGAGTTCATGGTCGAGGCTGCTGCCGAAACCTCCGAAGACCTGATGAACAAGTACCTCGACAACGGCGAGTTGACCGAGGACGAGATCATGTCCGGCATCCGTGCCGGTACGCTCTCGACCAGCATCGTCCCGGTGTTCTGCGGCACGGCGTTCAAGAACAAGGGCGTGCAGGCCATGCTGGATGCGGTCATCCGCTACCTGCCGGCCCCGTCCGATCGTCCGCCGGTCAAGGGCATCGACGAGAACGAACAGGAAGACTTCCGCAAGGCTGGCGACAAGGAGCCCTTCTCGGCGCTTGCCTTCAAGATCATGACCGACCCGTTCGTGGGTTCGCTCACCTTCTTCCGCGTCTATTCGGGCACCCTGAATGCTGGCGACCAGGTCTATAACCCGGTCAAGAGCAGGAAGGAGCGCATCGGCCGAATCCTGCAGATGCATGCCAACCAGCGCGAAGAAATCAAGGAAGTGCTGTGTGGTGACATCGCGGCGGCCGTCGGCCTGAAGGACGTGACCACCGGCGACACCATGTGCTCGATCGACCACGTGATCACGCTGGAGCGAATGATCTTCCCGGAGCCCGTCATCGCGATGGCCGTGGAGCCCAAGACCAAGGCCGACCAGGAGCGCATGGGTATCGCGCTCGGTCGCCTGGCGCAGGAAGATCCGTCTTTCCGCGTTCGTTCGGACGAAGAATCCGGCCAGACCATCATCGCCGGCATGGGCGAGTTGCACCTGGAAATCCTGGTTGACCGCATGAAGCGCGAGTTCAACGTGGAGGCCAACGTCGGCAAGCCGCAGGTGGCCTACCGCGAAGCAATCCGCAAGCTGGTCAAGCAGGAAGGCAAGTTCGTGCGCCAGTCCGGTGGTCGCGGCCAGTACGGCCACATCATCATCGAGATGGAGCCGCAGGAACGTGGTGCCGGTTATCTGTTCGAGAATGCGATCGTCGGCGGCACGGTTCCCAAGGAATACGTGCAGGCCGCGGACAAGGGCATCCAGGAAGCCATGAAGAACGGCGTGCTTGCCGGCTTCCCGGTGGTTGATATCAAGGTCCGTGCCGTGGATGGCTCGTTCCATGACGTCGACTCCAACGAAATGGCGTTCAAGATCGCCGGCTCGATGGCGTTCAAGGAAGGCTTCGTCAAGGCGAACCCCGCGTTGCTTGAGCCGATCATGAAGGTCGAGGTTGTTACGCCGGAAGACTACATGGGTGACGTGATGGGCGATCTTTCGCGTCGTCGCGGCCTCTTGCAGGGTTCCGACGAAACGCCGTCCGGCAAGGTCATCAACGCACTGGTTCCGCTGGGCGAAATGTTCGGTTACGCCACGTCGATGCGCTCGATGTCGCAGGGTCGCGCCACCTTCACGATGGAATTCGACCATTACGCCGAAGCGCCGAACTCGATCGCCGACCAGATCATCAAGAAAAACTGATTCTCCGCGAATCAAACCACCAAACTTTAGGAATACGTTATGTCCAAGGAAAAGTTCCAGCGCACCAAGCCGCACGTCAACGTGGGCACGATTGGTCACGTGGACCATGGCAAGACGACTTTGACGGCCGCATTG